>NZ_JBQQCL010000008.1:0-180243 GCF_052246725.1 Pseudalkalibacillus sp. R45 | reverse complement strand
AAATCAACGACTTTTAAAGAAAACTTGGCGAGACCAAGCCTTTTGTAGGTCGAGCCTTAGCTGCCCTTATACTGAAGAAAGTATTTTATACTTTCTTTAAGTGCAAGAGCAACAAAGTTTGCGAAAATAGCCAATGTAAAAAAGAGATCGACCAAAACTACGGTCAACCTCTTAAAAATCAATTTTCACGTTCAGGAATCCAGCTTTGACAAGGGATTTAATGATAATTACTAGTGCTGGCCCGATGATCAAACCGACTATGCCCAGCAACGCAAATCCAATGTAAAGACTGGCCAATGCGGATAATGCGCTGATTCCCAGACTCGATCCAAGAATCTTAGGTTCGATAATCCTTCTGAAGATCGTAATCAACAAGAAGAGGACGAGCAATCCGATGGCTAATCGTTGGTCACCGACATACAGGTTGTATAAGGCCCAGGGTACGAGAAATGAACCTGTTCCTAATATCGGAAGGATATCTACAAGCACAATCAACAGTGAAAGGAGTAAGGCGTATTTTACATCGAGGATCAGAAGACCGACCCACGCGATGATGAAAGTAAGAAAACTCAAGATTACCTGCGCTCTGAGAAAACCGACAAAGGCGAATGAGAGCTGTTTGAGTACCAGCTGCACCTTTTCTTTCGCCTCCTCTGAAAACATGTTGAGAAACCCGGCATGAATTTTTGGGAGATCCAGGCTGATTAAGAACAAACTCACCAAATAGATAAGAAGCTTGATGAGCAGAACTGGAACAGCTGTTAGAAATCCAACTAAACCATTAGCGATATTGGATAGGAAGTCGACTGAAAATTGACGAAGATCATTCAATGCATCCTGGATTGTAGAAACATATTCAGGTGGAATCTCCTGATAATATTGTTGCAATTGGAAAATAAGGGCTTCAACGTTTTCAAAGATATATTGCGCATACTCCGGTAGCTGTTCAGTAATTTCAATAATCTGGACAACTAGGGTGGTAACAGCCCAATAACACCCAAGTGCCATCAATGCAAGGAAGAGGGTGAACGTGATCGCCACACTCCACACACGCTTGAGTGAAAACGAACGTATCAACAGCTTCACAAAAGGCTCTAAAAGTACAGCAGTCAAAAGAGCCAATACAAGCGGGATACTATAAGGAATCAGGAAAATAATGAGTCCGACGAGTAATAGGAACGGGATGTATTTCTTCAATTCCAACTTCGTGTCTCCTTAAAGACAAAAACCAGAGAGGTTTCTGTCGAATATAAATTATTATCATTATACCGTTTATAAACGAAAAGAACATCTATTCTGAAAAAATAATAACACAAACAACGATGTAATTTTATATAGGTATTTTATAGTAATATAGTTATGTAAATGAGCTGAAATCCATTTTCTTATGGATAGAAAGGTCTGTTTCTATAACACTATTTCTTTAGTTCGATGCGATTTATGTCAATTTATACAATAACTTCGCCTCGATTTCTGTTATTCTACAAGTATAGCAAGAAGGGGGGAGAATGTTGAACATTGGTTTAGAACGTTTTGCTCAGATGAACAAAACATTGTTGGAAAGCGAAAGAAAAACCTATATTCAATCATTCGAAGATTTATGTTCACAGGTAAGTGAAGGAAGAACCGTATATTTTACGACAGACAAGATGTACGGGACGATTGAAAGCAATGGAGACGCAAAAGTTACGATCACGGTTGCAACAGAAAAAGAAGTCGATCGGATCGAAGGGACAACCTTGAAACTCCAGAATGTGTACTTTTATTTGAAAAAGACCTTATTTTTATTATCTGAACAACCAAATAGAACTTGCTAAAGAAAACTTGGCATAGCCAAGCCTTAGGCGTAGGCTGAGCCATTAGTTCCTCGAAAAAGCAATTGCTTTTTCTTTGTGCGGTGTATTGCTTCCGTAGCCACCAGCTTGTGTACTTATACTAAAGAAAGTATTCTAATACTTTCTTTAAGTGTAAAAGATAAACCTCTTTGAAAGAAGCTTTCAAAGAGGTTTTTTTAATAGATGGCTTTGTTGAAGAATGGTGTTGATTCCTTCGAAATTCACTCCCTTTCCGAAGTGCAAAAGCATAGCGGTATCTATAAAATTTATGAAAACACTACCAATCATGATCTTTTTCATAGCCTAATTGAATCAACAGATCGCCTGCTACTGCTTTGAATTGTGCTTTCATTTCCTCATCAAACACTTGCTGCCAATTGCCTGCTTGTCCTTTACGGAATGTAGGGGATTTTGCTGGATCCACATTCGCTTGCATTTTTCTTACAATTTCATCGAGCTTGATCGGTCTTTTTTCAATATCCAAAAATCGGAGGATCTTTTTCAGTTCATTCCGTTGGGATTCTGCTGAATGGACAAGACTTTCATAAGTGACGAGATGAATATTTTCCTCAGACATCCAGCCCAGAAACCGCTCATAGAACTGCTTTATGTTCGATCGATGTGCGTAAGAGTTGTTGAATCCATTGATCAATGCCAGACATCTGGACCTGACATTCATATTGTTCTCTCTGAAATAACGCTCGTACGGTTGACCCTTGAACTTCATGAAAAAGTAAGCATAGGAAACAACGATGTCTCTAGGGTCACGGTATAAGAAAATCTGTTTCATCTTCAGCTGTTTGAACAATTGAGCATATTGAGGAGAGTAATGAAGGTGGCCATTCGCAAAATGATTGGCAGGCATCGAAGATAGGATTTTCATGTGCTCGTCGAGTTGTTGAATGAGTCCTGGATAAATGAAAGCCTGATGCTTTATGGATGGGATACCTTCTAATAATGGCTTTAATAAATGCGTTCCACTCTTTGCGATGGAATTCGCAAAGAAAGGTTGGATCGGCGAATTAGGTTGGTGGTTCATTTCATCATTCCCTTCTTCCGATGAATAGTCATATATATCTTATGTAGTAGGGTGTGAACGGTTTGGACAACCATCTATGAGATAAGGCCTAACTTTACAAAAACTTCATGAAATTCGGTTGTACCCTTTATCGTTTTTGTATTTAATAGAATCGTAATCTTTTAATACAAAAATTATTGAAATGGGGCAACGAGCGATGAAAAGATGGTTACAAGTAGTTTTAATGACAGCGCTTACGGCTAGTTTCCTAAATCCGATTTCGGAAGGGCAAAAAGCATCGGCTGCAACCACAGGTGATGTCGTGATCAATGAAATTGCTTGGATGGGGACAACGGGAAGTTACAATGATGAGTGGATTGAACTCTACAATCCTACTACGAGTGATATCTCACTGGAAGGATGGACGCTTGATGCTGCTGATGGTACGCCTTCCATTTCTTTATCCGGCACGCTTCCTGCGAATGGGTACTATCTCTTGGAAAGGACAGATGACAGTACTGTATCAGATGTTGAGGCAGACTTGATTTACAGTGGAGCCCTCGGCAACAGCAATGAAATACTGGCATTAAAGGATAATACCGGCACCTCAGTAGATTCTGTGGATGATTGGTATGCAGGGAATAATGATACGAAAGCGACGATGGAACGGGTTGACGAATCCGTAAGCGGGACAACAGCTTCCAACTGGACTACTGCAACCTCTACATACAGTGGAGGATATGGCACACCTGCTTCTGGAGTTGAAAATGGCTCTTCGTCTTGTGACTCGACCACCGAGCAACTGAATAATGTTTCGGAAACAATTGGCTCGATCAATGTTTATTTCAACAAGTGCGCGTTATTAGGGTATGCAAACTCAGGAAATGAAGCAAATTATAATGTGAATCTTGAGGACCGTTTGATTAACCGGATAAACCAGGCTACAACCAGTATTGACTTTGCTACATATGAAATCAACCTACCGAATGTAGTAGACGCTCTGACCAACAAGGCAGCTGAAGGAGTTGAAGTGCGGGTGGTGGCGGACGCGAAGGATGCAACAGATCCGCATTATGCTGAACGCTTTGAAACAATGCGTCTTTACTTGGAAAAAATGGCTCGCGGTAATGATATGCAAATAGGTACAGCGGATGATATCACGATTTTCTCAGACTCGCCTATGTTTGCCGTGGAGGATCAAGCCAGGCGAAGTGAGTACGGATTACCTGCATCGCCAGAAGATTATCCTTTTGTCACGACGACAGTAGGATCAACTGAAACATCTGGCCATTTATTTGTCGATGCTGAACAGAAGACAGACGGAACATACTATTCTCCTGGAAATCAAATGCACAATAAATTTGCGATTATCGATGACCGATGGGTTTTCACAGGCAGTTGGAACTTTACCGTTACAGGACTTTATGGTTCTGAAGAAAACATGGCTAATGATGTTCTTGACGGAAATCAACAGCACGTCGTCGAAACCCATTCGCCGGAATTGGCTTCTGTTTATGAAACGGAATTCAATGAGATGTGGGGAAGTACAACAATAAACCCTTCTCCTCAAGAGGCTAATCTTGGTCCTCGTAAAACGGATAATACACCACACGAGGTCACAATAGGCGGAAAAACTGTGGAAGTTTATTTTTCTTCAGGAGATGATGCGATCGGGAAGATGAGTGATCTTGTGAAAAATGAAGCGCATGACAGTGCATATTTCACGATTTTTGCCTGGTCGGATCAAACGTTGGTCGATGAACTGAAGTACAAGTGGGAAGGTTCTTACAACGATCTTGAAGGGACTTTGACAGGCTTTGATGTCAAAGGTGTTTTTGACAGTAGCTTCTGGAACCAGTGGTGGTCTGCAAGCATTGAGATGACCGGACGGACAGCATCTCAAACAAGTGAGAACAATCCGAATATCCGATGGGGAAATCCAGCTCCGGTCTATGTGGACGCTGAAACCCGCAAGCTTCATAGTAAAACGATGTTGATCGATGCGGATTCTTCAAGTGATCCGACTATTGTTGTGGGCTCGACCAACTGGAGCACGAACGGCAATGACATCAATGACGAAAATATGCTGATCATACATGATACCTTAATTGCGAACCAGTTCCTGCAAGAGTTCTATGCACGCTATTCACAAGCTGGCGGAACGATTCCATTACAATGAAAATAGATGAGTATAAGATAGATCAACGGGTTGTTAAGTTCGGAGAATAGTACATTTTCTGGACAACCTTTTATTTCTGATGTACCTGAAAAAAATTAGAGGACAACTGTTCCGCTATTTGGGTAAAAAGTAGCCGATTTCCCCAGGTTTTTGGTAAATAAGGTTCCTGGTGTCCTCTAAAATTGTTGGGATTAGATTTAGAGAGTTTCAGACCGTTTTCATGCTCATAACAATCCCTTGAAGGGCAGCAACTAATGCTTCCACATCTTTTTCCATTGTCGCTTTTCCAAAGGATATTCGCACGAGTTCACGCGCCTCATCAGGATTCCGCCCGATAGCAACCATCGTTTTCGAAGGCGATTGTTTCCCAACAGAACATGCTGAACCCGTCGAGACAGCAAAGCCCTTCCGGTTAAGTTCAAGCATGAGATATTGTCCTTCCATTCCTTTTACCCGGAAGCCGATGATCGAAGGAAGATGCGTAATTGGATGGCCTTCAATCGTGATCCGCTCATCAGATTTTGCGAAGTCCTCGAATTTTTTCCGCAACATACGGTAGTGACCTTCATACTCTGAGATTTCCGACATCATTTCTTCAACGGCGGTAACAAACGCAGCATTCCCCGGCACATTGATTGTTCCAGCGCGGAACCCTTTTTCATGCGTAGAGCCTGGAATGGAGGGCCTCCACAATACATCCGGAGCAATATAACATGCACCGACCCCTTTTGGACCATACACTTTATGACTGGATACCGACAAACTGTCTAATCCGATTGTTTTTAAATCAAACGGAACTTTTCCGAAGGTTTGTACACAATCGCTATGAAACAAGACCCCATTCGCTTTTAAAAGTTGGCCGATTTCCTTCAGGGGTTGAACCGTTCCAATTTCACTGTTGGCGTGACCGATGCTTGCCAGGATCGTATCTTCCGTCACTGCTTCGCGAATTGCTGCAACATCGACCAGTCCAGTAGGATCGACAGGTATTTTCGTTACCCGGAATCCTTCGTTTTCTAAAAAGGCGAAGGTATTGGCGACTGATGCATGTTCTGTTTCAGTCGTAATCAGATGCTTCCCCTTTGAGGCATTCGCTCTCGCCATGGAAACGATTGCAAGGTGATTGCTTTCGGATCCGCCGCTTGTAAAATAAATCCCTTCTGGACTTCCGTTGAAGTAGTTTGCGAGTTGCTTACGGCATTCCTCAAGCAGAATTTGAGCTTCACTACCCACGTCATGCAAGCTTGATGAATTCCCGTAAAATCGGGTTGAAACTTCACAATAAACACGTAATGCTGCTTCAGACATAGGTGTCGTAGCGGCATGGTCCATATAAATCATAAACATCCTCCTAAGAAAACTTCTTGCTATAAGTTTAATTTTATGTAAATATAGGTGTCAAGACATATGTAAACATTTGCGATGTCCAAAATCAGGAGGTCCTTTTATGAAAACGCGACAGACGGATGTCCTTATCATCGGAAGCGGACTCTCTGGGTTAATGACTGCAGAGCTTCTTTCTTTACACAAGAATGTGATGATTTTCACAAAGAATAGATTAGAAGACTGCAATTCTTATTTAGCACAAGGCGGGATAGCCGCTGCCATACAGGAAAAGGATGATTGGTACGATCATTTTCTTGATACATTGCAGGCTGGATGCTTCCATAATGAAACGATTGCGACGACACACCTTGTTACAGAAGGCCCTGAAATGATCCAAAAGCTGGTGGAGCTGGGTGTCAAATTCGATCGGAAATCAGATGGGACATATGATTTTGGAAAAGAAGGTGCCCATAACTGTGCTCGAATTCTTCATATCGGAGGCGATGCAACAGGTCGTCATCTCATCGATACGGTGAAAAAGAGGATCACAGAAAAGGATCTCGTGGTCGAAGGGGAAACGGCCATAAAATTGATCGTGAAAGGCAACAGGTGCTGCGGGGTATGGAGCATGGATGCTAATGGTGAAATCACTGCCACTTTTGCTGGGGCTGTCATTCTCGCCACAGGAGGCTTATCGGGATTGTATCCTGTTAATTCGAATGCTTCGACGATAACTGGAGATGGAATTGCACTCGCTTATGAAGCTGGTGCGGAATTGTCTGATCTGGAATTCATCCAGTTCCATCCGACATTGTTGGTGAACGAAGGAAAGAGCCTAGGGCTTGTAACAGAAGCCGTCCGCGGTGCAGGAGGCATTTTAGTGGATGAGGAAGGAAACAGGTTGATGGACAACGAGCATCCTTCAAAAGATCTAGCACCACGTGATGTTGTCTCCCGAGTCTTATACCGTGCGCAAAGGAATGGGAAGAAGACCTTTCTTGATATCCGAAGCATCACCAATTTTCAGAAAAAGTTCCCCACAGTCACCAATTTATGCGGGGAAAATGGGGTTTCAATTGAAGAAGGCTTGATTCCGGTTGCACCTGGTGCTCATTTTACAATGGGCGGCGTCGAAACAGATGTTTCCGGACGTACCTCAGTCGACGGTCTATTTGCAGTCGGTGAAGTAGCGAACACAAGGGTGCATGGGGCTAATCGTCTTGCGAGCAATTCGCTGCTCGAAGGTGTCGTCTTCGCAAACAGGCTGGCCAAGGCGATACGCTCTGAACGATCAGCTCCTTCAAATACAAGAGTCAATTGGCAAGGGATAGAGGTATTAACTGACTCACCATCGTATGAACATATACGTGAAATAATGAACAAGTATATCGGCATTGAACGGAATGAAGATGGATTGAAGAAAGCGATCCAACATTTCAAACGATATTTAAGAATCACTAGAATTTGCGAGATTCCAAGTGTAGAAGAAATACAGAAACATAATCAAGTACTAGTCGGGTGGTTAGTGGCGGAATCAGCATTACAACGAACAGAAAGCCGTGGGAGCCACTATCGGACTGATTATCCGGATCAGCATGAAAAATGGAAGCAGTGCAGAGTGAAGAGGAGGAAGGAACATTATGAACCGGTTGAAACTACGGCAGGAGCTTGAGCGGTTTTTCATTGAAGACATCGCTACAGCCGATCTTACAAGCCAGCTCTTGTTCAAATCTGATCAAATAGGAACAGGGCGTTTGTTGATGAAAGAAGAGGGTATTTTTGCAGGGGAGCAGATCGTACGGGAAGGCTTCAACTTGATATCTGAAGAAATAAAAGTAGAATTTCATGTGCGTGACGGTGCGTCATTGGTACAAGGGGAAACGCTCGCTACTTTGGAAGGTCCTGTCGTTTCGATTTTAGAAGGGGAACGGGTCATCCTGAATTTGATTCAGCGCATGTCGGGGATCGCGACAATGACGCATCATGCAACCAAGCTCGTAGAGGGATCTGAGATCAAAATTTGTGATACCCGGAAGACCACACCAGGTTTACGGATGTTCGAAAAGTATGCCGTACGATGCGGTGGCGGAGTGAATCACAGGCTGACACTTGATGGCGGCGTTATGATCAAAGATAACCACATCGCCATGTTCGGCAGTATAGAGAATGGCGTCCAGCATGTTCGACAGGCGCTGGGTCCGATGACAAAAATCGAAGTCGAAACGGAATCGGCTGCACAGGTGAAGGCTGCTGTAGAAGCGAAAGCGGACATCATCATGTTCGATAACCGATCACCGTCTGAGATCAAGGAAATGGTGGAGCTTGTTCCGGATCATATCGCAACGGAAGCATCAGGCGGCATCACCCTTGATACACTAGCGGATTATAAGGATTGTGGTGTACAGTTCATTTCATTAGGGGCGTTGACGCATTCAGTAAAAGGCTTGGACATCAGTCTCGAATTGGAGGTCGATTAGAAGATGGGCGTATTGGATATTTTGCAGACAAAGACAGCCGGATTACCAGAACGTTATCGGCAAATGAGCGAATCAGAAATGGTATCGCGGATCGAAGCGATCAAGCAGCAAATGGGAGGGCAACTGTACCTTCCAGGGCATCATTATCAAAAGGATGAAGTGATCCAGTTTGCGGATGATACGGGCGATTCTTTGAAGCTTGCGCAGCTTTCAGCTGAAAATGCTCAGGCGAAATACATCGTCTTTTGCGGGGTCCATTTCATGGCTGAAACAGCAGATGTTTTATCGAGTGACGAACAGATTGTGGTGCTTCCGGACATGAGAGCCGGCTGTTCCATGGCAGACATGGCGGACATCCACCAGACTGAAAAGGCATGGGAAATGCTTCAGGACACGTTCGGGGACACAATCATCCCGCTAACCTATGTCAATTCAACTGCAAGCATCAAGAGCTTTGTAGGGAAAAATGGCGGTGCAACTGTGACGTCTTCCAATGCAAAAGCGATGGTCGAATGGGCGTTGACCCAAAAGGAGCGCATCCTGTTTTTACCGGATCAGCATCTTGGACGGAATACGGCATATGATTTGGGTGTTCCGCTTGATCAGATGGCAGTTTGGGACCCGATTTCGAATGTCTTGGAAAGCGAAGGGCAGGACGACGACGTTCGTGTCATTCTCTGGAAAGGACATTGCTCCGTCCATGAAAAATTCACAATGGAAAATATCCGACAAGTACGTGAGAAAATGCCAGGGGTAACGGTACTCGTTCATCCGGAATGCACATTTGATGTCGTGCAAGCATCAGATATCAACGGCTCTACGAAAAAAATCATCGATACGATCGAAAATGCGCCAACTGGTTCATCATGGGCAATCGGTACAGAAATGAATCTCGTCAACCGTTTGATTCAGACACATCCGGATAAAAACATTGTCTCCTTGAATCCGAATATGTGTCCATGTCTGACGATGAACCGGATCGATCTCCCGCATTTATTATGGGCATTGGAATCAATTGCAGATGGCGAAGTGATCAATCAAATCAGCGTTGACAAGGAAACGGCACAATTTGCTAAAATCGCCCTCGAACGAATGCTGGAAAGATCCATATAATGTAATAAGGCTGATCCTTTTATGAAATGCTGTTCCGCGGCCACTACAACATAAGCTCATTAATCATCCAGTTTATACTCATGTTGTGTGACCCGGCAGCATTTTTGGGATCAGCTTTTTTGCATTTAAAGAAAGTATATATACTTTCTTCAATATAAGGGCAACTAAGACTCAGCCTGCGCTAAGGCTTGGCTTTGCCAATTTTTCTTTACGTTTTTTGCATCAGTTATATCGGTGCAAATTCAAAATATATCGGTGAAAACTCAAATTATTTCGAGGATTTCTACAGTCCGTCGTAATTTTCACTCTCCATCCATTTCCTCAATCGGCACAAAATAGTGGTTCTTGCGATAGGCAAGTGCTTCCATTGTCGCAATCAATTCTCCATCACTCTCTACACGGATGTTATACCAAGACGTACGGTGATTCCGTTTTTCTTCCGTTGCTGTTGCTCTAAGCTTAGAGCCCGGTTGACCAGCAGCCATGAAATTGACGGTCGTCGACAGTCCGACTGACGTTTTACCATATGAATTGCACGCAGCTGCGAATACATAGTCGGCAAGTGCGAATGTGATTGCGCCATGAACTGTATTGTGGGTATTCAACATATGCTCCTTTACGTCTATCTCTGCTGTTGCAGTACCTTCCCCAAGCTCCACCAGTTCGATGCCGAGGAATTGTGCGTAAGGCTCTGCTTTCATCGTTTCGAAAATTTCGTTATAAAACTGCTTATGTACCTCGCGATCATCGATATGCTTTTTCATGTACATCCCCCTCCTATATTTGTTACTACTAATCATATAGAAAGATAGAGTGTATTGAAAAGAATAATAACTTGGAGAACCAGTCACAATGCTTGTCTGTATTCATTTTCCTCTAGTAAAATATAAAAATAGGACATCTTGGAAAAGGAGGGGAGATCTGTGAAAGAAACCCTTGAGAACATCAGCTTTTTTATCATCGGTCTTTTTATCTTGACACTTGGGATCAGTGCCACCATCGTTTCGGGATTGGGAGCTTCTCCATTAGATGCATTGAATGTGGGATTAACTCATCATTTCGGTTTGACGGTAGGAAGCTGGGAAGTTATCGGAGGAATCATCCTCGTATTCCTCAATGCTATGATCCAGAAAGCGAAACCGTCTTATTTTGCGATTGTCACGGCCATGATAACAGGAATCTTCATCGATTTTTGGTTATTTACGCTTTGGAGTGTTTGGGAGCCAAGCGGATTTATGCTGAAAGCTATCGTTCTTGGATCAGGTCTCTTGATGCTTGGATTAGGAATCTCAATCTATCTGCATTCGAACTTAGCTTTAATTCCTGTTGACGGTACGATGATCGCCCTTCATAAACGTTATGGTTTCCGTTTGGCAGTAGCTAAAACAATTGCAGGATCATTCATTCTTATGCTTGCATTGATCGCAGGTGGACCAGTCGGTATTGGAACATTGATTGTCGTTGCAAGTGTGGGGCCAGTCATCGGATTCTTCCACAAATACATTAATTCGTTAAAACGGAAAATCGATGGTCGGCTGTATAAATGTCCTTCCAACTGAATCGTTAATACTTTCTTAAGATTTTCGTTAGTGTTTTCTAAGGATTGTTTTCTATGATGGAATCAATCCTATAGGAAGAGGTGGAAGTATATGAAGAAAATCATTGTCGGTGTTGTGATTGCAGGAATCTTAGGAATCGCCTGGTGGTTGGGCTCGCCTCTGTTTTTGGACAAAGAAGTCAATGAGGCTGCACCGACTTCTGGAAAAGAATCAATGGAAGATAATGACATGCACACTGAAGAAACGAACGAAAACATGGACGACAAAGAGATGGATGAAAAGTCTTCAGGAAACATGGGCGGTGATGAAGATAAGGAAATGATGGACAAGATGATGATGTACAGCGGTTCCTTTGAAGATGCGGATGATAAGCATATGGCAAGCGGAATGGTGAAAACTGCAGATGCAGAGGACGGCTTATATTTACGATTCGAAGACTTCGAAGTCACGAACGGACCAGATTTATACGTATATCTAACAAAAGAAGGACAAAACACAAAAGAGGGAATCGAGCTTGGGAATTTGAAAGGGAATAAAGGAAATCAAAACTATAAGGTCCCTGAAGGTACGGATTTAAGTATGTATAACAAGGTCGTCATCTGGTGCAAGTCATTCGATGAAGATTTCGGATACGCTATGTTGATGGGGAAATAAACGGGATCAAGAATAGGAGCAGTACCCATGGCAAAAATTCTGGTCGTTGACGATGAGAAAAATATTTTGGACGTATCGAAGCGCTATTTGGAACGTGACGGTTACACAGTCCTCACAGCGGAAGATGGAATTGAAGCGCTGAGGAAGTGGCGTACTGAACAACCAGACCTCATCGTCCTTGATTTAATGATGCCTGAAAAAGATGGCTGGAAGGTCTGTGAAGAAATCCGTATGGATGATGACGTTCCCATCATCATGCTGACGGCACGTGGAGAGGAAATGGACCGCATTCTTGGCTTGACAATCGGGGCGGACGATTATATGACGAAACCTTTCAGCCCAAAAGAGCTCGTACTACGAATCAAATCGATTTTCCATCGGATGAAAATTGGAGAAAATCGCAGCCAATCGGATAACCCCAAGAGCCTGATGTATGGAAGCTTGCAGATTGAACCGTCAAAACGACTGGTATTGGTAAATGGAGAGGAAATTAACCTCACCGTAAAAGAGTTTGAGCTGCTCTGGATGCTTTCAAGCCATCCAAACCAGGTATTTTCTAGAACCCAGATATTGAATAAAATTTGGGAAATCGATTTCTACGGGGATACCACAACCGTAACCGTCCATATCCGACGAATCCGTGAAAAAATAGAACCGAAACCTTCTGAACCCACATACATCAAAACCGTATGGGGAATTGGATACAAATTTGAAGGGACCGAAAAGCAATGAAGCTGCGTACACAACTGTTACTAGTGAGCAGCATCAGTATTGGAATAATCCTTTTGTTTCTGATCTTCAGTTATATGAGGATGTTCCTGTCGAATGAAACGGTATATATTTTAACGGCGGTGACAGTGGTATCTGGAATCATTTCGCTTATTGCGCATTCAATTCTCACTCGTCCGATTCAAACCTCCCTTTTGAAAATCACTGCTAAGACAAAGGAAATAGCAAAAGGGAATTTCAAAGGGGAAGTGCCTGTCACCGGTCCATATGAATTCCAACAGCTAGCGTCCAATATCAATACGATGAATGAGCAGCTAGAAGAAAGTTTTACGAGGTTGAAGCAAGCAGAAGCATCGAGACGAGAACTCGTGGCTAATATTTCACACGATTTACGAACACCGCTAGCCTCCATCCAATCGTTTGTCGAGGCTTTGCAAGATGGGGTAGTAGATGAGACAGATACGTATGAACGTTATTTGGAAACGATCAAGCTTGAAACAAACCGGATCAGTTATTTGATAAATGATCTGTTCCAATTGTCCGAGCTCGATTCTGGTTCCGAAATGTTCGAGCCTGAACCATACCATATCGACAGTTTGATCGTGGAAACCCTCCAACACCTCGGTATCCAATTGGAAGAAAAGCAGATTGAAGTAGAGGTATCACTGTCAGAAAAACTGCCAGCTGTTGCTGTCATGCCTAAAAAAATTAAGCGTGTTTTCGTCAATCTCCTTCAAAATGCCATCCGTTTTTCGAAAAACCAGAGCAAAATTGCGATCCAGACAAGCTGTCAAAACGATAGTTATCTAATGATAAAAATATCTGATGAAGGTCAAGGGGTTGCCAAAGAAAATCAATACCACATTTTCGATCGGTTCTTCCGAGTTGAAAAATCAAGAAACCCTTTACACGGGGGCGCAGGATTGGGTCTTTCAATCGCGATGTCGATCGTGAAAATGCATGGCGGTGAAATCGGGGTCGAAAGTGAAATCAATCATGGAAGCACGTTCTGGTTCACACTCCCGGTTTATGAAACTGACCAAGAATAGGGGTGGAGTCCATTGTGGAAGAAGTTGAAGAAGCTACACACTTACAATGGCTGGATCATAGTTTTTTTGATGGTAAGCGGTATTTTATTGTTCCTTCCTTCAATGAGGGGATTTCTAGCACCAGTCCGTGTCATTCTTAAACAAGTCCATATCGGTGTCGGCATTGCCTCGATGGTGGTGTTAATCCTCTATTTTCCTTATTTGAAAAAGCATTTTATTAGTCGAAAGCAGACTGGGAAAAGGTTGAACCTGATTACGATATTGACGTTCATTATCATCTGGTCGGTCACTGGATTGGCACTTACCTTTGAAAAATCGATTTCAGAAACCACAGCGGAATTTTCGTTATTCATCCATGATTTGTTTACTTGGATCGGTCTCCCAGTAATACTCTATCATTCGCTTACAAGGCTTCGTTGGGTCCAGAAGCAGCGAGACCCTATCGTACAATTGGATAATGAGGACGGGAAACCGAAAATCCCTCTTTCTAGAAGAGGGTTCATTCAAATGGTTGCAGGGACAGCTTTTGTCGTGTTCATCGGGCCTTCCTTTTTCAAATGGTTGAAGCAAGTGATGGATGATGGGGGGCAGTCGTTGAAAAATGTCATTTCCAACGATAAGAATCAGATGATACCTCCACCAACCCCCTTTACCTGCTTCCAATCCTCCTAAAGGTGGAGGTTATGAAGGAAGATTCCGGGTTTATACCGTCACTGAGATTCCGAAGTATAATAATGATAATTGGTCATTTACAATTGATGGTTTGGTCGATGAACCGGTCGAGTACAAATGGAAAGACTTTGTTAAAATGAAGCGGAAAGTACAGGTCAGCGATTTCCATTGTGTCACTGGATGGTCAGTTCGGAAGGTCACATACGAAGGAATACCGTTGAAAGATCTTTTAAAAAAGGCGGTAGTCAGGAAAGAAGCGAAATATGTAAAGTTCTACTCAGGGGATGGGGTATACACAGATGCACTTACGTTGGATCAGTCCCAAATGGATGATGTCATGGTAGCTATGCTGATGGACGGGGAACTGATCCCATCTGATTATGGTGGTCCAGTTCGCCTGATAGTTCCGAGAATGTATGCTTATAAAGCGGTTAAATGGCTTGTGCGGGTCGAGTTGACCGATAGTC
The DNA here is from genome assembly GCF_052246725.1 of Pseudalkalibacillus sp. R45. Classification (NCBI taxonomy): domain Bacteria; kingdom Bacillati; phylum Bacillota; class Bacilli; order Caryophanales; family Fictibacillaceae; genus Pseudalkalibacillus; species Pseudalkalibacillus sp. R45. Next base: position 165,165 of record NZ_JBQQCL010000008.1, on the reverse strand, counting down.
CGCATTTGGGCTACTGGCAGGTCCGTGGTTATGACACTGACGCATGGGTAAGGAAGTAGATTGAATAAGGGTCATTTGAAAGAGTATCACAAAAGTCTAAACAATACACTTTGCGGGCACAGAAGACATTATTTGTAATGGAATACAATCGGATTCGTTTTTATTTTGTCATTCATTCAGATTTCTCACCTAATTTATTGGTTAACATATTCATATTCCTGATCAATTCCTCCAACTCCATTTTAATTTCCCATAGTGCGCTATCATCCGAACTATAATCCGGTACATAGCTCGTATTATTCGAGTTTGAGTTCGCATTTGTACAAGAACCAAGCAATACACAAATCCCAAGAAAAATAATCGCGCTCCTCAATCTTTCTATATCAAACATCATTTATATCTCCTTCCTCGCAACCATATTTTACCATTAAAAGAAGTGTCTGAATAGATATCCTGCTCATAAAAGAAGGAGAAAACACCTCCATCACGAAATTTTAAACAGAACATATTTTCGTTAGAAGGAGGAGCATTTGATGAAATACTTGGATGAAAAATCGTTTGATCGCGCAAAAAAATATCTACTAGATAATGGCCGGGAACTTGAAAAAGCGTTATACCGATATCACTTCGAGAACGGATCGAAAGAAGACGTTTTGAAGGCACTCAAAGGCTATCAAAATGTTGACGGTGGTTTCGGAAACCGGATGGAACCCGATTTTCGATTGGAGATTTCGTCGCCGATGTCGACATCGATAGCCTTTCAAATTTTCAAAGAGTTAGAGGTTCCTGGCGACCATCCTATGGTCAAGGATGCAATGAACTATCTTCTTGAAAACTACGATCAGGAAAAAGGGCGCTGGCATGCGGTACCGCCGGAAGTCAACGATGTACCTCATGCACCGTGGTGGCATTATGATCATGAAAATGAGCGGGTCATGGTGGAAGAGGCATGGGGAAATCCGAATGCAGAACTTACAGGCTATCTATTACGCTATAAAGACTGCTCACCGGAGGAAATACGAGAAAATCTGAAATCACGATCCCTCACGTATTTTATGGAGCTCGATACACTTAGAAGTATGCACGAAACCTTTTGCTACCTAAGGCTTGCTGATGAATTGAGTGCAACCGATCGAGATATGATCATTGAAAAAGTAAGAGAACATATTCCTGAATTAGTCGATCTGAAACGTGAACAATGGTCGAATTACGGTATGCAGCCAGTCCAGTTAGCCGCACGTCCTGATTCACCTTTTTATAAGGATATGAAGGAAGAGGTCGAGGACAATCTTGACTATATCATCGAGCAACAGCAATCTGACGGTACATGGCATCCGAATTGGGAATGGGGACAGTACGAACAGGATTGGTCAAAAGCCAAGGATGAATGGACAGGGATCTTGACCTATGAAAAACTAAAACTCCTAAGAGATTACGGAAGGGTTGAAAAACAAACAGTCCAATCATGACGTTTTCCAAGAGGCTGACTCATAAGTGTCTGAGTCTCTCCGAACTTAACAACACTTTGGGAAAAAGCGTGTTTTTGATAACAAAATGTTGTGTTGGAGGTGTCTGAAACTTGTCTTTTGGGTCAGCCCCTTATACATACGTTTATATGCACCTTAGATTATTAATAATCAAATGGAGGTGTAAGGAATGGATATCTTAGTGATTGGCGGGACGAAGTTTGTTGGAAGGCATATCGTTGAAGCGGCACTGAATAAGGGCAACAATGTGACACTTTTCAACCGGGGTACGAATCGGGAGGTCTTTCCTGAGCTTGAATGGATCCAGGGGGACAGGATGAAGGATAGTCACTTGATCAGTGGCAGGAAATGGGATGCAGTCATCGACACATGCGGCTATCATCCAGAAACGGTGCGAAAATCGGTACAAGCAGTTGTTGATAATACTGAAATCTATACTTTCATCTCGACCGCCTCCGTCTATAAGAATTTCATCAATGAAGATCATGTGGATGAAGAAGCAGCGGTTTTGACATTATCAGCCGAAAAAGTAAAAACAATCAGCGAAATGGATGAGGTAACCGGTGAAACATATGGTCCTTTGAAGTACCACTGTGAACAGGTCGTGTATGAAGAAATGGAAGGACGCGGTCTTGTCATCCGGCCTGGACTGATCGTAGGTCCATATGATCCTACTGACCGATTCACATACTGGACGATGAGATTGGCCGAAAATCGTGAAATTCTCGCACCAGGACGACCTGACCGGAAGATTCAATTCATTGATGTCCGGGACCTTGCGGAATGGACGATCTACATGGTTGAACAGCAGATCGTCGGAACGTATAACGCGGCCGGGCCGGACGTGAAACTGATGATGGAAACTTTTCTTGAAAAAGGCAGACTCCTTTTCAATAACAAAGCGGACATCACCTGGGTATCTGAATCCTTCTTGAAACGCTGTAATGTGGCTCCGTGGGTAGAAATGCCTTTATGGATTCCTGAAACATATCCGATAGCCGAACACCTTCCAGCTCCAAACGGGGATATCGGACTCAACAATTTTAAAGCGATAAAAGAGGGGTTGACCTTCAGACCATTTGAGCAAACGATCAAAGACACACACGATTGGTTCATGGAGGAAAACAGAACGCTGTCAGATGCATGTCTCGATGATTCCAAGGAAAAGACAATCTTGAAAAAATGGATGCAAGCTGCAAGTGTGTGAGAATGATTTTTAATATAAGGCTTTGTTAAACTTCCTAAAAAGAAAGAGGACAGCTTAAGAGTAAGCTGTCCTTTTTGATTTCCTATTCAATTTCTCCATCAACAAATAATTCATAAGGATGAATAGATAGAATATCAAGTATTTTATATAGGATAGGTGCAAGCTCCAGTTATCATGATGGACGATTCCAATCTGTAAAGCAACCCATTCACAAAAAACGATTATAAGTGGCCAACCGACCAGGTATCCAATTTGCATCCACCATATTTTTGCCTTTGGGAAGAATGTTAGGAAAACCAGAGCTGAAATTGGATAAAAGCTAATTCGGATAAGAAAATCAGACCAGTGCACCTCTGGTTTGATGTAATGAAAAAATTTATATTTCCCTTTTAAGATCGCATCCATAACAAGTGCCCAATATAACGTGAATAACACGGTGCCATAAACGTCGATTTTGGTCAGAGAATTTTTGAAAATCCTTTTTGGACTTTCAATAAAATGTCTAATAAAAAAGAAATTCACAAGAAGTACACCGTATAGGATAGGGTATATTGGAACGGAATAAATCGTTTCCCAGCCAGTATAATTGAACATCTGGCTATGGTATGATGCAAACCATTCATAAGCGATTGCAAAAATTGACCAGCCGACTATGTAAATCACTTTTTTTGAAAGTGGTTTTTTAAATGGAAAAAGATTGAGAAATATGATATAGATCGCTGGATAGGTAACGAAAGCAACGAGAAAATCAATGTAATGGACCCCTGGCTTGAAATAGGCATATAATTCATATCTGCCACCAAGTACAGAATCTGCCAATAAAGCAAAGTATAAAGCGAACCAAGAACCTACATACATTTCAATTTTCAACATCCTCTTCGGGATCAGAAATGCTGCAACAGTAAAAATCAAACACGTCAAAAGTAATAAGATCATAATGACTCCATGACTCCATGACTCCAACTTATAGAATTTTACCATTAGTATTATCCAAAAGAATCAGAGATTTAACAATAAGATTGAAAATAGTACAAAGTGGTTATAAAGACCCTATTTAATAAGGCGCATTTGAACACTCATATATTATATTGAAATATGTTAATAAATGGTAATATTGTTAGGGAAAGAGTGTTGTATATGCTGATATTTATATTGTATTTTATCATCTATATCGTTGCCGCATGGAAATGGGGGGATTGGAAGAATTGGAGAGTCTATTATCCCACTATACTTTTCTTTATTGTTGGTGATTTGTTGTATCAGTTTCTATTCCATGACTATTCAAAGTGGGAATATGAATCATTCCATATGGAAAACGCGATGGATTTTACACACACCCATATATCTTTATTCGTTATGGTAATTAAATATCCAGCAACGATCTTGATTTATCTGGGGAATTTCCCAGAAAAGAAAATTAATATTTTCTTCTACATATTGTTGTGGGTATTGATTTATTGCATCAATGAAATGATCACTTTATGGGTAGATGGAATTTCGTTTCATAATAGTTGGCATTATGGATGGTCGATCCTCTTCAACTTCATCATGTTCATCATCCTTTACATTCATCATAGGAACCCCCTTACTGCATGGGGGATATCAATTCTGTTCATCATCATTCTATGGAATCTTCACGAGGTACCGACCGACATATTGAAATGAGAATAGACGTAATAAACTAAGTCATTTTTTTGGGATTTTCACCTTGATTTTGGTAAAATTGTTCAGAACCACACTTCGAGGTGACAGCTATGAACAATGTTTCTAATTACATACAATCACGATTTCCCTTTTTTTATGGATGGATTATTGTTTTCATAGGCGGCATGGGATTGTTCTTCTCCGGACCCGGTCAGACATATGGAGTTTCTGTCTTTATTGATTCATATATAGAAGAATTTGAGTGGAGCCGTTCACTTGTATCGGGTATATATTCTGGGGCTACTCTGTTATCAGGGGCATTACTCTTCCTGATGGGACGCGCTGTCGATCGTTTTGGTCAGCGGCGAATGTCTTTGGTGATTGGAATTATGCTTGCGGTAGCTTGTTTTTGGAACAGCTTCGTGCTGACGCCGGTCATGTTATTTATCGGATTCTTCCTTTTACGATTCTTCGGACAAGGATCGATGACATTGGTCCCGAACACCCTTGTACCCCAATGGTTTATTGAAAAACGAGGAAGGGCACTCAGTTTCATGGCGATCGGTGGATTCCTCAGCTCAGCTTTATTTCCACCAATAAATGCTTGGTTGATTGAAACGTTCAGCTGGGAGGTTGCTTTCCGGATATTGGGGGGAGCGATCCTTCTGATTTTCGTACCGCTTGTCTTCGTATTCATGAAAAATAGACCTGAGGATATAGGATTGAAGCCGGATAATGCTGTAAGAAAAGTAAGGGATGATGGAACAGAAATCGAAGAAGAAAATCCGAATGATGTGTCATGGACACTGAATGAAGCAATGAAGACTCGGCAATTCTGGCTGATCTTGTTCTGTGTCAGTATACCTGCACTGGTTAATACGGGTATTACGTTTCACCTCGTATCTATTTTTACAGAAGGTGGATTGGGCAGAGGAACGGCCGCTTTCATTCTGAGTCTTATGGCGATCATCGGATTTCCGATTACGATGGTTTCTGGATTCATACTAGAAAGAGTGAAGGTGAATGTTGTACTATCACTCAGCTTTCTGGGACAGTTAGCGTTTGTTGCAATGCTTTTATTTACTGAATCCTATTGGATGGCGATTTTATTCGGTGTAATGTGGGGGATTGTAAACGGATTGGAAAGGATTACGCTTTCAATCATTTGGCCGGATTACTTCGGTCGTAAGCATTTGGGAAGTATTAAAGGATTGGCGATGACGACGATGGTGATCGGATCTGCATTCGGTCCACTTCCGTACGGCTTTGCTTATGACTTATTCGGCGGATATACGGAAATCTTGCTCCTGACAATGATCTTTCCGATTCTAGGTTTTATTTTTGCACTTATTTCACCAAAGCCTGTAAAAATTTAAATACATGTAAAAAGAGGATGCTCCTATTTGGAGTCATCCTCTTTTGCATTTAAAGAAAGTATAAAATACTTTCTTCAATATAAGTACAGCTAAGGCTCAGCCTGCGCCAAAGGCTTGGCTATGCCAAGCTTTCTTTAGTTGCGTTTATCAGGACCGTCTCTCTGCCATCAATATGCTCTTATCCTCTTGCTCCCACATCTTTGTGTATGGGCTGAACAGATTTTCCAGTTTATCGACGAGACCGAGGGTCAGGAAGCCATTTCCGACAGCTTTTTTCGAATAATCAAGTGGGGTTGTCCGTTTGACAAGCTGTGCGTACAGTTCCGGCTCAGTCAACTCACGGCCAAATTCCTTAGTTGTAAGGTTGCTCAATAAGGCTAACGCTCCGGACACATGCGGTGTCGACATCGATGTTCCTGATAACCTCGCATATCTATTATCTGGAAATGTCGATAAAATATTGATACCTGGTGCAACCAGGTCAATTTCATCATTCGTGTTCGTAAATCGTGCAATGTTGCGTTGGAAGTCTACCGCTCCTACCTGAATGACTTCATTATAAGCACCCGGATAAGAATATTCGTCAGTATCCTCCTGGTTGTCACCTTCATTACCGGCAGCACAAACGACGCATATCTGGTTGTCGACAGCATCTTTGATTGCCTGGTGTAATTCATCCGTACCTTGTGGACCACCAAGTGACATGGATATGGCTTTCACTTTTCCCCCATCAGGTCCTGTCCAATCAGTCGCATAGCGAATAGCATCCACAATCCACTCCATTCTGCCGCTGCCTTGTTTCGTCAACACTTTTAAAATGAGCAGGCTGCATTCAGGAGCGACACCTGCAATGCTATTATCTTTCCCAATCGCAGCAATGGTGCCAGCAACATGAGTACCGTGTCCATTGTTGTCCAGAAAATTGTCTGGATCACTATTGTAATCTGTCGTGAAGTTGCGGCCGTCAATCACCCGTCCTTCCAAGTCAGGATGGTTGGTCTGGCATCCCGTATCAATAATCGCGACAACATTCCCTTTCCCTTTGTCAGCTCTCTCCCATAATTCGGGTGCTTCAATCATTTCTACACCTTGAGGAATATTCGTCAAATCTTCGATGATTTCTTCTACTTGATAAGGAATCAATCGGACATCAGTCATTTTTCATCCTCCTTTTTAAATAATCATCGAACGCGGGAATAGTATTCTGAATAATCAAAATATAAAGGAAAAACTATAAAATTTCAATAGTGTGAAATACCTGATTATCTGTAAAAAACAAGTTACCGGACTACACAAAACAAGTAAATCGGATGCTCCAGACAAATTCTAATAGTTTCAATTGCCATGAATAATCTACTACTCTTCCAAATATGGTAAAATGTGTAGATGTTGAATTTTTTAGGGGGATTTCAATATGAGGGAAAGGTATTTTTGGATTGCAATCATACTTGCTGTCATTATTTGGACAGGTAATTATACATATCTGCAATCAAAGCAACTGGATGAACCTATTTTTATTAAACACTATTATGAAGTGTCGGTAGAGGATCGAATGCCTTTGGAATTCTATTATCTTACGAATAAAGGTGATCATGGTACGGTAAATAGCATCAGTATAAATGGTATCCATCTTTATACATCACATGATGGGTTCATGTTCAATCAGGAAGGACCTCTAAATAAAGAAGAATATATTCATCATCATTTGCGTTCTTTTAAAGTGGACATGTACGAAGAACAACTTCCAGTCAAAAAAGGAAGCGGAAACCAGTGGACGTTCAGTGAAATTATTCCTTCTTTCAGTGCTCGTGCTGATTTAAATCATGCTGTTGATATCGGGCAAGTTAAGATAAGTGGAGAACCTAACCGTGAGCAACCATTTAAATTTCAAATGAGTGGAAGCAGCAGTGAACATCGCAGTAATTTTGAACTGTCAGCTCAAGAAGGACTACTTATTGAAAAGGTGGAAATCCCTTTACAGGAGGACTATCCGGGTTTACTAGAAGTGAAAATCAATGCTCCGCAAATCGAGCCAGCCCCGGTGAAAAAAGATCTCGATGACAATTATGGGGATTTGAACAGACCGTGGAATAATGTTATAGGCACGGCATTACCCGATATCGAATTTCCAATCAAAATTGCGAAAGGTGATTTGGTCAGTTTTTATGCACAAATTAATGACGATAACACAATGTATTTGAGGTTCAACATCTGGATCAAAGGAAAGTCGTTAGATGGAGAAGCATTTGAGCTTTCACTTCCTATTTGGGATGAACCATATTTAAATCAGGCCGATATTAATGACATCATCACCAACCACCAGGGAGGGAAAGTACGATGAAAGAATCATTCACAAAAATATTTACAGGATTCCTGCTCGTATTTCTCGAAATCCACATCGTCGCTTTCGACATCCTTCCCGATCCATTGGGCTACTTTCTCATTTACCTGGGACTTGAACGGATATCGTCTGAATATAAGGTCGGAAACCTTTCGCGGATTTTTGCGATGATCTTGTTTGCGTTATCGCTGCCAACCGTTTTCATCCAACAGACGAATAACGAGATCACCGGATTGACAGCGAATGACGGGTGGCCGATATACATGAGTGCACTCGGAATAGGGAAATTGATTCTAGTCTTTTATGTGTTCCAGGTCATGCTACAACTGGCACGACACTATGGGGATGAGGCAATTTTTAAAAGGACGCAATTGACATTCAAAGTCTATATCATTGCAATGTTGATCGTGACTAGTGTAGAGCCTTTTCTTATGAATTTAGGCACGAATATCGGGATAGGGATTGGCATTCTTCTGATTGTGGTCAGCTTGATCATGGAAATCGTTTTTCTGGTGTTGCTTCATAAGTTCCGTAAGATAGAACCCGAGGGTCTGGATAGCGAGTCACAGCAAATCGATTTGCAGGTTTGAACGTCGAAGCAAGCATTAGGAAGCTTTCTATGAATTCTTATCGCAGAGACGAAAATGATTTCATTCTTATGTTGACATCCTTGTTCTAGTGAGGAGGCTTACAGGTTGTCCGTAGAAAGTGAGTAAAATAACCCTTGGAAAAATTATGTGCTGATACGCTAAAAAAGTGCCAATCCTTAAATGGGGGCACTTTTCTCACTTCATCACTATTTGACTACTTCACATACTTTACGTCTTTTTCGTGAACAAGGTATGTTCTGAAGTCTCCCTTTATTTCAAGATAACCTGAATCATATCTCCATATCACTAAATACGTCTTGCCCCGATAAACTACTTTATTACCTCTGTCCACAGGTTGATTCCTCCTTCAAAGTGAACGAATCAACTCATTACCGGAATTTCCGTGCTTATGAGCCTCATATCTTTTTTCAACATCATTTGGTTTGCTAGCAGTAAAGATTGGAATGCGTTATTATGATCATTCAGATGTTCATAACAAATCGCTTTTTCAGATAGAACAAGAGCAGACCAAGATTCATTCTTCTGTAATTGGAAAATCGACTCTGATTTTTTGATTTCATTCAATGCTTGTTTATAGTTTCCACGTTTCATCAGTACTTTGGCAAGAACATAGTGGCATTGGCCATGTAAGTGGGATCTCGGTTCGACTAATGCTAATCCGCATTTTGCATAATACTCGGCCTGCTTGATATCCTCGATATGAAGATAGGAGAGGGCAAGCTCGTAGTAATTATTGACGGTGATATACGGAATGTCTGCTTTCAATGCTGCATCCAAACACTCGTGCAGTTCCTTTAATGAGTCTTGTATATCGTTGTGTTTTCGCAAAATGATCCCTAGATTGATTTTGGAACCTAAATACCTTTCTGGATGTGTATTGACATCAAGGTATTCAATCGCCCCTCTTGTCGATACGATTCCTTCAGCGAATTTGTTCATATACAATTCTGCGAGCCCTTTCAGCATATAGAAATGGCCGTTTGAATATGTAACTTCGTTTGCTTCCATGATTCCGATTGCGCGATTGATGACATCAAGTCCTTTTTGGAACTCTTCAACACGGCAATAACAAAGTGCGAGGTTGTAGAGAAGTTTGATTTGAAGAAGGTTGTCTACTTTGGTGTGATAAGATTCGATGAGTACAGCAGCATTGAGTGCAGCTGCAATTCCATCTTTATAATGTCCAAGCTTCCGGTTCGATAGAGTCTTATAATAATAGACTTCTACAATCTCATTTGCATCCGTAGAAGATAAATAGTAAAGGGACTCAGTGAAGTGAACCAGGGCCTTTTCATCTTCATCCAGCTTCTCATATATTTGACCGAGCAGTTTGTGTGCCAGCCATTTTTCTGGAAAGGAAACGTGTTCAATCTTGATCAGTTCTTTCAGACGATTCTCCGCTTCCTTGAATTTTTTAACTTTAAAAAGGGTTGTACAGATATTGAGTGATTTCTTGATATCTTCTGAGGTGGCTGAAGTAATGGATGTGTCTTTGATTTCCCCTAGTAAATCACCAACGGAAACACCTAGTTTGTGGGATAAGTATTCAATCGTCCGGAGGGAGGGGGTGGTCAGATCTCGTTCAATGAGGCTTAACATGGCGCGGCTCAATTGATCCCCAGCTAAATCTCCCTGGGTAAGTCCCAAATCTTTTCTTAACCTTTTAATCCTAAGTCCTACACTACTTTCCAAATATATCGCCTCCCACTATCATTTTACCACAATGTAAATTTATTGAAAGAATTTTTAAATAATTAAATATATTATTCAAAAAAGAATTGACAATTAAAAATATTAAAATTATGATAAAAATGTAAAAATATTCAATTAATGGAGGTCTTTTATGACGAAATGGTTTCAAAATGTAATGTGTTTAGCAAGTACAGTAGTATTTGCGCTATGTGTTCTTGTAGTTGGAGGACAAGATTATGATGATGGCGGAAAAGGTAATCTTCCTAGGGTAGAGTATCCATCAATAGCTGAGTCCGATCCGGTATGGCCAGATGGACCTGTTCCCGAAGGTGAGGATCCGATATGGCCTGACAGTCCAGTACTTGTAGATGCAGATCCCGTTTGGCCTGATTCCCCTGTTATGCCTCTTTAAAGACCACAAAAAACACCCCTTGTAAGGATGTTCTTTGCTTCAGCCTTGAAACGGTTTTTAAACACTTGACTCTTTAGAAACGGGTTCAAGAATCGTTGTTGAGCTGGATTTTTGTTTCCAGAGCCATTTGCCAAGGATTCCCCCGATAATGCCCGTTCCACCGACGGCAAATCCGATTGCTTGGATGACAGCCGAGGGACCGAGCGTTTGAACGAGAATTCCGCCAGTAATCGGTGCGATGATCACAACCGCACTGAACAAGGAGTTCGTAATCCCGAAGACCCGCCCGATCATTTCTTTAGGAGATTCTTTTTGTAAAGCAAAGTTGAATGCGACCATCCAAATGCCATTTCCTAAACCGACAAGCAGTCCGAAAAGGGCGGGAATGAATAACGACATTCCTTCTGCAATGAAACCTACACCCGCAAACCCGAAACCGATCAAGCTCATCCCACCGCCGATCGCCCAACCATACTGGAGATCTTTGAAACGGTTCATCCAGGTGATTGTAAGGATTGACCCTATTCCGGTCATACTCATCAGCATACCGAACACAACTGGATCTTCCATATTGACGGAACGAAGGAGGACTGGAAATTGAAAGTCGACAAGCTGAATCCCCATCATGCCGATCAAGGAGAATAAAATGGAATTGAAAATCACCCGTTGCTTCAATACAAACGCCCATCCTTCTTTCCAGGATTCTTTGAAACTAGGCTTTGCTTCGTCTTCATTTTCAGATGTCGCATCATTTTCTTTGATGTTACGCATGGTCAGGAGAATGAGTCCAGATATGATGCTGCTGAATGCATTGATCAAGATACAAATTTTCGGGGATATGAGAGCGAGAATAACAGCCCCTAACAATGGCCCAACGATTTTCCCAGAATTATTGACGATCTGATTGTAGGAGGTCGCTTTCAAGAGCTGATCCTCATGGACGACGTGCCTTGTCAACGCCTGTGCTGCAGGGGAACTGATCAGACCCATCGTAGACCTTAAAAACAAGAGAGGAAGAATCCAATAGATGTGATCGGCCAAAACGAGGAGTCCTGTCAGAATCGCACTGATGAAATCAGAAGCCATCATCAAGTTGACTTTCCTGTACCTGTCAGCGAGAACACCGGCGAACGATCCAAAAAGGATCCCTGGTAAAGCAAAACATACTGGGATGAGCCCGATCAATACAGGATCTGTGTTCCATCCATAAGCCACCAGGACTGAAATAGCGAGAATATCGAACCAGTCACCGTAGATCGATATGGATGAAGCAAGAAACAATTTAACATACGTTTTATTTTTAAAAAGGGATAATGAGTTCGTCTGTTCCATTGGAAAAATCCTCCCGTCACTAATCTGTTTCAATCATAATGTAAAGGGCCAGGATGCTTAACGAGCGTCAGGATGAACTTTAATCAGTCTGAAGTCGGAGTTTGATTTAATGAAAAGAAAAGGATAAAGGTGGAGTTGACTCGAATCTAATGAACGGGTCAACTTCATTTTTTGTTTAGGCTGTTTACAAAGGATAATTGCTATTGCAAATTTAACCGTTGAAATATTCCTGTTGTAACCAATTCCAACAATACTTACAATGAAGTAACTTTAATCATGATGTATTAGTCGCATTTATCGAATGAATTTTCATGAAGACTTGAGGTTATTGTCACAATTATCCATTATGACTACCTTATACCAGTTTAGAAGGTCGAACACTCTTGAAACAACTAGATGGCAGCTTGATGAAAAAAAGTCACATCGGAGTTGAACCCTATGGCAAGTCAAGTTGTAAGTTTAAGAGTGAAGATTAGAAGTAAACTGGAAACCATCCATCGATTCTGGGAAGAATTAATTAAGCAACATCCTGTTATTTTAAGAGTCTATGCTATTTTCGCCTGGCTTTCACTGAGCGTTTTCATCTTAAGCCTGATTTTTATGGAAGACTCTCGTAGGATGTTCGTCCAGTTTCTCTGGTCCTTTTATGTCATATTGCAATTTTGGTTATTATGCAGAAGTAAAACTCTCACATGGAAAAAGTACACGTACTTCTTTTTAGCCGGAGCATGGTTGATGACGCCGATCAATACCATCATCGTCAGTTCCTTTACCACAGTGTTAGGAGGTAGAGAAGCTGATGTTTGGAGTATGGCGATCTTGACGCCTATTGTAGAAGAGATCGTAAAGCTCATCCCGTTAGGTGCATATCTCTATTTCTCCCGACGCGCGTCATCATTAAGTTTAAGTGATTTTGCGCTTATAGGAGCTGCGACCGGTGCAGGTTTTCAATTTTTGGAGGAAACATTTCGCAGATTTGTTACCGGTGATCATTATGGAGTGACCTTGTTACAGGGAAAAGTCCTTCATTGGGAGTTTTTTACCCTTTTCCCTGGGTATTTTGAGGAGGGGTTCCTGCCTGACAAAATGGCAGCTGGACATTCCGTGCTGACTGCAATGGTTGCACTGGGTATCGGATTAGCCATAAGATACAGGGAGCGATTCAAGCAGTTCACTTATATTTTTCCGGCAATCCTTTTGGTTTGGGCAATCTTTGATCATGCAATCTGGAATTCGTTCTATACCGCTCCTGAATGGCTTACTGTAATCCATGATTTATTAGGTAGCGGATATGCGGCCAAACCATTGTTCTTGATCATACTTGTGATCTCCATCTTTTTAGATTATAAGTCTCTGAATCGTGTCAGTGGAAAACTTCCCATGTTGAATGGAGAACATGTGATCAATCCCTTTTCTGAAATGTGGAACCTGGTAATTTCTATTTCAACTGATCGTAAACGTTTTGGTTATTTTCTAATGTTTTATCGAGAGCGTAGAGAACTTGGTTTTACGTTACTGTATGGAAATTCTGAAGCAGAAAGTCTGGTACCTAGAATACAAAAGAACATCCAGCAATATTATAAGGCTTTGGCCGTGATTGCAGTGACACTTTTTGCAGCACTATTTTTAAAGGAATGGATTGATTCTTACTATACACCCCAAGCCTGTATCGCTTGTCTATTCGACCAGCTGCAAAATTGGTGGGATCGTTTATCCGGCTTGGAGAAAGCGATCATCATAGGAGGAGCATTCGCTTTGACCTTCCCGCTATTAGGTTTTTGGGCATCGGTTGGTGCGGTTACGACAGGGATCGGTGTGGCTGCTGGTGGCCACGGTATAGCGGATATCATCCGGAACCCGAAGAAGTTGCTTACACCTGAAACTGCACTGGCGGTTGGGGTGGCTGCTATATTAAGCCGAATACCTTTTGCAAATGCTTTGAAAAAGCTTGGAGATCCCATTGCTTCAAAGTTGAAAAAATATTGGGATGATCTAATTGGTAAAAAAGGAAAGGATCCTGATCCTCCGGAAAAGCCGGTAGTTCCTAAACCGACAGTAGGGGATTTCACTAACGTAAAAAATATAGAAGATTTTCGTGCAAGATTACCTGATGACGCTAAACAGCTGCCATGGAAAGAAGTTCCGGGTGGTGCTGCAGAAGGCGAAAAGTATAGATGGACCGATCAGAGCGGTAATGTTTGGAATGTCAGAGCCCATGGACCTGATCCGTCAGCACCGGTTGGATCAAATGCTAAAGATAACTGGATTTATCGGATAGAAGTGAAGGCACCATCAGGTAAATGGACGATGGATTCACATGGTAATTTTCATAAAAAGAATGTCTTTAATCCAAATAGTCCACATTATAGCGAAAGTATAGCTAATGATTCGCATATTCCATTCACAGACTGAAAAAATTGTAAAGGATGTTCACAATGGATGTAAGAGAAATTGAACAGATTTTAAAAGGAAAAGACGAACAAGAAAAGATTGAAACGATATCCCACCTGTCTGACGTTTTCGAGTCATATAACAAAAGCATAGAAAACTTCGAGGAGCTGATCGAGGTTTTATTGAACTATGCGCTTGAGGAGCAAAACCTTGAGGTCAAAGAGGAAATGTTCGATGCTTTGGCAAATGCCGTAACCTATCAAAATGTTGAGAGGATGAATTGGGATTCTCTAGAACAACATTTACCTCAGTTACCTTTACCTTGCTTGATCTCAGCAATCAATATTTTAGGTATGACGCATGATCAAAAATACCTGCCGACGATCAAAACGTACACAGAACATGAGAATAGTGCAGTAAAAGGAGAGGCATATCTTGCACTGGAGGAGATGGAACATAACAGAAGGTGAATAATATCAATATGAAAAACAAGGCAAGAAAGGAATGTGTCAGATGACACCCTGGTTCCTTGAATCAATATCCAGGAAAAAATATGCAATTAATACCTTGTTATACGATGCATATCGTTATATGATGTAATTAGTAAATTTTGGAGGTTTACCAATGGATAAGGAATTGATGAAGGGAAGTATCGATATCCTGTTACTATCGTTACTGGTAAACAAGGATTGCTACGGGTATGAAATGACAAAAGAACTGCGGTTGAAAAGCGGTGAAACCTACAACATGAACGAAGGGACCTTATATCCAGCCTTGAAACGTTTAGAGATAAAAGGGTTCATCCACTCGTATTGGAGCCAGAAGCATGAAGGAAATCGCCGAAAATATTACACCCTGACTGATGAAGGACGCAAAGAATTGGAAAAGAAGTTGAGTAATTGGAAGAAAATCAACTTTTTAATCCAGAAATGTTCGGAGGGATACTCATGAACCGAATCGATGCATATGTCGGTGGAATCGTTGACAGGTTGCCGATCACCGCGATTGAAAAAGAAGATTTCAGACAAGAACTCATCGAGCATCTTGAAGCGCATATAGTAGAACTGATGAGCGAAGGGTGGGGGGAGCAAGAAGCTGTAACCCACGCGATCAAATCTTTCGGCGATAAAGAACAACTACATAAAGAAATGCAAAAGGCTCTTTTCCCATATCTTAAATTCGTGCGATGGATTTGGAGTGCTTTTCTGTTGACGGGTTCTTTGGTCTTCATCGGATACACCGTCATGGAATTTTTCTTTCCGGAGTATGACAATGGGGTTTATTTTGAATTGGGCAGTTTCGTCACCATGTTGATGCTGACTGGATTTATCTGCGGCATGATTGAATTCTTTTATGAACTGACCTTATCGGAATACAAGTTAAGGTTGTTGTATAACCCATGGCTGATTTTTGTCGTTCCAGCCATAATTTACGGGGCCATTTTAACCTATACCATCAACCGCAACTTTGAACAATTTTACTTGTCTAAATCAGACGTCATTACAATTGCAGACATGTATATCATTCCTGTCTCTGTTTTCATCTATATTTTTGTACGGCAAATCTTCACATGGCTGTTCATTCCTATGAAAAAAGCATCCATGTGGTGATTAGATCTAGTGGCCAAATTTCAAATAAAGTAGAAAAACAGCGCAAGGGTGTCAGAACATGAATTGTTGCTACTACATTAATTATTACAAAACGGTAAAAGGACTGCCATCAACGGACAGTCCTCATTTCTTTTCATACAGTACATAGCGTGGCGTTTCAGATTCTTCATACTCTATGAATATTTCATCTGTCGTTGGATTCTGGTAAACGCGCCCCCCATCCAAACTCCCATATTCATCGCCTTCCACTGTAAACCCAGTAGGCAAGAATTTGGGCTTAGGGCGTGAAGCTTCCGTTTGGATGAAAAAGTCTGTACTTACATATGTATCGTAATGAAACGTGATCCGTTCAGGGATCTCCGTATCGGATGACAGAAAGATTTCGTCCACATAGTGGAAGAGACCGAAAAGACAGAACACGAAAACAATCAAAAAAGTGATTTTACGAATCACCCAATCCCCCCTAAAAAATTTCCATATTTTTACCATACAAAAATCAACAAATTATTTCAATCATATTTGTACTTTCTTTTAAACAGGAGGGCATTGATGGTCCCACCTATGATCAAAGTCAAGGCGGTCAAATAAAGCCAAATCATGAGGATGATGATGGTTTTCACGTTTCCGTAAATGATCGAATATTGACTATATCGGACATATACCGAAAAGCCCAACGAAATGAGCTGCCAGATGATGGTCGAGAAAATGGCTCCGGGCAATACTTCGATAAACTTCAGTCTTGCTTTTGGAACAAAGTGATAAAGAACATAAAAGAAACCAAATAAAACAAAGCTCCCGACAATCCATTTCAATGGGTTCCAAAAACTGATGATGAATGAAAACAACCAGGCGTCTTCATCGATATAACTTAGTACGAGACGTTCAGCTACAGGAACGAGGACAGAGATGACGACCACACTGATAAAAGCGATCGTCAGTAATAATCCTTCCAACAACTGTATAACGAAAGAGCGTTTGGTCCTTTGTGGATAACTTTCGTTCAAAATCCGAGAAAAAGATTGGATCGCTATGGATGACAACCAAATCGATGAGAGGAATCCTATGGTAAGCAAGTTCTGTTCCTGATTGGCGAAAATCCCATCCAGTGTATGCCTTAGAAAATGAATCGTCTTCTCAGGGGCATAGGGCTCTACAATATCCAGTACGGAACCAGTATCAAGCGGCAGGTGTCCGACTAAAGTGATGACGACAATGAGAAATGGAAAGAGGGACAATAAAAAATAATACGACATTTGCGCTGCAAGGTCGTACATTTTCCGATCTAAGAATTCTCTGTATAGTGATTTTAAAAGCCATTTCATCGTTTTCATCCAGGATCCCTCATTTTCATCACTACAATTGGTATAACCAACCTGCTGAATTTCATTCGATGAAAGAGGATTTAGGCATCGGACAGCTAAGTATAGAGGTATAGGATCATTTGGATAATGGGGAGGATGAATATGAACGAAGAACAGATTTTCGAGCAATTCAGAATGTGGAGAAGTTGGACAGTCGGATCAGTGGAGGGGTTAACAGAAGAATTGATTGATCATATCCCCGAACATCACCGAAACAATATCCGCTGGAATATCGGGCATATATTGGCTGGTTGGGACCACACCGTATCCCAGACACTTGATATAGAGAGAATGCTGCCGCAACAGTACCATGTGATGTTTCCGCGTGAAAGCAGTCCAGTTGATTGGAATGAACAACCGCCATCTTATGAGGAGTTGCTAAAGCGATTGAAAGAACAGCCTGATCAAATGATTGAGGTGTGCAGAGGTAAACTGGATCAGCCGTTAAAGGGTGAGTTCTTTCATATGAAAACATTAGGAGAAATGTTTCTTTTCCATATGAATCATGAAGCGCTGCATATGTCGACGATCAACATCATCAAACGGGCGGCAAAACACCAACTCGTGAAGTGAAAAGGAAAGAGGCTGGGACAAATGAACTTGTTCAATAAAAAACCCGAACAATTTGTCCGGGTTTTTTATTGAGCAATACATGAAGGGTTCCGCTTCGTCAACATTCTTCGCTTTCCGCGGGCACGGCCTCAGCCTCCTCAGAAAGCAAAGACCGCTTTCTTGCGGGGTCTTCGACTCGTGCTGTTCCCGCAGGAGTCTACGGATGTCGCCTACGCTTTTCGTCTTTCATTTTATCCAGTATATATTTTATTGTTCGTCTTTTCTGTTAGCAGTTATAGTTTTGTCCCAGCCTCTGATTGGTTTTATAAAGGAAATGGAGATTAATCTGTTCACTTCAAGATGAGCTAGAAATTTTAACTGGTCGTTCGATATCAAGTGCTGTTGCGATGTGTTCTCCGATCGGAAAACACGCTGTAGCCGCAGGGGACGGAGCATTGCAGACGTGTGTACTCCGTTTACTATGAACAAGAAAGAAATCGTCGACGAGTGATCCGTCTGATTTCAATGCCTGAGCACGGATTCCTGCAGGTGCAGACACGAGATCGTCAGCTTCAATCGAAGGGATCAGACGTTGTAAACTACGCACGAATGCTCCTTTGTTGAAAGATCGGACCATCTCCTCGAGACCTTCCTTCCAATAGCTTGAGGCAAGTTTCCAGAACCCAGGATACATCAATGTCTCGGACAAATCCTTCAATGAGATATCCCGTTTCCTGTAACCCTCCCTTTTAAAACCAAGTACGGCATTCGGTCCAGCTTCAACACCGCCACCGATCATACGTGTGAAATGCACGCCCAAGAATGGAAAATCAGGATTCGGAACCGGATAGATCAAATTCCGAACGAGATATTCTTTTTCAGGCTTCAGTTCAAAATACTCGCCACGGAACGGAACGATCTTCAAGTCAGGGTTCTGACCGCTGCGTTTTGCGATTCGATCGCTTTGTAAGCCACAGCAATTCACTAAATGCTTAGCCCGGAAGGTACGAGAACCTGTTTCCACAATGACCGCATCCCCGCTTTCCTTTATCTGTCTCGCTTCTGTCCCGAGAAGAAGGTCTGCTCCCCGATTTTCCAATACTGTCACGATTGCCGCACAAATTCCCACATAATCAATGATGCCAGCTTGAGGTACTTTGATTGCTTTGATGCCGTTCACATATGGTTCTTCCTCTTTCAATTCTGCTTGATCTAATAGACTGAGGTCCAAGCCGTTTTGCAAGCCTCGTTCGTATAGATTCTGCATGGCAGTCAATTCGTTTTCATCCGTTGCAACAATCACTTTTCCGCATTGTTCATAGGAGATCCCATACTCATCACAGAATGCTTTGAGTTTGCGCCCGCCTTCTTTTGCAAAGCGTGCTTTCAGACTACCTGGTTTGTAATAAATGCCGGAGTGGATGACGCCACTGTTATGCCCGGTCTGATGTTTTGCCCAGCTGTCCTCTTTTTCGAGCACAGCAATTTTCAATGTCGGATTCTGTTCGGTCAGGGCATAGGCAGTAGAAAGCCCGACGATTCCACCGCCGATGATCAGGACATCATACATAATCAATCCTCCGTTTCCTTAAACTTTTTTAAAATACCCCCGTTGACGTAACAGCTCACGATGCAAGTCCGGATGTTTTTCGAAGGCTGCTCTACCATGGAGCCAGAATGTGTTATTCAAGACGACGAGATCGCCTACAGGGAGATTCAGCTCCACGACTGCTGTACTGTTTTCCATCGAGTCAGACATCGATTTCAAATACTCCGCTTGCTCTATTGTATCAGGGTAGGCAAACTGATCGATAAACTGGATGCACGGCTTGCCGTTATGTTCGAAAAAGGTATCATTGTACACCGTTTGACTGACATTTTTGCTTGCAGGAGATTTGTATGGAATCTTCGTTGAAGCAATCGGATGATTGGCGTAATAATCAAGTTCATCCCAGTCATCCAAATGCAAGAGACGGGATTCACCGCCGATGGCATTTTCTTCTGCAAACTTCATCATCAATAGCCAGTCGCAAGGTTCGTTAACGAATGTTCCATCGGTATGGAGGGTGAATAGCCGATATGCCTGGCGGAGGTAGGAGTCACTGTTGTCAGTGTCTTTAACGGTAAAACGGGCGTAATACTTTCCAGACATCGCATCGAAATTCACACCGCCGATCAAATGTGTGATTGCTGTCGAGAATTTTACATAATCTTCATCTGAGGAGGTAAGCTTTCCGATTCCAAGGGTGAATCCGCCGAACTCACGGTCATGAAGCACTTCATTGATTACCTTTGAAAAATCTTCTCCAAGCACCTGTTTCAAATCATTCGCGATCACATAGCGCATGTACGGGATATACTCTAGTTTCTGGGAAATCGTATTGCGATGTTTTTCCAAAAAGGCTGTGCCTGCTTCGTCCTTCAATTCGATATGATAAAGACGCTTAGACTGAGGGTGTTGCACTACGCTGAAATTCTCATAAGACTTCACTAATTCGGTTTTAACCATGCTCATTGTAATTCCTCCTTCAATTTTGCGGCGGTCATCGCCAGAAATTTGGGGTCTCAGCATTAAAAAAAGCCAGCAATATCTCCAAGAGGAAGATATCACTGGCTTTATCTACGTCTGGCTTCCGGAAGAGAAGTCCAATAGATTTTACAGTGTCGTATTCATGTTCATATGTCAGTAATGTCACCGAACGGGAAAGGGATGCCTTTCTCCAGGTGATTTATTCAATATCTTACAACCATATCAGGAGAATGTCAACGAATTATTTGATTTATTTAAATTATGAGACTATTTTACGACATGTGGTGTCTGATACTGTTTGTAAGCATCACGTACTGCAGCCAATAGCGCTGGTTTCGCTTTTCCGTAATAGTGGTTTTCGATTTCTTTTTCAATCAGTTGAAGCCCATCACGTAAGCTGAAACCTTTTAACAAATTACCGAGGTAGGATTGCGCATGATCGGTGGCAAGCGTACAATCCGCCCAAACAATCACACCATACGTATGATCGACCTCAATCGTAACCGTTAATGTTTCGTGCAAATCACTGACCGCCATTCCATTGGGCAAGCGGGCATGTCCTGCGAGCATCTTCGTATTTGGCATTTTCTTCTCCTCCTATTGATTCCGTATTCGATCGATTTCATCGACCAACTCTTTTCCAAGTACCGGTTCTAGGTTGGAATAGATGGGATTGAGTCTTTCCATCCAGGCTATACGTTCATTTTTCGTCAACAGATGTATTTGAATCGATTCATCACGCTTCAGCTGACGAATCTGTCTGTCATTGATTTCAATGGCGTGGCGACTGATCCAAGCAGTCGTTTCACTCATCGCTTCCTTCATTTCTTCGTGGATCTCAGGAGGTAATTCATCCAAAAGATCCTTGTTGATGAGGATGATGTTGCTCATGATCGCGTGATTGCTTACAGTGAGGTAGTCTTGTACTTGATAAAGCTTTCTCGTGTATATATTAGACACCGTGTTTTCTTGTCCTTCTATAAAATTCACTTCAAGATCTCGATAAATCCTGTTAAAGTTCACGACGCTTGTACTAGCGCCTAATAAGTTGAATTGTCCTTTGATGATCGGACTATCCATGATCCCGAAATGCATCCTTTTGAAATCGGATGGGTATTTGACGAGCTTCTTATCGGATGTCACCTGTTTATAGCCTCCGAACCAGAAATCCAGCCCCTTCATATGCTCATCCTCAATATCCTTTAATAGGCGGGAACCAATTTTTCCATCATAGGCTTCTTTTACAAGATCATGAGTTGTAAAAACAAATGGGAGGTCGAGTATTTGGAATCTCGGGTATTCTGCGGTGAGCTCTGAGATGGAGGGTACAATCATCTGGACGTTCCCTTCCCGCAACGCACGCAATTGCTCCTCCTCATTGTAAAGGACAGCATTTGGATAGATTTCTACTTCAACTTGATGGTCGGTCCTTTCCTCAAGACGTTTGGCAAAATATCTTGCAGCCTGTCCTTGAGGGGAGTTTTCCGAATAGATATGACTGAACTTGATTGTGATTCGATCCTTCAAACCGTTCTGTTCATCATCAAATTCCTTTGTACCCGCAGACGTGGAAAAATCGAAGCCGACGAAGACGGCTGTCACGATTCCGACTGTGATCAACAATGCAACCCAAATAACGGTCTTCATCAAGCCTCACCTCCGGGCAATCCTTTTCAATAGTGTATCACAATCGCTTTCTCATGGTACAATATTGATAATTTACAAGGGAGGATGAGGACTGATGTCATTACAACGTTTACCAATTCGTTGGAAGATTACAATTCTATCATTCGGCATCGTCTTATTTTCCCTGCTTATCGGTGGAATCATTTTGACTGGTAACATCTATGAGATGAAAGAACGGGATCTTAGTCATCGGTCTCTATTGACTGCAAGGACGGTCGCGAATTTGCCTGAAGTGCAATCTGGGGTCACCGAGTCGAGAGGGTGGATTGAAATCAACCCGATTGTCGAACGGATCCGCACAATCAATAACGCTGACTATATCGTCGTCCTTGATATGAACCGAATCCGTTATTCCCACCCGAACGAAGACAGGCTTGGCACTGTGTCTGCTGGAAAAGATGAAGGACCTGCATTCGCAGAACATAGCTATACATCCAAAGCCGAGGGGGAACTTGGTACGGCTGTAAGGGCGTTCGTGCCAATCATGAATGAACAAAAGGAGCAGATCGGAACTGTAGTCGTCGGTATCATTCAGCCGACTTTATGGGAAGTCCTTGGCGAGCTGAAACATCAGATGGCTGTCATTGCTGTATTAACCTTAGTGTTCGGTATTATCGGTTCATGGCTGTTGGCAAGACATTTGAAACAGGAGACCTTCCAACTCGAACCCTATGAGATTGTGAGACTTTTAAAAGAACGGACAGCAACGTTGCAGGCGATGAACGAAGGGATTATAGCCATTGATAGAGACGGATGCATTACGGTTTTCAATGATAAAGCGAAAAAGATCCTAAACCTGGATGAAGAGGTGGCTGGGGAGCACATTGATGAAATCATTCCAGAATCCAAGCTGAACGAGGTGTTGTCAGATGGAAAGAGTATGTATAGAGAAGAGATCAGGATCAATGAGAAAATTATCATGAGCAGCCGAGTACCGATTCTGGTTGATGGTGAAATTGTCGGTGCGGTAGAAGTGTTCCAGGATCGGACCGAAGTGACCTCAATGGCGGAAGAGCTTACTGGAGTCAAGGCATTTGTCGATGCTCTCCGCGTACAGAACCATGAGCATATGAATCGTCTCCACACCATTGCTGGGCTCATCCAGTTGAATGAAAAAGAAAAAGCTCTCGACTTCTTGTTTGAAAATCAAGAAGAGCAGCAAACACTAACAAGGTTTTTATCGAAGCAGGTAAAGGATGAAAGTATCGCGGGTCTCTTGCTGAGTAAAATCAGCAGGGCTAAAGAGCTCGATATCGAGTTGACGATCTCTCCGGAAAGCCGTTTGAAATCATTTCCTGGACTTTTAGACAGGCACGATTTCGTATTGGTTTTGGGAAATCTGATCGAAAATGCCTTTGACGCTTTCACTGGGTTTGAACGAGATACGAAACTAGTTGAAGTCCATCTTTCGCAAACCGACGATCAACTGTATTTGTCAGTGGAAGACAACGGGAAAGGAATGACGGACGAGGCCCAGGCGAGCATGTTTACGAAAGGGTATACGACAAAAGGCAACAAGGGATCGGGAATCGGCCTTTACCTCGTCAAAAATGTGATTGAAAAGGGCGAAGGTTCTGCCCGGGTGAAAAGTATCCATGGAGAAGGAACGAGCATTGAACTGATATTTCCGATGAAACCAGGAGGAATTGCACATGAACAAGTATCCGGACATTAACGTTTTGTTGATTGAAGATGATCCTATGGTCCAAGAGGTTAACAAGCAATTCATTGAACGCGTCGATGGGTTCAAGGTGATCGCGACTTCAGGTAATGGAAAAGATGGGTTGGAACTCGCAAAATCATTACAGCCCAATTTAATTGTTCTCGATATTTTCATGCCGGAAAAAGATGGCCTTGATTTGATGAAAGAGCTTCGTGCACAGCAGATGAACATCGATGTCCTTGTCATAACGGCTGCCAATGACAAGGATACGATTCGGACGATGTTGCTGAATGGAGCCATCGACTATATCATCAAGCCCTTCAAATTCACGCGTATCAAGAAGGCACTCGAAAACTACCGTTTGATGCACAGTGAATTGTCTGAAGCCGGAAAGATTGGCCAAGAGGATCTTGATCGGCTGATCCAGATTACAGATAATCTTCCAGTTGAAGGTGTGAAATCGGATGAAGAGTTGCCGAAGGGACTCAATCACCAGACTTTGAAGCAAACTTTGCAGTATTTAAGTAAGCAAGAAACTTCTCTCTCAGCGGAAGAAACAGCAGATGGAGTAGGGATTGCAAGAGTCACAGCCCGGCGATATTTGGATTACTTGGGCAAAACGGGGAAAGTCGAACTTGACGTCCAGTACGGTGGGGTCGGGCGCCCAATCAACCGCTACAAGCTAGTGGAAAAAGTGAGGTACTGAACATGGTGGTTACGTTCAATGAACTATATGAAATGATTAAAACGATCTCCACTCGTTTTCCGCAAGTGGAAGAGCAGGTGGACGGATTCGGCCACACATCTTTCAGAGTAAAGGACAAACCTTTCGTCATCTTAGGGGAAGATAAAGAGCATCCTTCCCTTTCAATCAAAACCCTGAAGTCGACACAGGAATTGCTGATCCAACAGCCTGGATACCGTAAATCAGCATATATTGGGCAACATGGATGGACGACCTTCCCCCTCGAGGAAGTGGATTGGGATGAAGTAGCCGACTATATCCTTGAAGCTTATTATCGAACAGCTCCGAAAAAGTTACATGAACAAGTGCAAATCAATCGAAAATGAGTAGGTCTTTCTAGTATCATAGTGTGAAAGTAAAACGAGGCGGTGGATATTTATGAAATTCGGAACAGTAGGAACGAGCTGGATTACAGAGTCGTTCATCGAAGCGGCTGAAAAAAGCGGGAAAATGACGTTGAATGCCGTGTATTCCCGATCACATGAAAATGCCAGGAAAATGGCTGATACCTATCATGCTCCATATGCTTATGATGACCTTGAGGAGATGGCAGCAAATGAAGAAATCGAAGCTGTCTACATTGCATCTCCAAACTCCCATCACTATGAGCATGCCAAGCTCTTTTTGAAGCACAAAAAGCATGTCATCTGTGAAAAACCGATTTTCTCTAATACGACTGAATTGGAAGTTGCCTATCAAATTGCGGAAGAAAACGGTGTGTTTTTGTTCGAGGCAATGAGAAACATCCATTCACCGAACGCGAAAATCCTGAAGCAGCAGGTAGAGGAGGCTGGAACTCTCCGAAGTGCGATGTTCCATTACCTCCAATACTCGTCACGCTATGATCTGTTTTTAAAAGGGGAAAGACCCAACATCTTTTCACCTGAATTTTCTGGTGGAGTACTCGTTGACCTAGGTGTATATCCGATCAGTCTAGCAGTTTATCTATTCGGTGAACCTGATAACGTTTCTTATCATCCGGTCATGTTGGAAAGCGGTGTTGATGGGAGCGGCACACTTGTCATGGATTATGACGGATTCGTGTGTACAATCCTGTGTTCGAAAATTTCACATTCGTTCATTTCATCGGAAATACACGGAGAAGATGTTTCGCTCGTCCTTGATCATGTAGCGCCAGTCAACAAGATTTCGCTGGTTGATCGGAAAACAAAAGAGAGCGAAAGACTAGGAGAATCCCTTCATGATAATGACATGATCTATGAAATAGTGGAATTCACAAGAATCATTGAAACGAATGATTCTGAAGTATACCGGAAATTGGTTGATCTAAGCCGAGGTGTCTTGAGAATTACGGAAAACGCTAGAAAACAGAACAACATCGTGTTCGGAACGGAAAAATGATCAATCCTATGAAGTTGCTCCGCTTCCGGAGTTGTAGGGATGATTTCGGAGTAGTAGAGATAATTCCGGAGTTGTAGAGATAATTTCAAATTTGTAGCGTTTCGGTCCTGAATTGTAGAGATAATTAAATATTCGGTTATGAAAATAAGGTAGAATTTGTGGTCAAGTCTAAAAAATCGGGTTTTAGATTAAAAAAACCATTTTACGTCTAAAAAACCGTACTGTTATATCCTATATTCTTCAAAAAGGATAGAAAAAAGAGAGGCTGGAACGAAACTATAACTGCCAACAGAAAGACGAACAATAAAAAATAATGGATAAAATGAAAGACGAAAAGCGTAGTCAACATCCGTAGACTCCTGCGGGAACAGCACGAGTCGAAGACCCCGCAAGAAAGCGGTCTTTGCTTTCTGAGGAGGCTGAGGCCGTGCCCGCGGAAAGCGAAGGATGTTGACGAAGCGGAACCTTCATATTGCCCCTAAAGGTGACCCGGACAAATTGTTCGGGTTTTCTATTGAACAAAGTTTATTTGTCCCAACCACTTCATTGTAATATTCTTT
Source organism: Pseudalkalibacillus sp. R45 (assembly GCF_052246725.1). Classification (NCBI taxonomy): domain Bacteria; kingdom Bacillati; phylum Bacillota; class Bacilli; order Caryophanales; family Fictibacillaceae; genus Pseudalkalibacillus; species Pseudalkalibacillus sp. R45. The sequence continues at coordinate 138,603 of NZ_JBQQCL010000008.1, read as the reverse complement.
TTTCGGGTTGTCCTCTTTTTGAAAAGTACTTATATTGTTTTTCCTTAGCATCTTTCAAGTTCATATATTGGATTTCTTTCAGGGTTCTTTTGTGATTTTCTTGTATCATCGAACAGAGTCCACAAAAGTGTATATTGCATGTAGATGAAACGTTTCAACATCTCAGTTTTCATCCAGCAATAAAGTAAACTTCATTCATTATTGGTATATCAGTATTATCTTTATTTTCGAAAAATTGCTACAAAAGTAATGTTTACGCTTACATACAATGAATGTATAATTTTTATCGAAACGTTTCACCGCCATGAAGTTCGAACACAAGTATTTATTTTAAAAGCTTTTTTCTTAAAGATTGTTGCTTCTGGCCAACCACCTTTTGTGCAAGTTGATTGGAGAGCAAGGTGCGAGACTCCTCGAAAATGAAAATCGCATTTTCTTCGTGCGATGTAACGCTGCCGGAGCTTTTCTTGTCCTGCAGGATCAGCGTGCCTACTACCTGAATAATCTCCTCGCAAGGCATGCGACGAGGAAGCTCGCTTCGACAGGACTTTCTTGTAGACGCAGGAGCACAAATGCTTCCTTGAAAAGGAGACTCCTGAGGTCGCAAAGCGACGAGTGGGCTCACCGCACGCCCCGCGGAAAGCGAGCATCCTGGAGCGGAAATCAACGACTTTTAAAGAAAACTTGGCGAGACCAAGCCTTTTGTAGGTCGAGCCTTAGCTGCCCTTATACTGAAGAAAGTATTTAATACTTTCTTTAAGTGCAAGAGCAACAAAGTTTGCGAAAACAGCTATTTTAAAAGGAGAGTGTGTATGAAGAAACTAATGTCAGTCATCGTAACAACCGTGTTATTAACAAGTTTGTGCATTCCATGGGGTTCACAGACGGAAGCATCTCCAGAGGGCACTGAAGTTGCTCGTGATCAGGAGCTGAAGGCAATCGCCAAACAGACCTATCGTTATTTCGAAGACTTCACAGACAAATCGACAGGATTACCTTATGACGCTGTTCGAGTTGATGGAGAGGTGGATACGAAGGAATACACTTCACCTACAAACATCGGAATGTATTATATGAGCACAATTGCGGCAGATGAACTTGGAATCATTCCTGAAGAAGAAGCGGTTGCGAAAATTGAAAAATCACTCCAAACATTGAAGACTCTTGAAAAATGGAACGGCCTTTATTATAACTGGTATTTCACTGAAGATGGATCGCTAATGAAGGATTGGGGCCAATTCATCTCCACAGTGGATAATGGCTGGCTTTCGGCAGGATTAGTCGCAGTCGGACAAGCCTATCCGGATTTAAATGATCAAACAAGCAAGCTTGTAGCAGAAATGGACTACACGCAATTGTACGACCCTGAAGTCGGACAGATGTGGGGCGGTTATGACGTAGCGACTGGAGAAATGACGGCACATCATTATGGAACGTTCTATACCGAACCGCGTGTTGCAAGTTATGTTGCCATCGGTAAAGGAGATGCACCGAAAACACACTGGTGGAAGATGGAACGGACACCGCCAGCAGAATACGATTGGCAATCGCAAACGCCAGAGGGATATACAGAAACCTATGATGGGGTTGAAGTATTTGAAGGACACTACACTTATAATGGTAAAAAATTCGTTCCGAGCTGGGGCGGAAGCATGTTTGAAGGCTTGATGCCGTCACTCGTTTTAAAAGAAAAAGAGCTCGGAAAAAATGCACTCGGTTTGAACAACCAGCGCCACGTTGACCTCCAAATCGAATACGCGAAAGAGCAAGGCTATGACGTCTGGGGGATGTCCCCAGCTGCTACACCAGATGGTTACTCAGAATTTGCTGCAACACCTTTAGGCGTAATGGGTTATGAAAAAGACCACGTCGTCACTCCGCATGCCACCTTCTTAGGATTGGAATATGCGACAGATGAAGCGATGAAAAACATCCATAAGCTAAAGGATATGGACGCGTACAGTAAATATGGATTCCTTGATTCTGTCAACGCTGAAACAGGAGAAGTTACACAAGCGTACCTTGCACTTGACCAGGGGATGATCATGGTTTCAATTGCCAACTTCCTTAAGGATGGGGTAGTCCGTGACTATTTCCACAGTGATGAAATCGGCAAGAAACCAGAAGACTTGTTGAGTAAAGAAGAGTTTTCAATCAAGTAAATAAGGTTGTAAAAATGGGGCTGACACATTTAAGGTCAGCCCCTTCCTCTTTATTATTCGAAAGTTCCTTTGACGATCGCTTTCTGATCCTCCACCATCATTTTCCCTTTCGCAAAGACCATCCCAATCTCAAGAGTTTCTTTATCGAAAAGGACAAGGTCTGCATCAAAACCAGATTGGATTTTTCCTTTACGATGCAATTTAAGGATGTGTGCAGGGTTTGACGTAATCACCTTAAGAGCAGTTTCTAATGGAATGTCTTCTTTTAAGACCGCCTCTTTTACCGCAGCAAACAAACTGGATACATTACCGACTTTAAGGCCTTTTAGCTCTCCATCCGGACTGAAATCAGGTAAACTCCCTTGAGCATCTGAGGTGAAGGTGATCTGCTCGATCGGCACTCCTGCCTCAAGCATGCGTTTCAGACCGTTGCTGCATCTGACTTCACCTTCTTCAAGAAATTGGGGGATCGTGCTGGTCGTAAAATCCACGTAACCGCCTTTTTTGGCATACTCCATACCGGCCTCAAACAGATGTTTGTTCCGATTGATATGAGTAGGGTAAAACTGCTTAATCGGAAGGTCCGTCGTCTCGATCACTTCTTCAATGATTTTCAGGCAATCATGGCTGTCACCGACATGGACGTTGACGAGTCCTGCTTTCCCAGATAAAATGCCGCCGTTTCGAGCTTGAGACGCGATCCGGGCTAACTCTTCAACGGTCGGTTGTGATGAACGATGGTCTGAAATCGCGATTTCACCGGCCCCGATGATTTTATCGACAAGAATGATGTCGTCTTCGATTTTTCCAGTCAATGTTTTGACAGGAACTTGATAGGACCCGGTCTGTACGTAACAGCTGATTCCTTCTTCTTCAAGGGCCTTTGCCTTCGCAACCAGGCTGGCCATCGTGCGCGTCGTCCCATCCGTCCCGATTACCCCGACCAGTGTTGTTATCCCAGATAGGGTTGCATCAGTCAACATGATTTCAGGGGTCCGTGTTTTATAACTTCCTTCACCACCGCCGCCGATAATATGAACGTGGGAATCGATGAATCCAGGGGCTACAATCTTTCCTTCAGCATCGATTACCTTCGTGTTTTGTGAAAAAAAGCCATCCGGTACTTCAATTTGGTCATTAATAAACCCGATTTTTTCATCCACAATCAAGAGATCTTTTTTTCCTAGATAGTCTGGAGCGTAAACTTCCCCGTTCCTGATCAACGTCAACATCATGCTAGCCCCTTTCTATGTAACGATTTACCATTATTATAGCTTATCAAAAACGAACATGCTTTACTCACGGTCAAAACCCATCTTTAATGAGTTTTTTCCTATTGCTGCAAAAAATAAGAAAATATCTACAAAAATGCTTCCAATCCCGCAGTGACCAAAATGACCAAAATGTCCAATATGTTCTAAATATTCAAAAATGTTTGTGAAAACGCTACCATTAGGACAATGATCTTATGGGAGGGAAAACACTTGAAAAGAAAACTCATATTTACATTCATACTAGCCTTATCCATGTTGATAGCGGCATGCAGCAATGGTTCCGGAGGAGACGGCGGATCCGATGGTGGTTCGGGTGATGCTCAATCAATCGTCTTTGGAACTGGTGGTACTTCTGGTGTCTATTATCCGATCGGCGGAGCCTTGAAGCCGATTTTTGAAGAAAGCGATCATGTGGCCAACGTGACAGTCGAATCGACAGGTGCATCGGTAGCAAACATCCAGAATATCCAGGATGGCCTTAATCAGATGTCAATCGTCATGAGTGATGTAGCTTATGATGCGATCAATGGGAAAGGGCAATTCGATGGAAATAAGGTCGAAATCACTGCAATTGCAGGCATGTACCAGAACGTCGTCCAGGTGGTTGCTCTGAAAGGAAGCAACATTGAATCGATTGAGGACCTTAAAGGTAAAAAGGTCGGAGTTGGACAAGTCGGTTCTGGTGTTGAACAAAGTGCGAAGAAAGTGCTTGAATCCGCCGGGTTGACATATGATGACCTTTCCAAAGTGACACATACAGGTTATGCGGACAGCGTTCAGGAGATGAAGAATGGGAGCCTTGATGCAGCTTTCTTCACATCCGGAGTTCCGAACAGCAACATTACTGATCTCATGCAGCAGACAGACGTGAATTTTGTCGAGATAAAAGACGATCTCGCATCCAAACTTATGGAAAAATATCCGTTCTATAAAGAATATACAATACCCGCTGGTGATGAAGCAGCATATGGTCTGGATAAAGAAGTGACAACAGTCGGAATCCAGAACATGATCATCGTTCCACCGGATTTGAGTGAAGACCTCGTTTATGATTTGACAAAGCGTTATTACGAATATCTCGGTACCGATGGAGTTGCGGTTGGTGCTTTGAAGCAACTAGACCGGGATGAAATTGCGAAAGGGTTGATCGTCGACCTTCACCCTGGAGCGAAGAAGTTCTATGAAGAACAGGGTATCACTGAATAGAACGAGGAAGAAGGGCATCACGGAGGTGCCCTTTTTTTACAATGAGGATTCGATCCTTTCTGATGGCGGTGATTATCATCGGAATCGCCTTGTCATGTACGCCCAAGACATACCTGATCCTCAAAACAGATACCGATATCAAAGCAATACTGCCAGCTGCAGCAGAAAACACGTTTACAATCCAATGGCAGCACTCGGTTGAAAAGGAATTGTGGGAAGAATTTTTCAAAGTTAAAGAAGATGCAATATACATTGAGGGAACTCGATTCAAGACCTTCGGTGCTGGAGTTCCCAGCAGCGCAGGCAATGATACGTATATAAAAGATGGGTGGGTGCATATGGTCGGCATTGATCGTAAAATCGGTGACGAACTTCGGGTGCGTACAGGAAAAACGACTGCACATAAGTTCATCGCTGGTGAACAAAGCATCGATATGGCTGAACCAGGTGCATCCTACATCATCGAAACAAGAACCATGCCGGTTGTCCAAGCATGGTCACAAAAACTTTTACTCGTTCTGAGGTGAGATCATGGCAGAAGAAATGAAAGATGTGGTCGAAAAATACGACCGGGAAAGCAACATCAGGACCTCTATCGTAAAACCGGTGTTATGGTTCATTACAATAGCAGCCGCTGCACTTTCCATTTTCCATTTATACACTTCCTATGCAGGTGCACTTGTTGACGTAAAACAACGCAGCATTCATCTTTACACATTGATGACGATCGGTTTCTTGATCTATCCGATCCTTAAAAAGAAAGGAAAAGGAACCGTTCCTATTTTTGATTACATTACGGCTGGACTCTCTATATTTGTCGGAATCTACATGATCATGACAGCAGAACGGATCATCCAGACCGGGGGTCGGATCAATGATACCGATTTTTATGTCGGAGTATTGGCGCTCATCCTTTTGCTGGAGCTGACACGCCGTGTGACTGGATGGGGGCTCGTCATACTAGGCCTTGGATTCCTTGCTTATGGATTCCACGTCAAGCTGTCGATCTATCCAGTGCTGACCAGTCCTGTCGTTTTGAGTGTGTCCAAACAGATCATCGCTCAACTCGTCTATATTACCGAGGGTGTGTTAGGAACGGCAATCGGCGTTTCGGCTTCTTATATCATTCTTTTCATTTTATTCGGCGCTTTCCTTGGAAAGTCTGGAATGGGTCAGCTGTTCAACGATCTCGCCTTAGCTGTAGCAGGCCATACGAAGGGCGGACCGGCGAAAGTGGCTGTGCTTGCGAGCGGATTTCTTGGCTCAATCAATGGCTCAGCGATTGCGAACGTCGTGACGACCGGAACGTTTACAATCCCGCTCATGAAAAAGATCGGGTATAAAAGAGAGTTTGCTGGAGCTGTGGAAGCAGCAGCCAGTGTCGGTGGACAAATCCTTCCGCCGATCATGGGGGCTGCAGCTTTCATCATGGCTGAAAACCTCAACATCCCTTATACGAAGGTCATCCTGGCTGGGATCATCCCGGCGTTGCTCTATTACATCGGGATTCTGTTGCAAGTCCACTTCCGAGCTTCGAAAAGGGGATTGAAAGGGATTCCGAAGGCAGAACTTCCGCGTGTGAAAGAAGTCATGGTTGAACGTGGACATCTCTTGATTCCGATGTTCATTCTCTTGTACCTGCTATTCTCAGGAAAGACACCATTTTTCGCGGCATTCTGGTCGATCATCGCCACCGTCATCATCGCTGGGTCTTCACGGATGCTTGCGGTCATGTCGGCTGTTTCTCTCGGATTGATCTTCGGCCCAGCGTTATCAGGAGGATCGTTGCGTGGCGACTGGTGGGAACTTGTACTCATCATTGCGATTCCTGCGGCGATCAACGTGTGGCGAAAGTTTTTAAAAATCAAAGCGGACGAAGTGGGGATCAAAGATTGTGTTGAAGCACTTGAAAATGGGGCAAGAACGACAATCCCGGTTGCACTCGCATGTGGTGCTGTCGGAATCGTAGTCGGTATTGCTTCTTTAACTGGTGTAGCACTTGAAATCGCGAACAGCATCGTCAGCATTGGGGCAGCAGTTGACAGTCCGCTTATCCAGTTGCTTATCACGCTCGCTTTGACAATGGTCACTTCGATCATCTTAGGAATGGGATTGCCGAGTATCCCGACGTATATCATCACAAGTACGATGGCAGCACCGATCCTATTGCAATTACCGTTATTCCAGGAATTGACCGGAAACACTGCGAATGCTGTATTCGTTGCGCATATGTTCGTGTTCTATTTCGGGATTTTTGCGAATATCACCCCTCCTGTTGCGCTCGCCGCATTTGCTGGTGCTGGCATCAGTGGAGGAAATCCGAACAAGACAGGTGTACAAGCGATGGTACTTGCGATTGCAGGCTTCATCGTACCGTTCATGTTCGTCTTTTCACCGGAAATGTTGATGATAGAAGCCAATATTACCACTGTTCTACTCATTACAGTCACATCGTTACTCGGAGTATTCCTGTTATCAGTCACAGTAGAGGGATACATCAATGAACGTGTACCCGGATGGCTGCGGATCATTACATGTGTCGGAGCATTGCTGTTGATTTATCCTGGGGTGATCACCGATCTGATTGGGATTGGTACCCTGATTCTACTCATCGTAACTGTCTTTTTGAAAAAAACAACTTCGTCTGAAACGCCGCTTTCAGCAAAATAAACAGGAGGTGGAAAAATGCGTTTGGCAACAATCTTGTTAGGGGATAAAGAAAGGGCTGCTGTCCTCGTAGACGATAAGGTGATCGTACTATCAGACATCAACCGTTACTTGAATCTTGATCATCCTGAAACCTTGTTTGAATTGATTCAGCCTGAAGCACTGGCGACATTCGGAAACTGGTGGGGTTCCGTCGATGTAGAGCGGCTGGCTTCTGATCTCGGTCATCCGATTGAGGGTGTGGAGTTTGGAGCACTTTACCGTCACCCGCGAAAGATCTGGGGAATCGGTCTCAACTATGTCGAACACGCTTCAGATCTTCTTGAAAAAGCGCCTTCGTCAGAGCCGGCCAGTTTTATGAAGCCTGATACGACAATTATCGGTCCTCGAGATCCGATTAAAATTCCGAACCAATCTGAGCGGACGACAGCAGAAGCAGAGTTGGGCCTCATCATCGGTAAAACGTGCAAAGATGTATCCGAGGAGGAGGCGGATTCCTATATCGCCGGCTATACAACCATCATCGATATGACAGCGGAAGATATTTTACAGGTCAACCCGAGGTACTTGACCCGTTCGAAAAGCTTCGATACGTTTTTCAGCTTCGGACCTGAGTTCGTTACCACTGATGAAATTGAGGATCTGTCTGAGTTGGAAGTATCGACGGTGATCAACGGGGAACCCCATCGGAAAAACAAAGTGCACAACATGACGTTCAACCCGCATCATCTTGTCAGTTTCCCATTCGAAAGTGATGACCCTTCTCCCGGGAGATATCATTTTAACCGGAACACCTGGAGCAGTCGTAATCCAGGATGGAGATATCGTTGAATGCCATATCGATGGTTTCCGCCCACTCATCAATCCAGTCAAAGACTTAAAGGGAAGAAAGGAAGAAAGCGAAAATGGATCTACAATTGAAGGGTAAAAGTGTGATCGTAACCGCCGGAAGCAAGGGACTAGGGAAAGCAACGGCGATGGAATATGCTAGAGAAGGGGCGCATGTCCTCATCGCAAGCCGCAATGAAGAACAGCTTCAACTGGCGAAGAAAGAAATTTTCCAGGAGACACGCAATGAAAACGTCGATTATACCATTTGTGACATCACGGATTATGAGCAGATCAAAAATCTAGTCAACACTGCTGTTGAAAAGAATGGGACTGTGGATGTGCTGATCAACAACGCCGGAGGCCCACCGGCAGGACGTTTTGAAGACATGAGGGATGAAGATTGGCAGAAATCGTTCGAGCTCAACCTGTTGAGTTTCATCCGGCTGATCCGTGAAGTGCTTCCGCACATGCAAAAGCAGCATAGCGGACGCATCATCAATTTTGCTTCATCATCAATTAAACAGCCGCTTGATAACTTGATTCTATCGAACACGTTCCGGGCGGGAATCGTCGGCCTTGCGAAGAGTCTTTCACAGGAGCTTGCTGAGCATCAGATCCTCATCAATACGGTGGGACCTGGACGAATCGGTACGGATCGGGTCGCTGAACTTGATGAAATCCGGGCGGGACAGCTTGGGATTCCATACGAAGAGCATGTGGAGAATACGGAAAAGAAAATCCCGCTTCAACGCTATGGGACACCGGAAGAATTTGCGAGAATGGTCGTCTTTCTTGGATCAGGAGCAAACACCTACGTTACAGGACAATCTTTCCTCGTCGACGGCGGCATGGTCAAAGCTTTATAAAAGGATAGAGTGGAGGACAATTTTAATAATTGTCTTCCTTTTTTGTACTTAAAGAAAACAAAAAAATTCAGGATAAGCGCAAATGTTATCTACAAAAATGAAAAGTTACCTACAAAAACAAAAAAGAGCAACCTGCTTAAGGTCACTCAAACAGTCTTCGCTGCCAGCAGATATTCTTTCACGATTTCCGCAAACCGGTCTGCCTCTTCATAATGCGGTGTATGACCACACTCCTCAAAATGAACGATCTTACCGTATTCCGCATCTTGCTTGAAGGCTGCAATATGGTGCGGACATGTTGCGGCATCATGGTCTGCCGTCATCAACATCATCGGCACCTTCACTTCTTTCAACTTCGGTAGAAGAGACTCAAATACTAGACCTTCTTCCATCAACAAAGCCCCATGGCGCTCGGAATTGTCGAAAAAAGTTTCCCACTCATCCTCTGAGTAATACGCATAATAATCAGTCGGACATTCTTTGTACCTGTAGATCTCCATCCGTTTATCACCGAGTTCATCACTTAATTCATGATATCCTAAAGTCAACTCCCGAACGGACACACCACTGTTAATCAGTTCATACGCTTGTTTTTTCAAATCATCCAATCCGTATTTCTCAAAGAGCTTTGCCGTTTTCCGCAACAGCTGTTTCGACGTCAAGCCAAAATCGAATGTCGGACACTCGAAAATCGCTCGATCAATGGATTCCGGATATTGATCACATAAGAAAGGCCAAGAAACCCACCGAAAGAATGCCCCAAAATGGACCAGCGATCGATTCCGAGCTTTTTTCTCAAAGCCTCGCAATCCTCAACCAAATCTTGAAATCCGAATTTCTCATTTTCATTAATCGCTTCAGATCGACCGACGCCTCTTTGGTCAATAGAAACAATATAAAACGAATCTTCCAATCTTTCTTTCTGGTTGAAGGTAAAATCATAACACGTCTCGCCAGGTCCGCCATGCAAATAGAGAAGGGCAGGGTTATCTTCTGAACCATACGTTTCGACATGAAAGTCCTTCCCCCTGACTTTCATCTTTTCTCCTAACATCACAACACCCCAAATATGTAAAATCTCCCAACCTACTTCTCGACAAAAATCTCTGTTCCTCTAATTTTTTCACTATGATTCCTTATATTCAGGACAACAAGGCCGCTCACAAAATAGAGCACTGAGCTCATATAAAAGATGATATTGATGGTCAAGTAGTCTGCGAGATATCCGCCAGCGATGATTGCAAACGCTGAGAAGATCGACGTCCAGAAATGGTAGTTTCCAATCTTTACTCCGCGTTCCGATCCATCAGTGAGCTCCGCAATCATGATTTTCTCTCCGTGTTTTTGGAGTGCGCCGAACATCCCGAGAAAGAGCTGGATGACATATACCTGTCCAATACTGGAGACGTGCGGGAAAAACAAGAGCACGGTGGCCATCCCCCAGGCGTTCACGAGTAAAAACAACCGATGATCGATCCGGGAGGACAATTTGCCGATGACAGGATGAAGAAGAGCGGAGCTTAACCCGAAAAGCCCGTAGGAGAGTCCAAATTGGGCAAAGCTCGATCCTACATTTTTAATGAACAGGATATAGAACGGGAAAATCAGACTGCTCGCAAAAAACACGCTGCTTTGTGAAATGACCAATCCTTTTAATTTTGCTTTATTCATTGTTCATACTCCTCGTAGAAAAAGTTAGTGAACCGTTCATCTGGATCGTACTGTTTTTTCTTCTCAAAAAATTCTTCTGTCCGTGGGTACGCACGCAGCATTTGTTCTTTCGTCGGATAAGGCATGTAAGGCAAATAATAGCTTCCCCCGTGCTCCAACGTCACATCGATCATCTTCTGCACGATTGCTTTCGTTTCCATCTGTCCTTCCTTAGACAATCCCTGGTTGATCAGCAGGACGAGCGCGAACATCTCCTCATCAGAATAAGACAATACCGGTCCTTCATCATGGTTCACGTACCGTACTGTAATGTTCAAAAGGTTGAGCTCTTCCTCTGACAAAACGCTTCGCAAATCACCGGTGTAAGCTGCAAATGCATCGACTGGGACGAAATATTCCTGAAGAACGTCGTTGTCGTTTTCAGCCTCATATTCAAGAAACTTCGATTCGCTACGCATCACGTTGTTTCGTGAAATCAAATCACCATTGGTTTGTAAAAAATAATTCTTCTGTAATTTCCAGAACGTGTTTTTCGCCCAATCGAAATCGCGTGCCATTCCTAAAGCAAATTTGGAAACAGCCGTCAAACGTTCATCTTTCAATTCATTATGATCTAGCAAGGACGCCCCGCCAGATGCACGTTCATAGTTTGTTACGTACATCTCGGTCAAATAGGAATCCGGAGCTCGAAAAAGCCAAAGGTTGGGGTACGCTAGATATGTTTGGCGGTGGCGTAATTTCAGGTGCAATTAAACATAATCATATCGATCAAGCAACCGAGTACATTCATCAAGCCCAAACCCGAATGCGACACTTTCAAAAGGAACTAGCCGATATCAACGACGAAGTTGACATCCATATCGATATTCCAGGTCTATTGAAATTCGCAGATTTCTTCTTCGATGGTCTTATCGCTGACTGGATGGTACAAGGACGAATCGATGACTCCTTGCAACAGACGAAGACCCAGTACCGCAAAATATCCAGTCTGGTATCCGATCTGAAGGAACAAGCTGGACAAAAACGTCGTGAGCTAGAAAGGATTAAAGGAGAGAGAAAGAACCTTATTGAAAGTGTATAAGATTCGGGGCTGGTCCAAAACGAAGTGTCATAAACCTACCTCTCAAAATGTTGGGAACGAGGGCGGGACACAGACAGTCGGGTCAGCCTTATTGTTCTTGAGGAGGATGAAGATTATTAAACAAACGATCTCGTGTATACTCATTCTATTCCTTGTTGCCTGCAGTTCATCAGGTATGATACGTAGCACGGAGCTTGAAGATGCAATTGAAGCTAAAATGGCTGAGGATGCAACGACAGAAATCAACCTAAAAGCATTTACTGACTTCAATTGGGAAAAAGCATACATATTCTATCCGTATAGTTCTGACAACATGATTGAGGAGCAAGTGGGCTTTTCCCTTGATAATGCAAGGAATATCAGTCATCGAGACGATATTAATTTACTCGTGATTGTCACGAAGGATCAAACAGTGTATTATGCGGAAATTTCCCGTCAAAATGGTGACCTGTTAAACGATGAAAAGGACGGGTATACACCTATAAACGCAACAATCAAGATTCAACGAAATGAGGGAGGCTGAACGAATGACTGATATAGAACTTATCCTGGATGCAAAGGCAACCTTGGGTGAAGGACCGTCATGGGACCATGAAAAACAAGTATTATACTGGGTCGATATTTTAGAAAAGCAAATTTTCATTTATGACCCTGAGTCTGATCACAACCGTACAATCCAACTGGATCATATGCCTGGAACGGTGGTGCCGCGTGAAGATGGTGGTCTCGCCGCCGCACTTGATAACGGATTTCATTTTATCGATCTTGATACGGAAAAAACCCGACTCATTCAAGATCCAGAAGAGGATATTCCGACTAACCGTTTCAATGATGGAAAATGTGATCCCGCGGGCAGGTTCTGGGCTGGCACAATTGATGAAAGCCGGGACAAGAATGCTGCCCTATATTGTTTGGATACTGACATGAATGTCAACAAGAAAATCGACCATGTCACCAATTCAAATGGCCTTATCTGGTCATTTGATCATAACTACTTTTACTACATTGATACACCAACTCAGAAAGTCGTCCGCTATGAATATGATTTGAAAACAGGAGATATCAAGAATTCAATGGATATCATTGTAGTACCGGATGATCAGGGCAAACCTGATGGCATGACGATCGACGCAGACGGAATGCTTTGGATAGCGCATTGGGGAGGAGCGAAAGTGTCGAGATGGAACCCGATGACTGGTGAGCAGATACAAGAAGTTACCGTTCCTGCACTCAATGTGACCTCATGTGCATTTGGTGGAAAAGATTTGAACGACCTCTATATCACGACAGCCAGGAAGGGAATGACTGAAGAACAACTTTCAGCTTTTCCAATGGCGGGAGGATTATTTAAAGTCACCTTGGAGGATGTAAAAGGAATCCCCTCTCCAAAGTTCAGGGGTTAACCAAAACGTAAGGATAAAAAGGAATTCCGGACACGATCCCGAAAGTACTCTAGTAAAACAATGAAAGGAGAGCCATTCTTATGGCCGCGATTAGAAGGGCAAAGCCTGAAGAAGCTCAGCTTTTAAGTGATCTTGCTTTACTTTCAAAAGCCCAGTGGGACTATTCGGAAGAGTTCATTCTAACCTGTCGCGATGCACTTACGTTAAGTGAAAAATATATCGAAAAGAACGAAGTATATGTGCTTGAGGACAACAGGAAGGTCCTGGGATTCTTTGCATTTGTCATCAAAAATGGACAGGCTGCCCTGGATTTCATGTATCTTAATCCTGGATTCATAGGTGAAGGTTATGGGAAGCAGCTTTGGTCTCATGTCGTCCACCGAGCTAACGAATTGGACATCAGTAGCTTCACGATTGACAGCGATCCTCATGCAATGGGATTCTACGAAAAAATGGGTGCCGTCAAAATTGGAGAAACACCTTCAACCGTATTTGCGGACAGGAAGCTTCCATTGATGAAGTATGAAGTTTCTTAACACAAAGGTTACAAACATTACAAATCATGAGTACTTTAGTAAATGACTTGCTTATTTATGAACAAACTGCTATTATTAAAAACAGTTATTTTTGTTCGATCATTGGATAGTTAAAAGTGTAACACTTTACGTCTAGTTCTGAGCAAGAATATGAAAAACATTGTGCAATGAGCACTAGGAGGCAACAAACATGGAACATGGTAAAGTAAAATGGTTTAACGCAGAAAAAGGTTTTGGATTCATCGAGCGTGAAGGTGCAGACGACGTATTCGTTCACTTTTCAGCTATCCAAGCAGACGGATTCAAATCTTTAGACGAAGGTCAAGAAGTTACTTTTGAAGTTGAAGAAGGCCAACGTGGACCTCAAGCTTCAAACGTACAAAAAGTCTAAATAAAAAGTTGAACTCAAAACAGATCCTTAACAGGGTCTGTTTTTTTGTATTTTTAAGGATGAATTCACTTAGGAATCGCAAGCCTCTTCATCCGGACCATCCGTTAACGGACACAGGAGACCTTATTTGACTAAAACCATGGGATTTTAACAAACCTAACGGACACCAGGGACCTTATTTCGCAAATATCATGGTAAATCAGCTGTTTTGTTCCTAAATAACGGCTGTGGTGTCCGTTAAAATTTAGAAACACTGATTTTGTTCACAATTAACGGCTCTCATGTCCGTTAACTAAAAACATGGTTCGTCTGGTTCTCAATTCCCCCAGAAGTGTCGCTACTTTCGCTTGAACCCACTATTTTTTCAAAAGTTATGATCATTCATATATCTTAAACACAAATAAAAGGGGCTGACACAATTGTGCCAACCCGATATGTTCAGGAAAAATTAAATGGTGAATTCATTATAGCATAGATAAAAACTGCAGGTCAGAAAAAAATGTTGAAATTCCTGTTAACTTGTCGAACAAGGTAAAAGGGAACACTCAAAAACTTTAATGCTTTATGGTATAATGGAACTGAAGGGGAGTGACCGTTTGAAACATTCAAACAACCTGTTCAAAACTGGAGAAGTTGTCAAAATCCAAAAGACTGGCGAATCCGTGACCATAAGAAAATGGCAATATGTGAAAAACATGAAGAGATTCTCCTATATTGTTGAGGAACATCCAAGCACTTTTTATTTTGAAGAAGAATTCGAAAAAGTAAAAAGCAGTTGTAAATAATCCGCCGGCAGTCACTCTGATTGCCGGTATTTTTTCATTTAAGCAAATTTCGCTTCAATCAAACTCAGCCAAAAATCAACATCATTATTTAATAAAGCTTCATTTAAAAAAAGGATAAGTGCAAACATGGCTCAGCCTTTGCTAAGGATCGCCTTTTCCACGTTTTCTTTAGCAAGCACTTTATTATTAATTGATTGAATTTTCAATTATCATAAAAGGATAATATGATAGGGGGAATACTGGATGAAAACTGTCAATTTTAATCTTCCGACGAAAATCCAGGCTGGTAATGGCGTCTTTTCTGAAACAGGGGCATACCTGCAAGGTACAGTGAAAGGAAAAAGGATCTTCATTGTTACCGATCCTGGTATCGAACAAGTCGGTTTTGTAGCGAAGCTGGAACAAATTTTAAAAATAGAAGGTTTTGAAACCAAGGTCTTCAACCAGGTGAAACCGAACCCGAAAGATGCGGATTGTATCGTTGGCGGAAAAGCGGCACTGGATTTCCGTGCTGATGCAATTTTAGCTATAGGCGGTGGTTCTGTCATCGATTCAGCCAAAGCGATTGCGATTATTAGTAGCCATGGTGGCAGCCCGCAGGATTATGCGGGACGTGATAACGTTCCAGATGGGGTAGCTCCGCTTATCGTCATCCCAACTACTGCTGGAACAGGAGCAGAAGTGACGCGTTCTTCTGTCATAACCGATACGAATCGTAAAATAAAATTCACCATCAAGGCTGTGCAGATCGCACCAATACTGGCGATTGTCGATCCAGAACTTACATATAAGCTCCCGCCACATTTGACAGCTTCGACTGGAATGGATGCTCTCGTTCATGCGATTGAGGCCTATACATGCAAGCTTTCGAATCCGATTGCCGATGGACTTGCCTTGCAAGCAATGAAGCATATCTATCCTTATTTGCGACGAGCTGTGAAAAATGGGGAGGACCAAGAAGCACGGTACAACATGATGATTGGGTCTACAGTTGCAGGCATGGCGTTTTCACATGCGGATGTGGCCTCCGTCCATTGTATGGCTGAAGCAATCGGCGGATTATACGATACGCCGCATGGGGTCGCGAATTCGATGTTCCTCCCTTATATTGTTGAATATAATGCAGAGGCGGAAATCGAGAAACATGCAACGATTGCAAGAACAATCGGTATTGCAAAAGATTCTGATCCGGATCAAGCAGCGGCAAATCTATTGGTGAAGGAAATGAAGAAACTGGCCGAAGATATTTCCATTCCTCCCTTCATGTCACTATCTGAAGTGAAAGAAGAAGATTTCGATTACTTAGCTGAATCAGCATACAACAATGGATCGACCCCGAGCAATGCAAGGGAAATCAACAAAGAAAATTACTTGCAGCTTTTCCAAAAAGCCTATTTGGACAATTAATACGAAAGGGCGTCATCCGACAAGAGATGACGTTCTTTTTATTTCAAAAGGAAAGGAAAATCCTTTCAGAAATCGAATAATTCAAAGGGGCGACGATTTTTTCGAAAAAATTACCATAGTTATGCCGAAATGCTTTCACTCTCTCCGAATTACTATAAGGAGACGAAAAAGCAGAGATTACATCCTGCCTCTTATCATATTTTTCAAATCGTCGATTACGTGTAACTTTTTTAATATCAAAGGGGAGGTTTTTGACTATGGATGGACAAGCTACATCGATAATAAAAATAAAGCGGGGAAGTGAAATCCCATACAGTGACTTGAAAGGCGGACCTAAGCTTACGAAAGGTCATTTTGAGATGAGTTATGAAGGCGATCTTCAAGGTGAAGGTATTTTGGAAGAATTGAAATGTTATTTTACTGAAACATCCGCCACAGTTTATGGACTAGAGCGTTTCACAGGAAGTATCGGGAATCGGATCGGCAGCTTTGTATTAGAACATGATGGTACCTTTGAAGATGGTGTCCTGACTTCTACCCAGAAAGTGATTCCGCAATCAGGAACTGGCGACCTTAAAGGGATCGATGGTGTCATCAATGTTGAATCAACTGAATCGGATGCATTTTCAGTCACCTTCAACTACTCATTTGATGAAGAAATGGCCGTTTTCTTAAGGGAAAAAGAAGAAGAGGAAGATAAATATATCGAAGAAGAAATCAATGTGGCTGATAAATGGATTGATCTATGCAATGAGCAAGATGTCGATGCCCTGTTGGAAATGACTTCTCCGACAATCGAAATATCAGGGCCAAGAGGATCTGGTTATGGAAAAGTACTGTTGGTGGAATGGTTGGAGCGAACAGGTCTGAATCTTGAAACATTATCGATCTATGGAAGAAAAGGTTCTTTAGTTTATGAACAACTTGCGACATGGAAAGGGCAAGAAGGACGAAGTGCCGGTGAGGCGAATGTTGCTTCAGTCATTAAAGTGAAAGATGGTAAAGTAGTATACATTTCCCGCTTTGATGACCTTGAAAAAGCCATGAAAGCATCAGGTCTGCAAGAAACAGATAAAGTTTTATAGGCCTTATATTTTAATAAAAGGACGTGACAAAGTGACTTTGATGAATTCCAAAACGTTATCCATATCGATCGATTGCAGTGTCAATAAAGCTTATGACTTCATTTCGAACCCTGAAAATTTGCCGCAGTGGTCTTTTTTCGAATCTGTGAAAAGAGTGAATGACCAGTGGATTGCTGAGACGAGTGATGGACCGATGAATATCAGGTTTGTCGATCGTAATGAATTCGGTATCGTTGATCACTTTGTTACGCCCTCCCCAGACGAATCGATCAATGTACCGATGCGGATCATACCGAACGGAACAGGGTGTGAAGTGATATTCACCGCCTTCCAGCAACCAATGATGTCGGAGGGGCAATTCAATCAGGATCTCGATCAAGTCCAACAAGATCTTGAGACACTAAAACAATTGCTGGAACAGATGACATAAAGGATGGTGTGTTTTGTCTAGAAAAAAATCAAATTACAGCAGTGGAATAGTGATTGGAACAGTCATAGGTGTCGTAATCGGTGTAATGTTCGATAATATTGCGATTGGTATCGGAATCGGTATAGCGCTTGGACTTGCATTTGAAGCAGCTCAAAAAAAGAAATGACCCACAATTAGAAAAACGGCAGCCAGCTGACTGCCGTTTCATGCTTTGCCAAGTTTTCTTTATTACTTTTTCGGCTGAATGATCTCGTCAATGATCCCGTACTCCTTCGATTCTTCAGCACTTAAGAAATAGTCTCGGTCCGTATCGATCGCGACTTTTTCAACTGGTTGACCGGTACGTTCAGCAATGATGCGATTCATATGTTCGCGTAACTTCAAAATCCTTTTAGCGGAAATTTCGATATCGGTCGCTTGGCCACGCGCACCTCCAAGCGGTTGATGAAGCATGATTTCGCTGTTTGGTAGCGCATACCTTTTTCCTTTCGTCCCTGCTAATAAGAGCATTGCGCCGAATGAAGCTGCCATGCCGGTACAGATCGTGCTGATGTCGGGTTTGATATATTGCATTGTATCAAAGATTGCAAACCCCGCTGAAGTGGAGCCGCCGGGACTGTTGATGTAAAGCGAAATATCTTTATCCGAATCATCAGCCGCAAGAAACAACAATTGCGCGACGATGCTGTTCGCCATATGATCATTGATTTCATCACTTACCATGATGATCCTGTCTTTTAGTAATCGTGAGTATATATCGTAGGAACGCTCTCCGTGGTTGGATTGTTCAATAACATAAGGAATGGTGGTCATTCTTTTTTTCCTCCTTCGTCTACAGCTTAAGCTGCCATCGAGAGGGAGCTTGAAGGAGAGGTGAAGTTCATAAGCTTCGACTTCGGTTGTGTCTGTGCAGGGAAGAGTACCGGTATGATATGGATCAGCACAGTAGGATCCTCAGACCGAATTGCTTCGGTAAGTATGGTTCTCAACATTTCTGCCTCACCATCGATATCAAATTTTTGAACAGTATTCAGGTCCTCTTCCGCAACCAGCTTTGCGAGTCTTTTCCTAGCTCGACTTAAAGCCGCTTTGACTGCTGTTTCCGTCATTCCGAATATTTCAGCGATCTCAGTGATTTGATAACGGAAGGCGTCTTTTAAAGCAAATATGACCGCTTGCTTTGATGTAAGATTCGACATCAAATGCTCTATAAGGTCTGTCGTTTCTTCCTTGTTGTTCTCTTCATCGGTGTCTTCAGGTGTGAAACCAATCACTTCACGATTCCTTTTCCGCAGTTGGTCCATCCACAAATTGTGGGCTATCTTTTTCAATAATGCTGCATTCAGTTCAATTTTCCGCTTACCATAATGGTGTAGTGCTTTGAACAGCGTTTCCTGGGCAAGATCCTCGCCATCCCACTTGTTTTGGGAAAGGAAATGACAATAGCGGTTCAGTTTCGAATATAGTTCTTGTAGCTCTTCTGGTTGCACATCTTCACTTTGTACATGAATGCCAGGCCTGGCGTACATTTTCCTCACTCCTTCAGCTCCTCTCTACACTTTTAACGATTCAAGAAGGAAAAAAGATACGGGTGTATAAATATATTTAATACAATTGTATCCTTTACAATGATGTTCCAGCTTATCTTTTCGAGGGAGAGAAATCAGTTGATCGAACGAAAACATAAATTATCCGTTGAAATCTTTTTACACCTGATAATGGGGGTACTGATCACGTATTTGCTCATCAGCACCATGCCTACTATGCTCCCTGTATATAAATGGAGTCTTTTTAGTATATTGCTGGCACTTGTGTTGTTTGATGCTTTGATTGTTTCATTAAAAAGATGGCAGTTGTTGAAGATTACAAAGGTTGCTTTGATTTCTTTGAGTTCTTTTGTATTCATTTTACTGCTTATTTACTATTTGACAAAATTTGCAGCGTTGACGGATGCTCATGGAATCGAAAATGTGTTGAGGGCGAATGAATCGTCTGCTAAACTCATTTTCTTCTTGATCTGCATGGTGCAACCGATCATTCTCCCCATTCCGGAAGCGGTTACCATAGGTGCCGGAAGTGCTGTTTTCGGTCCGTTTTCAGCTGCAATTCTAGGTTTCCTTGGTACGATCATTGGACTCATCACGATGTTCTACATCGTACGATATGGAGGACAAAAGCTTATTTCTAAATTGGTAAAAGAAAAACATCTGGACAAGTACAGGGAATATGTCGGAAAAAATGAAACTGCAATATTAGTCCTCCTTTTCATTATTCCCATCCTGCCTGATGAGATTATCTGTGTCGGGGCTGGAATCGGAGCGGTCACCTTCAAAAAGTTCTTTATCATCGCTTCCATCGCCAAGTTCTTCACTTCCTCACTCCTAGCTTATTCTGTTCATTTAGCACAGTTGCTACCCCTGACAGGTCCGCAATTGGTTTTCACATGCTCAGTCCTTCTAGGAACGCTATACTTAACTTCTCTGGTCGTTAAAAAGTTCCTAAAAAAAGCAAAAACGTTGGAAAGTTGATGAAAACTGATATTTCTTCGGTGAAAATGAAGGGAATATAAGGGAATTATTGAACTAAATAGTGATGAAAAGATAAAGGAGTTAACGTATGGGGAATTTGACTGGTGTAACCTTTCAAGTCAGAGTAAAGGATTTTGAAAAAGGTATGGAATGGTATGGCGTATTATTCAACCGCAAACCAGACTTCATTCCACATGAAGGTTTTGCTGAATGGGAGTTGCTTCAGGATACTTGGATTCAATTGGCTGAAGGCACTCCTGCAATCGGAAATGGACCAATACGGATTGGTGTAACGGATATAAAAGCAGAAAGAAAACGACTCATGGAAGAATTAGGTATTGAACTCGAAGAAGTCAATACCCGGGAAGGTGTCCCAGCAGCCTGGTTGACATTCGAGGATCCAGACGGAAATCTGATCGGGTTGTTTGAAGATCTAAGTGCAACTGGAAAGGAGTTTTGAAAAATGAATGAAAAACTATTACGCGTCGGTACCACCTATATTCCTGTAAGTAATGTAGCGAGAGCAGCAGAATGGTACGAACTCAAGCTTGGAGCAGAGACGAATTATCAGGATCAAAACAAGGCGATCATGAATCTAGCAAACCAGAGCTTCTTCTTAGTGAAATCAGACACAGATCAGTCTGCGAATTTTAAAGATGCAGAGGGGGATGAACGCTTTTCACTGACATTTGAAGTGAACGGGCTGCATGCGCTGGAATGGCTTCATCAAGAGTTCCTGAAACAAGATGTGAGAGTGGGAGAAATCGAAGACCGAGGCCACTCCGGGAACAACTTCGTCTTCTATGACCTGGACGGAAACAAATTCGACGTTTGGAGTGAGTTGAGCCCAGAATTCAAGGAGAAGTATCAGATTACATAGAAAAGTGGGTGGGTCATTGTGTATCTTGTAATGCAATGGTCCTCAATACCAAATAAGGTTCCTGTCCATTTTAATTTTGCAGGGGAGCCGGATAATTGGGGGCATAAAGGACTGATATGGCTCCTGCTTTTTATAGGTATCAGTATGTGGATTGGTTTGACGTTTTTAGAGAAATATCCACATGTGTATAACTATATCACTCTGACCGAAGAGAATATTGAAAAACAATACAAGAATGCCAGTATGATGATCAACGTCATCAAAAATGAATTGTTGATCTTGTTCGTTCTCCTTACATGGCGGACTGTTCAGGTTGCAAAAGGTAGCCATGAAAACCTCCCAGGGTGGGATTTACCTGTCATCCTGGGCATTCTGTTTATAACATTGGCATTCTTCATCAACCGATCGTTTCGTTTATAAAGGGGATATCAACAATGGACGTCGTTTCAACAAAAGAATTGAACAAAGAGAAAATAAGCAGCTTTTTCATAGAACATTGGGGAAGCACACAAATGGTGCTTTCCACAGGCACCTATCATTGTGAGCAACTCGATGGATTTGCGATCATTGAGGATGATGGGGCACTTACGGGATAATTACATATATCATCGAAAAAAACGAATGTGAAATCATATCATTGGATAGTCTCAAAGAAAAGCAAGGAATTGGAAGTAGGATATTACATAAGCTGGAGAACTATGCAAAAGAAAAAGATTGCAACCGCGTCAAACTCATCACGACGAATGATAACATTCATGCATTAGGATTTTATCAGAAGCGGGGATACCAGCTCACAGACATTTTTCTGAATGCAGTTGTTGAATGCAGAAAAATCAAACCAGAAATACCGTTGTTTGCTGACAATGGGATTCCAATCAAGGATGAAATCTTGTTGACTAAACCCATAATAACAACCTATCAAGGAAGGACAACGAAATGATGAAAGTTGCTAAAGAGTATACATTGTCAGAGCGATTTGAGGTTGCGTTCAATCGAATCCATGAGTCTCTGAAGAAAATGATCAAGATCAATACGGACAAATTCTCTGCCCTTGTACGACACGGAAGTAAGCATAAAGTGATTTCTACATTCCATGAAGAACTCTATCAATATAGCAAGTTACGAAATGCTTTGGTACACGATAAAACAAAACTAGGATTCTACGTTGCTGAACCGCATCCGGAAGTTGTCGCACGAATTGAAAAAATTGCTGAGATTCTTCAAAACCCAATTATGCACTTACAATCGCAACAAAAAATGTCATCTGTTTTGACTATGAAGACAGCATTGAATTTCTGGTCCATCAGATGCGTGACTACTCCTACGCTCAATATCCCATCTATCAAAACAAAGAGTGCATCGGTCTTTTATCAGCCAGCGCACTTGTAAACTGGATGGCAGACCACGTCGTAAACAGCATTGTCGATCTCTCAAACTATCAGATCAAAGACATCCTTGAATATGAAAAGGATCATCCAGTCGCTTTTGCACGGAAATCAATCAACATTTTTGAAATAGAAGATTTGTATGAAAGCTACCATCAAAACGGAGATGACCTTGAAGCCGTGATCATAACAGAAAAAGGTGAAAAGGATGAAACCCCGCTTGGTGTCGTGACAGCCTGGGATCTTATCGAAATCGATTATAAGGCAGAGTGATAGACTAGGAGACAATAATTTGGAAAAAGGGATAGAAGCAGTAGTGACCGTTTTATGAAGATGAACAAGATAGGGGGAATCGGTTAAGTATGGCAATAATATTTGTAACAGGCTTATCAGGTGTTGGTACTTCTAGTGCATTAGAGCAATTAGAAAAGGAAGGATACAATGTAGTCGATACGGATTATGGATACATAAAAGTAATAAAAAACGGGGAAATTGAAGAAAAGGTTTAGGATGAAGAAAAAATAAGGCAATTGTTAGAGAAGTATAATCAAGCGCATTTATTTATTTCAGGCTGTTATTCAAATTAAGGGAAATTTTATAAACATTTTAAAAATGTAGTTTTGCTCAAGGCTGAGTTAAACGTAATGCTAGATAGAATAGATAAAAGAACTTCCAATAATTATGGGAAGAGCCCGGAAGAAAGGGCAGAGGTAATAGATAGTTACGAAAACGTATTACCATTATTAGAAAAAAGTTCTGATATTATCATTGACACAACAACTGATGGAGTTGACGAAGTGTGTAGACGATTGAAAGAATTATTATAGAATATTTTTTTTATTTCAGGAGCTTTAGTTACTCCATATAGGGGCCGATTGCTTAACAGAGTGGTCGCTTCTATCAACAACCTACAAGATGCTTATAAATATAAGTTTATATTTCTATGAAATAAAATTACATGATATGGTTCCCTTTTCATGCAACCATACGATTGCTTTTATTGACAAGTAACTCAATGGTTGCTTATACTGGATATATGAATTGGGACAAAGACACTATATTCAAAGCACTTGGCGACTCGACTCGGCGGCTTATATTAGATGAACTATCCGAACGCAACGAGCTGACGTTGTATGAACTTACGGCACGTCTCATTATGAAGCACGACCTTACCATTTCACGACAGGCGATCGCTAAACATCTTTCTACATTAGAAGATGCAGGGCTCGTAAAATCAATACGAAAGGGGAAATATCGAGTACTAATGTTTAACAACGAACCACTTAAAAACTTACTGAAAGGATGGGTAGAGTAATTTTATAATACCGGAACAGGACTTTCTGACGATGAGGAATTTTGCGCCCACCAGATTGTTCGCACAGCACCATCCGTCACAATTAACAAGGGAGGAAAAAGCAGTATGAAAATCGTTGTTACCAGTATATTCGTACAAGATCAAGACAAGGCACTTGAGTTTTATTCGGAAAAGTTGGGGTTTATAAAAAAGGAGGACGTTCCTGCCGGAGAATTTAGGTGGATAACCCTTGTTTCTCCCGAGGAGCAGGACGGGACCGAGCTTTTACTCGAACCGAATGACCATCCTGCCGCTAAAGAGTATCAAAAGAAGATAGTTGCCGATGGTATCCCAGCCACAATGTTTGGCGTTGCAGATGTTCGCAAAGAGTACGAACGTTTATTGGAAAAAGGCGTGAAGTTTACTATGGAGCCGACAGTAATGGGCGGAGTAACAATAGCTGTCTTTGACGATACATGTGGCAACCTTATTCAAATCGTGCAGAAGTAATTTCACGAGGGGTTAATTGAATACCCCCACGTGAAGAACGGGTGTACTCCTATTGAGTATGCCTTTTTTTACTCAATAGAATGAAAGAAGGCTTCAGCCTATTCCTTATTTTAGATTTATTTTTAGTGGGTTCAGCTTTACTGGTTTGTCGTTCAGACTCAAAGTAGGGAACGGAACGAGTAGTGAGTATTCCCGAATATCGGTATTCTCACCAATATTGAAGGATGATTGGTAACGCATATCGTCTTTATTAAGGACTTTGGTATTATTGCTACGAATTTCATACTTTAACATTTTTTCGATGTCGAGTTTACCGTCCTTGTTCTTTTGGACCCGTTCTGTTGGAATCAGTTGAACAAATTCAGCAAAATTCAATAGGAGATCATTACGGATCTGGTCTTTTTCAAGATTATCGATCTTGAAATCTATTGTTACTTCACCATTTTCTTGTTTGAAATTTTCTACAGTAATTTGATAATCAAATCGATTGCTCTTTATTTTTATCGGCGCATTCGTATCTAATGTCTGGTGGACCTCCTGGTCATAAAGTTCAGTTTCAGCATAGACCATCAGAGAATCAGCATTTTCGTCTATCTTATTAGGAAATAACTCACGTACTGTTTTATGGACGAACCCGTCTTTTTCTTCTACATGAAGTATATCAGCATGGAACTTACCTAATCTTTTTTCATTATTATCAAACACTGTCACATTCAAGTTGTCCTCTTTTTCAGGAACCGTATAGGAATACTCGATCGTGGTAGTGGCTTCACCTTTTATAATCGAGTCAATCTTAAGTTGGAAGGTCCCATCCTTTGAAGCGGTGTTTTTATTGACTTGAATTTCTTCACTAGGAATACGCTCTACCGGAACGTCAAATTTCCATTTGCCATCTACATCTGCCAAGTGGGTAAATGTTAGCGGAAGTGTAAAATCATCAGCAATACGTTCATTAGGGTTGTAGAACTCAATCGATCCGACAAAGTGATCGCCTTCCTTTTGAAGTCCCGAGCTGCCTGATCCCCATTGGTTGTGATCTTTCCCATCAAATGTTTCGTAAGCAAGGCCGCCAACAGGCCGGTTTCCTTCGTCCATATGTACAGTGGTCAATTGGTCACCATGCGCCTCGAACGTTACTCCGATGATGTTGCCATCATAGTAAGCGCTGGTAATGGTTACATCAACACCATTATCGGACGCTTTCTGATTAAGCTCTGTGACGAGATTACTAGTGAACAATTGATTTCCGACTGAAGGGGCATGTTCATAAACAGCACTTAAGAAGGGAACCTTAGCGAGAACTTCAGTCACCGGTGCAAAAAGAAATCCTGATGCAAGTACAAGTGAAGCAGCGGTACTAGATAAAATTGCACTGGCTTTGATGGATTTTTTACGTTTGTGAAGCTGTTTTTCCTTTTTCCCATCACCGATTCCTTTAGAAATTGCAGCATAAACCTCGTTTTTTGGTACATCTATTTTCTTTGTCTCTTTTTCAAACCAATCCTTGTTCATAATTGGGAGCTCCTTTCAAAGCCTTATTCAGATCGGATTTTGCGCGATGAAGATACGTTTTGATCGTGCCTTCCGGGCGGTCCATGATTTTCGCGATATCCTGGATAGACCGATCCTGATAATAAAATAGGATGATGACAGATTGATAGTCTTCCTTTAGTCCTGAAATTGCCTTGACCAGGTCGATATGATCTTCAACATTGGATGTACTTCGATTGGCTATAGCCTCAAAAAACGCATCCCCGGTCAGAAGGATCCTCTTTTTTTTATTTAAAAATTCGTAAGCGGTATTCATAAGGATTTTGGTGAGCCAGGTGCTGAAATACTCCGGATTCTTGAGTTGGTCGATTGCAACGTACGCTTTGCAAACTGTTTCCTGAAGGAGATCGAGTGCATCCTCCTTGTTTCGGACATAAAGGAAAGCTGTCCGATAGAGTTTGTCGCTTTCTTGCTGGATCAGCGACTCAAAGGCTTGTTCATCGCCCTTTATCGCTTTTTTTACGAGTTGGATATGTAGCATGTGCTGCCTCCTTTCACTACATTAGAGAGGGTAGGGGTGAAATAAGTTTCAAAAAGTTTATGATTATGTACGTTGTTTTGTTATTAAAGCATAAGAAAACGGCTGCCTGGGACAGCCGTTATATTCAATATTCAAAACTGAAGGATCGCTTTCAAAACCTCTGTTTCTTTAATTAAATGGGTGATGCAATTATTAAGCATGAACCGCTGGCAATGTTTTCCCTGTTTCGAGATAACTTTTCAAATTGCTCAATATTGCTGGCCAGCCGTTATTATATCCTCTGAAAGTATCTCTTTCTTCGGTATAGTCTACTTCAAGTAGGTTTTCATGGATCAAAGTCAGCTTGACAGTGTCATCCATCGGTGTCAGCTCGAAGGTAACGATTGTTGGTTGACTTCGTTCATTCGGATCTTCTGGATGGATCCACGTGAATGACAGTATTTTATGTAATTCATATTTTATGACCTTCCCATAGATATCAAGCTCATCATTTTCACGGAGATATTTAACTTCGGCTCCTTCTTCCCAATCCGATTGGACTTCACGCCCGAAGAAATACTTTTTCGTGAATTCACCTGAGGTTAGTGCTTCCCATAGCTTTTCAGGTGTTGTTGCAATATATGTAGCATAGACAAATGTGTGGTTACTCACTTTCATCATCCTCCAATTCGTTTTTAAATACTTGCAGGGCTTCGATACGATGACGATCAAACTTTCCAATCCATCGTTCATAGATCTGAGAAATTGGTTCTGTATTCAAATAGTGGAGCTTGGACCGTCCTTTCCAGACCACGACAATAAGATTGGCATCTTCTAAAATGCTTAGATGCCGGGTGACAGCCTGGCGGGACATATCCAGATACCCGCACAATTCACTTAGGGTCTGGCCGTTTGTTCTGTATAACTGGTCTAGTAACCTTCGTCTGCTTGAATCGGCAAGCGCCTTGAAAACCTTTTCCATGTATTCATTATATGCAACAATTTAATTGCATGTCAATTATGTATGACTTATCACTCGTTCAAAACGTCCTAGTCCTCATTTTCAAGGCATGACGAATGTTGTGTTTTATCGTAATAAAAAGGAGATCGAAATATGAAAAAGAATGTAAAAAAAGATAGAAAATGTTTGGGAGGGATTCGATGTTAAAAAGGAACAAGTTTATTATGGTATTCAGCTCGCTCGTATTGTCAGTTGGATTACTCAGTCCGGTCCATGGAGATGCACAAACCAAAGGCTCAGGAACTCCAGAAACCCAAAATTATGCTATATCAGGGTTCATAAGTCATGAAGAATTAAGTGAAAGGTTAGGGCAGATTGAGAATAGCAGTGATGGTCGAGTGGATGTCGAAGTTGCTGGCTATTCCAATCAGGAACGTGAAATTTATACTGCAACGGTGGGAACAGGCGATAAAGTATTATTACTTCAAAGTGAAATTCATGGAAACGAAAAAACAGGCACTGCAGCATTGTTGAATATCCTTCAATATCTTGGTTCAAATAACTCCCCAGAAGCAAAGGAAATCAGGGAGGAAGTTACTATAGTAGCGATGCCGATGGTCAATCCAGATGCTACAGAACTGAATCGAAGAGGAAACGATTTATCGTGGAATGAGGTTGTTGAAGATTTCCCTCAATTGAGTGGTGTAGAACCATCGTGGAATTATTACACCTATCAAAACGAATATTGGGACTATGCCTCTAATCCAGGGTTTGATGTCAATCGTGATTTTAACCCTGATCTTGACTATACCCCTCAAGCAGAGGATTTTCCGGGGAATTCATCTATGCCAGGGTGGTACATTACACCTGAAGCACAATCTGTAAGGGACGTATATAAAAGTTTAATCGAGGATTTTGGAAAAGTAGATGTGTTTGTCGACCTCCATCACCAAGGAGTCTACACGATTGAAGGAAGCGGAGAACCAGTAACCCTTTCCATTTCAGGCGAATTCATCCCTGATCCTAATAGTTCGGAAGGTGAGAAATATAGTGAATATGCAGATCAATATGATGGAGAGTTTTCAAAACAATTGAATGTTGCTGCTTATGATGCTCTTCAACAAATGGGAAATTCGCCTTTCGGAAATATTTCACTTTATCCTCAAGGACTTGATCTTCCTGGAACTGCACTCGGCTCTTTTGCCTTGAATGGCAGTGGGGCTGTGCTTTTTGAAGTGACGGGTCAGACCCAAAGCTTTGGCCAGAAAAAGAGAGGACAGCTAGTGAATGCCGTTGAAACAGGCCTTTTTGGAATCATTAATGGTGTAGCTTCTGGTGATGTCTACGAAATCAATGCTGATGAATATGATGACATTCCTCTGACGGACCGTGATCAAAACTATGGATTTTAAATGAGGCTGACCTATAAGTGTCTGACTCTCCGAACTTAATAACATTTTGAGAGAAATTGTGTTTATGATACAAAATGTTATGTTGGAGGTGTCAGACACTCTTCTTTTGTTTTGGATCAGCCTGTTTATCATAGTTCAGATCAGTTGTCACCGCCGCCCAGTCCACCGCCGCTGCCACTGGAGTAACGGTTGTCCCCCATGACGTAGTTCGAACTTTCACCCGATTTTGCATTAGGATTCATTGAATGCTGTGATGTATTTTTATTTTTCTTCCGTCTCCAATCAATGATACCCGCAAAGGCAAGCAAAGCACCAAGAAAACCGAAAAACCAACCCATGAGATCGCCCCTTCCTGCACAGTCATATATTTATTTAAACCCAAATAAATATATGTTGCAGTTTATCTACTATTATATTAACATTAAATTCCATTATTGTCGTAGCCTACTGGGGTAAAGGAGGTCGTACGAGTGAAAAGAATTGCGATTGTCGGCTGTGGTGGTGCCGGAAAATCGACGTTATCCAGAAAGATCGGGGAAATCCTTACGATCGAAGTCATCCATTTGGATCGCTTGAATTGGCAGCCAGGCTGGGTTGAAACACCGAGGGAAGAGCTGAAGAAAAAGCAGGAACAACTTGTGAAAAAGGATCGCTGGATTTTTGACGGAAATTACGGGGCGACGATGGATGTACGGCTACAGGCCGCAGACACGATTGTGTTTCTGGATATGCCTCGGCTGACATGCATTTATCGGGTCATAAAAAGAAGAATCATAAACCACAAGAAAACGAGAGTGGATATGGGTGAGGGGTGCCCCGAGAAACTTGACCTGGAATTCTTGAGGTATGTTTGGAACTTCACCAAGTCACGACGGCCACAATTGTTAAAAAGGCTTGAGAAATTTGAACGTGAGAAACAAGTGATCATCCTCAGGACGAAAAAGGACGTAGAATTGTTCCTCGAATTAGTCCATCAACAGAAGATGATGCAGGACGAAATCTGTACGAGTTCAAGTAAACAATAAATCTACTTCAACAGCTTGGTTAAAATGATTCGCTCCAATGTTTTCCACGGAAGGATCGTCTTTAAAAATAGATTCATTTTCACACCTTTACCAATGGGATATCGGAGTTTCGGTGTTTTCTTTTGGGTTGAGAGACGAGAAACTAGCTCAGCGACTTCCAGCGGATTTCCCTGTGAGTCCTTATCGCGGTTGATGTTCTCCATGATCGCTTCTAAATACGGATGATAGGGAGACCTCGGATCAAGTGGTATGTCATCGAGTGCAGACCAAATATTCGTTTTATAGGAGCCTGGTTCAATGAGCACGACATCGATGCCGTGGGGCTTCAGTTCAAGACGGAGACTTTCGCTGAATCCTTCAAGAGCATGCTTTGATGCTGCATATGGAGATAAGCCCGGAAAACCGAATCTTCCACTGATGCTGCTGATATTGATGATACGTCCGCTCTGGTTTTTCCGCATGTATGGCAGTACCGTTTGTGTGACCTCGATCAAACCGAAGACGTTCGTTTCAAACTGGAATCGATAGTCCTCTATGGACAGTTCTTCACAAAACCCGCCTGCTGCAAAACCTGCATTATTCACCAGTACATCGATACGCTCAAACGTTGAAAGGGAATCCTCCAACCGGCGAATGGATTCAGCAGATGTGACATCAAGTTGATAGGGATGAATCAAATCCGCCACTTGATATTCCGCTGCCAATTCTAAAAGAGGTTCAACTTTCTCTAAATTTCTCATTGTACTAATGACCTCGAATCCAGCCCTTGCCAGTTCGATTGCAAACAGCATGCCGAATCCGCTCGAGGTCCCTGTGACGATAGCGCGTTTTCGTTTCATGATCGATCTCCTATCTGAGTCTTATGTATGAGTGGGATACATCTTCAATATAGACTTCTCGTTGGAGGAATCCAACTCCTTTCCTACAAATTGTTATTCTGATGTAATTTTTTTAAAATCGCTGTGTCATATTCAACTGGTAATATTGGACAGGTACGAAACTTGACATAAGGGAGATGTAAGGTTGAAAAAATTAACAGCAGGGTTAGCATTGGCAGGAGTTGTGGCATTCAATCCAATCGTCGGACATGCAGCACTTGGAGACCAGACATTGAAACCTACAATGGAGCATTCAGACGTACAAGAACTTCAAGAAATCTTAGATGAAAAAGGGTACTTTGATTACAACAAAACAACGGAGTATTACGGCGATTACACGACAGAAGCTGTGAAGGAGTTCCAGAACGCCAAGGGACTTGCGGCCGATGGGATCACTGGAAAAGAGACTTACAAAGCGCTGGGGATTTTCAGTAAAGAAGCGATTGTCGATACAGCGAAAAAATATGAGGGTACACCTTACGAGTGGGGCGGTGAATCACCAGATGGATTCGACTGCAGCGGTTATCTTCAATACATTTTTGACGAGGGTGTAGGGGTCGAGCTTGACCGTACCGTCGCTCAAATGTATGAGGATGGAAAAGAAGTCAGCTCTCCAGCCATCGGAGATATTGTGTTTTTTGATCTGGAAGGCGATGGACCAAGCCATGCAGGCGTCTACATCGGAAAAGAGAAATTCATGCATGCTTCATCATCGGAAGGCGTAACAGAAAGTGACCTCGACAGCTCTTATTGGAAGGACCGTTACATAGGAGTTAAGCGATATCGGTAAGTTTGAGAGATGATCCTCAATGGGTCATCTTTTTGTTTGGCTCTTTTCTAAAAGATTGTTGTTTTTGAGTCATTTTAAAAAACTCACCTTGTGCAAGTTGATTGGAGAGCAAGGTGCGAGACTCCTGCGGGATCAGCGGGACAGGTGAGACCATTCAATGTCGCAAGGCGACGAGTGGGCTCACCGCACGCCCCGCGGAAAGCGAGCATCCTGGAGCGGAAATCAATGACTTTCAAGAGCAACAAAGTTTGCGAAAACAGCCTTTTGTTTTGAAAATAATTCTTCCTATCATACCTCGATTTCTTTTTTGGCGCTTTTCCAATGGTTTTTTAGGCCAAACGTCCATACCCCACCCCTTTTCAACGAATACGTCTTTACAATAATACAAAATATTCAGACAAAACAACGTCTGGACAATTTTCGCCATCATATTCGTGGCACACATTAGGGGAGGGATTTGTATGAATGTTCCAGAGGGACAACTTGAAAACAAACATGCACAGACGAACAAGAGAGGTCTTTTTAACAAATTCCTCGATTGGGTTGAGAGGTCCGGGAATAAGCTTCCGGATGTCTTGACGTTGTTTGCCATTTTCACCGGAATGATTCTACTGGCATCATTTATTGCCGGAAAACTGGGATGGAGTGCTGAAAATCCAGCTGATGGCAAGACGGTTACGGCAGTGAATCTATTGGACGGTCAAGGGATCGTCCGGATTCTCACCGAGATGGTCAACAACTTCATGGCTTTTCCACCATTAGGTTTGGTGCTTGTCGTCATGCTCGGGGTAGGGTTGGCTGAATCGACCGGACTCGTTTCTGCCTTCATGCGGAAAGTTGTCCTTGCATCACCGAAGGTTTTGATTTTACCGATCATCGTATTCATCGGGATTTTCGGAAATGCTGCAGCAGATGCAGCATTGATTGTACTTCCGCCAATTGCAGCACTCGTTTTCATGACGATGGGCCGTCATCCGATTGCCGGACTTGCTCTCGGTTACGCGTCAGTAGCGGGTGGTTTCAGTGCCAACTTGATCTTAAGTATGCTTGATGTGCTGCTTGCTGGATTTACAGAGTCAAGCGCCCAGATTGTTGATAAAAATTATGAGGCGAATCCAGCCATGAACTATTACTTCTTGATCGCGTCGACGTTTGTGCTCGTTCCTGTAGCAGTTTTCGTCTGCTCGAAAATCGTTGAACCACGACTTGGGGAATATACACTCAATGCGAAAGTCGAGACGAAATCGAAGCTTACCGATCATGAACGGAGAGGTCTCGTTTGGGCTGGGGTATCGATAACGTTGTTCATCGCACTCTTATGTTATTTGACGATTCCCGAAAATGCCTTGCTACGGAATGCCGAGACAGAATCTTTAGTTGAAGATTCGCCGTTCATGAACGGGATTGTTCCCATCATGTTGTTCTTCTTTTTCCTGCCAGCACTATTCTATGGAATTGGAGCAAAGGAGATCAAGTCGGATAAAGATGTCGCAGAGCACTTGACGAAAGCGATGGCAGGCATGGGTTACTACATCGTATTGGCATTTATCGCCGCCCAGATGATCACCTACTTCAACTGGAGCAACCTCGGAACGATCATCGCCATCAAAGGTGCCGATCTGCTTCAGAGCACGGGTATGACAGGACTGCCGTTATTGGTCGCCTTCATTTTGTTCTGTGCACTCGTGAATCTATTGATTGCCAGTTCATCGGCCAAGTGGGCATTGCTCGGTCCGGTTTTCGTACCGATGTTCATGTATCTCGACTACAGCCCGGCCTTCACCCAGATGGGTTATCGGATTGGAGATTCAATCACGAACGCCGTGACTCCAATGCTTCCGTATTTTGCGATCTTGCTGACGTTTGCTAAGAAATATGACCCTAAGATGGGTGTCGGGACATTGATTTCGGTGCTTTTACCATATACAATCGGATTTGCAATCTTCTGGACAATCTTGTTCGCCATTTGGTACATGCTAGGCTTGCCGCTCGGACCAGGCGAATATATCCATTTGAATAAATGAGCGTAAATAAAGCACCAGTTCCCAGTTGGAGGCTGGTGCTTTTCATCAGCAGTAAAAACTTGGATGTGGTGGTAGTTTTGATAATTTCATGAACTACAACAATTATCGATCGATTTCGACTATAATGGATGAATATGCAGAAATAGAAGGGGACTAGGGCTATTGCTAGAATTTAAACTTTTCAAGAAGGCGGGAGCAGAGCATGTGGTTTTGATCCACGGCATCGGCGGGAACTCCAATATCTTCTATAAGCAGCTTAAGGATTATCGGAAACGTTATAACGTGGTTGCGATCCACTTACCTGGACACGGGAATTCACCTGATGTCCATGAATATGAAGCAGAATTATCATTCGATCTCATTACGGATGAAATCTTTAAAGTAATGGACCATCTACATATTAAAAAGGCGCATTTTGTAGGGGTATCCTTAGGGGCGATCATCATCCATCACCTTATGAAAAAGTACCCGAAACGGATGAGCAGTGCCGTTTTAGCTGGAGCGATCACACGTTTCAACTTCATGTCGAAGCTATTGATTACAACAGGGGAAATCGTAAAAAGGTTCATTCCCCATATGTGGCTTTATGCGCTATTTGCAAAAATACTCATGCCCCATAAGAACCATACACAATCGCGCTCGATTTTCATCAATGAGGCGAAAAAGATGACCCGGAAAAATCTGCTGGCGTACTTTGCATTGAACGATAAAGTTGGCCACTCGTATCAGTTCGTTCAACAGATCGCAAAGGATGTACCGAAGCTATATATTTCTGGAGAGGAAGATTACTTTTTCATCAACTTTTTACGTAAAGATATCGCTGGCGATCGGAATGCCTCGTTATCCATCATCGATCATTGCGGGCATGTGTGCAATATAGAAAAACCGAAAGAATTCAACAGGCTGTCTTTGGATTTTCTCGATAAAAACATGGACAAGGCAGCCTCGATGTAAGTGAATCAACATAGGAGTGAGATTGATTGAACATATTTTTAACTGGTTCGACCGGCTTTTTAGGGGGAAAACTGATTCGGAACTTGATTGAAGGCACGGATCATCATCTTTATCTACTATTTCGAAATATAAAGAGAGCTGAAAAGGTAATAGCAGGCTTTACGAAGGAACAAAGGAAAAGGATCCACCTTATACAAGGAGACATCACCGCACCTGAATGTGGGTTGGATTCGAAGGATACGGTGCCTTTGACGGGTAAAATCGATGTCGTCTATCATCTTGCTGCTCTCGTCAAGTTCGAAGAGGAGTTAAGGGATGACTTGTTTAAAATCAATTATGAAGGCACGAAGAACATACTTGATCTGGCTGCCAAATTGGGAGCGAGGAAGTTCTTTTATGTAAGTACTGCTTATACAGTAGGGAAAAGAACGCTCGGAATTGAAGCGCTTTACGATCAGAACGAGGAATACAACAATCCGTATGAAGAAAGTAAAGTCCAGTCTGAGCATCTTGTAAACTCTTACGGTGATCGGTTGGATGTGTCGATTTTCAGGCCAGCGATCATCGTTGGTGACTCGAAGACAGGTGAAGCGGACTCTGCTTTCACACTTTATGGTTTCATGCGTGCGCTTGAAATTTTTAAAAGAAGAACCATCCGAGCAGGACGCAGCCATCAACTTTACAGACTGGTAGGTGCGATGGAAGGTACGTCGAACTTCGTCCCGGTGGATTATGTAGCGGATCTTTTGGGGCACGCACTTGAGACGGCGGAGCCTGGTAAAGTCTATAACATCACCAATCCGAATCCACCGACGAATGCTGCGATTTTGACCTGGATTCAGCAGGCACTAGAAATTAATAATCTATCGATCGTAGACATTGATGAGGAGCATGATCTTAGTGAAGAAGAATTGCGTCTTAATGGGATGATCGAAGTATTTGCAGCATACTTGAAGAGTTCAATTACCTTTGAAGATGAAAATACACAAAAATTGATTGCAGGTTCTCATATCAAACACTTGAATCTTTCAGATGAGGCGATCAAGATGATCATCAATGCCTACTTCGAAACAAAAGCTGTACCTGCTTGATAGCATGCCCAGAGGTGGCGCCAGCATCAAAATTGATGCGGCCCGCCTCTTTTTTTATGGGGTAACTTTGGACAGGAGAAGGTGGGAGAAGCGCCATCCTGTCCGAACTTGGGATAACTTCGGACAGTAGAGTGTGGAAAACGCGAGCCCCTGTCCGAACATGGGGTAACTTTGGACAGGAGAAGGTGGGAGAAGCGCCATCCTGTCCGAACTTGGGATAACTTCGGACAGTAGAGTGTGGAAAACGTCGAGCCCCTGTCCGAACATGAGTTAACTTCGTACAGGAGAAGGGTGGAAAAAGCGTCACCCTGTCCGAACACGGGATAACTTCAGACAGTAGAAGGTGGAAAAAGTGCAACTCTGTCCGAACCAACTGATAGCAAAACAAAAAAAGCCCCTTGTTGGTCAGACAAGGGGAGGGGGAGGTCATAATACTATACGATGCTTTAAGTAAAGCATTTTCTCTATCTTTGAACTGCTTTGATACATATGTACCCAGACCATTAACCAGCAAAACCAAGTAAATTCTTCCATATATCAAAGGTACTAGTTGGATTTAAATCCTTGGTTGAATTGGTTATGATTACGGGATTTGAGATAATGGGTCCTACCGAATCCCTTATTGGTGGGATAGGACCCGGAATTGGTTAGTGGAATACCATTTTACTAGTTCCGGGTATTTTAATGGATTCTTATCGCTTTTCCTTGTAAAAAGATGGTTATTCTTTATTGTTTGATAGTTTCAATGTAAAATAAAAAGTGACAGAAAATTACGATAAACGAAGGGGGATGAAATGGGGACTGATTTACAGCTTCAAAAAAAGGAAACATATGCGAATCTATTCGTGTCGTTCATTTCGATTCTTGGTGTAGTTGCTATCGGATTTTCCGTCTATATGGCTGACCTGCCAGGAAATCTTATGGTCTTACTGCTTTTCGTGCTGTTCCTCTTTTTAACAGAATTCTTTCCAATGGCTGTTTGGAAAGGGCACAGCTCACTAAGCTTTCCACTCATCTTCACATTTTTTCTCGTGTATGGCTTGCCAACAGTCGTAATCACCTATGCACTAATCGTAATGACAGTGAATTTCGTCCAAAAACGTCCTCTGAGGATTTTGTTTTTCAACCCTTCCCAGTTGGTATTGAGCTTCATAGGAGCGATTTATATATCCCGTTTCATACATGGAACATTCATCTCGGACGAACCATTCATACCCTTTGCATTGCTTTCCATGGTGATGATCACCGTTCTCTATTTTGTAATCAACAATATTCTAGTCGATCTCGTTTTGCTCATCAGACCACAAGTATATCCTTTACGACTATGGATGAAGAAGTTCAAATCAGAGTCGGTCAGTGCAATCATCTCGATCAGTTATATCGGTGTCATGCTTTATCTCGGAAATCAAAACCGGGGTAGTGTAGTCGATGTCTATTCCTATTTCTTCTTTTTCTCACCTCTGATCGGTCTTGCTCTGCTAAGCTCATTTATCGCACGGATCCAATCGGAACGGAATCGCTTGAATGCACTGTTCAACATTTCGACTGAACTGAATCGCTTGCTGCCATCCAAGGAATGGGTGGAATCCATCAGGACAAGCTTGAATGAGTTTGTGGAAGCGGATGCGAGCATTTTGTGGGTAAAAGAAGATGGAGAATGGAAAGTCCGGTTTCAACACGGACAAGTAGCCAAAGGGAAAATAGATTGTACCGAGGAAGTTCGCCATTTTGATGGCGTTAAAGAACCAATGGTTTTTCAAAATCGAAAAAAAGATCCTGGGCTGACTCCCGTTTGTTTTGATCATGCTATAAAAGCAATGGTCTATGCACCGATTGTCCTTGATGGTAATTTGCTCGGTATGCTGGCTGTTGGAAGGACCCGAAACAATAGCTTCCGCAAAGAGGATGTCCAATCGATCGCGACTCTGGCAAACCAGCTTGCAGTTGTCATAAAAACAAGGATGCTGATCATGGAACAAGAAAAGCGGACGGTCTTGGAGGAGCGGAATCGGATAGCACGCGAAATCCATGATGGGGTCGCACAGTCCCTTGCAGGAGCTGTCATGAAGCTCGAAACGGCTGATCGGAAATTCTTACAAAAACCACCTGAATCCCACCATCTTGTCAAAGATAGTCTCACCAAGCTTAGGCATAGTCTCAAAGAAATCCGGCAATCGATCTACGCGCTGAGACCCTATGAAACTGAAAGGGTCGGATTGACGCAAGCGGTTTTAAAACGAATCGATGTCATCAAACAGGAGACTGGGCTTGACATCACCTATGAAGAAAGAGGGAACCCGATTTATCTTAGTCCAATGGTGGAAAAAATCATGTTCGATATTTTCCAGGAGAGTCTCCAGAACATCATCAAGCATGCAGAGGCTACAAAAGTCAATGTACTGCTCAGTTATCAAAAGGAACACGTACTCCTTAAAGTGACAGACAATGGAGTCGGTTTTTCATTGCTCGACGCGATGGTGAAGGCGAAGAACGACCCGCATTTCGGGATCCTGAGCATGAACCAGCAGGCGGATAAAATTGAAGCTGTCTTGCAGAT
Organism: Pseudalkalibacillus sp. R45; assembly: GCF_052246725.1. Taxonomy (NCBI): domain Bacteria; kingdom Bacillati; phylum Bacillota; class Bacilli; order Caryophanales; family Fictibacillaceae; genus Pseudalkalibacillus; species Pseudalkalibacillus sp. R45. Next base: position 100,508 of record NZ_JBQQCL010000008.1, on the reverse strand, counting down.
TGATAGTAAAGAAGGAAAAGGTACAGAAATCAATTTAACGATCCCGAAGCTCGGGTTCGAAGGAGGAATGGAAGATGATCAACGTCATGCTAGTGGATGATCACGCCGTTTTACGGGATGGCTTGAAAAATATTTTCGAAATGGAAGATGACATCCAGGTCGCCGGGGAAGCGGTCAACGGAAACGAAGCCGTTGAAGTGCTCAAAGATATGAAACCGGATGTCGTATTGCTCGACATCAATCTTCCTGATAAAAACGGTGTAGAACTGACTGCAATTTTTAAAAGAGATTATCCCAACATCAAAGTTTTGATTCTAACGATGCACAGCATGGACGAATATTTCATGGCCGCGATCCGTGAAGGGGCTGATGGCTACCTGTTGAAGGACGCACCTTCTGTCCAAGTCGTCGAGGCGATCCGGACTGTAGCGAAGGGCGAATCCATCATCGATCCATCTTTGACGAAAAAACTCCTCGGCTATTACAACCAGAAGAATGAGACAACAGATAAATCGGAGCTGACAGATCGGGAAAAAGAAGTGTTGATGTGTCTTGTTGATGGTCTAAGCAACAAGGAGATCGGAGAGAGGTTGTTCATCAGCGACAAGACTGTGAAAATCCATGTCAGCAAGATTTTCAAAAAAATCAACGTGAAGAGCAGGTCCCAGGCCATCATCTACGCTGTCCAAAACCAACTCGTTCCATTACCTTGAGCGGAGGCTTCTCTTTTTAGTGAAAGAGAAGCTTTTTTATTGATTTGGTATTATGTTGTTGTGGTGAAATAGGTGTCTATTAGTGTAAAAGTGTACTATTCCGCCGGATTATGCTCTAAACCGGCCGGATTACCATCCGTTTTGGCCGGAATCGTAGTGAAAGCGGCCGGATTAATTATGAGACACGGAGATTTCTGTTAAACTCGTTGGTAAGGAGTGAAGATTTTGAAAAGAATCCGTATGATTTCACTCGGTTTGATCATTATTACTGGATGTAGCGGACCAGGAGATAAGACTGAGGTAGAGGTCGGCGATCCGAATGCACCGCCTCCTGAGGACGGAATGAAAGGAGAAGACTAGGTCCATGAAAAAACTCTTTATAGTAAGACATTGCAAAGCTGAGGGACAGCCGCCTGAAGCCCCGTTGACAGAGAAAGGACGCAACCAGGCGGAGGAACTCGCGGAATTCTTCTCAACGATCCCGATTGACCGGATCATTTCCAGTCCATTCACACGAGCGCAACAATCAATCGAACCAACGGCAAAAGTTTTGAAGATGGCAGTGGATACAGATGACCGTCTATCTGAGCGAATTTTAAGCACGGAAAATTATGATGATTGGCTTGAAAAATTACGCCATTCTTTTGTTGATTTGTCGATGAAATTGCCTGGAGGGGAATCAAGTCAGGAGGTGATGGACCGGGCAGAAACTTTGATCTTAGAGCTGAAAGAGCGAACAGAACAAAATATCATCCTCGTCACGCACGGCAATCTGATGACCTTGCTGCTGAAGTATTTCGATGATACATACGGTTTTGAAGAATGGAAACAGCTCAGCAACCCGGACGTATACCGAGTTTCATTTGAGGAAAATGATCACAAGTTGGAGCGGCTATGGGATAAGTAAAAAAAAAGGAGGGAGGCGTGAATTCGCCTCCTTTCCCTATTGTTTTTGTTTGTTAACTCATGCTGGAATGCGATCCAGACGAAAACACGCAGGGAGGAACCTGTGTGGAGGCTTATGAATCGTCCGAAAAAGCGGGGGATCTATCAGTGCTTAAAAGGAAAAAAGCGGCCCGAAGAAATCTAACCTTCGGAAGCCGATTTTTCCAACACATTTAGTACGGGCTTGTTGCTGTAAATGTGAATGGTACATTTGCCCCGGAGTAGAGGCCGACGTAAACGTATTTGGTTCCACCTGGAATCACGCCGGATTCGTTGGCGCCAGCAGTTGCAACGCCGCCGATCAATTCGAAGTTTCCATTGTAGAAATAGACGTCGTAATCATAATCACTTTCACTTGAGCCTTCCAGAAAGAAATTGTGGATCCCGTCACTAAATTCTTCAGGCAGGCTAACAACATATCCATCTACTCCCTGAGATGCAGGCTCAGGGTTTTGCGTGGTTACGAATTCATTTTCGGTAACAGCTAGTGTCGCAGGAACCCCTGCAAGGCTGCCGATTCCAGTCCCTGCATTACCCGCTTGGACCGTTCCTTCAGCTACAAATGGTTCCGTAGGTTCCTCCACGATCGGCTCGATTTTCGCTTTACCTTCAGAGAAGGCTTGAAGCTCTGCGACTTGGACATACCCTTTTGAATTGTCTTGCGCACTGTGTGCTACAAACTTCAGGTATTTCGCCTGAATTGGTTCTTCCAGATCGAATGCGCGGTAATGCAAGTCTGCGATAGTCGGTCTCGGTTTTTGAACATCGAATGCATCCCGGACTACGGTCGTCCAGTTTTCACCATCGACAGAAGCCTGTACGCTGAAATTTTTCAAGGTTGCGAATCGGTTTGCTGAAACATCCTTCGCCGCACTCACCTGTATATGGGAGACATCGACTGCTTTATCTCCAGCCAAATCAACGACAAACTCTGAACCTTTGAATCCATTTTCCTGTGTATCTGATGCGTAAACACTCGCTTCTGTATCATCGATTGCGAGTTTGACAGGATTGCTGTCGGATTCTCCAGACACACTGTCGATCGCCGCACCATTGAAGGAGGATGCAACGTTCGGCGATAATTCGAACGCTAATCGATTTTTCTCGCCTGGCTTGATTTCGACATCACGAATTGTACGTGAACCGAACCCTTTCGCCTGGATGGTGATGTCATAGGTTCCTCCTACCATATACGTGGCAAAACCAGCTTTTTCATTTGTAATGGAGACAGGGGTTGTGCGTGCCTCGAACTCCCCAATCATGATGCGAGCATCCGAGATTGGTTGATTCGTAGATGCATTGATCACTTTACCGACAAGCTGCCCGTTACGCTCGCCATCCGGGTGATTGAATGCAGGAACTGGATCTGTATCATCTCCGCCCTTTGATTGAGCGTCAGCACCTAGCCCTCGTTGTGCGAAAGCAGTCCACAATGCATCATAATGCTCGCCATCATAACGCTCGAAATCTGCGGCAATGATCGCTGTCCGCATATCCTTCATCGACGGATCCGGTACAGAGATCGGCATCGCGTCAATGACCAGGTGTTCTGCAACGGATTCACCCTTTTCTTTGCCGTATCGTTCAATCAATTCTTCTCTCATATGCCATAAGATCGCTGCCCAAATGTCCCCGTCAGAGTGGACCTCAGGACCGACAATGTCATACCCGACATCTCCGTAATTGTAAGGAGCTTCGTCAAGGGAATAGCTGCGGATCCCACGCTCCTCGTTGCCAGTCACATAAGCGCCGACGACAGGTTTCTCCTGCAAGCCATTTTTAACAAGGTAGTGCATGCCGTACCAGTCGCCCCAGCCTTCGCCCATGGAACCGGATTGGTGGCTGCCGAGCGCTTCACCACCAGCTACGAGACGATTCGACAACGCATGGGAGTATTCGTGATAGATGATCCCTGCATCAAAGTCCCCATCTGCATATTCTCCTTCAAAAGCACCGGCGATCGGTTCCCATAGGAACATTCCGCTCCATGCAGGAATTCCATCCGGCAATGTCAGCATGTAGGCATTGTCCCGACCTGTGTAAGTCGGTGCACCACCGGACACAGCTCCAGCCTGGACGAGTCCGAGGATCGCATCTCCATCGATACCGCCTTTTCCAAAGTTCGAATATTGCATGTTACCTGCCTCTTCAACCCATCCTAGATTGTAAAAATAATCATGGAACAGGTTATGATGGTAAAACAAGTTGGTCGCTGCACTGTTGAGGTCATCAGCGTAAGATGGAGGAACGGTCTGGCCATCGGTTTCCTGCCATGAATTTTTAAAAGTAAAACTGAATTCGCCAGTCGGTGCTACCGGTCGTACTGCCTGGTCGGCAGGAACCAGGAAGTTACTCCAGTTTGCAAATGAATTCGCGTTGTTTCCAAATGTCGTCACACCGAGATCTGTTCCCGGAAGGAGCCAGCCTTGCGGAGAGGCATCCGGATCTCCTTTGAACGATTTGACAACTTGGTTGCCACCCTGGGCTGCTCCTGGATAATTTTCAAAAATCAATCCCTCTGGTTCTAGCAAATAGTCGACAAGGGAACGTTTATAAAGCTGTTCACCTGTTTCCGCATCAATAACAAGCTCGTACCCTTCATTCAGCTCTTCAATGAAAAGGACACGGTAAGCTGGGCGGACGCCATCAGCCGTAACAAATGTAGCTTTTTTAACCCGTTGTTTTGCAGGAAGGACGTCACCGCCATCGAAAACGTCCCAGCCGTGTTCCGTTCCAAGAGATTCAGGTTTGTACTCTAAGTCTCCTGTTTCAAGTTCGACCGCTTTATTCAACGCCTCGGCTGAAGAAAGGACGAAGTCTCCAGCAATCGATTTCGATCGGCTCGCATTGCCTGTAACCGATAAAATTTTACCATCTTTATTGACAGCGATAATGATCCGTCCGCCGTAAACCGATTCGATTCCATCAAACGTCTGCTGGAATGTCACCGGGTGGAGTCCTGTGTCTTTCATCGTATAGTCACGGATCACATTCAGCGTATCAATATCTCCTGCAGATAGACCGAAAAGGGACGCATTCTCTTTCAACCAGTTACGTGCTACGGTTTCTGCATCCTCGTTCGAACCCTCCGTTAGATAGCCCTTTTCTTTTATGATTGTAGAGGGAGTCCCGAAGAGGCTGTTCCATTCAATCTTCGTTCCAGCCCCAGCATTGTTGATGAGTGTATCTGCCGTACCAAGCTGGACTTCTGTCGGTAAAACCTGATCCGCAGCATCACGGACATCTTCCACAATGGAATGTTGTTTTTCATCTATCGAGCCAGTGGATTGTGCTGCATTTCCACCGCTTGTCACAAGGAGCTGTCCTGCGAGCAATGTTAGACTTAACGCAGTTAGAAGACTTCGCTTTTTCAAAATGAATCCTCCCCTGAAAATTGTATTTACAGCATTTTTCTCCAGTAAATCACTGTCTCCTTTACATATACCTGCAAATACTGACAACAGCCTATCAGGTTTATTTGAAGGACCTACAGGAGTGTACTACTAATGGAATAGGAGAGTTTGTTCACAATTGTATTTTTCCGTTTCAATGTCTAAAATGGAATCATCTAAAAAAGGGGTGGAACGCATGGCGATCAATCAGAAAATCCTTCCTGCAATCCGTAATATGAAGGATTTTGAGAAATTATTGGAAAGCAATTATCAATATCTTGTGCTGTTGGATAGTCACATCGGCCAATTGAAGAGTCTCTCTCAGACAGCTAAGCGCCATGGGAAGAAATTGCTTGTCCATGTCGACCTGATCCAGGGTTTGAAAAATGACGACCATGCCGCTGAATTCCTTGCACAGGAATTCAAAGTGGATGGGCTTATTTCAACGAGAGCGAGTGTCATTATGACGGCGAAGAAAAAAGGGCTGCTCGCGATCCAAAGGCTGTTTCTCCTCGACTCAAGTGCCTTGAAAAAAAGCTATTCATTGCTTGAAAAAACGAAGCCGGACTATATTGAAGTCCTTCCGGGCATCATGCCGCCAATCATTTCTGAGGTTCATGAAAATACAGGAATCCCCATTTTTGCAGGTGGTTTGATCAGGACGATCGATGATGTAGAAAGGGCCCTGGATGCTGGTGCGACAGCGGTTACGACCTCGAGGACGGAGCTATGGAAACTTTTTGTAATGTAAATGTAATGGAAACTGAGATTGACAGCGTTTTCAGCATCATGTAACCTAGTGGACAAGTTAATAGTCATGTGACGGAGAATAGGAGATCCACACGTATCACCCATTTCATGAATGGGAAGATTCGTGTGGATTTTTTCTTTTGACTTAAAGAAAGTATTAATACTTTCTTCAGTATAAGTGCAAATATTGTCTTCGCTAACGCTAGGTTTTGCCAGGTTTTCTTTACCCTGAACTAGAAAAACAGGTATTTATATGCAGCACTTTTGTTATTGTCAAAATTTCTCTGTTCGTGACGAACACATAGTTAGATCATTTTGCGCAAATGATCCACCTGAACGAAGCAATTTTCTGAAAAGGTTTTCATCACAACCACAGGAGGAATAGTTTGAAAAGATTTTCATTACAACCACAGGAGGAATGGTTATGTCGACGTTCATGGCAGAGATCATAGGAACGATGATTTTGATTATTTTAGGAGGGGGCGTAGTAGGCGGTGTCGTATTAAAGAAGACAAAGGCACAGGATTCAGGCTGGATCGTCATTACAATGGGATGGGGGCTTGCGGTGGCAGTTGCCGTCTACGCAGTGGGTGGAATCAGCGGGGCACATATCAATCCTGCTGTTACACTCGGTCTTGCATCAATCGGGGAGTTCCCATGGGCTCAAGTACCGAAATACATCACAGCTCAGATGATTGGAGCTTTCCTTGGAGCGGTCATTGTTTACTTCCATTACCTGCCGCATTGGAGAGAAACGGAAGAACCAGAATTGAAACGGGCTGTCTTTTCAACAGACCCTGCAATCAGACATTCTTTTTCGAATCTATTAAGTGAGGTCATCGGGACTTTTGTCCTTTTGCTCGGATTGCTAGCGATCGGGGCGAATGAATTCACTGAAGGCCTGAATCCGTTGATTGTTGGATTTTTGATCGTCGCTATCGGAATGTCTCTTGGCGGTACGACGGGTTATGCAATTAATCCAGCTCGTGACTTAGGACCGAGAATCGCACATTTTGTATTACCGATTGTCGGGAAAGGGTCATCAGACTGGGGGTATGCATGGATTCCAGTCGTCGGTCCGATCTTAGGCGGGGTATTCGGCGCCCTGTTTTATAAAAAAATGTTCCTGGGTATCGATTCGCCAGCCTTCTGGATCGTAGGCGCCATGATTTTACTCGTGTTATCAGCTGCTTACATGACAAGTGAAAAAGAAATACCAGTGAAAGAGAAAGCATCTCCAGCAAGACTTAAAGAAACCATTCAATAAGGGGAGGAAGATGACATGGAAAAATACATTCTATCACTAGACCAGGGAACGACAAGTACACGTGCCATTCTTTTCAACAAGGAAGGCGAAATCGTCCATACTTCTCAAAAAGAATTCACGCAGCACTTTCCAAAGTCCGGCTGGGTGGAACATAATGCCAACGAAATCTGGGGATCGGTCCTCGCCGTCATCGCACAAGTTTTATCCGAAACTGATACGAAGCCTGAACAGATTGCCGGCATCGGTATCACGAACCAACGGGAAACGACTGTCGTTTGGGATAAAAACACAGAGAAGCCGGTCTATAACGCAATCGTCTGGCAATCCCGTCAGACAGCTGGCATTTGTGATGAACTGAAATCAAAAGGCTACAATGAGACATTCAGAAAAAAGACTGGCCTCTTGATCGACGCCTATTTTTCAGGGACTAAGGTGAAGTGGATCCTTGATAACGTTGAAGGTGTACGTGAAAAAGCGGAAGCCGGCGACTTGATGTTCGGGACGATCGATTCATGGTTGATCTGGAAAATGACAGGCGGTAAAGCGCATGTGACGGATTATTCCAATGCATCGCGAACCTTGATGTTTAACATCCACGAGCTGAAATGGGATGACGAATTGCTCGACATTCTTGAAGTGCCGAGGTCGATGCTTCCAGAGGTCAAGCCATCGTCTGAAATTTACGGTCATACGGTGGAACATCATTTCTTCGGTCAATCAATCCCGATCGCTGGTGTCGCAGGTGACCAGCAAGCGGCGTTGTTCGGGCAAGCGTGCTACGAAGAAGGAATGGCCAAGAACACTTACGGGACAGGCTGTTTCATGCTGATGAATACTGGGGAAAAAGCTGTCACATCTGATCACGGGCTGTTGACGACGATCGCCTGGGGAATCGATGGAAAGGTCGAATATGCCCTTGAAGGAAGCATTTTCGTTGCCGGATCAGCAGTCCAATGGCTCCGTGATGGGTTGAGGATGTTCAAGGACGCTGCTGACAGTGAAAAATATGCTGAGCGCGTGGAATCAACGGATGGTGTCTATGTCGTTCCTGCCTTCGTCGGACTTGGCACACCGTATTGGGACAGCGATGTAAGAGGCGCCGTCTTCGGTATCACTCGAGGGACGTCTAAAGAGCATTTTGTTAGAGCGACGCTTGAATCCCTGGCGTATCAGACAAAGGATGTACTAACCGCGATGGAAGCTGATTCTGGTATTTCATTGAAAGCGTTACGCGTAGACGGAGGCGCTGTGAAGAACAATTTCCTCTCCCAATTCCAGAGTGACGTATTGGGTGTACCTGTTGAACGTCCCGTCGTGAACGAAACGACAGCTCTCGGAGCGGCATATCTTGCAGGGCTTGCCGTCGGGTATTGGAAGGATCGTTCTGAGATCGCGAAGCAATGGAAAGTGGATCACACCTTCACGAATAAAATGGGTGAAGAAGAACGCGACTCGCTTTATGAAGGCTGGAAAAAAGCAGTCCACGCAACTATGGCATTCAAGTGAAAATTATGATACGATGAAACCAAGTTAATATTCTGGTCGGAGAAATGGAGAGACCGCAACACCCTATAAGCCAAACGATGGTACTTAAAGGGGAGTTGTGGTCTCTTTTTGTTTCAGTTAAAGCAAATACTTTCTTCAGTATAAGGGTAACTATGGCTCAAGTCTGCGCCTTCGGCTGGACTTCGTTAAGTTTTCTTTAAATAAAAACCAGAAAACGTCAATACCTATAGTAAAGATGGAAACTCGAAAGATAAAGCGTTCTGAGGATTGTGGAATTCACTCCCTTTCCACGAGCGATCTGCAAGCCACCCTCTATCCTGGTGGTACCCAAGTTGACCAAACCGCTAACGGACACAGGAGGCCTTATTTGGCCAATTTAAGGGAAAATTACAAACTTAACGGACACCAGGGACCTTATTTCGTAAATACCATAGAAAATCAGCTGCTTTGTTCACAAATAACGGCTGTGGTGTCCGTTAAATTTCAGAAACACCGATTTTACCTTTAAATAACAGCGCTTGTGTCCGTTAACTGAAAACATGGCTATGGGGTTTTGCCTGACTCGCTTTTCTCAAAGGAGTGGCGTGAAGTACGCTTTAATCAAACTTAGCCTTAAATCAACATCATTATTTAACAAACCTATAAATGATAATCAAATAAGCATAACAGACCCAACTAAAAAGGAGTGCAGAGGATGAAACCTTCATTTTCAAGCAGAGACAGAATAGAGAAATTAGAAGCCATGGAACAAGAAGAATATGATGTGTTCGTTGTCGGAGGAGGTATTACAGGTGCCGGTGTAGCACTGGACGCTGCAACACGCGGCATAAAAACAGCCCTTGTCGACATGCAGGATTTTGCCGCGGGAACGTCCAGCCGCTCAACAAAATTGGTGCACGGTGGGCTTCGGTATCTAAAGCAATTTGAAATCAAGATGGTTGCTGAAGTCGGTAAAGAACGTGCAATCGTCTATGAGAACGGACCCCATGTCACGACACCGGAATGGATGCTGCTGCCGATTTATAAAGGCGGGACGTTCGGAAAATTCAGCACCTCGATCGGCCTGCGGGTTTATGATTTTTTAGCAGGGGTGAAACGAAGCGAACGAAGGAAAATGCTGAGTGCTGCTGAAACGCTTGAGAAAGAACCGACTTTGAAAAAGGAAAGCTTAAAGGGAGGCGGCTATTACGTCGAATACCGTACCGACGATGCCCGCCTTACGATCGAAGTTCTCAAGAAAGCAGTTGAACATGGCGTCAACGCAGCCAATTATGTAAAAGTGGAAGATTTCATCTATGAAGACGGGCGTGTTATGGGGGTTGTCTTGAAGGATCAACTTGGTGGCGGAACGTACAAGGTCCGTACGAAAAAAATCATCAATGCAGCTGGTCCTTGGGTGGATACATTGAGAGATCGCGACAAGTCGAAGGAAGGGAAGACGTTGCATTTGACGAAAGGAATCCATCTCGTCTTTGACCAGGAGCGCTTTCCTTTGCAGCAGGCGATCTATTTCGATACACCTGATGGGCGGATGGTTTTCGCGATTCCGAGAGATGGGAAGACGTATGTAGGAACGACCGATACAACGTACGACGAAGACATCGCAAAACCAAGAATGACAAATGAAGACCGCGAGTACGTGTTAGGCGCGATCGACTTCATGTTCCCTGACTTAAAAATAACAGCCGAGGATGTGGAGTCAAGCTGGGCAGGATTGCGACCGCTAATCCATGAGGAAGGAAAAGACCCGTCAGAGATTTCACGTAAAGATGAAATCTTCATTTCGAATTCCGGCTTGATCACGATTGCAGGCGGGAAATTGACAGGATACCGTAAAATGGCTGACAGCATCGTGAACCTCGTCGCAGAACAATTGAGCGAAGAGGGAGTTGGCACATATCCTGGATGCAAAACGAAGCACTTGCCGATCTCAGGTGGTGATGTCGGCGGTTCAGCTGGATTTGAGACTTTTAAAAAGGAGAAGGTCGAACAAGGAGTAAAGCTGGGACTGAAGGAAAAACTGGCAGAAATTCTCGTCCAACGCTATGGCTCGAACATTGGTCCTATTTATGAAATCTACAAAGGGTTAGAAGATGGAGATGGAATGCCGAAGTATTTACGGGCTGTTTTGCAATACAGCATAGATGATGAAATGGTGACAAAACCGATCGATTTCTTCATCCGCCGGACCGGAGCACTCTTTTTCGATATCGAATGGGTTTTCAAGTGGAAAACGCCAGTCATCGAATCAATGGCAGCACAATTAGGCTGGACAGATGATGAGAAACAGATTTATGAGGTCGAGCTTGAAGAACATCTGACCCACTCCACAACACCGATGGACATGGAGGAACCAGAAAAAGCGATTTGATTGTTGTGCTGGAGCGGGGAATTTTTTGGAAGGATGCAAGCTTTAAGCGTAGTAAGATCGTACCGAATTGCTCAAGCTGATCTCGAAATTGCTCAAGATAGCATCAAAATTGCTCAAGTTGACCGCGAAACATGCTCAAACCACTTCCAATACCCACAAAAACCACCCAAATAATGAAAAAGCTGGCCGAGATGGCCAGCTTCCTTATTGAAAAACTATTGTCTGTACTGATTTGGTTGCATGTTTTGAGCAGGTGCATAGCTTTGCAGCATTTGTGCCATATCTTGTTGTGCAAGCTGAGGAACTTGATAGTATTGATGTTTGTTCTGATACAGGTAGATTTCATACGCCATTTCAATAAAATTCGGCACGCTGTCCGCAATCACTCTTCTTAATACAGGGTTCGTCATTTCTAGAGCTGTCATTGCTAATAAAGAAGAAGTAGACTTCGCCAGGCCGAGCATGTATCCTGACAGGCTTTCATCATTCACTTGATTTGCTGAAGTGAATGGCTTTTTCGGTAGGCTGGGACTCAGGCCATACACCGTGTCGTTGTTTTGCTGCATTTTATAAACACGAGTAGAGTGAGTTGGTTTTTGACCGGTCGAAAAGGCTTCAACGATAGTATTGTACAGGTCGGTGATGAAACTATGCTGACGATATAAAATAGTCCGCAGCTCTTGATCCTTTACGAATTGATCATAAATAAGATACTGATCCAACATACCGATAATGGAAGAAAGAACTTCATGGCTATCGAACATCTCATGTCCGCCATGATTCATACTCGGTGCCATCCGATTTTGCTGTTGAGCAGGATTCTGTTGCATTCCCGATTGAGGCTGGGTTTGATTTTGCGGCATATTCCCAGTAGGCGGTGCGAATGGTTTAACATTCTGCTGCATAGTCGTGTTTCCTTGCTGTTGCTGGAAACCATTTGGATTCATTTGATTTTGCACAATCTATTCCTCCCGAAAGTGTAGTTTACGTAGTTAGTGTTTCAACTGTACCCTCAAAACATGTATTCAAAAGTCTTCTTTATTTACGAAATTCTCAGACTTTGGTAAGATAAAAAATATTATAGTGATACATATAATCAATCCTTTTTACACATCACTATGCTTGGTATATAAAACAAACTTCTCTCATTGGAAAGGGTGATTGTTTTGAGTTTGATTTTACAAGAAGGAAAGGAAATTACAGAATTCCTTGAGAAACATAAAGAAGAAGTTGAGGAAAACTTACTCACGGAAGCCGATAAAGTAAGAGATAAGATTGAAGAGATCCAGATGATCGGGAACATCAATCTTGTAGAAAATGCACATAGACTCATCGGATATGTCGTCAATCAAGAAACTGCAGACTTAATTGCTTTTGCGGAACAAGAAGGAATCGTCTGGGCAAAATATTCGATGACCTTGACGTTTAAATTGGACTGGGTCCATGCAATCCGCAGAACATTGTGGAGTTTCCTCTATCAATACGACAAATCACTCAATAAATCCGATTGTCGAGAAGAATTCTATTCAACGGAAAGAACAGTCAATGAACATATCGACCTTTTCCTGAACAATTTCTTTATCAGTTATTCCACGTTCAAAGATAAATTGCTTGAAAGAGAAAAGAAATTAGTGGAAAATTTATCTGTCCAAATTATTCCGATCAACACATCCACTGCCATTTTTCCATTGATTGGCGCCATTGATGATTCCCGTTCGGAAACGATAGAAGATAAAGTTTTGGAAGAAGTAAGCCGAGGGCGAATCGAGACCTTGATCATCGATCTTTCTGGGGTTGCACAGATGGAAGCAGATGTGACGCACCATCTTTTAAAAGTCATAGATGGCATTTCATTGATGGGATGTAAAGCGATCATTACAGGTATGCGCGCTGATATTGCCAGCAAGATGGTGAAAGAAGGACTCTCGTTCAGAGATAAAGCAGAAGTGAGAGGTAACCTGCAACAAGCGATCAGTGCAAACCTGGTTAGTGAGAACGGATCCGTTTAAGAAAACCAGGCAAAGCCAAGGCTTAGTTATTCATATATTGATGTAATGAAAGGAAGCTTACCAAAAAGCCTCATTAAAAAGTGCTTTTGAGTAAGCTTCTTTTGCTGTTATTGTATCCCCTTTAATTTCTCAGGCGAAATTCCAAGGAACAATAAGCATATTTTGTCGTAACCACATTGTTTATTCGATTGAAGTAATTCTGTCACAACATATATATTATCTGTCATTTTAATCTTTCTCACTTCCTGGTGGAAGAGATCCATTACAGATTCACTTGCAAAATTCGGATAACTCTCAGTTGCATCTTCATCAGTCAATAAGCATGCTAAATAGGAGTAACGGAATTGCAATTGTCTTGTCAAATCGGTTAAATGAACCATCCTATTGTATACATCGGGCATCTCTATTTTGATCTGTTCAATTCTAGTCTTGATATTTTGCAAGTCTTGAAGGCTTGATAAAGAGATCATACCTCTAGCCCCTCACTTTCTATCGACTCGATGTCCTCATCCCAAGGTTTTTTTACAGAGATGGATGCAGCTAACTCTTTACTTTTCTTTCTTCTGATCATTCGGACTTCAGCACGATCAGCTCCAGTCTCAAATAATGTCTTCTCCTCTTCCGTCTCGGGAATGACGCCTGGAACTTCCATCGGTTGTTTGTTTTCATCCAAAGCGACGAATGTTAAGAAAGCTGTCGCTGCTATACGGCGATCACCAGTCAACATGTCCTCGGCAATTACCTTACAAAAAATCTCCATAGATGTCTTTCCAGTAAAAGAAACATAAGATTCAATACATACCGAATCACTTTGGTGGATTGGTGCCAAGAAATCAATTGAATCAATTGAAGCTGTAACACATTCTTTAGCTCTGGAATGGCGGCGAGCGGAAATTGTCGCGACTCCATCCAATTTCTTCATCAATACCCCGCCAAATAGCGTATTGTAGTTATTCAAATCACAAGTCATTACTTGATCTGTATTTATGATACGGCTATGCCGCGCCTTTTTCATTTCCATATCCAATCACCTTTCTGAATTTTATATCAATACAGGAATTCCTGTTTTTGTTAAATAAAATCCTTACAGAAGTGATTGTAAGCCCCAATATGTAAGAAGTAAAATTGATTATTTCCATAGATGATATAGATATTGGCTATGAAAATGCTTACAGGTATAACTGGAACCAATGAAAAAATCCACTCTTAAATGAAGTGGATTCTTGATCTTTCAAGTGTTCAATTTTTCTATGGTAAAGTCCAACCATTCTCTTGCAGCAAAAGAAAGGTACGCTTTTTTTCGCCAAATGATGGCGAGCTCCCAGCTTATACTTGGGTCAATCACATCAACGATGGCTACATCACTGTGCACATCTTTACAAATGCTTTCAGGCATAAACGCAATCCCTAACTTGGAAGCAACCATCTTTCCGATAAAATCCCACTGGGAACTTTCAGAAATAATAGATGGTTTGAATCCAGCAACAGCACAAGAGGATATGATCCGATTGTGAAGGGCAAAGTCTTCAGTGAAAAGAATGAAGTTTTCATCCTTCAATTTGGTGAGTTCGATCTCATCCTTTTCTGAAAAAGGATGATCAGGTGGAAGGACAAGCTTCAGTTTCTCCCGTTCAAAAGAATAGAATTCAAATAGGTTCTCATTCACTGGAAGAACGACAACCCCAAGATCAAGATCCCCATTATCGATATCTTCTTCAATCCTTTTTGATCCTTTTTCAACCAATTGGATCGAAATTTCTGGGTATCGTTCCTGGAAGCGGCCGATGATATTTGGAAAATGTAGAGACCCGATCATAGGAGGAAGCCCAATACGGATATGCCCTTTTTTTAATTCTTGCAAGTTATCCAATTGATATTGCAGATCTTTGAAAGCTTTATCAATTACGAGAGCCTGATCATAAATGACTTTTCCAGCATCGGTCAATTCTACCTTCTTGCTTTTTCGATCGAAAAGATGGACACCGAGTTCGTTTTCCAGGTTTTTCAGCATTTTACTTATGGTCGGTTGCGTAACATACATATGTGAAGCTGCTTTGCTGAAACTACGCAAACGGGCCACTTCAATGAAATATTGTAAATGTTTTATATCCATTATGGTTTCACCTGCTTATAGCTATCACCTTAAATCTAAAACTTATTCCTCGTGTATGTAAAGGAAGTTGCCCTTCAATAAATCGATTTCATTGCTTTTCATCCCCCGCGGTGATACCTTCGAATCAGAGGATATTTACATATGTTAGGGGGAAGGGGCATGAACGCAAAAGCATTTTTAATGGCACTTACAACAGTCGTCATTTGGGGTTCGACGTTCGCCGCGATTCGTGCAAGTCTACATGGTGGCTATGCGGCCGGGCATCTTGTGTTCACACGTTATTTTATTGCATCAATGATCTTTATTATTCTGGCCCTTTTACCGGGATTTCGGATCCGTGTCCCAGATAAAAAGGATCTGGTGAAAATAATGCTGCTCGGATTCGTAGGCATCACCCTTTACAATATTGGTGTAACATTTGGGGAACTGACCGTATCTGCAGGAACCGCTGGAATGCTGATCGGATCGACACCTGTATTCACCGCATTGATAGCTGTCCTTGTTTTAAAAGAACGTCCTGGAGCAGCTGGATGGATTGGATTAAGCATCGGCTTTATCGGCATCGTTTTAATTACTTTAGGTACTTCCGGATCCTCCTTCAGTATTTCGCAGGGTGCTTTATTGGTGTTGATGGCAGCGATCGCGACATCTATTTTTTTTGTTTTTCAAAAGTCACTTCACTACCAATATACACCGCTTGAATTGACTGCTTATTTTACATGGGCAGGGACCTTGCCGTTAGTCATTTTCACACCAGGTCTTTTCGGATCGATTCAACAGGCTACGCTCGAAGCAAACTTATCAGCGCTTTATACAGGAATCTTTCCAGCAGCTATTGCGTATATCACATGGGCGACTGCACTTTCATTAGGACGCGCAAGCACTGTGACGAGTATGCTCTATGTTGAGCCGGTGATCGCGATTTTCGTTGCATGGCTCTGGCTGAACGAATGGCCGAGCACGCTTTCCCTGATCGGTGGTATCGTTGCAATTTCTGGTGTTGTCGTCGTAAATGGTTTAGGGAAGAAACATAGGAACATATCCAAAAAAGCAGCTTGATGTGGCTTATCCAAAAGTGTCAGAGTCTCTCGGAACATAACAACAATTTGAGTGAAATCGTGGTCTTGAAACAAAATGTTCTGTTAGAGGTGGCTGACACTTTTCTCCCTTTTTTAAGTTGAACTTGTTATAATTAAACTAATCATTAAAAAGGTGGTGGAGATCATGTCAGAAGAAAAATTGGACAAACTGCTCAGCGTCATGCTAGATATGAAAGAAGATTTATCAGGTCTAGGTAAAGAAGTTAATGGTTTAAAGATGGATTTTGATGATTTCAGAAAAGAAACGAACGAGAAGTTGGACAAGATCGTAAGCGGCATTGATCTTTTAGCTTCTAAAACATGGAATAATGAAAAAGACATCAACAGACTCAAAACGTTAATGGGTATCAAATAATCCTTTACCCCCCTCAATAAATCCCCCTTAAAAACAACTTCAAGACCCGTCAAAATTCTCAACATAGTAACAATGAATCATATAACTGAATCTTGTTTTGTGATGCTTCCAATAGGGTACGTGACTTATGTGTAATCATTATTACATAATAAACGTCCTAAGGAGGAATGGCGAGATGAGTGAGGAAAATAAAAAACAGCGACAGCTTGAACAGGATCGTGTTGATGATAAGGACAAGAAAATGACGACCAATCAAGGTGTCAAAGTTTCTGAGGATGAATTTTCACTGAAAGCAGGTGAACGTGGTCCTACTTTGATGGAGGACTTCCATTTCCGCGAAAAGATGACACACTTTGATCATGAGCGGATCCCGGAACGAATTGTCCATGCTCGCGGATTTGCTGCACACGGAGAATTTCAGGTCTATGAATCGATGAAAGAATATACGAAAGCAGGTTTCTTGCAGGACCCATCCAAGAAAACGCCTGTATTCGTACGTTTTTCAACGGTTGCTGGATCCAAGGGTTCAGCTGAGACTGTACGTGATGCGCGTGGTTTTGCCACGAAATTTTATACAGATGAAGGGAACTTCGATCTAGTAGGGAACAATATCCCGGTTTTCTTCATTCAGGACGCAATGAAATTCCCTGATCTCGTACATGCTCTTAAACCAGAGCCCCACAATGAAATGCCGCAAGCAGCGTCTGCCCATGACACGTTTTGGGATTTTGTCGCGAATAACCAGGAATCTGCTCATATGGTGATGTGGGCGATGTCCGGCCGTGCAATTCCACGAAGTTTCCGTATGATGGAAGGGTTCGGTGTCCATACATTCAGATTCGTAAACGATAAAGGTGAAGCACATTTCATCAAGCTCCACTGGAAACCTGTGCTCGGAACGCATGCACTCGTATGGGATGAAGCACAAAAAATATCAGGTAAGGATGCAGACTTCCACCGAGCGGACCTGTATGAATCGATCGATAATGGGGACTACCCTGAATACGAATTGGGTGTCCAAATCATAAAAGAAGAAGATGAGTTCAAGTTCGATTTCGACGTCCTGGATCCGACGAAAATCTGGCCGGAAGAAGATGTACCAGTGAAGTTGATTGGTAAAATGACCTTGAACCGTAATGTGGATAATGTATTTGCAGAAACGGAGCAGGTGGCTTTCCATCCCGGACACGTCGTTCCAGGAATTGATTTTTCGAACGATCCGTTACTGCAAGGACGTTTATTCTCATATACCGATACACAGTTGATCCGTTTAGGCGGACCCAATTTCCACGAACTTCCGATCAATAAACCTGTCTGTCCATTCCATAACAACCAGCGTGATGGATACGGACGCCATACGATCAACAAGGGACAAGTGAGCTATCATAAAAATTCCCTCGCTCAAAACACGCCGGAGCCAGCGAGTGAAGAAGAAGGCGGTTTCAAACATTACCAGGAAAAAGTCGAAGGGCACAAAATCCGCGCTAGAAGTGACAGCTTCAAGGACCACTTCTCACAAGCAACCTTGTTCTGGAACAGTATGAGCCAGCACGAAAAAGAGGATATCAAGCAAGCCTTCAGTTTTGAATTAGGAAAATTAGAAAGTAAATCGGTCCAGCAGCAAGTAATCGATATGTTCGCAAATGTCAGTATGGAACTTGCCACTGAGGTAGCGGAAGCAATTGGTGCAGAAAAACCTCAAGGAGAGGATTCCTCTGTCACAAAATCATCTCCTGCACTAAGCATGGATAATACCGTGAAAAAGCCTGATACACGTAAAATCGCTGTCATTATTGCTGATGACTTTCACGGTAAAGAAGTAACTTCTATACTAGATGGATTGAAGGATAACGGCGCGCAGCCTGAAATTGTCAGTGAAAAGCTAGGTGCCGTGAAAGGGACGGATGGTTCGAGGCTTGAAGTCGACCACACATTCCTGACGGCTGATTCAGTCTTGTTCGATGCGGTTTACGCAGTAGGTGGAAAAAATGAGAGCAAGAAATTCTATAATGATGCAGCCTACTTCATTAACGAGGCATTCATGCATTTCAAGCCGATCGGTGCGACCCATGAAGGAACGAAGTGGCTTAAGAAAATGGAGTATGACAAGAGTCCAGGTGTCGTAATCGGTAAAGACATCAACGAATTTACAAATGAATTCCTTGGAGCGATTGCTGAACACCGCCACTGGGATCGCGAATTAGTATAAATGATTCAATAGGAAACTGCCACAGCCGTGGCGGTTTTTTCCTTTTGAAGTGAGTGTGTAAGGTGGAATTTCAGAGCAAATCCGAGATATATCGGTGCAAAGTCGAGATATAACGAAACCTAAAAATATCGGAGCAATTTCCGAATTTATCGGTGATTTAGGGAAAGAAAGGTTGATTTTTTCGCAGGAATACGAACAATTGTTCTTGTGTTATTCAAGCTAAGGCATTATAATGTGATTAGTGGTAAAAAATTGATAATTACAGGAGAGTGATTGCGTTGAAACATCTTACACCTTATTTTACGTTCGACGGGGATGGAAAAGCAGCACTGGATTTCTATACGGATGTTTTTGGAGGAGAAGTAGTTGAATCGATGACGTTCGGAGATGCTGAGTTCGAGACTCCGCCAGAAGCGGATGATCGTATTATGCATGCTTACTTCAAAAAAGGAGATATGGCCTTCATGGTGTCTGATACTTTCCCAGGACAAAGTGTTCCAAAAGAAAGCAACGTATCAGTAGTCATCGAACCTGAAAATGAAGATGAACTTCAACGTCTATATGATCGTTTAATGGAAAATGGAACAATTTTGATGGAATTGCAGGATACATTCTGGGGAGCAAGATACGCACTCGTCAAGGACGCTTACGGAATTACTTGGAACCTGAACTATCAGAAATAATGTGCGTTACATAATTAGCCGATACCTTAAAAGGTGTTGGCTATTTTTTTAATAACGATATTCTTTGATAGAAGAGAAATCTGCAACTTATTGGGGAAAAGACGACCAAAAGCTCAACCAATTGGAAGGGGGAGTCCGACGTCTCGTTTGGGACAACCCCATTTGAATTCTACACTTAAAGAAAGTATAAACTACTTTCTTCAGTATAAGTGCACAAGCTGGCAGCTTCGGAAGCAATACACCGCACGAAGGAAAAGCAATTGCTTTTTCGAGGAACTACTGGCTCAGCCCACGCCAAAGGCTTGGCTTTGCCAAGTTTTCTTTAGGTGTGCTACATTCCTCAGGATGTTTGGAGGCAGAGATCCTTCAACCCCAACCCCTCATGTTCAGAAAGATCAACCCAAATGACAGCACCTAAGGGGTGGACATAGGGAAGGGGTGTTTCAAACAGTCGGGGGTTACGGAGCACCCAGGCATGAGTTTTACCATATGGTTCCTTGTTACACTGTTCTTTAGGAACACAGTGGAAATCTTCTGCTTGCTGGTACTCATCTAAGCTGAGTTTCAGGCAGTCAATGAGTTCGACTGTGCCGAAGATCTTTCCTGAACCGCTTTGAATCAATGCGATGGTCCCTCTTATTTTTGTGTTCGATCCTCTGATCTCCCATGTTTTCTTTCCCTCAAAAATGTAATCGATCCAGGGGGACTTGATCAATAACCCTTTCATAGCATGCTCCTCATCTACTTTTGGTATTGGTTCTGACATTCTATCATGATTTTGATGAAAGCTGTGTGAAATCTGTCACTTTAACAGTCTGAGCGGGGCGTTTGGTCTTTGTTTGGTTACTTTTTCGAAGTGATGCACTTCGATTCAACTCTTGTTCAAAGCCTGTCAACGTCATCTTCCCTGCTAAAATGGTCAATGTAAAGGCAAGGACAGGGATGAAGGTAATCCATGGATAACCGGTCCAAATGAATTCCCACCAGAGCCCGAGCAGTCCAGACCACTCATTCGAAAGGGAATATTCCCTGGGCGTTCTGAACATATCTTCTTTTACATCCATACCTCCAACGAAGATTCTCAATATCCCCAGGTGCGCCATGATCAACAATACCTGAATCAGTTCCCTCATATAGATCATGATCAGCTGTGGAATCAAGAAAGGGATCAGATGTTTCTTGAGGATATGTCTTTTGCCAGCACCGAGGACGGTCACGCCTTCCATGAATTCTTTTTTCAAAAAACGATCCGTCTCATTAAGGACAAGTAAGGAATTCGTAGGAATAGCGATCGCGGTAAGCACCAACACAATGATAAGCCCTTGCTCAGTAAAATTTAACGAATACTCCCCTACATATAATTTTTCATAAAATAAAACCCAGATCAGTAAGAAGTATGCAAATAGTGTAGCAGGGAAATAATTTCCCGCATCGACGAACCATGCAAAAAACTTCTTCGTTTTAGAGACAAACATCCCTACGAAAATTCCGATTACAGATGAGATGAATATCCGGAAAAAAGCGGTCACGAAGGCAATGCCTAACGTATATTTCGCACCGATCACCATAATCGTCAGAAGATCCCGTCCAAAATGCTCGGTCCCGAAAGGTGGATGGTCTGTCGGTGAATATGGATGGGGGACAAGCTTTCCATTATCATCATGCAGAAGACCGATGACAGGGATTGCATCATCCTTCAAGACATGATACACGAGACTTGAGACAAATAAACCGATGATGAAAAGTGCTCCTATCAGAAACATTGGATTTCGTAATAACCGTATGATCATTTAAATCATCACCTCTCTTCCCGTGCTGCGTTGTATGACAAGCTTAGAAATCAATAGGATCAGGAAAATCGGTATGTAGAACATGATCAGGCTGAACGCGATGATCTCGATCTGTTTATAGTTCAAGATATATTTCGTCAATCCGTATATGTTGAAGATCCTTTCTAAAATGATCAAATTCGAGAGCATCAACCAGATGATTGCTTTTGAATGGCTTGTTATTCCGATCACGGAATTCCGGAAGATATGTTTTAAGAACAATAGATTCGGGCGAACCCCTTTACTGACTGCAAATTCCGCATACTGTTTCTGGTATTCTTCCATAGTCATGAACAACGACACTTTATAGAAAAATAGAGTCGGAAGAAGCGAAAGCACGATGATCGGAACGAAATAGACTTTTTCAAATGCCCCTGCGATCGGGAATAACAAGATTTCCGTTTTTTTATAAAACCAGATGATGAAGAACTGCACGACAAAAATGACGAAAATATCAGGCAGTGCTTCTAAGAATGAAAGGATCCTTGACAAGACTTGGACCACCCGTTTGGGCAGGAAGGAAGTAAAATAGGTCAGGAATATTCCAGCAAATATAGCAGTTACTAAAGCGGCCATGAATATTTTGATCGAATAAAGGTAGTATTCCCAAAACATAGGAAAGAGGGAATAGTTCTTTTCAAAAGG
This sequence comes from Pseudalkalibacillus sp. R45, assembly GCF_052246725.1. NCBI lineage: Bacteria > Bacillati > Bacillota > Bacilli > Caryophanales > Fictibacillaceae > Pseudalkalibacillus > Pseudalkalibacillus sp. R45. The sequence continues at coordinate 78,621 of NZ_JBQQCL010000008.1, read as the reverse complement.
GCTTGGATAAGGACCTGGGTACTTGATGCGGTAAATATCCTTATAAACGATGATTTCACTTGGGTTCACAAGTAAGATTACAAGTTTCTTAAGGTTTTGGAAATAACTCGTGAAACTGATATCGATTTGATACATTGTCATCCCGAGAAAAGCAGAAATCATGACAATACCGATCACGACAAAAAGAAAACGTACAAGACTATTAGCAATTGATTTCAACAATACAACCACCTACCACAAAGACATTAAAACTCCCTATAGATATAGACGAAGTAAAAGGGGTTTGGTAGAAATTAACTTGTGGTATGTATTATAGATAGATTACCAGGTTATGTAAATCTTTATTGCGGAGGACATGTGGTGAAGAAAAGCTTGTACCTTGTTTTCATGTTGATTTTGACTATTCCCCTATATGGCTGTTCAGAAGAAAAGGTCAAAGGAAATGTACAAGATGCTAAAAATTCAGAAAGCGAAATGGAAGGGGAGACGGAACCCGTTACCTTTAAAGTAGAGGGTAAAGAAATAATATTAAAGATGTCGACGATCCTATCGGACCAAGTTGAAATATTGCTTCCTGAGTCCTTTGATGTAATGGATGAAGAGCAGGCTAAGTTGAAATATCCCGGTGAACGAAGACCGACGCTCATATACACCAATGAGAATGCAACAGTTAACATTGCATTCAATCATACAGAAAATAAAGCAAGCAATGAGCAAATGGAAGACGTGTTAAAGGGTATGGTAGATACGTTTAAGAACATGTATCCTTCTGCAGAATGGCTTAATAAAGAAGTTTATGAGATACATGGAAAAAATGTTGCCAGTATGGAACTTATTACACCTGCGATGGATACGGAAATTTATAATCTTATGTTCATGATGGAATTGGACGGGAAACTTTTGCTTGGGACAGTAAACAGCACCAAAGAACAGATGGAAGACTGGCAGCCAATCGCAAAAGAAATGATGAAATCAATTAATATTGCCGATTGACTGAAAACTTGGAATGCTAAGATTCTATGGATGATGATTGAAAATTGTATTAGTAGATCCATAAAATAATAATGAAACAAAACGCTCCATTCAATCGTAAAGAATTAAAGATGAAAAGGATAGGAGCGGTTCTAATGAAAAACCTTTATGTATTGCTCGCTCTGGCTTTGATCATAGGTCTCGTTAGCGGATGCAGTGATAAAAAGAATGAAGATAAACCCAAAATGACAGAACATTTGACAGGAACGTGGAATGGAACGATAAATGTGCCTGGGCAGCCATTGAATATCATCATAAAATTTGAGCAAAAAGATGAGTTGGCGGGTACGATCAGCATCCCTGTCCAGAATGTAACGGATTTCAGTTTATCGGAAATCAAGCTGAATGACGAGAAAGTCAATTTTAAAATGCCGCTGCATGGACAAGAAATCAAGTTTTACGGAACCATCGATAAGAATAAGATAGATGGAACATTCACACAATCCGGCCAAAGCATTCCTTTTGAACTCAAAAAAGGCGATGTAGCTGCCGGTCAACCAGAAGAGGAGGAAGATTTCCTAACAATCGAAACCTCGGCTGGGATGCTGTATGGATCATTACTCACTCCAGAAACAGAGGATCCATCACCGATCGCACTCATCATCCCTGGCTCAGGACCGACTGACCGGAACGGGAATTCCCAGGCAGGAAGAAACGACAGCTTGAAGCTTTTAGCAGAAGGACTTGCGGAGAATGGAATCGCAAGTCTCCGTTATGACAAACGTGGAGCCGGTAAGAATCAAGAAGCGATCATAAAAGAGGAAGATATCCGGTTTGACCGATTCGTAAAGGACGCAGTAAAATGGATCGAATTGCTTGAACAAGATGAACGGTTTACAGATATCATAATCATCGGACATAGTCAGGGCTCACTTGTCGGTATGATGGCTGCGGAAGATTCGGAAGCCGATGCGTTCATTTCGATTGCTGGAGCCGGTCGTACAATTGATGAAGTTTTGTCAGAACAGTTGGAAACATTGCCTGATGAACTAAATGATGAAAGTGAAAGCATCCTTGAAGAATTGAGACGAGGGAATAGAGTGGAAGAGGTAGATCCTCAGTTGATGAGTATTTTCAAACCGAGTGTCCAGCCCTTCCTCATGTCATGGATGAACTACGATCCTACTGAAGAAATCCGACAGATGAGCATCCCGACACTCGTCATCAACGGAAAGAATGATGTCCAGGTCTCGGTGGCAGATGCTGAAAACCTTGCTGCTGCAAGGCCGGATGCCGAACTGTTGTTGATTGATAAGATGAACCATGTGTTAAAAGAAGCACCCGAGGATCGGGAAGGCAATCTGGCCACCTATTCTGATCCAACCCTGCCCTTAGCTGACGGACTTACAGAAGAAATTACAAATTTTTTAAAAGAAAATAAAATAAAAAAATAAATGATTCAATATTGGCCCTGCAACATAATTTTGCAGGGTTTTGTAGCATGAAAAGGTACATACACATTCTATATCAAAGAATTAGCCTGAAGTATTCGTAATGAATTTAATCCCTCTGATGCGTTGACAATCGACAATGAACGGATTTCCATCACTTTCATCGATCAATGTAACACAACAATCCTTATGATCAAGACAGGTGAAAATATAATTCTGATCCTCGAAGAATTGATCATCCCCTAAAGTGATTTGGATGACATCACCTGTTTTAAGCTTTTTGAATTGATGACACACACAACCTTTGCAATCTCTTTTGTCGCATCCGCAACTCATTGATATTTCCCTCCTTTTTTAACCATTGACCTGCTCATTCTGAGAAATCTTCACTCCAGCGATCCGAGTACAATCAAAAAAGACGAATGAGTCTTCTTGAGGCCTTCTAGTGGTTATACAACACTTTTTTTCATCCAGGCATACGAAAACAAAATCTTCATTCTCAAAAAATTCATCTGTGTTGTCAATTGCAATTTGAATAGTCGTCCCTGTGTCAAGCTTTCGAAACAATTTACAAATACAACTGTTGCACTCATCAAAGTGTTTTTTCTTCATGATTCTCCTCCTTCTCTCTGCCATTTTAATTACTCGACTGCCCCAGGACCGTTTACATTTACGATTTCGAACGCCACAAGTTCATTGCAGTCAAGGACGAATGCATTGTCATCACTAGGGTCGATCAAAGTAACACAACAAGTTTCCTTATCAAAACTGACAAAACGGTATTCTTGGTCCTCTTCAAAAAAATCTTCAAGAAAAGCAAGTCTGATCAACGTTCCTTTTTCCAAATCCCTTAGCAGGTCACAGAGACAGCTTTTGCATTTGTTTTTCTTTTTTGTATGTCGGACTGTTTCCCCTTCATTAAATAGTCCTTTTTTCCTCAATGTGAATCCCTCCTTTAATGTCTCAAAAAGGTATACTGCATCTTATGAAATTAGTCCAAATATGTATAGACGAGCACCTATATGCTCTTTCATACGGGGAAAGCCTATTTTCACAATGGCCTAGACCACGCCGTGACCGTAATCTATTAGATTGCGTAAACTAGTAATGAAATAATAGAAAGGTGTGATTTCAAACTGATGGACTTCTCTCCTCATAGACTCCTCATCCGGTTCCGCGATAAAACCCCGCCTGATCGATGTCTTCACATACATCAACAAGCTAGAGCAAAAGTAACCCGAATCATAAAAGAACTGAACATTGAAATCGTAGAAGTCCCACCAGAACAAATAGAGGATTGTCTTCATTGCTATTTAAGCTGCAGTGAGGTTGAATTCGCCGAAAAAGATGCGCTTGTTAAATCAGATCTTGTTCCAAATGATCCGCTTCTCCCACAGCAATGGGGCCTTCTGAAAGTTGTTGCAACTAGGGCATGGAACATAACACGAGGTTCCATTAAAGCCCCGATTGCCATCCTCGATACGGGTCTTGATATGACTCATCCTGATCTCAAAGATAAAATCATTTTGAACGCTAATTTTTCAGATACGTCAACAGCGCAGGATTTCAATGGTCATGGAACACATGTAGCTGGCATAGCGGCAGCCGTCACGAAAAATGGAAGGGGGGTTGCAGGACTTGCGATCAATCCAACATTGATGAACATAAAAGTACTGGATGACGGTGGGACAGGCTCTTTAAGCAGTGTCGTGCAAGGTATCGTTTATGCTGTAGATAGTGGAGCCAAAGTCATTAACATGAGTCTCGGTACAACGTTCTTCAGTTCAACACTTCACGATGCTGTCAAATATGCGCAAAGGAATGGGGTGCTGTTAGTCGCTGCAGCAGGAAATGATGGGGTCAATCAACATAACTATCCTGCAGCTTTTGCTCAATGTATAAGTGTTGCGGCGGTTAACCGGGAGGACGCGAAAGCTTTCTTTTCTAACTTCGGAGCTTCATGGGTTGATCTCGCAGCTCCAGGGATCGATATGCTGTCGACCATGCCAACCTATCCGAACATTATCGGACCACAAAACTATGGTTACCTCTCTGGGACTTCTCAAGCAACACCTTTAGTTAGCGGATTGGCTGCAGTACTTCTTTCCCTAAATCGAAATGCGAATGTCGTCAGACGGACCATCGAGTCTACAACCGTTCAAATTGCAGGGGTAGGCACCCTGTATGAATATGGACGGATCAATGCCTATAATGCCCTGTTGAAACTACCTTGATAATACGAGACGATTTGATAGATGATGGATTCTGAATTTTTAGCGGACACCACAGCCGTTATCTGTCTCAAAATTCTTTGATTGTGAACAGATTTTCTAAATTAAGGTCTCTGATGTCCGTTAACGATTGTTCAAATCAGCAACAGTGTTCCTTTTTATCAATTCAAAGGGCATCTCTTTATGCTGGTGGCCATCTGCATTCAAGAGAGCATCGAGAAGCTGTTGGCCCATTTTTTCTAGAGGCAGATCAATTGTGGTGAGTTGCAGATATTCAGAAATCGGATGGTTGTCGAAACCGATAACCGATAATTCCTCAGGTGTACGTATGTCCTCTTTGGCACATTGCATTAGAATACCGGCAGCCACCTGATCGCTTGTCACCAGCAAAGCAGTCGGCTTTTCGGCAATGCGCATAAGGTTATGGACGACCTTTTCACCGTCTTCAATCGTATAAGAGTGGTCGAATATCCATTCGTCTCGGACAGGTTCACCAATCTTTTTTAATGTATTGAAGTAGGCAGCTTCCCTCTGTTTGCTGTTCGTCCCTGTCCGTCTGCCGATACAATAACCGATTTTTCGATGCCCATGTCTAACAAGGTGGTCCAATCCTTTTTTAAAAGCATGGTAGTGATTGATGTAGGCGGATTTTACGTTATGATCACGTCCGTCCTCACATACAACGATAGGTCCGTAAGTTTCATATGTTTCAATGATGCTCCAGTCGCACTCTCTTGAGCATATGATGAGACCATCAATTTGCTTCATCCGTAGCATTTCCAACGCTTCGACTTCCCTGTCCAGATCATAATCCGTCTGAAAGAGAATCAATTTGTAGTCTTTTTTCAAAGCCTCTTTTGCAATTCCATCTAAAATTGAGCTGAAGTAAGGATGGTTGATGAAAGGAAGGGCCACCCCGACGAGTTTTGTTACGCCTTTTGTCAGGTGTACCGCGTTGATATTGATGTGATAATTCAACTCTTCAATCGCTTTCATCACAAGGTTCCGTTTTTCCTCACTTACATAAGGATGATCATTCAAAACCCTCGAAACGGTTGTTACGGAAACACCAGCAGCCTTTGCTACATCACGGATATTCGCCACGGATCTTCACCTCATTCTTATAAAGTGGTTGAGTCATATAAAGCTTTTTTCGGAAACTTTGTTGCTCTTGAAAGTCGTTGATTTCCGCTCCAGGATGCTCGCTTTCCGCGGGGCGTGCGGTGAGCCCACGCGTCGCCTTGCGACATTGAATGGTCTCACCTGTCCCGGTGATCCCGCAGGAGTCTCGGGCACCTTGCTCTCCAATCAACTTGTACTTTACAAAAATGACCTAAAAGCAACAATCTTTAAGAAAAGAGCCTATAAAAAACACTTGCTATGAAACGCGTTTCACACATTATAGTCAAACCAATTAAACCATATAAAGGATGTGTAATGCATGTTGAGCGGTTTGATAGTAATGATTCTCTTGTGTTTGATCGAATTGGCAGGGGCTCATTTCGTATTGGGTTCAATAGGTGATGAGACTGAGAAACCGTATGAACGATATGAAGATTTCTTTTATGAAGAATGAGGGGCTTTGATAATGACAGGCGTTTATCTGAAAAAGAAGGACCCACCGAATCTTCCATGGTGGGTCTTATCACGCTTTCATATGCTGAATGGAGGGATGTAACGCCCATCAAGATCTGCAAACTGATATTCTTTAGCTAAATCACCTGCTCGTATGACCTGACCTGTTTTAGCCATAATATCAGGATCGCTTGCAAGTGCTTTAATACCGCGGCCAATATAATGAGGAGTTTCAGTCCGTTGTAAATCTTCTGCTTCCTGCCAATGCTCTTCGTCTGATCCATGGAATTTCAAGACAAGTTCTGTCCTCATGAAACCAGGTGAGACAGCTAGGACAGCGATATTATCTGGTTTCAAGTCAATCGAAAGCCCATACGCCATCCGGGCCAGTGCGTTCTTTGCGAGATCGTAATAGAAGTGTCCTGTGTATTTGCCATTATCCCAAAAAGTAGTGTGAAAGATGACCGCTTGTTCATTTTCACGTAAAAGTGGAACGGCGAAATGATTTGTCGCCAGTTGTGCCCGGACCCCTGCTGTGAACATCGTATCCCAATGTTCCAGTGGCAATTCATAGAAACGTCCGGCCGCAATACCTAAATCATGTGCTCCCCATACGTTATTGACGAGTATGTCCATTTTTCCTTGTTCTTCACGGATTTGGGTGATGACCGCTTCCGTTTCTGTATCCTTCGTATGATCGCAGCGTACAGCGATTCCTTTCCCACCCATTGCTTCGATTTGTTCCACGGTCTCATCAATCGTACCCGGCCAATCATTCGTAGAGTTTTCTTGTATGCTCCGTCCTGTTACATAGACTGTGGCGCCGGCTTTCCCGAGTTCGATCGCAATTCCACGGCCAGCGCCTCTGCTTCCACCAGTTACAAGAGCAACTTTTCCAACTAATGGTTTCATAAAAATCCATCCTTTCAGAGTAGATGCTTTCATTTTACCGTGGAAATCTTGACATCCTTTGTCATATTTCTTTAAATAAAAGTATCAAATTTAGGAAAAGGTGAAGGCGATGAGAGGCGATCGATTGGTTTCTATTGTGCTGTTATTACAATCACATGGACGACTGACAGCTGCTGAACTGGCAGAAAAACTGGAAGTATCTGAGCGGACAATCTATCGGGATTTGGAAGCGTTGAGCGGAACAGGGATCCCTGTTATAGCTGAACGTGGAAGAAATGGGGGATGGTCCTTGCTGGAAAACTATCGGACCACGTTGACTGGACTTAAAGAATCTGAAATCCGTACATTATTTCTTTCACCTTCCACTCAATTGCTTGAGGATCTAGGATTGACTCGAACTTCTGAAGAAGCTAGGAATAAATTGATCGCATCGTTACCATCCGAATATCGCGGGAAAGCGAAAGAGGTATGGAATCGCATTCATATCGACACGAGCACATGGCGAGATCGAAAAGAAAAGATCATGACCTTCGATGTCATGAAAAATGCGATTTGGAATAATTGCAAATTAAAGATCAATTATCAAACAGCCGAAGGAAAAGCGACGGAACGTTTGGTTGAACCATTAGGGTTGGTCGCCAAAGGGAGTCGATGGTACTTGATCGCTTGCAAGGCGGATGGAGAATTTCGGAATTTCCGTGCTTCACGGATCGAATATGCCGAACCTACAGATGAACAATTCGAAAGACCAGCGGATTTTGATCTTGCTACATACTGGAAATCTTCAACGAAAGCATTCATCGAGAAATTGCCGACCTACTCCGTGTGGGTAGAGGCAGCACCTTCAATACTGCCAAGAATGAAATTCACCGGCCGCTTTGTACAAAAGATCGAGGCTGGAAGTGAAACCGGGGAAGGTTGGACACCTATCAAACTTTCTTTTGATACAAAGGAGGAAGCAATAAGCTATATACTAGGGTTTGCGGATCAGATCAAGGTGATAGAGCCGAAGGAATTGAAAACCGAAATCCTTTCCGCAGCTGAAGCGACGGTTCGTTTTTATAAAAAAGCAAACAAAGTGGATGTTGAAAGACTTTGAAAGGATTCTTAACAAAGATATCGAACAAAAGATAAAGGGCTGGATTATTGAATTGAAATTGATAGGAGGATTTGCCATGAAAAAGGATTTTGAAAAGTTATAACGTTTAACACTTCAATCTTTTGCTCGACCTCCACCTCAAGTAATGGATAGAACTGATTTTTTAAAATACAAATTTACTGGAGGTTCGATATGAGAACGGAAAAAGAAATGATGGATTTGATTTTGGGAAAAGCGAAGAAGGATAAGAGAATAAGGGCTGTCGTGTTAAATGGCTCACGTGCAAACCCAAATGTCAGGAAAGATATCTTCCAGGATTATGATATCGTCTATCTCGTAAATGACATCCAGTCTTTTACGAAGGATCATAGCTGGGTGGATTATTTTGGAGAGCGGATCATGTTGCAGATGCCAGAAGATAAGGTGATGCCTCCTGCTGAGAATGACGGGAAATTCGCCTATCTTATGCAGTTTATGGACGGGAACCGCATCGACCTGACATTGATTCCTGTTGATAAGATGGAGGAGCTCGTCAACTGGGACAGTCTCAGCATCAAACTCCTGGATAAAGATGATATCGTCGGGGAGTTACCTCCTTCTGATGACCGAGATTACCATATTAAGAAGCCTACTGAAAAAGAATTCGCGGATACTTGCAATGAATTCTGGTGGATTTGTATGAATATCAGCAAGGGTCTTTGGCGGGAAGAATTATCATATGTGATGTTCATGTATGAACAGATCAATCGGAATGTCCTCATCCGTATGATTGAGTGGACGATCGGAAATGACACAGACTTCAAAATCAGTGCAGGGAAGTTTGGCAAGGATTTTAAAAACTTGTTGGATCAAGAAGATTGGCATACGTTTGTTGCAACCTATTCAGGACCTGATTATGAGGATATTTGGAACGCTCTCTTTGTGAAGTGTGAGCTGTTCCGGAAAAAAGCCATCCATGTTGCTGAACATTTCGGTTACGAATATCCCTATGACGATGATAGGAAGGTTTCCGAGTATCTGAAACGTGTCCAAAAGCTTCCTAAAGATGCAGTGTCACAGGTCTTGTAGGTGGGTGACATGATCAACGTAACACAAGCGGTGCGACAGGATTTAGATGAGATCCTGGTTATCGATAATGAAGTGATTGGAACTACCAGTCGAAGTTCCATGTTCGAAAAAGCAATTCATGAGGGGAGATGTCTGGCAGTCCGATCAGGGCATTCTATGATTAAAGGTGTCTTGATCTATCAAACTGAATTTTTTGATTGCAGCTTCATCTCACTTGTGATTGTCCATCCATCCGAAAGACGGAAGGGATATGCTAGTCGTTTGATAAAGGATTTTGAAAAGATCACTCCCACTGAGAAAATCTTTTCTTCCACGAACAAATCGAACAAAAGAATGCAGTCTGTCTTCTCCTCGCTAGGTTATAAGAAGAGCGGTTATATCGAAAATCTCGATGAAGGAGATCCGGAGATGATTTATTATAAAAAAAGGGCAAGTAATGCTGAGTAAATATGGACGCTATCCTGAAGTGGGATAGCGTTTTTTTCATTCCAGCCAACGTGCTTTTAATATCTCCTCACTTGTCACATTCCTTTGAATCAAGTAAACTAGCTACAACTATTTTTCAGAGCAGGGAGGCGATGAAATGAAATCGATTCTATCAAAGCTGCAAGAGCTTCCATATTTGTTGCTGGTCATCGCGACCTTCTTCTGGGGGACGAACTTTGTCATCAGCCGATTGCTGGTGAATGAAATTCCACCGCTCCAGTTGTCTTTTATCCGATGGTCGATTGCCTTCCTTGTATTTTTTCCTTTCATCATCAAGGATATGAAACAGAATCGAACAATGATCCGCAAGAACTGGAAAGTGCTTTTAGCCATGGCTTTGACGGGAGTCGCCGGGTTCAATACGCTTTTATATATTGCTGTCCAATATACGACTTCGATCAACGCGTCATTGGTCAATTCCCTTGCGCCATTGTTGATGGTATTGCTTTCCGTAATCTTCTTGAAGGAAAAACTTTTTAAAATCCAATATATTGGAGTGATTCTTTCTTTTGTGGGCGTGTTTACCGTCATAACGGACGGACATTTAGAAACACTACTGGCATTAAAGGTCAATCCAGGTGACTTGTTTGTATTTGCTGCTGTCATCCTTTTTTCCATCTACTCGGTACTGATGAAAAAGTTTGGCGTGGATCTACCGAAGAAAACGACGTTCATCGTAACGATTTTCATAGCGGTCATCAGCTTGATCCCATTTGCTCTGTGGGAGAGTTCATACCGGGCTTTCTCGGTGGTCAAACTGCCATTCGAAGCGGTCTTGGCGGCTGTTTATCTAGGGATTTTCCCAAGCATCGTCTCTTTCATCTGCTGGAACGAGGGAGTTATGAAAGTTGGACCGGCAAAAGCCTCGAATTACCTCCATCTGATCGTGTTTTTTACCACAATTTTAGCCGTAGCTTTTGCAGGCGAAAGATTGGTGGTAGCACAGGTCATTGGCGGTTTATTCATCTTAACAGGTGTTATTCTAGCCTCCAATCCACAATTCATTCTTAAAAAAACAACTTCTATTATGGATCGATAAGTTCGGCGTCTTCTTATTTAAGAAGACGTCTTTTTTGCAGGAAAAACAAGAGTTGCAGAGAAATGGAAAGGACCAGGCCAATATAGGGAGGTAAATTTGAAAAAGGGATTTGTTTTTCTATTGTTATGCTCAATCATTGGAATCTTCATTTTCAATGGTTCGACCATCTACCGTTCTTGCGATATTGGATCCCAAACGTATTCAGCAGAGAGCAGCAATTGGAAAGCGGGAATAACTGTTAAAAAAGAAAACAGTAACCAAGTGGAGTTAACCTTGTGTTATAAAGGGTCAAATATGAAAAACGTTAATTTGATCGATTTTGATGTTGATGGCGGGGGGTTCGGTTTTCATCTAGAGGATGGAGATCTGAATAAAGAAGGGTTTCTTAAATTTGAAGCAAATATTCCACTTGAAGATAAAATAAAGTCTCTTGAAGGAACAGTTCATTGGAACGATCATACCGAATCAATGACGTTATTAAAGAAAGAATGACGTAGATTGCTACATATAGGAGTTGGCTGTATGAATTTCACAATCGTGATAGACAAAATGACACCAGATGATTGGGAGCAAGTTCGTAAGATCTATAAAGATGGCATTGATACAGGCCATGCCACTTTTGAAACAGAGGTGCCTTCATTTGAAAAATGGGAACGTACACATATGGAAGAATGCAGGTTTGTAGCCCGCTCAGGAAAAGACATCCTAGGCTGGGCTGCCTTAAGTCCCGTGTCTAGGAGATGTGTCTATAGCGGAGTAGCCGAAGTCAGTGTGTATGTGAGCCAAAAGAATAACGGCAAAGGCATCGGTCGACAACTCCTCGATACACTCGTGAAATGTAGTGAAAATCATGGCATCTGGACGTTACAGGCGGGCGTTTTTCCTGAAAACAAAGCAAGTTTAACCTTGCATAAGAAAGCAGGGTTCCGTGAAGTCGGTCGAAGAGAACGACTCGGCAAGATGGCTGGAAAATGGCGTGATGTCATACTGCTTGAACGAAGAAGTGAAGCAGTAGGAATTGAATAGAAGGTAAGGTAATGCTTTCATGAAAGAGGATAATTCATGGGACACTTAGCATACGAAAAATGGAAAGAAAGTGCTCCATAAAGCTATCATCTCATGAGGTACTTTGCAGAAATCAAAAAGATGTAATTTGAAGAATATAACATGAACTGGCCAAATGATTACAAACCTAGCCGCAACGAATACACACGACTTCAACCAAGAGGAAAACGTATTGGCCGAGGATGCAATCTATTGGTTTACAGATAAATCCTGCATGACTCGGAACGAAATCAAAGCGTATTTCGAGAATGCCTGAAAGACGATCCGGGATGAGGTCTACTGTGCCACGGATGTCAAATGGATCTCTGTCAACCAACAATCGAAAACTGTGTACCTGTATACATTCAGGTGGGAAGGATTCTACAAAGGGGAGTTCGCTTCTGGTTCAGGACGAGCTACAAATGTATTCATGAAGGAAACTGACGGTCAATGGAAACTCAAGCACGAGCATCTGAGTAGTTGATTAATCAAGCTCGAAGATTCCAAAAAGTACATCTCAAATAAAGTGTTTTACTTTTATCTGTGAAGGGGGTGGAATAATAAGCCATCCCTTTTCCTAATTGATTTAGAATTAACTTTACTGACGACTATCAGATAGATTTGATCCATATTGTTATGAATTTCGTCAAAATCTGCTTCTGAACACTCAGATGTTGTTGATGAATATAAGGATGAGCTGTTAATCTTTATTATTTGATACTGGACACTTTCTTATTATGAGTTGTTTGCTGCTCATCATTCATATAAAATTTGCACCTTACACATATAGAAAAAAGGCATACCTTGCACTAGATAGGGGACACTTTGAATGTTATAAACAAATATCAAGGAGTGTCTTAGATTGGACTCAAGAAAAAAGGAATTTAAAGATAGCAGTAAAATTGCAGAGAAGAATTATCAACCATCTGATTATGAGGAAAACTCAAATTTAAGCTCTGGCCTTGCAATAACACATGAACAAACGAGTGATACCATGGTAGAAGGAACGATTGATGGAGAAATCGACCATGACAAGAACGAAAAAATCCCGAGGAAGGGTTATGATTTCAAATAGAATATAAATACCTATGTTAGGGTGGATAATATGCCAGGTAAAATCATGTTAGTTGGTGGACATGAGGATAAACAGGGGAGTAAAGAAATTCTGAATGTATTCGCAGAAATGTGCCATTTTCGGAATATTGGAATTTTAACAACAGCCAGCAGTGTTCCAAAGGACGTTTTTAAAGACTATAAAAAAGCATTCCATGACATAAAGGTCAATGATGTCATTCATTTTGATATCCAAAAAAACACTGACGAAAAGAAATTTATTGAAAAACTGAATGACCTTGATGGATTGTTTTTTTCAGGTGGAGACCAACAAAAATTATGTGATGTTCTATGCGACAGCAGTTTCATAACTGCACTTAAAGAAAAGTGGCACCAAGGTTTGGTATTAGGTGGAACGAGTGCTGGTGCTTCAATATGGGGAAGCAAGATGATTGTGGACGCAGAAGAAGAAAATCATGAGATTAAAGATATAAAGATGATGAATGGATTTGGGTTCATTCCCAACTTGATTATTGACCAGCATTTTTCTCAAAGGGAACGGTTTCGAAGATTGATTTATGAAGTAGGTTCAACAAAAGGTCTCGGTATAGGAATAGATGAGAATACGGCTGCGGTCTACGAAAAGAATCAATTGAAAGCCGTTGGTGAAAACATGGTGACCATCATGGAGGGAAGGAACATCACATATTTTGCTGAAGATAAAACGAATGAAGGCTCTGTTTCTGGGATCGTTCTTCATCTAATAACCGCTAAAAACGTATTTTGTTTAGAAACCGGGAAACTCCAAGTAGTAAAAGAAGAGGACTGAAATATTTTGTTTAGATTTTCAGTCCTCATTTCTTTTTCATTTAGAATTATTGCTTATCCCGATTATTGTTCAAGTCTGGCTTCTGCTCTTCCGAAAACTCAGTCGCATAATTATCCTGGCGAACAGGTTCATTTGCGGGTTGACCTTGATCAGGCAATATTTCATTTTCCATATACCTATGAAAGAAATATTCACCGATGGTAATTCCGATCGCTACGTAAAAAGAAGCCAATCCTAAAGGGATGTTTTCTTCAATATATCCTCCTCCGAGTAGCCAAACACCTAAGTAAGCTAGCCCGAAATCAGCGATGCTCGCGACAGCATTTCCGAATCGTGGTAAAATCCACAGATCACCAATGATATAGGCTGCTAGTGTTAAAAAAGTGCTGATTCCCAGGATATCGTTGAAGGACACACCATAGAATAAGCCTAACACGACCCATAAGACAGCTGTCACCATAACAAATTTGATTAATAAAGCCTTGACATGTTTCATTTTAAACCCTCCTTTTCTAATTAAAGTCCCCAATTCATTTACCAATATGCGGAAATTGTTGAGGTGGAGTATGTATTGATAAAAAAACGACCTACTCTCTCCAGTAGATCGGCTTTTGGTTATGTCTTTATTTCACTTTTTTCCAATAAGCTGACTCTTTGCTGGAACGTAATGGAAGGAACGTTTCTCCACTCTCCAATGAAATCTGTCTTTCATCCTCAGTAGGGGTCTGTTCTTTCTGCCGTCAGTCAAACCATCGAATTCATAGGTTCCATTTTCCGGTGCTTTTTCTCCGGTTTTGTAACGATCAGCCATTTTAATCCACTCCTTTGATTTTTGTATTCAAAGACTATGTAACCAGGACAAACACTTGATAAACATCCTTATGGAAAATTAGTACAAAAGTTCAGATTGAAAATCAACGTTATAAAATGGATAGTAATATTGAAGGTATTTCCTCAGCCCTGAATAACTTTGAAATTTACACCCACAGCTATGAATTGACCTATTCTGAAGGGACTTATTGACAATAAAGGCACGGTTCAAATACGAGCTGTGTCTTTTTTGTCTTCTGAAAAAGGAATTTGTAACATATTATAGAAAATTGTAGAAGTAGAACATACAGCATTAGGGGGGAACATGAAAAAATTAAAAATCATACATACGAATGATCTTCATAGCTATTTTGATCAATTTGCAAAAGCATCCACTTTGATCAAGAAACATTTAGATGAAGAAACTCTTCTTTTAGAGGCCGGGGATTTCGCTGATTTCAGAAGCATCGAACTACGAGGGTCGAGAGGGCTCGCCGCGATTGAACTGCTTGAATACCTGGGTTATGATGCCTTGACGATTGGAAACAATGAAATGTTTGATGGCGCAGAAACACTGGAATTCATGGCACAGAAAAGTTCCTTTCCGTTCATTAGTAACAACCTTTATAAAAAAGATAGAACTCCATTTGAGGGTGTAGTTCCAAGCAAAATTCTGATTAAGAACAATCTTCGAATCCTAATAACCGGGTCTTCTCCAGATATGGGGCATTTCAGTGAAGGACTTGGTGTCCATTTCACCCCTTACAGAGAGGGAATTGCTAGAGAAATCCAAAGTCATCAAGGCAAATATGATTTGTGCGTTGTTCTGAATCATGTCGGAACGGTTGCTGATGAAGATTTAGCAAGAACCATCGACGGCATTGATGTCATCATTTCTTCGCATGACCATCAGCTTTTTTCAGAAGCGAAAATCGTCAATGGAACCATCATCAACAGTGCCGGATGTTATGGCAATCATATCGGAGTGATAGAACTGAATGTCAATGGAGATAAGGTTGAATTAGAGGGGTCCGCAACCATATCAACTGAAAGTTCGAAGAGTGATGCCGGAGTGATCTCGATTTTACAAAAGAATAAAGAAAAAGCGATCGAAGCCCTCAACCGTCCCCTATATCATCTTGAACAACCGTTATGGCATGACGTTATTGAGGAAAATCCGATCACGAACTTGATAGCTGACGGATTGAAAGATATGCTCGGATGTGACCTTGGACTGATCAATGGCGGTATTGTCAATGCGGGGGTGTTCAACTACATATCCGATAAAAAATTAATTGAAATCTGTCCCTCTCCCTTAAACCCAACTTCTTTTGAAATCAAGGGCAAGGAGATAAAAACGGCCATCGAACAATCACTGGATGCCCAAGTTTGTCTATCAGATGGAAAAGGTCCAGGTTTCAGAGGGAAATTCATCGGCCGATTGCATGTTTCAGGTGCGACGGTTGTCCATGATGGGAAAAAAGTAATCGAGATCCTTATCGGGGAAGAACCTATTCAGGTTGATAAATGGTATACGGTTGCGAGCTCTGATTATTTACAGCGGGGCTCTGGCTATGAGTCACTCGCAAACAATCGGAGTGCAAAGTACCGTGCAGAAGAAATCCGTGACGTGATCCGCGAATATGCGAAAGACCCAATGTTCCTTGAAAATGCCAAAACACCAAGGTGGACGGAGCGTACGAAAGTGATTAATTGAATTGAAAGGAGTGATTTAAAATGAAAGCATTGATTTTTGACTTTGATGGAACGTTAGCAAACACGTTGCCTGTCTGTTTTTATGCATTTCAGACCGTTTTCAATCGATATGACGAAAGAGACCTGACGGATGACGAAATAAAAGAAATGTTCGGACCTTCAGAAACCGGGATCATCAGAGAGAACCTCTCCCACGCCGATAAGGATCAAGCCATTGAACTGTTCTATGAAAAATATTCAGATAGTCATAGACGGCTAGTCGATTCGAACGAAGAAATCATTGATTTACTTACATATGTTAAAGATAAAGGGATAAAATTGGGGATTTTTACAGGGAAAGCAAGACGAAGTTTAAAAATTTCCCTTCAAGAGCTTGAAATGGATGGAATGTTCGACGTAATCATCACCGGGGATGATGTTACCAATCCGAAACCACATCCGGAAGGATTACAGAAAGCGTTAACACAATTAGGAGTCGCTGAAAACGAAGCGATGTTCATCGGAGATAGTAATGCAGATATAGAAGCGGGTCTTGCAGCGAATGTTCATACAGTGGCTGTCCAATGGCTTCCAGATTATCAAACAGCTGAATTCGATTCCAAGCCGGATTCCATCTATAAGAGTGTAAATCAATTCATTGAGTCACTTGACCATAGGACTTAAAAATCTTGAATGATCAAAGAGACGATTTGAACATCTTTTAAAAGAATTCAAATGAAAAACATGATCGGCATAGCTTTCTGAGAGTGAGCATAACCTGTAAATAATGATATCTGCTATATAAGTTTGAATATGAAAACGCAATAATTGTCCGTAAATTAAACGAATGTACAAGCTAAATGGTTTCCTCACCATAGACTAATAGAAGATAGTCAAAAAAAAAAAAAGGTGAGGAAATGAAAAGAGACAATTATTTAAAATGGTCAGAAGTGCCTTATGGAGGAGAAAGAAAACCACCTTCTGACCCGGTTGATCCTTTAGCTGGTTCATGGCCAACTTATTTTATAAAACGAAAAGGAAACCACTTTGTAGGACCTGATGAAGTTATTAATTTTGAACTTCGACATCCGAACCATATTGATTGGGATGAAGAATTGAAAGTTGTACAACGAACATTAGCGAATATAACTCCTGAACAAATCCAGATAGCCAAATATTGGGGCGCGGGGGTTGCAACAAAACAATGGACACCGATCATCGATAGATTGATTGACACCTACGGATTGACACCAACTTACGCTGCAAGAGTTTTAGCTGCTGTCCAAGCAGGAATAAACGATACATTTGTTGTGACCTGGTATTTCAAATATCTATGTGACGTTGCCCGGCCGATCCAATACGATCAAACACTAAAACCTGTTCTATGCACACCGCGATTTCCAACTTATGTATCTGGTCATTCTGCAATGTCGGGATGTGCAGAAGTTATTTTGGGCTACTTTTTCCCAGGTGAAGTCCATAGACTCCACGAACTTGCTGAAGAAGACTCGATTTCAAGGCTATACGCAGGGATTCACTTTCCGGTAGACCTTGAACAGGGATTAAAACTTGGAAGACGTATTGGACAAGTTGTGGTTTCGCAATTGAGTCAACAAAAGGATTCAAGTGGTCAACCTGTGGATACCCCGTTTGTAGAAAACCTGTATGCTGATCTGCCTCCGCCACTATATAGACAATCGATCCCATATAATTTCAACGAAAATTGTACATCCAACACCAAATTTTCTACACCTAAAAAGAATACACCATTATTTCATTTTCCCAAAAGAAATAAAAATAATGTAAACAATATATTTAATTGGGATTAATATGCAGTTTACAATCGGCTGTTAGTATTTGAAATAAGAGGAAAGGATAAGAGTATTCATTCCTTCTAAAAAATCATTGAAATAATGAACAGCCGATTAACATACAGCTACGGAAGTGTTAATACATTTTAAAAGAGGAGTTGGTTCAAATGGCAAACATTTTAGTTACAGGAACAGGCAATGTAGCAATGCGCTCAGGTCTTGAATTGGTACGACTCGGACACAAGGTCACATGTCTACAAGAACAAGCAGGTGCAAAGGCGTCGCTTCTTTCCCGAAACCTGAATCTCGAACTGACCACTGACAACAAAAAAGCATATGAAGACTCCTCAATCATTTTCATAGATGTCGATATTCCGATTCTAGCGGATGACCACGTAGATATGTCAGAGGTTGAAGGGATTTTAACCGAAATCACTGAATATGTAAATGATGATTTCATGCTGGTGATCAACAGTGCAGTTCCAGTCGGGACGAACAGATGGATTCAAGACCAGCTTCGTGAAAAATTAAGCAATACATCGATCAAGTTCGATGTTGTTTCGAAGACAGACATGGATGATATCAACGGAAAAATCGTCATTGGAGCACGTTGTGAAAAGTCAGCCGAAACACTGGAGGCACTTTATAAGCCATACTGGCACAAAATCATGCACACAACACCAGAAAACGCAGAATTCTTCAATTATGATCTAGCAGATGCTAATTAAATGATAATAAAAGTGGTCGATCTTTAACAGATCGGCCACTTTTTTTATGAGATGAATTAGGAACATAGTACTAACTTCTAGAATTTCGGCTAAAAATTCTAGGATTCTGCCCTGAATTGAATTTATGGAATAAATCAAAAATTTCTTAGAATTACACAAAACTCGAATTTAGTTGGCTACATCTTCCCGAGTGCTTTCTTAGTGGCTGGACCTACAACGCCATCGACTTTCAACTTTTTCGTTTTCTGAAACTTACGAACGGCAGCATCGGTGTTTTTACCGAATATCCCATCGATTCCTTTTGTGCTGTACCCTAATTCAGTGAGTCTTTGCTGCACATTTTTCACTTCAGCACCGCGACTTCCTTTTTTCAAATTGGTCGTGGAAACGGCAACGACAGCACCACTCTTTACGTTAAAACCATTCGCTGAAGCAAGGGCAGTAAACGATTTTCCAGACGTCGTGATGATGACTGGTGTGTTCACCGGCACTTTGCTGAAAAGCCATTGCACCTCGTCGTTGTACATTCGAATACATCCAGCACTTACATACTGGCCAATCGATCGAGCGTTATTGTTGCCGTGGATTGCATAGGTGGTCCCCCATGTACCTCTAGCATTCAAGCCGAGCCACCTGTTTCCGAGCGGATTCCGCGGATCACCCCCAGATATTTTTCCTGTGTAATAGGGGCGGTTCACGATTTTGTTGACGATCTTGAATCGGCCCTCAGGTGTATAAGTGGGCTGTTTACCAGTCGCCACCTTGAACACTTTCATCAGCTTATTGTTTTCAAAATAAGCGAGCTGGTTATTTGACTTATTAATGATGATGAATGATCCAGTTGAAGCTGACGCAGGTTGTTGCATAAAGAAAAACATGAAACAAACCACTAACAGACCAACAATAACTTTCTTCAAACCTATCTTCACATCTCTCCGCCCATTTCTCTAAAGAATTTCAAAGCCTCTTAGTCTATGCTGGACGTAATACGCTATATTACATTCTTTGTAAAAATTTTTAATAGAGAATTCATGAATATTTTTACAATCGAACCATATAAATAAAAGATGCTTACTCTTTATGAAATAAATATTTCATGTTAGTATAAATTTTGAAATTAATATAACTAAAATGGAGGTCCTACTGTTGGCACAAATACGATCGAATACGAAGCAATCTGCCGAGTCATTCGAGAAAGCGAAAAAGGTAATTCCGGGAGGTGTCACGGCGAACATCAAGCATATCGCGCCACATCCGATTTTCATGGATAAGGGGAATGGTAGCAAACTGTATGATGTTGATGGGAACGAATACATCGATTATCTGCTCTGTTACGGCGCATTGATTCTTGGACACGGTCATTCGAAGGTAATCGAAGCGGCTATGAATCAAATGAAGGATGCTGGCACAACCATCTTCGGTACGCCTCATAGGTTAGAGACGACCATGGTTGAAAAATTAATTTCACTTTATCCAGGAATCGAAATGGCCCGCTTTACGAATTCCGGGTTGGAAGCGACGTTGCTTGCGATCAGGATGGCGATGGCTTACACCGGAAAACCGAAGCTAGCCAAATTTGAAGGGCACTATCATGGCGGATACGATCAGGTTTTATTAAGCGTGAACCCTGAAGAAAAGCGTGCAGGGAATCGTGAACAACCCAATGCCGTGCCTGAATCACGTGGAATTCCAGACTACTATTTAGAAAATACAATCATTCTTCCATTCAACGACCTTGATGCGACAGAAAAGATTTTACGAGATCGAGCACATGAAATTTCCTCGATCATCATGGAACCCGTGCAGGGTGGTTTCATTCCGGCTGACCAGGACTTCATAGATGGTCTTCGGAAGCTGACCGAAGAACTCGGCATCCTGCTTATTTTTGATGAAGTGAAAACGGGATTCAGGTTAGCACTTGGCGGTGCTCAGGAAATCTACGGGATAAAGCCTGATCTCACGGCACTCGGTAAAGTTCTGGGTGGTGGATTTCCTGTTGGCGCAATCGGAGGTAAGAAAGAGATCATGGAAATTAGTGCACCGGATGGCGGAAGAGACATCCTGACGGCTGGTGCGGAAAATGCGAATAAACAAGATGCGCTGTTCCATAGCGGCACCTACAACGGGCACCCGACCGTACTGGCATCAGGTCTTGCGACAATCGAAGTGTTGGAACAGGAAGGAATCATGGACGAAGTTTTTGCAAATACGAAATTGCTAAGAAATGAGCTTGAAAAGTTGTATGAACGATACGGCATCCCGATGCAGACTGTTGGGGTGGGGACTATTTTCAACATCATCCTCGCTGAAGGCAGCATCAGGAACTACCGCGATATGAATAAGGCTGATACCGCTTTGCGGAAAGAATTGGACTATGAATTGCTTGAACACGGGGTATACACGAAACCGCTCAACCGCTACTCCATGTCGGTCGCGCACACGGAGGAAGACATAGCGCGGACGATTGGTGCGCACGAAAAAGCGATTAAGACTGTCCTGCAAAAGCGTTAAACTGTCCAGAGTGTGTAATCTGAAGCAGAATACGTTAAGCTGAAGATAAAGAATTTTTGTTGAAAGAGGTTCGTTATGGATATTAATGTGTACAAGGTCATCTCTGAAAAAATGCCATCAATGAGCAAATCACAATTGAAGATCGCCCAATACATTTTGAAAAACCCGAATCAGATTCCATTTTTGAATGTAGGGAAATTGGCGAAAGAGGCCAATGTCAGTGATGCTACAGTGGTACGCTTTGCGACATTTCTAGGTTTCTCAGGGTATCCTGAATTCCAACAGCATATCCAATCCTCTGTTCAGCAGCAATTGACGACGACAGAACGCTTGAAAATGTCCCAGAAGGTTTATGGAGAGAAGGACGAAGAAATCACAGACATTCTTAAGGGTGACTTGAATAACATCGAAATGACGATGAGAAATTTGAATATAAAAAGCTTCCGACAAGCTGTCGAGTACATGTTGAGAGCACGGAAAGTTTATATCGTGGCGAACCGAAGTGCGGCAGCCTTAGGGACATTCATGCATTATTATTTGAACATGATCCTCGATAACGTAGAGATACTGGATTCGATTGAAAAGGATTCAGACCGGTTATACGAATTGGATGAGGACGATCTGGTCATAGGGATCAGCTATTCGAGATATACGAAAAGCACGGTAGAGATCTTTTCCTACGCTAAACAAAAAGGCGCAATGACCGTCGCCTTGACGGACAATCTGCTATCACCGCTTATCCCACAAGCGGATGTATCGTTAACCGCCGCGAGCCAAATGCCTTCGTTCATTGATTCGTTCGTCGCACCTATGAGTGTGATCAACGCCCTGATCATCTATACAGCCAAAGCGAAACAGGAAGGGTTTGAAAATCGATTCGATGCATTAGAAAAAGTATGGGAAAGATTCGATGTCTTTTATTGATCTGATACAGGAAATGCCTCAAAGGATTTTACGTCCTTTGGGGCATTGTCTTCTATATTCTCCATCATTCGGGCAAAAAAGTTTTAAACAGCAAATTTAACTCCGGATAAAGCTTATCACTTCAATAAAAGGACCGATTCTGGGTTGTGGAAAACTCTCTGAAAGCAAGCGCTTACAAGCCTTATGAACGATCCAAACAATTTGACTATCTGAAAAATTCTGATAACATGATTAAAAAATGAACGAGGTTATCATTATTGTTCGAAATAGAAAATACAGGAAGGTGAAAGTGTGACTACCCAAGAACTCAAACATGAATCCAAAAATGACCCTACAACACCTTTACGACGTGATGTGAACCTACTCGGTAATATGCTCGGTGAAATTCTGGTCCATCACGGTGGGGAAGAACTATTGAACAAGGTTGAAACCATCAGGAACCTGACGAAAGAACTTAGAAACAATCGTGAAAATGCGACGTATGAAAAGTTGAAGACCGAAATAAAATCTCTGCAACCCCCGATGCGTGCGCAAGTGATCCGCGCATTCTCCATTTATTTTCACCTCGTAAACATTGCAGAACAAAATCATCGTATTCGCCGTCGCCGCGAATATCAACTATTCGAAGATCAAGGTGTACAGCCTTATTCGATCGAGAGTGCAGTTTTGTCGTTGAAAGATCATAACATCGAAGAGAAAGTCATTCAGGACGTGCTTGATGAATTGTCACTGGAATTGATCATCACCGCACACCCTACTGAAGCGACGAAACGTACAGTACTCGAAATCCAAAAACGGATTGCTACGATCTTAAAGCAACTCGATCATCCTCAACTGACAGCGAACGAACGTGAACGAATCTTGGAGAGCCTGTTCAATGAGGTTACTGTTCTATGGCAAACCGATGAACTGAGACATCGCAAGCCGACCGTCATGGATGAAGTACGTAATGGACTCTACTATTTTGATCAGACTCTATTCGATGTACTTCCTGATATCCACCAGGAGTTGGAGGATCGTCTGGAGGAAAGCTATCCTGAAGCAAAATGGAATGTGCCTAACTTCCTTCGATTCGGGTCATGGATCGGGGGAGACCGTGACGGCAATCCGAACGTGACACCAGAAATCACGTGGGAAACGTTGAACAGACAGAGGAATCTCGTATTGAAAAAGTATGAGGAAGTCCTTGTCGAATTGATGAAACGATTCAGTCATTCAATGAACCGGGTAAAAGTGAGTGAGGAACTCAAAGCAGCTGTGGAAAGTAAGGAAACCCTCGTTCCAAATGAGAAGAGATGGCCGGTGGAAGAAGAATTGTATCGCCGGAAATTCGCAGTCATTTTGGAACGTCTGCGCCATGTAGGTAAATCTGAAACGGGTTATCAGTCTGCGGATGAATTACTTGCTGACCTTCAGTTGATTCAAAACAGTGCGAAAAACCATCAACCATCAAAACGGGAACTGAAAATGCTGCGTAAATTGGTACGCCAAGTGAAACTATTCGGCTTCCACCTGGCAACCTTGGATATCCGGAACCACAGCGGTGAGCATGAAGCAGCGATAACCGAACTGGTCCAAAAAGTAGGACTCCACAGCGATTATAGTACTCTCTCAGAATCTGAAAAGGTTCAACTTTTGGAAGAGGTGTTGAAAGACCCGCGTCCGATCACGCTGTTGAATGAGGACTATAGTGAAGAAACACAGAAAATGCTGAAAGTCTTTCAATTGATTCGTGATGCACATAAGGAATTTGGAAAAAACTCGATCGAAGTGTATCTCGTCAGCATGACAGAATCTGCAAGCGATCTGTTGGAAGTTTTGGTACTGGCAAAAGAAGCGGGAATATATCGTCTGCATGCTGATGGAACAGTAGAAAGCAACCTGAATGTGGCCCCGTTGCTTGAGACGGTTGATGATCTGATAGCTGGCCCAGAAATCTTGAAAACATTGTTTGAAATGGACGTCTACAAGAAACACCTCGACAATCGTAAAAACAATCAAGAAATCATGTTGGGCTATTCCGATGGAAGTAAGGACGGTGGAACGCTGACAGCGAACTGGAAGCTTTATAAAGCACAGCAGGAAATCCACGAAATGGCTAAAGCATACAACGTCCGCTTGAAATTTTTCCATGGACGTGGAGGTTCTCTTGGCCGCGGTGGCGGACCGTTGAATCGAAGCATTTTATCACAGCCTGCTGAAACATTAGGTGATGGTGTGAAGATTACAGAGCAAGGCGAAGTCTTATCTTCTCGCTATCTATTAAGTGATATCGCGTACAGAAGCCTTGAACAAGGCGTTTCCACATTAGTCGAAGGAGCTGCCCACGTGTCGAAAGAAATAGAACAGGTGGACAACCGCGACGGTGAACAGTGGGATCAAGCAATGGAAGAAATCGCGAATGTCTCTCTTGAAAAATATCAATCTCTCGTCTTTGCCGATAAAGACTTCCTGACGTATTTTAATGAAGCGACTCCACTTCAAGAGCTCGGTGAATTGAACATCGGTTCCCGTCCGATGAAGCGGAAAGACAGCACGAAGTTCGAAAACTTACGAGCGATTCCGTGGGTGTTCGCCTGGACGCAAAATCGTCAGTTGATTCCAGCGTGGTATGCCTCTGGTACAGGTTTGACAGGCTATGCTTCGAGAAGTGAGGACCACTTGAAGCAATTGCAGCAAATGTATGAGAACTGGCCATTCTTCAAGTCCACGATCGATAATTTACAGATGGCATTGACGAAAGCGGATGTGCACACGGCCAAAGAGTACACAGCCCTTGTCGGCAATCAAGTACTGGGTGAACGGATTTTTACAGACATCGTTGAGGAATATGAGAAAACGAAACAGGTGTTGTTACAAATCACGGGTGATCGTGAACTCTTGGACCAACAGCCGACGATCCAAGAATCAGTCAAGCTGCGTAACCCATACGTAGACCCGTTGAATTTCCTGCAAGTCGAACTTATCAAGGAACTGCGAGAAAAAGATACAGAAAACGAAGAAACGCTGACAGAGGTACTGCTCACCATCAGTGGAATAGCAGCAGGACTGCGTAACACAGGTTGATTTATACAATAGAAAAATAGCAGATGATTTCCGAGGCGGAATCATTCTGCTATTTTTAATGCATTAATTTGTCAGAAAAGAGAGATAATTAGTAATTTGTGTTAAAATAAGTTATATTTATTAATAGCAATTACGAATTCTATTTTATCAGTACTTACAGTTTGATTTATAGTGAAAATAGATTACGGTATTTACTATTCTTCGGACTATTAGACTATGTTTTTGCAAATTAATTTCTAGTATAGTTAAATGGTGCATAAATTCTCAATATATGTCGAAAAATCTAGTTTTTACTTTACATAGAAGAGTTGGTCAATCTACATACGGGGGTAAAAAAATTGAAAAGAAAAATGATAGCAGTTTTAGCATCTGCTAGTTTGTTATTTGCAGGAGTCAATCATTTAGAGGTAGACGTTGTACACGCAGAGTCATTGAAAGATAAGATTAATAACGTGAAAGAGAAGCGCGAAGAAAATAAATCGACCCAGGATAAAGTGAAAGAAGAAATTGAAAAGATAAAGCACAATCAAGACCTTCTTGATGCTGAAATAAAAAAGTTGGATCAACAAATGGCGGATACTCAGGAGAAAATTGAATCCAAGGAGAAAGAAATTTCCAAGACTAAAGAAGAAATTGAAAAGCTTAAAGAAGAAATCAAAGTATTGGAAAAAAGAATTGCAGAGCGCGATAAAATGCTCAAGGATCGTGTAACCGCGATGTATGAAAATGGTGGCTCTGTGCAGTACATAGAAGTATTGTTAGGCTCAAAAAGTTTTGGGGACTTTCTTGACCGTGTTTTCGCATTGAATGAAATTGCGGAACAAGACAAAGAAATCCTTGAAGCACATAAGGCTGATAAAAAGTTACTTGAAGAAACAAAGCAGGAAGTTGAACAAAAGCTTGAATCTTTGAAAAAGCAGATGAAAGAACTCGAAAGCTTGAAGGCAAGCTTAAAACAAAAAGTAGATCGCAAGAATGCGCTATTAAGTGAATTGGAAAAAGAAGAAGAGCATATGCACGAAGAACTCGGTAATTTGGAAGATGAAGCCGACCTGCTTCAAAAGCAGCAATCAGCGTTCGAAGCTGAAAAACGTCGTCAGGAAGAGGCAGCACGGTTAGCAGCAAAGCGTGCGGCTGAAGAGGCTGCAAAACGCGCAGCAGCAAAAAAAGATAAGAAATCTTCCAGCCAATCTAGTAATAGCAGCTCAACAGCACCAACGCCATCAGTTAGCGGGGGGATGTTCATCAAGCCATCAGCAGGATATTTTACTTCTGGTTACGGACAAAGATGGGGAAGAATGCATCCTGGCGTTGACATTGCTCGTGGAGGAACAGTTCCTATCGTAGCATCAGCATCCGGAACAGTTATCAAGTCTTATTATTCAAGCAGTTACGGAAATGTAATCTTTATTGCCCACTATCTCAACGGACAAACCTATACAACTGTTTATGCTCATATGAGGGAGCGTTACGTTGGAAATGGTGCATCTGTTCAAAAAGGACAGCGGATTGGAATTATGGGGAATACAGGTCGTTCGACTGGCCAGCATTTACACTTTGAGATTCACAAAGGACAATGGAATTCAAGCAAATCAAATGCCATTAATCCAAGGCGATTCTTTTAGGCTGACCAGGTCTAATCTTTAAAATAATGACATTCAAGTAATAGAGCTTATCCGCAATAGGGTAAGCTCTATTTTTGTTTTTTGATTACGTTTAGAGAAAGTAGGGAAGCTAGAGGTGGAATGCTCAAGATGTCCCCAGAATTGCTTAAGATGTCCTTTGAAATGTTCATCTAACACAAAAATTGACGCCTACACATTCAAATATGGAAAGAATTGCGAGCAATTCTTCCTTTTACAACACTAAAAGCCTACTTACAAAGGCTGTTAGTAAGTAAGTGGGCCTATTTTACTAAATTGCTCAAGATGGTCTCGAAATTGCTCAAGTTAGTGGTTAAATAGTTAAGCTGTGCTCAAATTTGCTCAAGTTAGCAATAATTTCAATCTGCAGAATTCACTTCCTTAAAGAAATGCGACTCGAACACAACATTTATGTTGAAACTACCATTTTTTCTCAAAAAGTTGTTAAGTTTGAAGAGGCTCAGGTTTGATGAAAAAAGCAAAATACTGTCCCGAAACAAGGTGTTACGGGAAAGGAGCCAAAGGAAATAGCCCATCGCTGTCCCGTAATACTTGATCAACCGTTAACTAAGATCCCTTGTTGTTAGTACCTATAATTAGAAATAATTGGTATAATGGATTGGATTACGAAATCTAGGTGCAAATGTCTTTGAAGGTAAGGGGATACGAATGAGTATATTGGCAGATAAAAACATAATGAATGAAAGTGAACTGAAAAAAATACTGAAGGAAATCAAGCCTGGAGAAACAAGTTGGGATGAAGAGAAGAAAAGATTGATAGTAAAATCTATGATCAACCATATTGGGTCAACAGATGCTGAACTCAGAGACCAGTTGATTTACACAACTTTTTACCAGTTAATCCTTGAGAAGAATCTACTAGGAATCGGTGAAAAAGGGACAGACACGGTATTTACCCGATCTTTCTCGACACTTCTAATAGCATTGATATTACATAAAGATAATGCCGAGAATTTTTTATCCGTAGACACGCTCATTTACATAAAAGAAAAGCTGATTCAATATATAACTCTTGAAAAAGATGTGAGAGGTTACGTATCTGATAGAGGTTGGGCTCATAGTATTGCTCATGTTGCTGATACTTTTGATGAATTAATTAGAAGCCCTAAAATAAGTGAATACGTCTACCCGGAAATTCTACCCCCATTATTAAATAAGGTTTTCGTCTCTGAAAGCGTTTATGTTCACAATGAGGATGAGAGGATCCTAACACCTATCCTTGAAATGTTGGATAACGGATTAGACGTAAAGAAAATTGAGGAATGGTTACAAGAATTACAGATAAATTTAGAAGACCAAAAAAGGAAACTCGCTTGTGACAAGTATTGGTTCTTAGTCTTCAACATCAAGACATTCTTAAAAACTTTTTACATTAAGATCAACAGTGATAATCAGTATGAATCGATACAAAATAGCATTAAACATTGTCTCACAAAGATAAGGTAATCTTGGAGGGGAATCCAGTTGAACAAGTTATCATGGTTCGGAAAAGTGAACGTATTGGCAGGGGTCATATTTTTTATACTAGGGGTTTATCTGCTCGTAGTTGAATTAAAGAACAACACTTTTATCTTCACGAATTCACTTGCGTTCGCTTTTATTTCGCTAGGAATTTGTATGACTTTAATTTCAACTTTTTTAACTAGGAAAGTTTAGAGAGATTAATAACGCAACTCTGTTTCGGAGGTTGGCTTTTGAAAGGATTCATTGAAAAAATACTTAATTTGATTTGTTCATTTTTTATATTCATTGCACTTTGGAAAGGCGTAGGATGGATCTGGAATAGATATGTTCCTTTTAATTACAAAACGGATCTACTCGATTCATCATTTTCCCTTTAATGATTGGAGCTTCAATTCTTCTTTCCAGTCTTGTATTTAAACGAATAAGGGAAACGAAAGAAAGTTAAAAAGTTCCATTTTATTTATTGATAATTTTGAAAATCATGCTATACTCGATTTAACTTATAAAGAACGGAGGGTTTCTCGTGGCATTTTGCAGACTAAGATTCCAGGGTATGAACCACTAATTGAATAGTGTTCATCAGCTCTGCCTGTGTGCAGGGTAACGGGATTGGTCTGCCTTTTTACAGAAACCTTAAAATAGCTATGTAATGCTGAAAAAGAGTGGCAAATCTGCCTCTTTTTTGCATTTCAAAAAAACTAAAGGCCAGTTTTCTTTACTTTCGTCAAATTGATTTCTCCCGTTCCCAGTACGCACAGGCTGGGCTGCAACTAAAACAGAACGGGGGATTTTTAATGACACTGAAAAACGAACATGAAATCTTGACTCTTGCGGATAATCATGGACTCCAATTAAGACCGGAGACACTGAAAATCAATGAATCTGGTATGGATTTTCAAGTAGGGTTTGCGAAAGATGAAAATGGACAGTCGTGGGTGCTAAGAAAACCGAGACGTCCGGATGTTTTGAAGCGAGCGAAATACGAGGGGAGAGCGCTTGAATTTTTGAAAAAGGAACTTCGAGTGGCTGTGCCTGATCGGCAGGTGAATTCGAAAGATCTGATCGCCTACCCAAGAGTGGTGGGAACGCCTTTAGCAGTGATCGACCTCGAAATCATGAATTATGCGTGGCATGTGGAGCCAGAATCCATCAAGGATGTTTATGTACGTTCGTTAGCTAAAGTGGTCGCAGATCTTCATGGAGTTGATAAAATACGAGCTGCTGATGCTGGAATCGAAGTGCTCGAACCGAGTGAAGCACGGAACTCGATGATGGAAAAGATGGAGCAGACGAAACGGGAAATCGGAGTTTCCGAGGAGTTGTGGGTTCGTTGGCAAAAGTGGATCGATGAGGATTCTTATTGGCCCGAGCATTCTGCCTTGATCCATGGCGATCTTCATCCAGCCCACATCCTGATTGATGAAGAGCAGCAAGTGACTGGGCTGTTGGATTGGACCGAAGTGAAGGTGACGGATCCAGCAACGGACTTCATAGTGCATTACATGATTTTCGGAAAAAGCGGCACTGAAACGCTTTTGAAGCATTATGAAAACGCGGGTGGTCGTATGTGGCCGAGGATGCTTGAGCATATTGTAGAACATCAGGCTGCCTATCCGGTTTCCGTTGCGATGTTTGCCTTACAGACTGGGGAGGATGGTCATATGGAGATGGCGCGGAACGCACTCGGATTGAACAAATAATCAGTTTTAAGAACGGGATCTGCGGGAACGGATGAGTAAACCCAAAATATCAGGAGGGAGCTGGAATGAAACAATATAGTGTAGTACCAGACCGTGATGTGAACGGCTGGTTTGTGAAAATCGAGGATACTGCACCTGCAGATCATTATGAAATGAAATCAGCAGCGATTGAATACGCCGAAAAAATCGCAAAGGAAAACAAACCAAGTAAACTGTCCATTCTCGATAAAAACCTGGAGGTGGAAGAAGAACGGACATATTAATAGCAAAAATCAAAGGGCGGACCAGAACATCGTTGGAATTGGATGTACGGCCGCCCTTTATTACTGTGTAATCCCTTTGAATGTGCTTTTTGATTATTTTCTGGCTGATTATCTCTACAACTTTACGTAAAAACGCTGCAAATTCGAAATTAATTCTACAACTTCATTTTCACGTCCGAATTCTCGATGCGGATTTTGGTTGCCCTGTTGAACAGAGCGAATTTTTCTAGCGCTTCTTGCAACGAACTCCGTAGTTCACTTGTTTTCTCCACCCACGGTTCGAGCTGAAGCAAGCGAACGATCAGCACACTATTTTTACGGTCGATTTGCGGATCCATCCTTCCGATCAATCGGTCACCCCATAAAATCGGCATCGCATACGGTCCATATTTACGTTTCACTCGCGGTGTGTAGATTTCCCACTTATAATCGAAGTCGAATAAATCCTTAATACGATCGCGGCTCCATAACAAATTATCCAGCGGCGGTAAAAAGGTAATGGCACAACCTATGTCCTCCGTGTCTTCGTAACGGTCACCCTGCTTGAATGTTTCCACCTCATCCAAGTCTTCAGTCAACATATAATACTGCCGTTTCACTCCATCGATTTCAAGTGGAGTGACCAAACCAGAAGCAACGCGTTTTTCAACTTCTTCCCGTCGTTCTGCAGCAAACAGTTTTTGCCATCCGAATCGTGCGTCACGCGGATCGAACACACGATAGGCGCGTAAGTATTTTTCAATCAACAATGCACGAGCAGTCGGTTCATCCATTTCTTTCGTCTTTTTCAATAAATCGGCACCGACTGTCCGTTCTGTTATGTCGAAGTAGCGTTCTGTGCGGTCGCGTCTAACCACCCGGATCACACCGGAATCCAGCAACAGATTCAAAGCGAGAGAAGTTTCTTTCGTCTTGGCAACCTTGTTATCCCAATAACCGTGCACACGTTTTTCAGACTGGAAAGCACGGGAAGGAAGAGGACCCTCGGATTTCAATTGTTCGATTACCGCATCGACCACTAGCCCTAATTTTTCTAATGATTCAGCGACCTTGCTTTGAATCCGTTCTCGTGTCGGCTCGAACATCGGGAAATCCTCGATCGGGATGACGCACGCGGCATTCGCAAAATACTCGAAGACCTTTCCTTCAGTCAAAAGGTCGTCCAGCTGCTTCGGATCATACCCAGGAATCCGCGCGGCCAATACCAGGTGCTGGTTCCGCTCAACGACGGAAACGGGATCTAACTGGACACACTCGAGTTTTTTTATCATATGTAGCGGGTCTGGAACAGGAGACTGCGCCATCCCCAGGAGTGCTTGCTTGGATAAAAGGAATCTGCGGAGGGCAATCTTGTCCACAGAAAAATTCGGATTCGTCATAACCTTCCCCCTTAAAAATACCGGTTTTGAACATCTTCAATCAGTTGATGCGGGTTGCTGAAAACCTGGCGAAATCCATAGCCGACATATAACGGTGTTGTCGCATAACGAGGAACGATCTTCGTAAAAATCTTACCGCTCCAATGATAGAAAAAGAGATTATAGCTCGAGCAGCCGCGGCCATTGAAATGGTTCACGACATAATGAACCGTTTTTTGAATATAGTCAGCCGCCTGATCGATCTTTTCCAAATCATCCAATGCAATATTGAATTCTGTAAAACCGATTCGCGGATGCGTCGACAGATTCAAATGGACACCATTGGATGAGTGGATCTCATGCCCATCAAAAGAATCATCGCTCAGATTATCCCGGTAATCGACGTTGTCAAAGCCGATGATCTGCATGTGGGGATGGCGGACAGATCCACCAGACAATGGACCGTGGTTTTTAAAGAACGCAACGGATTGGTATCTGCCTTGTTCCTCAATCTCTAGCCATTTCTCGACTCCGAATCGGATCAACTTATAAAGATGTGGCTTGGAATACTCGGATAGTTCAGATTCGCAATCATCCGTTTCGATCAACACGGTTTGGAAGGCATCCTCGATCACTGGATATTTGTTCTTCACAAGAATGATCGAGTCACGGGTCTCCAATATATCTGAAAGACCTTCTGTCACACAGAACGGGCAAGGCTTCTTCTGGTGGACATTGTTTGGTTTTTTACGTGCAATTGAACTGTTGAATTTAAGAATTGTATCTTTTTCCATAGGATCACCATCGTTCTAATCAGTCTTTGTTGGTTGAAAGCCATGTAGATTGTGCTGTAGTAAACATTAAAATGATATTCTCTTTTTCCTAATTATACGACTTATCAATCATGTTCGTCTATGTTAGCGCCATTAAGAAGGCAGTTCATTGATTTTGTTATACTTGAACTAAAATTATGGATAGAAGGAGTTGAATGAGGATGGAGAAGAATACCATTGCTTATACATTGGACAAGGTTAGAAAAGAAAAGCCGTTGGTGCACAATATCACAAATGTGGTTGTTACGAATTTTACAGCAAATGGCCTTTTAGCGTTGGGGGCGTCACCAATCATGGCCTATGCGGAAGAGGAAGTGGCAGACATGGCCAGTGCGGCAGGGGCGCTTGTTCTCAATATCGGGACGCTGGATGAAACAGTTGTTGAATCGATGATCATTGCTGGAAAGGCAGCTAACGAACAGGCCGTCCCTGTCATCCTTGACCCGGTTGGAGCTGGTGCAACTCTATATCGTACCAATACAGCCCGGAAACTTTTAAAAGAGATACGGGTCTCAGTCTTAAGAGGAAATGCTGCAGAAGTCGCTAACGTAATCGGTGAGAAGTGGGAGATAAAAGGCGTGGATGCTGGAGAGAAAAACCGTGACTCTATTGAACTGGCACAATCAGCCGCACAACAGCTCGGGCTGGTTACTGTTGTTACAGGAGTTGATGATGTCGTCTCTGATGGGGAGGAGACCTATGTGGTTCGGAACGGGCACGCGTTACTGACAAGTGTGACGGGGACGGGGTGTCTATTAAGCTCTGTCATTGGAGCCTTTTCTGCAGTGGAAAAAGAGCTGGTCATGGCTTCGGTTGCTGCTGTCGCAAGCTATGGTGTCGCTGCAGAAATGGCAGCGGAACGAGTCGGGAAAGAAGGACCAGGGAGTTTCCAGGTAGAATTCTTAAATACCTTGTCCCAAGTTTCTGCTGAGGAGATCGATGAGCTTGTGGTGGTTAAGGAAGTACCATCAGCGGGAGAATAAGAGCATACTATTTTGAGAGGTTATTAGGTTGAAAATGAAGAGACATCAATTTTATTTCAACCCGATTTTATTCTATTCTGTTTTTATATTGAGCACAACAGCTACAATCGTGATCGTTTATAAGGATATTGAACATTCCTTAGCCGTCAAATTCATAGTAGGCTATGTGATTTTTCTACTTGTTTCTCTTTACTATTTTATCATTGCAGCCACAAGCAACATTAGGAAATTGAAAAGGATACAAATAAGAAAACGAGTGTACACATTCATCATTTCTTTTACCTTGTTAAGCAGCTCAAGTTTTGCTCTAAATAATTTTTTAAATCCAGGGGTCATGGATTATTATAAAATCTTTTCTATCGCCTTAGGTATTTCTCTAGGGATCGCCTTCTTTGATTTAACCTTTCGAAAGGAAAGCCATTAATTCCTGTAAAAGAGCACTTCTGTTAAGGAAAAATGAAGGTTTTGTAATTGGAATATCGAACAGTAGAATCAGGTGTTTAGTACGAGTGTGTGCAGGAACCAATGCCTAATTCGACACCAAAAACAGGCCAATGAAATCTAGTTTACTAGATGATGGTTCCTTTCGACTGCATCAAATGTAGTGGTTTCTATGAAGTTTTCTCCGCACTTTTTTAATAAGAAGTTTATCAGGATTTCATACGGAATTTACCAAGCATGCTTATAATCGCAATTGTACTTACGATTAACATGAGCTGAAGGGAGATTTTCTGATGAACAGAAATGAGAAGCACAGCCATTTGCCCCATGATCCTGAAACGTTATTACACCGCTCGATGAACCGTAAAGATTTTTTGAACAAGGTGAGTAAAATTGCTGTTGTCGGTCTGGGGATGACGCTGACACAACCGTTGAACAATCTCAGAGTTGAAGCAGCTCCGCAGTTTACGAGCTATCCTTTTACACTCGGCGTCGCTTCGGGTGACCCGCTAGCCGACAGTGTCGTTTTATGGACAAGGCTTGCTCCTGAACCATTGAATGGCGGTGGTATGCCGAATTACAATGTGCCAGTACAATGGGAGCTGGCTGAAGACGGAGATTTCCGAAAAATCGTCCAGCAGGGAACTGAGCTCGCAACTCCTGAACTAGGGCACTCGGTGCATGTTGAAGTGGGTGATATGGAACCGAACAAACCTTACTTTTATCGTTTCAAAGCAGGGAACGAAATCAGTCCAGTCGGAAAGACGAAAACCCTGCCAGCTCCAGGCCAACAGTTATCAAAGCTGACGTTCGCCTTTGCCTCCTGTCAACAATTCGAGCACGGCTATTACACGGCATTCCGACATATGTCAGAAGAGAAGCTCGATCTTATCTTCCATCTCGGTGATTATATTTATGAGTACGGCCCAAACGAATATATATCGAAGACTGGCAATGTACGGACCCATCATGGACCGGAAATCATTACCCTTGACGATTACCGTAACAGACTCGCTCAATATAAAAGCGACAAAGACCTGAGAGCTGCACATGCAGCCTGCCCTTGGATTGTAACGTGGGACGACCATGAAGTCGAAAACAACTATGCAGATGAGATTCCTGAGAAAGGTCAATCTGTCGAAGAGTTCATCCAGCGCCGTGCGAATGCTTATCAAGCGTATTACGAGCATATGCCGTTGCGGAAATCATCCATCCCTCAGGGTCCTGATATGAATCTGTATCGTCGCTTTACATACGGTGATCTCGTGGAATTCAATGTCCTCGATACCCGTCAATATCGCGATGATCAAGCGAATGATGATGGCATCAAACCGCCGAATGAAGCATCCACGGATCCGAACCGGACGTTGATCGGTGAGGACCAGGAACGTTGGCTTCTGGAAGGGCTAGGTCGCTCGCAAGCTCGATGGAATGTGCTCGCCCAGCAGATTTTCTTCAACCAATTGAACTTCAATACGAAAGATGCTCCGAAACACAATATGGACGCCTGGGATGGATATGCCGCCAACCGTGATCGCATCCTTGATTTTATCAGTGAAAATAAAATCGGAAACTTCGTTGTTTTGACAGGGGATGTCCATGCGAATTGGGCTGGTGACATCAAGAAGGATTATCATGATCCGAGTTCAGAAACACTCGGCTCTGAGTTTGTCGGAACATCGATCACCTCTGGAGGAGACGGTGCAGAGAAGCGGAAGGATACAGCTCAGTTTTTAGCTGAAAATCCACACATCAAATTTTTCAATGATTATCGGGGGTATGTACGATGCACGATCACCCCGGAAAAGTGGACGGCTGATTACCGTGTGGTCCCTTATGTTAGCCAACCTGGTGCCCCGATCACTACCAGGGCGACATTCGAAATCAAGCATGATGAACCTGGTCTGAAGCTGAAAGTTGATAAGCCATTATCCAATACAAAAATCCTATCCACTGAAGTTGAAGATGACCGAATCAATGCACAAGAAAAAGCACATGAAAAACAAATGGAGAAGCTTGGACGGATGAAAATCGGAAGCTCTAAGTAAAAAAAATGATAGAGGGAACTACCTTTGTTGAAGAAAGTCAACAAGTTTCTTAAAAGGTACAAACAAGTAAATATCAAAGCAGAACGCACTGGATTCATCACTTCAAGACGAATTCCAAGTGCGTTTTTAGTTGTTTTATCAACACTAACCTGAATTATTATTACTAAACCCGAATCCACATACGATTTCACAAGAATAGCGGTGTTATTTGTGTTGCGGTTTTGTATGAAAATAACGAAGGAGGATAGAAAAATATGTAATATACAGATGAATCATGGATGATCGGTATTTAACAAAAGGCCGTTATCTGGAGAAAGAGGTTCCTAAAATTAATTCATAATAGGGCCATATTCTTGAATAAAGGTATATTATGAAATTTTTTCCGGCGCAAAATTACCCCCAATTACTAAACGTTTAACTCTCGTAATACTTCAATTAGCATTTTGTTGAATGATCTTGTTACTTCACCAGAGGAATCCAATAAGGGATCCAGTATAGTCACATTCATCCCCGTTATTTTATTTGTTGCTAGGAGTGACTTTAGAATATAAGTAAGGTCTTTCCATTGCAAACCATTTGGTTCAGGACAGTCTACACATGGCATAATACTAGCATCTAGGACATCGGCATCTAAATGTAGCCAATAGCCATCAATATCAGCCCGGTTTATAAAAGCTGTTAACGCATTAGCTGTCTTTTCTATTCCTTCTCTAATTGATCGTTCTGCACTCCAACAGGTAATCCCATCCTTTACTACTTCTTCAATGATTTCTTTTTCTGGATCAGATTCCCGATAGCCAAAAGTAAAAGCAAGTTCACTAGATATATAGGGTTTTCGGTTTTCCAGGTTTGCAAGAATATCGGTCCCTTTTCCTGTTACAATGGCCAAATCCATACCAGCTGTCGCGGTGCGTTCTTTGTTGTATTTATTATAATAATCTGGGTGTGCATCTATATGGATCAATCCATATTTTCCTCTGCGTGCTATAGCTAATGTACTCCCAACCAATACGCTGCAATCGCCACCTATTACTAAAGGAAAATCTGAAGCGTTTAAAACGTCTTCTACAACATTTGCTAAGTCCACTGAAAATGAAGCTATTTGTGAGCTATTCAAAGCACCATCAACAAAAATTTCTTCCTTAGGATAACACGGTTTAGTCATTCTTCTAATATCTCTTGCGCAAATTGAAGAATGGAAATCGAGGGATTCAAGGGCATTAGGAAGCTTATCGCATCCACGTTCTCTACCATACTGATCCCTTCTGAGACCTAGGTTAATAGGGGCATGGATAATTTGTATATTCTTTTGCATTTGTCACACTCCTTACTTGTATATTGACCATTTGTAATATTTAAATTACAATTAAGATATTACAATATATCATGTAAGGAGTCAATGGTAAATGGAGTATTACAACGAAACATGGTTAGATTTGACGTTAGATATTATAAACACGTACGACCCATACTATAAGGTATCTGAAAGGTTGAATACGGTAGACCAATTACAAGAACTGATTCAAAAACATGGGATGTTCTTGGATATCCCCCCCACACTTGAGGATGTTTCAGCTATCCGGAATTTTAGAGATAAAATTCGGAAACAGATTAATGAAGCAAGTGATGAAAGGTTGACTGAGTCCTTGGTGGAATTTGAAGCAAAATCTTCTTTCCAGAGAACATTATATCCAATGGGAAAAGGGAAATTTAAGTTTGTTTATCACCAATTAATTGGGAATAATGATTCGATTGCCGACCGGATCATTGCTATTTGTGCATTTACATTGGGGGAGCAATTGGTAAATAAGGGAAGGTTGCGTCTTAAACAGTGTGCTTCAGTACCTTGTGAAGAAATATTTGTGGATCATTCAAAAAACGGTCAACAACGGTTTTGTAGTAAACGTTGTTCTACACGTTTCCATGTAAAAAAACATCGAGGGTCGTGAGTTGATATTCAATTAAAGGGCGCTATTGTGAAGTAACGAAAGCAGAATTTCCTCTGTGTTTCAGCTGGATTTTCATACTCTCCGTAACTTTTTACAAAGGAAAATCGTTATTTTTAACGAAAGGTATTTTTATAGACTATTAAAGTGAATAGAGGAAAAATATGAAGGTTCTTATATTGGGAGGCACTCGTTTTCTGGGAAAAGCTTTGGTAGAAGAAGCATTGAAAAGAGGCCATGAAATCACCTTATTTAATCGTGGTACTAATAAAGAAGCGTTTCCTGAAGTGGAGCAGCTTATCGGTAATAGAGACAGTGATGTATCTATTCTAAAAAATCGAAAATGGGATGTTGTAATCGATACATGCGGATTTTCCCCTCATCAAATCAAAAAAATTGGAGCTGTACTCGGGGATAACATCGAACATTATACATACATCTCAAGTATCTCTGCTTATAAAGATTGGATACCGCCCCATATTACCGAAGACTATCTTTTACAACCCATGCCACCAGCTGATAAATTGAAAGCTGTTGAGGAGGGGAAAATATCTCCCTATGAGTTTTACGGAGAGTTGAAAGTACTGTGTGAAAAAGAAGCTGAGAAGCGTTGGCCAGGGCGTGTTTTGCATATAAGAGCAGGGCTGCTTGTCGGCCCGTTTGATTATACAAATCGGCTCCCGTATTGGGTTCAGCGTGTAGCACAAGGCGGAAAAGTATTGGTGCCGGGACGCCCAGATCGGCCCGTTCAATTGATTGACATAAAAGATATAGCAACGTGGGTTTTCAATATGGCGGAAAACAGAAAAGCAGGGACGTTCAATGTAACTGGGCCGGATTACGAATTGACTATAGAAGAGCTATTGAACAACTGTAAAGCTGTTACAAACAGTGATGCCGAATTTGTGTGGGCAGAAGAACAATTTATACTTAAGCATAAAGTACAACCATGGACGGAGATGCCTTTATGGATTCCTGAACACTTCCCGTTAGAAGGAGAATCAGAACCATGTAGAGGCTCTTTTTTTCTCATTAGTATAGAAAAAGCGGTTAACGCCGGTCTTTCCCTCCGACCACTTGAAGATACTATTTTTGATGTGGATCAATGGGAAAGGACGAGAAAGGATACAGAACGAAAAGCGGGGCTATCACGAGAAAGAGAGCAGGAGCTACTAGAGACTTGGTTCCTAAATGAGAAAAAGGAGACATTGTGATGAGGTTATTAGCCCATGCCCATCAAGTTAAGGGAAAATTATTTCCTAATTATATGATCTGCAACAATCGGGGGGATTATCTAGAACATCTGTAGAGCCTATTTCTTAATTAACGATCTTCCGAAAACGGGCGCAATACGTTTACTAAAACTAGTAAACTACAAAGGGGAAATTTTGGTGAGCAATATAATGCTTCGAAACGTAATTGAAGATGATCTTCCGGTTTTCTTCAAACACCAGCAGGATCGGGATGCAAATCATATGGCGGCATTTACAAGTAAGGACGCGGGGGATTGGAACAGCTTCTTAACCCACTGGAATAAAATTCGGGCGGATAAAGACATCATCAAGCAAACGATCACTGTTCAAAATAATGTTGCTGGAAATGTTCTATGTTTCGAGCAGCTCGGCGTACCAGGGGTTAGCTACTGGATAGGAAAAGAATATTGGGGCAAAGGAATCGCTACCAATGCTTTAAGGGAATTTTTAAAACACGTTACAATTCGTCCACTTTATGCTCGTGCTTCTAAGGACAACATTAGGTCACTCAAG
The DNA here is from genome assembly GCF_052246725.1 of Pseudalkalibacillus sp. R45. Lineage (NCBI taxonomy): Bacteria > Bacillati > Bacillota > Bacilli > Caryophanales > Fictibacillaceae > Pseudalkalibacillus > Pseudalkalibacillus sp. R45. The sequence continues at coordinate 38,851 of NZ_JBQQCL010000008.1, read as the reverse complement.
GTACTGGAGAAATGTGGTTTTACGATCTCTGGTGAAGACAGTGGATTTTCTAACGCACGTGGTGAAGATGTAGAAGAATTTGTTCTAATACTTTACTAAAGATTATTTGCATTACAGAATGTCTGTTAACTACGTGAGTCTTGGTTATAAAAAATACTTGTTAAAAATTAAATTTTTCTGTTAGAGGGCGTAATCCTAGGCTTTTTAATTGTGGCTGCATTATTTTTTTACAGTACAAAAAAGAAATAAAAATCTCATACTGGACTACATCAATATCGTGTATTTTTGTGGAATAATCAGCCGCTTTCTGTTCTTATAAATTTCCCCATGATAAATGTAATCAAAAACCAAATACAACCCCCTCCAAGAAAATATAAACCTATTATTAGATTTCCTATTCCTTCAAATCCTGGTGTAAAACCACTGTACCCAATAATTATAAATTATAAAACCAATAATAAAAAAAATAATCCCACAGATAACACTTATCTACCCATATTTTAACAGATAAGTAAAAGATAAAGTTCATTTTATACAAAACAGTATTCAAGTAAACGGAGAATTGGAAATTGGTCTAAAAAATCAGGTTTATTCAAAAGTCTAAAAAGGTTATAAATGTGGGCTGATGACTGTCAGTCCTTTCTATTTTACTTTATAACCGCACTGAAACGATTAAAACGCATGTATCGGCGCACCCGCCATAAACTGATAAAAGGTAGCACGAATCAGTTGGGAGGTGAACGTATGGTGATGAAACCGCCGATGCTGCGGAAGGGGGACACGATCGGAGTAGTTACATTGGGAAGCCCGTTAGAGAAAGAGGTGATCGACACCCATATCAATACGCTTAAAGGTATGGGGTTCAACGTGATCGTCGGAGAACATGTTTATGCTTATGATGGTTTTCTTGCGGGATCTCCAAAGGATCGCGCCGCCGATTTGATGAGCATGTTCCGGAATCCGCAGGTCAAATTGATTTTACCCACGCGAGGAGGAGTTGGGGTAGCAGGGATTCTCCCATACCTTGACTACAATGTCATCAAACAAAACCCTAAAATTTTAACCGGGTATAGCGACATTACGATCTTATTGAATGTCCTTTATCAAGTCAGCGATTTGCTCACATTCCATAGCCTTATGCTAGAAGATTTTGCTCCGGATACACCACCTTACAACATCAATCAATTTTACGAAATGACATCGACTTTTGCGCCAGTACGGCAAATCAAGAACCCTCCTGAAATGCCATTGACCATGAAAGTGCCGGGCATCGTTTCTGGGCGGATTGTTGGAGGGAATCTGACTTCATTCGTCGGCTCACTGGGAACGCCGGTTGAGATCGACACAAAAGGGAAAATCCTGTTCCTTGAAGACACCCATGAACCGATCAATACGATGTACCGGTACCTTGAACATTTGATGATTGCAGGAAAATTCAATGATTGTGCCGGTATCATCATGGGTGAATGCACCGAATGTCCAGAAGCCTACGGCAAGACGTATGAAGATCTGATCAATGATTTTCTGGTCCCGCTTGGGAAACCGCTCATGACGAATTTAGCCACCGGTCACGGCACGTATAAAGCTGCCATACCAATCGGAGCAATGGCGCTAATGGATACAATCAACCGGACATTGACCGTGACAGAACCGACCGTGTCCCCGAGAATCACTTGAAAAAAGCAAGTATTTTTGAGTAAGAATAGGGTAGAATGGGAGGTAACAAAATAAGGGAGGAATAAAATGGAAGTAAGTATGAGCGTTGATGAAGTTGTCCAGCAAATTTCTGATTTAGCAAAAAAGGAAGGAGAACCGCTTCGTAAGAAACAGGTCAAGAAATCCAACCCAGAGCTAATGAAAAACGCATTGTATTACTTTCCGAATTGGGATGCTGCTCTCGAACAGTGTAAAGCGAACCAAGCCTGAACGTCCCTTTTGACACGAAGAAAAAAGGAGCTGATCCATTATGGATCAGCTCCTTAGCTTTGCCGAGTTTTCTTTAATTAGGATGATTTATTCAATTGCTTCTTCTCCAGCTTTTTCTCGATCTTTTCCATCTCTTGTGGATTATTGATCAAGTTGTTTCTATTTTCTATGACTAATTGTTTAAATGATGTTTTACGTTTACGCATTGTTATCAACTCCTTCAATGCTAGTGTACCACTTATTCCTATTTAATAATCATAATAATTTTTAAAATTATGTGACAATTCCGTCATTCATGAAAAATCACTCTCTTTTTTCTGGATCCGCTGCACTTTATAATGCCTTCTGTTTTCCAATGCTCCTGTTCCCAAAATAACGCCGGATACGATAAAAATGAATCCGAACAACTGGGCAGCGACAATCGTTTCATTCAAAAATAGATAAGACCCGGTCAACGAGAAGAACGGTGTCAGATTGATGAAAATCGCTGTTTCTCCTGCCCCAAGATCGTGGATCGCCCGGTTGTAGAACATATGACCAAGTCCTGTTGCAAGGATGGCAGAAGCAGCAAACACTGTCCATATCCATGGTTTTCCGGTCGTAAGGCTTTCCAGTCCTTGTGGTTCCATCTTCAGGCTGATAAGGAACAAGAAGGCTGATCCGATGATTTGCATCCAGAATGTGATCAGTCTCGCATTCATTGTTTCCGTGGCTTTTTTGATAGAAATGAAGCTGACAGCCTGGGCAATGACACAAAGGAAGATATAGAAGTCTCCGCGGGATATGCTCGAAAGCTCTCCCGAACCATTCAATACGATAAAAGAAACCCCGATGAGTCCGAGGAATATGCCGATCAATCGTAAAGGTGTCAACCGATCTCCGAGGAACACGATCGCCAGGAGAGAGGTCATCAACGGGACCAGGGCGATGATCAGCCCAGTATTTGAGGCTGTCGTCATCGTCAATCCCATCGAGAGGAAGTAGTGATGACCTGTGATCCCAGTCAATGCACCGATTGTGACATAGACAAGCTGCTGCCTTGTCATTTTGCGGAATTCATTTTTGGCTGTCAAAACGATCAGGACGACAATTCCGGCGGTCAAAATGCGGAAAGCGGTGATCGTGATCGGATCGAAGTAATCTACGACTAACTTAATGGCTATGACGTTGAATCCCCAGACCATCATCAACAAGAGTAATAGAATATACGTTACCGGTTTGGACAAAGCCCTCATCTCTTTCCTGTCTGTAAAATGATAAGTGTATCTTACTCCTATCAAATAATAGAGTCAAAAGAAATGTTTCGGATTCCGAACAAAGCTGATTCTCCTTTTTCATTCAGAAAAAGCAATTCCTGTCTATTATGTGGGACGATGATTGGGGATTGCCAGAAAGCTAAATTAGGTGTTCATGACCACGTATTAGCGCGTTTCTCTTTTAATATAGTAAAATGTCATTATTTCAAGATAGCATTAAAGGGAATTGTAGAATCTTGTAGAATCCTCTCCTAACACCTAGAAACTTTTTAGGTCAATACATATGGGGAGTGATTCTATGTTAAAACGTGTTGGGACATTCGTTGCATCCCTATCTCTGGTCATTGGGATGGCAGCACCAGCATCAGCATCAGATTCAAGTGAAAAGGAACCGACCTTCAAACCGATTACGGAGCAGTCGGCACCACAGGAAGTAATCGTCCATTTTGAAGAGTCGATCACATCATCCATTACAGACGAAGTTTTAGCCAAGGTAAATGGAGAAATTACTGAAAAGACCGACGAATTCTTAGTCGTAGAAGTGGAGGGGAATGTGTCAGAAGCGATCGAATCATTCGAGGCTGTTGATGCGGTTTCGTATGCTGAACCGAACGTGACGCTCCACGCAAATTACATGCCGAATGATCCTGCCTATCATTCGTTACAGTATGCACCACAAAAAATTGGAGCAGAGGCAGCATGGGATGTCACGCTGAGTGATCCATCCGTTAAAATCGCCGTCGTTGATACTGGCGTCGATTATAATCACCCGGATCTGGACGGGAAAGTCTTGGAAGGATATGATTTCGTTGATGATGATAATGACGCGATCGATGAAAATGAACATGGCACACACGTTGCTGGAATTGCGGCTGCCAATACTGATAACGGCGAAGGAATTGCAGGTTTGGCACCTGAAGCTTCCATCCTTCCTGTCCGTGTCCTAGATGCAGATGGGAGCGGTTCACTTGATGATGTCGCTCAAGGAATCCGTTATGCAGCAGATCAAGGTGCTCAAGTCATCAACTTGAGTCTTGGTGGAGCAGTAGGCACTCAAACGTTAGAAGATGCAGTTAACTACGCATGGGAGCAAGGATCTGTTGTCATAGCAGCTGCAGGGAACTCAAGCTCACCATTGCCAAGCTATCCGGCTTTTTATGAAAATGCCATCGCAGTAGCAGCAACGGACCAGAATGATACAATTGCATACTTCTCCAACTACGGAACCTGGGTAGATATCGCAGCACCTGGCGTTGACATCTACTCGACGATTCCGAATGGCGGATATGCAAGTTACTCAGGAACATCGATGGCATCACCAGTTGTGGCAGGTGTCGCTGGATTGCTTGCCGCTCAAGGTAAAAATGCTGAGCAAATCCGTACAGCCCTGGAAGAAACAGCAGATGACGTAAGAGGCACAGGAACCCTCTTCCAAAACGGACGCGTGAACGCAGCAAACGCAGTACAACACTAAAATACATGTAAGCTAAACCTCCGGGATACCGAAGCCCGGGGGTTTTTTACTGTGAGTGTGGGAAGTGAACTGATTAATCAAAAAAGTGAACAGATGATCCTGAAAAATGAACAGATTTCGTAAAGAAATCATGAAGCGATTTTTCGAGAAAATCGCCTCCACTTTGATTTTATACTGCAGCCTGTTTTCTTAACAAATTCGCTTGAATCAACCGTTTTCTCACGGTGATTCCGATCCAGCTTGCAAGGAATGCTTTGATGAGACCGACCACGATGAACGGATAAACACCGACTGCAAGAGCTTGCGACCATGACATATCCAGGACGAACTTGAGCTGGACCGTTCCCATCACAAGGGTAACGACCATTCCAATTGTATTGGCAATCATCGCCTTCGGAATCGTGAATTTCGTACGTTCCAAAAAGAATCCAGTAATGTAAGCCGCAGCAATAAATCCGAAAATATATCCACCAGTCGGACCTACTAGGACTTGAGCCCCTCCTTTGGCTTCAGCAAAGACCGGCAAGCCGATCGCTCCCATTGCCGCGTAACAGACCATTGCAATCGCACCATATCTGCTTCCTAAAATTGTAGCCGTCAACCCGACTGCCAAGGTCTGTCCGCTGATTGGTACAATTGGTAATGGAATCTCAATCTGCGCAAGGATAGCAGTGATCGCTGCAAACATTCCACACAATATGATCATCCTGATTTTATCATCTCTCATTAAACATTCCCCCTAAATATGTAAACATTATACTTTAATAAGTTAACATATATTCGAAAGGTGGATAAGTTATTTTTTTGCATTTAAAGAAAGTATAAAATACTTTCTTCAATATAAGCGCAACTAAACCTCAGCTTACGCCAGAGGCTTGACTTTGCCAAGTTTTCTTTAACGGACATCGATGCATTCTCAATTGTCCTTATACCAAGGTCGGCGTTCTCGCAAATTGAGACAAGGTGGATTGTAACAACAACCAGGCCTTCTTCATACTGTGTTGAAGAGAGTTTTAGATTTCAATCATGTAATCATTTTAAAGTCAAATGGATTACTGAAGGATAGGGGGAAATGCAGTGAAGGAATTTCGACAAGATCTCCAGGGGCTTGATATTGGAGATTTCGATGTAAATGAGTTTGTACCTAGTGAACAACATATGGATCATGAAGAAGAATCTCGATTATGCGTGTTCATAGGGCCTTGTGGTGCATGTTTTGGTCCATGTGGTGGATGCTTCGGTCCATGCGGTCGATGTTTCGGCCCATGTGGACGGTGCTTCGGTCCATGCGGTGGCCGATGTGGTGGTCCATGCGGTGGCCGATGTGGCGGTCCATGCGGCGGACGGTGCAGATAAACGTAGATTCATAGGAGATAGAAGCTGAGCCATTAGTACTGCAAATAAGGGGAAAAATGTTAAGACTCCTATTGGAACAGTTTTGGAAAGAGTGCTAACGGACACAGGAGACCTTATTTTCCAATAAATCGTTCATTTGTAAAAATAACGGACACCAGATCTCTTATTTCGTTAAAATCGTAGTTAATCATCGCTTTTGTTCACATATAACGGCTCTGGTGTCCGCTAAAATTATGAAACAGCCTATTTTGTCATAAATAACGTCCCTGATGTCCGTTAAGATTTTAGGATAATCCATGTAAACTATAATGGCTGACCCAAACATTGGTGAAATTGATGTTTTGGGTCATTTCCTTTTTCATATCATCCATAAAGGAACCCCTGTTGGCATTATCCTATTCTACGTCTGGCAGACAAGTATAGACAGGCATAACCGGGTTGGTTCGCTGATAACTTTCTTATTTTCATAAGAAAGTTAACTGTCCACCTCGCGTAGTCATATTATAGAAGTCGAAAATGGATCGAGGGGGAAAGCCGGTGAATGGGTTTCGTCAAGGTATCCAGGGTCTTGATATTGGTGATTATTATACAAATCACTTCGTACCGAGCGAACAGCATATGGAATACGAAGCACAATCCCGCCTTTGTGTGATCGTAGGTCAATGTGGCGGTCAACAATGCGGAGGTCAATGCGGAGGACCACGATGCGGAGGTCAATGTGGCGGTCAACAATGTGGCGGTCAATGCGGAGGCCCACAATGCGGAGGACAATGTGGCGGTCCACGATGCGGAGGTCAATGCGGAGGCCCACAATGTGGAGGACAATGTGGAGGTCCACGATGCGGAGGCCCACAATGTGGGATCCCGCTATGCATAGGCCCACTATGTGGTGGTCAATGTGGAGGCCCACGGTGCGGAGGCCAATGTGGCGGTCCACCATGCGGCCCATGTGGTCCGCAAAGATGTGCACCTCCGTCACCACGGTGTGGTCTTTGTTCTCCAGGTGGTTTAGGAGCAGAACAAGACGATTAAAAGTGAATACCCGAATTTTTTTATTGAAGAAAATCGTTCCCGAAGGACCCCAGTCACGATCAGGGGTTCTTTTTTTAAAATGTCTGCATTGAAAAAAGCGGACGACGTGCATAAAAGACAAAATGACTTACATACAATCAAAGGAAGAAAAAAGCTCTCGGTTAAGGAGGAGCACATGATGATATTGAGCCCTTCCATGCGGTTGAAAGTGAACAGGGATACGTTCTTTCTGCCCGATGGAAAAGATAGTGTTTACTTCCGAAACAATGCAGGTTCTTTCCGGATGGGCGGTAAGGCGATCCAACAATGGGTGGAAAAACTAATCCCGATGTACAGCGGAGAATTCACTTTGAAAGATTTGACTGAAGGTCTACCTGGTCCATATCGGGACAGGGTTTATGAAATTTCCGAAACCTTGTACAAGAATGGATTTTTACGGGATCTTAGTGAAGAAAATCCCCATGATCTTCCGGAGAACATTTGTAAAAAGTATGCCTCACAGATCGAGTTCCTCAACAGCTTTGGGAATTCGGGTGCCTATCGTTTTCAGGAATTTCGGAAGTCAAAGGTGTTGTTGGTCGGTGCTGGCAGTATTTTTCTTTCAGCGGTTAATGCGCTGCTTGAATCGGGACTTCCTAAATTCCACGCCTTGATCACCGATTCAATGCCGACGAATCGCATGCGGTTATCCGAACTTGTCGTCCAAGCGCGGAAATCGGATCCGGATGTCGCCATCAGTATGATCACTACAGCAGAGCGTAATCACTCATGGCGTGAAATCGTCAACTCGTTTGATTGTGTCGTATACGTTTCCCAACAGGGGGAATTGGAAGAATTACAGACGATCGAGTCAGCTTGTAGAAAGGAAGACACGATGTTCATGCCCGCGGTGTGTGTAGAGGGCTTTGGCATGGCAGGGCCTCTCATGCAACCAGGGTCAGCCGGGAATTGGACAGCTGCCTGGAACAGCTTGCATACATCCGTCTTTGAAGATGAAAAACCAAATCAACCCTATTCCTCCACTTCTGGTGCAATGCTCGCAAATATTTGTGCGTTCGAATTGTTCAAGAAAATGACAGAGGCAACAACATCTACAGTCCAACAAAAGTTTTACCTTTTAAATCTATTTACGATGGAAGGGAAGTGGCATTCCTTTCAGCCGAAACCGGATGTTCCTCAATCCTTCAAGCAACTTGATGTCCGTGAACTTTCTGAAGCAAAAAGTGGTTCAACAGAACTGCTGGTAGCATTCAGCCACCTAACTTCTGAGGTTTCAGGGGTTTTTCATAAGTGGGAGGAAGGGGATCTTTGCCAAATCCCTCTTTCACAATGCTGGATTCAAACCGTCGACCCACTTTCAGAAGGCCCTGCAGAACTTTTACCAGCTGAGGTTTGCAGTGGTCTCACCCACCATGACGTACGGCGAGAGGCTGGTCTGGTAGGGTTGGAGCGATATAGTGAAAAACTGATCAGGAATCTGGATGTTCAGGATGTAGTCTGCAGCGGAGCCGGTGAATCCAGCACTGAAGCAGTGAGCCGTGGACTGCAAAAATGTCTGCTTGACGAACTGCAGAAACAAACAGAAAACCGGAAAATAACAGCAACCATGGTGATGGTGAAGGAGATCCAAGACAAACATTGCCAATTCTACCTGCAAGCACTGAGAACAATGGGGAAAGAACCTCTGATCGGTCTTGGAAAAGAATTCAACGGACTACCGGTCATATGGGTAAAATACAAGGATCGAGCATATGGGAGCACGGGGCTTACGATCACGGACGCCCTCCGTAACGCCCTCCATCATGCCGTCACGAAACATCAGAATAAATCCGGTAAGCGATCAACAAGGGCGATCGAAGTTCAGAATGTACGATTACAAGAGAAGGAGCCGGTGGGAATCGACATCCAGACCACCGATACAGCAAAAAGTCTCCAGGCTGCCTTGCAGATCCTAGAAAACAACCGCCGATATGTCGAGGTGTTCGACTTGGCGATGGAACCTTTATTGAAAAAAGAACAAGCGGTTGTCGTCGGTGTCGTTTTGAGGAAGGAGGAGCCATTACTGTGAGTGCTTCGATACTCATTGTCGGATTTGGAAGACTTGCTGACAAAGTCTATGAAAAGCTGGCTGGCAGCTATAAAATCAACCGCCGTCATATGGTTGATGAAAACCTTCCAGAAATGACCGAATTGGTACTTGTTTTGCATGATGCGTGGGTGCCGGCTGATCATCTGCAAGCAGAAGAGGTATATAGACGGCTCCGTGTCCCCTGGCTGAGAGGTTTTTTTACATTCGGTGAGGGGATGATCGGACCATTCATCCATCCTGATCAAAATGGTTGTTCTTACTGTGCTGATACTCGTCTTTTGATGGCTGGACGGGATAAAAAAGAGATGTGGGGGTTGAAGGAACAGCGGATCGCTCAACAAGAAGAACGCCAACCGGATGCCTGGTTGTCTGATACCGCCATTTTGCAAATGGTCCAACTGATCGATTCCGAAGTGAGAAGGTTTTTCGAAGGAATGTCACCACAATCAGCAGACCACCTGTATCTCTTGAATCTCAAATCAATGGATGGCGCATGGCGGTTCATTTTACCTGAGTCCGCCTGTCCGGTATGTAGCAGACTGCTGGATGATACGGAATCTGATGCGCTGATCACACTCCAATCCAGCCCCAAAGTTTCATCAGACAGTTACCGGTGCCGTCCAATGGATGAATTGAAGGCAGTTTTGGAGAAAGATTATTTTTCGAGCAGGTCTGGTATGATGAACGGAAAGATGTATGACACGGTGACCCCATTTGCCGATGTTATCGTTACACTTCCTCTCTTCAGCGGAAATGAAGGGACCGCAGGACGGACGCATTCTTATGAGCTTAGTGAACAGACCGCTATGTTAGAGGCGTTAGAGCGATCCTGTGGAACCGGTCCACGGGCGAAAAGGACCGTCGTCAGAGATACGTATGAGAATCTTGCTGACAAGGCGATTCATCCACTTCGATTCGGTGTCCATGAGGATGAACACTATGCTGAGCACGGTTTTCCATATAAGAAATTCGACCCTGCACGTGAATTGAACTGGGTTTGGGGCCATTCATTCTTACAAGAGCGGCCAGTCCTTGTCCCCGAACTTCTTGCCTACTACAGTGTCGGATGTGGTGAGGGGCTCGTATATGAAACATCGAATGGGTGTGCACTAGGCGGTAGTTTGGAAGAGGCGATTTTCTACGGGATCATGGAGGTCATCGAGCGCGATGCTTTCCTTATGACCTGGTATGGTCGGTTAAGGCTGCCGCGGATCGATCCTTTTTCTGCTGGGGATAAGGAACTCATCCATATGATTGAACGCATGCGCGATATCAGTGGCTATGACTTTCATCTTTATAACGCGACGATGGAGCATGGGGTTCCTGCTGTGTGGGCCTTTGTCAAAAACAGTAAGGATAAAGGCATGAACCTCCTTTGCGCGGCTGGAGCCCATCTGGATCCGGTAAAAGCAACGAAAAGCGCGATCTACGAACTGGCTGGGATGGTCGTTTCCTTGGAAACAAGCTTCGAAGCAGGTAAAAGCGAATACAAAAAACTGCTCGAAGATCCCTCCGAGGTTAGGATCATGGATGACCATGGCAGGTTGTATGGCTTGAAGGAAGCGGAAGAGCGGCTTGGGTTTTTAATGGATGAGGACCGTCCTACACAGACCTTTTCAGAAGCTTTTCCACCGCCATCTCGAAACCTTGATTTGACGGAGGATCTGAAGGGAATCCTGGACACGTTCAAAAGGTTGGATATGGAGGTCATTGTTGTGGATCAGACGAGTTCCGAAATCAGGAGGAACGGTCTGCACTGCGTAAAAGTGCTGATCCCTGGAATGCTGCCGATGACGTTCGGTCATAACTTGATTCGGATCAATGGGCTGGATCGGGTGTTGAACATACCAATGGAGCTCGGTTATCGAGAACGCCCCTTGACGCGTGAAGAACTCAATCCATACCCGCACCCATTCCCATAGGTGAAAGGAGGAAACAGGGTGGACCTGGATGAATTTCTTTACAATCTCCACTACGACATCGATCGGATTAAACCGCCGGATTTGGAAATCGACTGGGATGATGCCCCCCTTCCCTATAAATTGTATCAAGATCAGCCAGTCATACCACTCTCATCGGACATCCCGCACTCGTTTGAGGAGCTGGATTCGGCGCTGACATTGGAAAACATGAGCGCTTTTCTCTGGTACGTCTACGGTCTGGTTCAATTTTCGGAAGATACGATGAATCTTGCACGCTCGCGCAGGTTTGTACCTTCAGGCGGTGGGCTGTACCCGAATGAACTGTACCTCTATCTGAAAATTGAAGACCTGGCAGAGGGCATCTACCATTACGACGTTGCCCATCACCGCCTCGTCTTATTGCGGGAAGGGAATTTCGATGAGTATTTCAACCACGCGCTTGGCGGGCGCTGTGATTTGTCCGATTTCTTCGGAGTGGCGTTCATCTCGACGATGTTCTGGAAGAACTTTTTCAAATACAACAATTTCGCTTACCGATTACAGGGACTTGACGCTGGTGCATTGATCGGCCAGTTGTGCGAGGTGAGCAAACGATTCGGGTATTCACACCATGTCTGTTTCCAGTTCCTCGACCGTGTTGTCAATCATTTGCTAGGGTTGGATGAACAGGAAGAGAGTGTGTATGCCATCGTTCCGTTAGCTGAATCGGAAGGGGTATGGTCGAACGAGGGGAATGGCAGTAAGCAGGACGAATCGCTTCCCGCTCTTCCGAAACTAGACATCAAACATTATGTCCGATCGGAAAAAGTGCTGGATTATACGATGCTTGTCAAAATGAATGAAGCCTCGATGATGGAATCTACGGAAACATCCAATTGGGTTCGAGGAGAAGAAAATGGGGAAGAGGAGGGACTGGTGATCTGGCTGCCGACTCCGGAACTGCCGGATGTTGATTTTTCAAAAGCTTGCCTGAACCGATACTCTCCAGAAATGGATTTCACTTTAGAAAAGATAACACAGCAGCAGTTAGCCGTTTTACTCAAGGAAGCGACAAAGACTTCCGAAGGCGGGATTGAGATTTATGGGTGTTTTTACAATGTGGAGGGTGTACCGTATGGTGCCTATCGATACGACCCTTCTTCACATACCTTGAGGCTCATCCGACCAGGAGATATGCGTGTCCAGCTACAGTCGGCAATGACCATGCATAATGTGAACCTCTATCAGGTCCCGCTTTGTTTTCATCTGGTCGGAGTTTCTGATCCTCATAAAAAAGGCCTCGGTTATCGGGGTTACCGAATCCAACAGATGGAAGCAGGCATGATGATGCAGCGTTTGCTGTTGGCTTCTTCAGCACTCGGTTTAGGCGGTCATCCATTACTTGGGTTCGATGTCGCAAGTGCAGATGACATTTACAGGTTTGAGAACGAATCGAGCCTCATCCAAATACCGATCGGACCTTACCAACCTCGCCCCTGGCTGAAAGGAATGCTGATTTGAGAGCATATTTGTCGGACATCAAATAATAGAATGGAATGATTGAAGTTAAAATGGGGGAGGTCAAAGGATGCCGTATTTAGAGGTTGAAGATCACGTGGAATTGTACTATGAGGATGTGGGTGAAGGAGCCCCGGTCATCTTCATTCATGGGGTTTGGATGAGCAGCCGCTTTTTCAAAAAACAAACAGAACATTTTAGGAAAAATCATCGTGTTATATTACTGGATTTACGGGGACATGGGCAGTCAGAGAAGGTTCACCACGGGCACACCGTGGCGAATTATGCTCGTGATCTGCACACTTTTATCGAAAAAATGGGACTTAAAGATGTAGTCCTGGTCGGCTGGTCGATGGGGGCGTTCGTGGTTTGGGACTATTTGCATCAATTCGGGGAAGACAATGTGAAGGGCACGGTCATTGTGGATGAATTGGCTTCTGACTTCAAATGGGATGACTTCCCGAGCGGTGCCTTCGATTTCCCGACGCTCATCCATCTAATGCGGGAAGTTCAGAATAATCGCGTTGGTTTTCTAACCGAGTTCATTCCGCTTATGTTCAAGGAGGAGCTTCCACAGAAGGAATATGATTGGATGCTGGAGGAAACGACGAAGCTTCCGGAATCTGTCGCAAGCGCAATCTTATTTGATCAGACTGTCGTTGACTACCGGAATCAGTTCGAAAACATAAAAGTACCGACACTGCTCTGTTTCGGAAGAGCGGAAAAACTTATTCCGGTCGAAGCAGGCGAGTATTTGAATAAACACATCGTGAATTCACAGCTGATCGTATTCGAAGATAGCTGCCATTGTCCTTTCCTTGAGGAACCTGAAAATTTCAACGAAGTCGTCTCGGAGTTCGTGCAATCACTATAATCGGTTTTGCCCTGAAGAGCCCTTCAGGGTATTTCAATTATTAGTGTTCTGAGTGCGTGATGAAGCTGAAAATGGGTTGAACACGCCCTCAGATTAGCGCTCCGAGTGCGTGATGAAGCTGAAAATGGGTTGAACACGCCCTCAGATTAGCGCTCTGAGTGCGTGATGGAGCTGAAAATGGGTTGAACACGCCCTCAGATTAGCGCTCTGAGTGCGTGATGAAGGTGAAAATGGGCTGAACACGCCCTCAGATTAGTGTTCTGAGGGCGTGATGAAGATAAAATTTAGGGAAACGAGCCTTCATATGTACTTTCTAGGTCCTCAGCCTACGCTAGGGCTTGGCTTGTCAATTTTTCTTTATGAAACAGAAACAGCTACACTTGAATTACAGCACCGTCAATTCGTTTGAACCCACGTAATGCTGTTAACTCTTCGACTAGACGTAAGGCTGCTTTATCCTTTGATTTGGCTTCAATCATGATATCGGCATCCTCACCGAAAGCGATGAGATCTTTGATGAACGGTACGGCAAATTGCAGATCAACATAATCCGCATGGGAGCGGTATTCCTTTTCTGATTTTGGAGAGGAAAGGTGAAATTTCGGCTGTTGCTCTGTGTTTTTCCAGGTCGTGTAGATTTCAGTAAGCAATTGCTCCACTGATTCATTTCCGGGGTTTGCCCAGTGATGGTGGTAATCGAAGACCATCGGCAGTGCGTGTTCCTTACAAACCGCCAGCGTTTCTTGTGCTGTATAGGTTTTATCATCGTTTTCAAGTGTGACCTGCTTTTTTATCTGCCTGTCCAATTTTTCGATATTATCATGAAAGCGGCTGATGGCTTTTTCCTTGTTTCCATAAGCACCGCCGACATGGATGTTCATCGTTGCCTGGTCATGTAATCCCATCAGTTCAAGCATTTTATAATGATACTCCATATCCGTAATTGCGTTTTGGGTCACATGCACTTTATCGCTCGTGAACAGGGTGAACTGATTCGGGTGGAAGCTCACGCGCAATGCGTGTTTTTTGACAATCTCACCGATCTCCTGGAACTGCTCCCGAAACGGTGTTATATAATCCCAGTTCACATCAGGATGGGTCGCAAGCGGCACGAGGGAAGAAGACATCCGGTAAAGATGGATGCCCTGAGCAATGTTATAGAATAATGCCCGTTTCGTATTGTTCAGATTCTGAGCCGTCGCATGAAAAAGTTTTTCCTTGCGCTGGTTCGTATCAAGCTTCTTCCAATTCGTAAAAGTCAATGTCCTTGAAGGGGACGATTCCCACAAATGAAGTGCGGTCGAAACATACCCGAATCGAAGTATCATATACAAAATCTCCTTGTAAAACAATCTGTCCCTAATTTTACACTGTAAGAAAGTATATATACTTTCTTCAGTATAAGTGCAGCTATGGCTCAGTTTTCTTTCTTTATCTTAACCAAAGTTGATTAGTAAAATATGTTAGTTGTGGATTCATTGATTTATTTGCAGAAGAACCTGAAAAGTTCAGATAGCTGAAGGTTTTTAGTGTAACTGGAAATTCCATGGAACTTTTCACCGCCCTTTCCCGTATAAACTGTATCAAGTATTTTAGGAAAGGGTGGTTTGATGAAGTTTCTTTTGGTCATTGCAACAATCATGTTCAATACGGGATTATCCTGGTTGTTTGCTAGATTAGTAGGATGGAGTTTTATGGAGTCGATGTTTTTATGCGGCTTGCTTCTTTTCATAGTTGTGTGGATGGGGATGCTCAATGGAAAAATGTCCAACAACCAGGTGAATGCAACCATTAAAGGTACCACAGGTGTGAATGCAGGGGAAATCAAACCATTCAGTCTCAGCTTCAACCCCTTCATTATCGGAACACTCATTTATCTTGGATCAAGTGGGATCATTACGGTGATCTATTATTTACCCTATTTTACGACATAAAGTAAACAACTGAGAATTAGGTGATCACATGAAAAAAAGATTGAATATCGTTTTTACCATTATTTATGTACCGTTAATTATCGGAGCCATTCAAATGAATTTTGATGAAGATCCATTCAATGATCATATTGGGAGCTTGTTTTTAATCGCCTTAATGGTGTTTCAAGGTATACATATGTTGATTAATGATTTACTGGATGGTAAAAGGAAAACTGCTCTCTTCTTCAATGTGCTGTTTATTGCAGTAGCAAGCGGACTTCTTGTGTGGACCGTATACAAGAGCCTTTCTTTTATATAAAACAGCATAAGGAATGGGATAAACATGGAAAAAAGTACAGAAAAACAAATACTCGAGGAATTGAAAAGCATCAATCAGTCGTTACAAAGTTTAAAAGCAGAAGCAACCGAGGTGAAACAACCGCCGCTGATAGTAGATATCTTGAAGTCTTTGTTCATCGGAGTTTGTGTGGTTGCTCCAGCCCTTGCGATCCTTTATGGAATTATGCTGATATTGGGGAGTTGGATTTAATAAAGGAGGGGACAAATTTGAAAAAATGGTTGTCTATGGTTTCCATGCTTGTATTGATTCTGGCAGGCTGCAACAGCAGCGGAAGTTTATATGATTATGATAATACGAAGTTAAAAGAAGAGCTTGAAGAGAGGGATTTCCAACCCAGGGTCCCTACGAAACTTCCATTTGATGAAGGTCAGGCAGACTTGAATCCTTCTATCGAACTCGGTGAGGGGCAAGATGATACTGTCATCATGATCGACTTTACGAGTTCAGGAGAAGCGGATCGAAACCTCTTGGGACTTGAGATTGTAAAAGATGTAGAAGTTGATTCGGATATGGAGTACGAAACGGTTGATATAGGTGAACTCAAAGGACAATTTGCCGACAACGAGGCAGGAAATATGGTCCTGAATTGGAAAGAAGGCAATATAAACTATACGTTATCTTATTACAAAGAACAGTCAGATACAGAGATCACAAAGGAACACCTGATCGAAACTGCTAAATCTTTTGAGTGATCAAGTAAACAACGGGGGCTCTCCTAAGGAAAGTGTCAGACACCTCCAACACAACATTTTTTATCAAAACCACGATTTTTCTCAAAATGTTATTAAGTTCGGAGAGACTCAGACACTTGGGACAGCCCCGTTGTTTTTACATACCTATTGAAGTTGTTGAAGGTACTCGTCGAATCGTTCGTATTGGGATGTGACCCCTTCCACAACGCCCATATCTTTGACTTGCTTGAGGGCTTCTTCCGTAGCGAATTCAGATTTGGAAATCACTTTCGTCCTTCCCTCATGGTCGAGGAAAGTCATCGTAATGAGGGTCTCGGGCATTCCATCTGCTTTATTGCCCTCTGCATCCGAGAACGCATCGGTGTAGACGATTTTTTCAGGCTCGACGATTTCTTTATAGACCGATAATCCCCAGGATTCCATGCCGTAAAAGTCTCCCTGGTTTTTGTCTTCACAACGCATGCAATAGTGCCATACACCGCCAGGCTTGAATTCAAACTGATGAACCGTAGTGTTCCAACCTTTAGGTCCCCACCAATTTTCCAAATGCTCTTTTTGTGAAAAAGCCTTGAAAACGAGGTCCCTTGGTGCATCGAATACTCTTTCAATGATCAGATTTCGTCCTTCTACACTTGTGGTGATGCTGTTACTAACTTTGTTTTCAGACATTTCAACGCCTCCTAATTAAAATATCATTGCAAGTCAAAAACCTACGATCCTCCTCTCATAAACATTGCCGTGTCAAAGCAATGCTCCTTATTCGTCCTGTTCCTTTTCCTTCAGTTCTTGCAAATACTCATCCAATTGGTCGAATCGTTCATTCCACACGTTTCGGAAAGAATCCAGCCAATCGTCAAGATCCACGAACGGTTCTTGCCGAAGCTTGTAAATTCT
This sequence comes from Pseudalkalibacillus sp. R45, assembly GCF_052246725.1. Taxonomy (NCBI): domain Bacteria; kingdom Bacillati; phylum Bacillota; class Bacilli; order Caryophanales; family Fictibacillaceae; genus Pseudalkalibacillus; species Pseudalkalibacillus sp. R45. The sequence goes on along the minus strand of NZ_JBQQCL010000008.1, from coordinate 21,565 downwards.
ACGGTTGGCGATCGGATTCACCTCAACGAGTCCTGCATCACTGAGCACACGTAGGTGTTTGGAAACTTGAGGCTGACGAATCCCAAGTTGATCGGCGATTTCCCCAACAGTATGAGGTTCATCACGCAAGAGTTCGATGATTTTCAAGCGGTTAGATTCTGCAAGTGCACTCAATATTTTTTCCATGCATTAAATATACTCTAAATGGAATATTCATGTCAAGGAATATATAAATGAATTTTATTAAACTAAATAGTTGAATATTAGACTTCATTCGTTTATATTTAACTATATGGTTAATCAAAGTAAAAATCTTTTAGATGAAATATTTCATGCCCTGGCTGATTCAACAAGAAGAGAAATGCTTCACATGATGTCAGAGAAAGAAAGGACAGTTTCGGAGTTGGCACAGCCTTTTGATATGTCTTTAGCTGGGATCTCCAAGCACATCAAGGTTCTGGAGCGGGCAAATCTAGTCGACAGGAGTGTGAAGGGACGGACACACACATGCCGCTTGAACACTGAGTCCCTGTCTCAAGCAATGGAATGGCTCCGTTTTTATGAAAAGTATTGGAACAATCGCTTTGACATGTTGGAGAATGAGTTGTTGAAAGCCAAAAAGAAAGAACACTAGATTACCTAAAGGAGAGTGTTTATGAATAACGTTTCAACCACCACTTTGAAAATGACTCGGCATTTCGAGGTAGCACCTGAAAGGGTTTTTGACGCATGGCTGACCCCTGAGATGATGCGTAAATGGCTTTTTACTTTGGAAGGAACGAATAAGGTAGCACGAAATGAACCTCAAGTAGGCGGTACTTGGGAAATTGTTGATCATCGGGAAGGAAAAGATTATCGTGCGATTGGTGAGTACCTTGAAATCGACCACCCGAAGAAACTCGTGTTCACTTTTAAGATGCCTCAATTCAGCGAATTAGAAGATACGATTACAGTTGAGTTCAACGAAACCCCAAAAGGATGTGAGATGACGTTCACTCAAGTCATCAACGTTCCTCATGAAGAGGATTGGACAGAAGCAGATATCGAAAAGGCTCTTGGCGAATACCACGCTGGGACAGAGCACGGCTGGAACTTGATGTTCATGGGACTTAAGGAATTGGTTGAAACCGGCGAAGTCAGCTATAAAGGATAATATCGAAACAAAGGGGACTGTCCAAAAGAAAAGTGTCAGACACCTCCAACACAACATTTTGTGTCAAAACCACGATTTTTCTAAAAATGTTGTTAAAATCGGAGAGACTCAGAGACTTTTTTAACAGCCCCTTTTTGTAGAACGATTATGTACACTTCCTGTCAAAGGTGTATACTTGATTCATGTTAAATCTTTCTAATTATGAGGAGGAACTATGAAACTAGGTGCATTCTCTGTGAGTTTAAGTGTAAAGGACATCCACAAATCAAAAGCATTTTACGAGAATCTGGGATTTGAAGATTTAGGGGGAGACATCGACCAGAACTGGCTTATCATGAAGAACGAAAGCTGCGTGATCGGGCTTTTCCAGGGAATGTTTGAAAAGAACATTCTGACCTTTAATCCTGGATGGAATCAAAATGCTGAAAACCTCGATTCATTCACGGACGTACGGGACCTTCAAAAACATCTAAAAGAAAAAGGGGTAAAACTACTGACTGAAGCTGATGAAACAAGTGAAGGGCCAGCAAGTTTAACAATTGAAGATCCTGATGGAAATCCTATTCTAATAGATCAACATAGATAGATAGAGGATGGAAAGGGATCATTCAAAAGGCTCAGCATACCCGAGAAGGGAGCTGAGCCTTATTTCTTTATACCTGAAATTCAAATTGCTTGGAATAAAGTTGTGCATAGGTACCGCCACGAGCGATCAAGTCGTCATGAGTTCCCTGTTCTGCGACACCATCCTTGGTCAACACGACAATACGTTGTGCATTGCGGATCGTGGAAAGTCGATGGGCAATGACGATCGTCGTACGCCCTCTCGCCAGCAGTTCCAGCGAATCTTTTACGATACTTTCGCTCTCATTATCCAGAGCACTCGTCGCTTCATCGAGTATCAGTACCGGTGGATTCTTTAAAAAGACACGAGCGATGCTGAGTCGTTGCTTTTGACCGCCGGACAGGCGGACGCCTCTTTGCCCGATTTCGGAATGGTAGCCGTTCGGCAGGCTCATGATAAACTCATGGGCATTGGCATGTTTTGCAGCCATGATGATGTCTTCGTCTGCGGCATCAGGTTTTCCGTAACGGATGTTTTCCATCACCGTGCCGGCGAAAAGATAGACATCCTGTTGAACAATCCCAATGTTTTTCCTCAGAGAAGACAAGTCGATATTTCGAACGTTTTCCCCGTCAATCAAGATTTCCCCATCCATCACATCATAAAATCTAGGGATTAACGAGCATAGGGTCGTTTTCCCAACACCAGACGGACCGACTAAGGCAACGTACTCGCCGGGTTGAACGTGTAGGGTCAGATTTTCAAAGACATTGTCTAGATCAGCATCATAGCGGTATGTGACCTGTTTGAACTCAATTTCGCCGCTCACGTTATCAAGACTGATCGGATTTTTGTTATTCTCAATTGCCGGCTTCAGATTCATGATTTCCATAAAGCGCTGGAAACCGGTAATTCCTTCTTGAAATTGTGTGCTCATAAAGGTCAGTCGTTGAATCGGCTCAACCATGAACCCGATATAGAGTAGAAATGTAATCAGATCCGCTAAATCGAGTGTTTGATGGATGATTCTAGTACTGCCGATGATCACGACGGTGACGGTGATCAATTGGATGAGTGTCTCTGAAATATTGTAGAAAACGGCTTCGGTCCAATAGGTTTTTTTACGACTTTCAAGGAAACGGTTATTTTCCCGATTGAACTTGCCGATCTCGATTTCCTCATTGGCGAACGATTTTACAACACGGATCCCGCCAAGACTATCCTCAACCTGTGCATTCACATCCGCAATCCGTTCTTTGTTCCTTTTTAAAGCTGTGTTCAGAAGTTTATTGTAGTACACAGACAATATAACAAGGACGAATAAGATACAAAAGACGGCGATCGTCAAGGGCGCGTTGATGAAAAATAGGATGACGAAGCCACCTATGAAGCGAACCAGGTACTTGGTATAGTCTTCTGGACCGTGATGATAGAGTTCGGAAAGGAGCAGCAAGTCATTGGTGATCCTGGACATCAGCTGACCTGTATTTTCCTTGTCATAAAAGCTGAAGGAGAGTTTTTGCATGTGCATAAACAGTTCACTCCTCAAGTCCCTTTCCATCCGCGCTCCGATTTCGTGCCCTTTGTAATCGACAATGTAGTTTCCGATATTTTGGACAGCTGCCAGGACAAGCATGAGTGCGCCGATCCAGTACACATCATTCAGTGCAGTGGAGAGGTCGCCTTCCAGCACATCCTTCGTCACGTATCGCACGAGTAAAGGAAACACGAGGATCAGAGTGGATGTAAAGAACGCACAGCCTAATACGGTTAAGAACATTTTTAAATACGGTCTATAATAAGACAAAAACTTTTTAATTGGAAATTGCATGTAATACCCCTTTTAGTGTTCATTCGCAAAACACATATAAGGGGGTACACCGCTTACAACTTACGTGAGTGTTCCTCCCTTATATAAATGGACTTTTCGACTTTTCATGTTTCTCATGTAAAAGACCTCCTTGTTATTAGTACTCCCATTGTAAACTATTTTCTGGAAAAAGGAACAGGTCATTTAGACGCAAAAAAAGGGTTCGTTGAGGCGTGTGGAGAATTTGGTATTGCAATCAACATGAATGATGAGGTGGAACCATTGACTGTGAAAAAGAATGAGAAGGCTGTGCTGCGGACTGTCCATTTGGATGATGCTGAAGAAATTTTAGATATACAACGGGAAGTAATTGAAGAAAGCGTATATTTCATCAGGGTTCCCGAGGAGTTTGATAAGACGATTGAACAGGAGCAGGAATGGATTGAAAAGATATTGGGGAACGAGAGGGATAACATGTTCGTAGCTGAAATCGGTGGGACTGTTGTCGGATGGATCGTCTTCCGATCACAGGAAAGAAGAAGGATGTCTCATACTGGTTCGATTGCTTTACAGATCAAGAAAAATTACAGAGGTTCAGGGCTCGGAAAGCAGTTGCTGCAAGAGATGTTAGCCTGGGCAGAGCAAAATCCTTTAATTGAAAAAGTTTGTTTAGGCACATTCTCGACCAACCATCGGGCGATCGCTTTATATGAAAGCATGGGGTTTGTAGAGGAAGGACGGAAAGTCAAAGAATTCAAGTTCAGCGATAATGAATACGTGGATGATGTTCTGATGTATAAATTGGTTTAGCTTCTAGAGATGACAAGGGGCCGAAACGATCGTCCGGCCCGCATTTCTAGTTCAAAAATGTATTTTGATCATGTACCAAACACCAAGAGTCAGCCATTTTACGGAATACCAATGTCAGATAATACTCCTTGTTGTAGGGTTCGCCGTTTTGGTCCAGATCATCATAATTGACTTTTACCACTGTATAGCCCATATCACTGAAGACTTCTTCTTTCACCAGGGTATATTGGAAGGTCCAGTCAGGATCTTGAAACCAATCTTTATGGAAATCGATCACGTTTTGATATCCTTCAACAAAATGTCCATTTGGCATGACAACGCTGACATCTGCATTTTTGGATAATGTCCCTGAATAGGACGCTAAATCCTTCTTTTGGATGGCTTGTAAATGTTTTTTAACAACTGCTTGATAATTCATTTTCATCCTCCTGATATTGTGAGGATCAATGACACGCTAGGGTAGAATGAACCTCACTCGTTATTTTATTTTCAGACTTGGCAAAGGTTTTGTAGAACATCAGCCATCACTCCTTCAATCGTTTTTGGGTCATTTAAGTTTATTCTCCAACACAGACACGATCCCTTTTTAAAAAAAATAAATAATATGCCTTGAGCCTTACGTGACGTAATGGTTTATAGTTGAATCACCGGTAAATCCAGCGCGCGAAATGAGGGGATGATCATTGAAGATAACGTCGTATGGAAAGTAGGGGAGCTGGCAGAATTGACAGGGATAACGGTCAGGACGCTGCGATATTACGATCAGATCGGTTTGCTTTCGCCTTCCTATTATTCAGATTCAGGATATAGATTGTATGACGATAGAGATTTGTCTCGTCTCCAGCAGATTCTTTCATTGAAGGATGTCGGCTTGTCGCTTGAGGAGATTAAAGGCATTCTATCCGATACGAACTATGACCCAGCCGAAGTCGTCTCCCTTCAAATCGACCGGCTCAAAGAAAATATCAGAATTCAACAGAAGTTATTGAAGGAATTACAAAATGTTTCAGGCCTCATGCAAACGAAAGAACCATTGACTGTCGGAAATTTTACGGAACTGTTCGGTATGATGAAAAAGAGCCATGAAAAATTTTTTTCTGGGCGAAAAAATAACATGGAAAACCACTTGGATCGTCTTGATGATTTCCTTATAAAAAATCAAAGTCAAGGGAGGAAAAATCATGATTGAACGTTATGCTACACATGATACCTTTGTTATTGAGAAGAATTATGATGCCTCACCTGCGCAAGTTTTCGCAGCGTGGGCAGATCCTGCTTTCAAAGCAAAATGGTTTGCGGGAGCGGATGAGTTCGATTTTAGAGTTGGAGGAGTGGAGAGCAACCTGGGCGGTCCTCCTGGCGGACCTGTTTACACTTTTAAGGCGCAATATCAGGAAATTGTTCCAGATGAACGGATTGTCTACTCCTACACAATGGATCAAGAAGAGACGAGGATTTCTGTATCAGTGTCCACGGTCGAGTTCAAGCCTGCAGGAACCGGTACCCAACTGACCTACACCGAACAGGGGGCATTCCTGGATGGGCACGATTCTGCAGCGACTCGTGAACACGGAACAACGATCATGCTTGATAATCTGGGTAAGGAGCTTCAGAAATTGGATGAGGTAGACCGGGAAATCGTAAATGAAAGGATTTTCGATATGCCGCGTGAAAAGTTGTTCCGAGCGTTCACCAACTCCGATCATTTGGCAAAGTGGTGGGGGCCAAAAGGTTTTACGAATACGTTCCATGAGTTTGATCAGCGCACTGATGGGGTTTGGCGTTATACCATGCACGGTCCTAATGGCGTTGACTATGAAAATAAGAGTGTTTTCGTCGAGGTTGTGGAACCTGAACGAATCGTCCTCCGGCATCTGGAGCCGAATCACGAGTTTTTACTGAGTGTGACCTTAGAGGAATTGGACGGAAAGACGCAGCTGAACTGGCGTATGCTGTTCGATTCTGCTGAAGAATGTGAAAAAATCAGAGAGTTCTGCTATAAGGCAAATGATGAAAACCTCGATCGTCTTGAAGCCCAGCTTGAACGAATGGTCGGACAAACTTAAGTTAGGAGGACTGACAATCGTCAGTCCTTCAGCTTTTAATGTGAAATTCTTTTTTTAGGAGATCTTTGAATTCGGTTTCTGAGATTTGTTCTTTTTGTGACGTTCCGTTGATCCAGCGGGTCATTGTTTTATCTGTCAATGAAACGGTTCCGTTCTCAGTGAATTTTGTAAGGATCGGTCCTTTGTTGAATGGGGACTCTTAATCTTCAATGAGTATTTTTTGGATATCATTAAATTCTCGGAGATCCGCTACTGGATTTTTGGAATCGATCAAGTATCCCGTTCGCCAGGATTGATCTTTGTTTGTGAGTTTCAAGCCGAGGAGATAATCGCCGTGTTTGTGTTTTGTGGCTTCCACTTTGAATTGTCCGTTAGGTGAGTGAATGATCTCACCATTCATCGGAATCGGCTTTAATGGGAGATTTCCACCAAAACCGGTGTCGACCAGGTAGTCTTCATCTTCATGTCGGAGGATGATCGCTACATGGGTTCGTCCAAGTTTCGTCCATTCTCCGGTTTTGCTGTTGAATACATCACCGCGCACCAGCTTGGCATCGAATCCATTTTCGAGCAGAAAAAGGTAGAGAAGACCATTCAACTCGTAACACAGCCCACCCTCTTTTTTAACTAGCATTTTATCAATCAAAGCTTCCTCCGTAATTTCAACGGTTCGTTGATTCATGATTCGCAGATTTTCAAAGGGGATGGCTCGTGCTGTTTTTACAAGGACCTCCTCCAGTTTCTCGAATGTGATCGGTTCCTCTTCATTCAGCCCGATTCTTTTCCTGAACAACACATCCATTATCGATTCCTCCCATCTAATTCAACTCTACAAAATAACTATTCATAAGAAAAGAAATTGAGCTTTACATAGGGTATAATGATTCTAACAGAGGAGGTGGTAAATAATGGCGAACAGCAGCATTCATTTGCCAGAATTTGCAGCGTCTCATGCAAAGCCTGTTATGGGAAAGGCGATACTTTGTATGGGATGGAACATGAACTAATCGCCTGAGTTCTGTAACATGGTTTTGCACCTTATTTTATAAACGGATTGAAAAATAAGGAGCTGAACTAAAATGAACAAAACAAATATAGAACCATTCATGAGACCTGATCAATTCAACTTTATAAGGACACAAGTACGGTACTTGGCAGAGGCGCATGCTTCGGTTAAAGACCAGGATGTCCTGAAGGCTTTGAAATATGGCTCATTAGAAAAGTCACTGAACCTTTTTTCTTCGATTGATAAAAAAGTGGAGCCACTCCTCAACCGAATGCTGGAAATCGAAAAAGCAACGGAAGCAGAGAAGTTTCTAGACGAACTGAGTGCGTACGTCATTCCATTTCGTAATATATCGGAAAAAACGGTGCAGAACTTGTTCCCGAAGGCAAAAAAACTGAAGATGCCATTGCTTGAGGAAATTGATTTTAAGGAGATATCCTATATAGGCTGGTATGATATTCGTTCCAGCAGAAAGTATCTTGTTGTTGAAATCGACGGGAAACTGAAAGGGCTGTCTGGAACATTCCAGGAAAGCCATCGAAAAAGCATATGCACATTATGTGGTGAGTATGAAGAAGTCGGCCTGTTCATGTGTAGAGTGAGAAGCGGGAAAGAAACCTATCTGAGCAGAGGCAACTACATCTGTCAGGATAGCAACACCTGCAACCACAACCTCACGAACAGAAGAAGACTAGATGACTTTGTGGAACTGCTGAAAAACTGAGGGGAGAATTCCTCTCGGTTTTTTTGATGAGTGAAATAGGTAGCTAAGGTGAAGACCAGGTGGATCTGAGGGTGTGATGGCTCCTCAAAAACAAAGATCAAGCACTCAGAAGAGGTCTCTGAGGGTGTGATGGCTCCCCAAAAACAAAGATCAAGCACTCAGAAGAGGTCTCTGAGGGTGTGATGGCTCCCCAAAAGCAAAGATCAAGCACTCAGAAGAGGTCTCTAAGAGTGTGATGGCTCCCCAAAAGCAAAGATCAAGCACTCAGAAGAGGTCTCTAAGAGTGTGATGGCTCCTCAAAACAATGATCAGACACTCATAAACTAAAACTGGCTAAATATAATAAGATGAATTTCCGTGTCCAATCCTCTTATAGTTTTTCGAAATGATAATTCTAATTGTTTTTTTAGTTTTGACGATTTTACACCACTCATATATGTGGTTGGTCGTAACTTTTCTGTCAGGAAAAAGAAGTTTGAACTCATCTATGGTACGAAGCATGCCAGAATGTAAGGGCTCTTTACCGCCACAGTGATTACAAAGTAAAGATTTATTTGTACAACATTCATAAAAACCATAACACCTCGGACAATAAATTCCTTTTTTCAAGTCATCATATTGGTAATCGGGTAATCGGAAACTCGGGGGATCGGTTATATGAAGAGAAATAAGTTGTTGAGCCAATGTGGAGTGGGCTTTCTTCACTTTAGAGGGTTGTTTCTTGATCTTGTCCAAAAAACGATTAAGTTGAGCAGGAAAAATGATATGTGAATCAAGGGGTGCTTGGTACAGGTGGAATTCGGGGTTAATGAATACAAGATAAGCTTCAAAGGGCATATTACATTCCAGTGTACTTAAAACCTGCCGTAACAACGATTCATTCCGCTTCAATTGAAGCAGTGGATTCTTTATTTCAGTTCCGCCTATAGAACACCATCTGTCTCCATCCACATAAAAGTCACCTTCGAAGTTTTTCACTTCAAAAAGATAATTCTTGCCTGAAGAGAGCAATAATGAATCGTTTTGAAAAAGCGTGTTACGGTGCTCTAATAATAAATCATTCAGAGCCAGCCGTCCTGGCAAAAGTTCCTCGAGTCGTTCATCAAACTTCAGCTCTCCTTCATAGCCCTTTTCAAGATTGTAACAATATAGTTTATCTTCGGATGATAGATTCATTCGGATCCGAAGACATCTCATAATCTTCAATTCCAGAGATTCTTCGCGTTGCTTTAAGATCAATACACATCTCCCCTTTCTTCTTTTAAATAATAGTATCATAATGTCACAAATCAAACCCTTTTTCCGTCATGTTAATGAATAGGTTTGACGGCAGCCAATGGAGGCCAGAAGGTGATTGCGTTCGAAAAATCCACTGAATTTGGAGGACGATCCCAGACCGTCAACCAAAATGGTGTGTACATGAATCTCGGTGCCCATGCCCTGTATAAAGGGGGGGATGCAGATTTCCAATGAACTGGGCATCACTACCAGTCCCTGACGTTCCGGAAATTAAAGGCCTGTATGTGGCAGGAGATTGGGTGGAGGATGAGGAATTATTGGTTGATGTATCTCTAGCAAGTGCGGAACGTGCAGCTTCACATATTTTAAAAAGAAACCAGGTGTTGGTATGAACGAGATTGAACAGCTTTATCAAGATTATAAACCATTGCTCTTTTCACTCGCCTACAGGATGTTGGGCAGTGTGATGGATGCAGAAGACATCGTCCAAGATACGTTCATTAAATTTGAAAAACTACCGAATCGCGGGTCCATCACCAACGTGAAATCCTACCTCTGTAAAATGACGACCAACCGATGTATCGATCAATTGCGATCATCCGTCCATCAGAAAGAAACGTATGTTGGTCCATGGCTGCCAGAACCGATTGTGGAAGACTATGTAGCGGATCCGGCAGGTTCGTACTTTATGAAAGAGTCGATATCGACTGCATATATGTTGCTTTTGGAACAACTATCAGAGGTGGAGCGTGCCGTCTTTCTCCTTAGAGAAGTTTTCCAGTATGAGTATGACGAAATCGCCGATATTGTAGATAAAAGCAGTACCAATTGCAGGCAGATTTTCCACAGGGCGAAAAAAAGTCTCGGGCATGAACCGGAATCATTCCAGAAAGACTCGAAACAACTGGGGAATATCGTTGAAACCTTCTTATCGGCATTGAATACAGGCAATATCTCCGAGATGCTGCAAGTGCTGGCAAAGGATGCGACCTTCTATTCTGATGGCGGTGGCAAAGTGAAGGCGGCTGTAAAGCCAATCTACACTGCCGAGCGGATCACTCAGTTTTTCTTCGGTATTATGCAGAAGTTTCCTGCGGATTATGTTTTTCATCGTAAATTGATCAACGGGGTCCCTGGGGTTGTCGTAACGCTTGAAGGTCAAGTGCTTAATGTCGTTTCTTTTACATTTGAGGAAGAGAAGATCAATGATATCTACCTGGTGGCAAATCCAGATAAACTCAGGTCTTTAAACGAGCATATCCAATTGAAATAACGTATACCAGGCCACTGCCAAAATAAATGCAGTGTCTTTTTTTGCCCATTTTCACTCTCCATCATTTCCGCCGTTTCATCATATGAACCTGTCTCATATACTGCTGTAAGACAAGTTAAAGGAGAGAGAGGATGGCGACTGAATTGACGGGGCGGGTTGTGGTACCGGGGGATCCGGGTTATACAGAAGCCCGCACAAATCTTAATCTATTTCGATCCAAGTTTCCCGGAGCAATCATTTTTTGCCATGAAGAAAAAGATGTCCTGAATGCGCTGAAATTTGCTAGGGAAAAAGAAATCCCTTTCCGTGTAAGGAGCGGAAGACATAGTTATCAAAATTTTTCGATCCTGAATAAAGGGATCGTCATCGATTTAAGTGAAATGAACAAAATCTCGGTCAACGCCTTAAGAAAAACTGCGGTCATTGCAGGAGGCGCTGATCTAGGCCATGTATACAACACACTATGGGAGCACGGCCTGGCAATCCCTGCTGGCACAGAATACAGTGTCGGTGCTGCAGGATTGACCTTGGGCGGAGGAATCGGTTATTTGTCACGGATTTTCGGGTTAACCTGCGATAACCTGCTTGGCGTCAGAATCGTCGTTCCAAAAGGAGACCGCAGTGCACAAATTATAGAAGCGACCAGATGGAAAAACAGAGAACTGTTTTGGGCTTGTTGCGGAGGTGGTGGCGGGAACTTCGGGATCGTCACTCAATTCAAGTTCCGTGCCCATCCAATTGGCGACGTCTCGATTTTCCGGATCGAATGGGACTTTGAACAATTGGAAAAAGCGTATGACAAATGGCAGCACTGGGCTCCATTTACCGATGAAAAATTAACGTCGTCGATCGAGCTGCATGCGAAAGAGCAAAATATGATCCTGGCTGAGGGACAATATTTGGGTACAAAAGACGAACTCAAAAAGCTGATCAAACCGTTGGTCAAAAGCACAAACCCAAGGAAGGTGCAAATCGCAACCGTCCCATTCAATAAAGCATTCGACTATTTCAATTATCCGGCAGGCAACATACCATCTTATTTCAAACGCTCCGGGTCTTTTGCCTATCACCCGATTCCTGAAAAAGGCATCAAAATCATGAAGCATTTTCTCGAACATGCACCGAATGAAGATGCAGCGATATGGCAACAGGCACTGACCGGTGCGGTGCAAAAAGTGCGTCCAACTGAAACGGCTTTTTATCACAGGAAAGCGCTTATCGCACAGGAATATAAAGCAACTTGGGAAAAAGAAGGCGAAGCAACTAAGAATGTGCAGTGGGTCAAGGCATTACGCAAAAGCCTTGCTCCATATACGGACGGTGATTACGTGAATTGGCCGGATCTATCAATTGACGATTGGCCGACCGCTTATTATGGAGAAAACTTCGAGCGCTTAAGAAAAGTGAAAACGAAGGTTGATCCAACGAATGTCTTTCGTTTCCAGCAAAGTATCCCGCCGTTCAAAAGATAAACCGGAAGTCCACTCACATGAAAGAGTGGGCTTTTCCTATTTTACATGAAGGCTCTTTTCTAAAAGATTGTTGCTTTTGAGTCATTTATGAAACTCACCTTGTGCAAGTTGATTGGAGAGCAAGGTGCGAGACTCCTCGAAAATGAAAATCGCATTTTCTTCGTGCGATGTAACGCTGCCGAAGCTTTCCTTGTCCTGCGGGATCAGTGGGACAGGTGAGACCATTCAATGTCGCAAGGCGACGAGTGGGCTCACCGCACGCCCCGCGGAAAGCGAGCATCCTGGAGCGAAAATCAACGACTTTCAAGAGCAACAAAGTTTGCGAAAACAGCCTTTATGAAACAGTGATTGAGTAATCTGGTTGAATTTGAAATAATTGTTGAAGAAGGGCTTACAACTTTTAAAAAGGAGATGAAGGATGATGACAAAGGTTACACCGCTCATTATCCATCTTTGTTCGAAGCTCAGAAACGAGCCTCTTCATGCTGACTTGTTTGGAGTCCCGGTATTTTGAAGAGCTGATGACCTTACTAAAATCAAAAGATGAAAAGACGAGATCAAATGTCTGAGATTAGGAGAATCAAATGGATATACAAGACATCATAATAGATTTACGTAATAAAAAGATCGTATCAGTTTCACAGCAAGCTGAAAGATTAAGCGGAGGTACCACAAGCGAGGTTTACCTTCTGGATCAATACGTCGTTAAAATAAATAAGCCATCAGTATTAAAATCTGAGTCGTATTTCATGACCTTTTACAAAGATATAGAGCTCTTACCAGAGGTGATTTATGAGGATCCGTTACACTGCTACCTCGTAATTCCGTTTATCAAAGGTTCCATAAGTCATGGACGAATAAATAAACGGAATACACTTATAAAACTTGTAAACTCTCTTATCAATCATTATCAGGCTGATCCTGATAAACAAGGATGGGGCTGGGCAGACAAACCAGTGGATTCATGGAAAAATTTCTTAGTTGATAGGGCAGTAGAATCACATCAAATCTTGAGTTCGATTCTAACAGATGAGGATTTTGAATGGGTGATGGATCTAGTAAATCAAGCAGATAGGTATAATAGGATTGTAACGCCGTACCTTTTGCATGGAGACTGTGGTGTACATAATTTCATCTATAATGAAGTGGAGTTATGTGGAGTGATTGATCCTACTCCAGTGTTCGGAGAGCCTTTATACGATTTGATCTATGCCTTCTGCTCTTCCCCGGATGACTTGACTCAAGAAATGATAGAGTCAGCAGCCGATCATCTTGTTGATCGTAATTTTACAAGGAATGAATTGCATGAAGAAGTTGTCATAGGTCTATATTTACGAATCGCTACATGTGTCCTACATCATCCAAATGATTTAGATGAGTATTTACAGGCATGGGCTTATTGGAAAAGAACGTTGACCAAACATCATTTAAAAAAGGAGGGCAAGCCAGATGAATTTTAATTTGCAGGAAGCGATTGAGATATTGGAACGGACGCCTCAAACGTTGGAGCATTTTTTAACCGGATTATCTGATGGATGGCTGCAATGCAATGAAGGTGAAGGTACCTGGAATGCTTCACAGGTGGTCGACCACCTAATTGAAGGGGAGAAAAACAACTGGATTCCGAGGCTGGAATTCATTCTTCAGGAAGGCGAAGCACAACCATTTCCCGAATTTGACAGGTTTTCGCACCTTAGTTTAAACCCTGAAAGAACGCTTGAACAGAAGTTTGAAGAGTTCAAAACGATTCGAACCCGAAATATAACCAGGCTCAAAGAACTGCTCGACACTGAGTCGAAGCTGGAAGTCACAGGATCTCACCCGGCATTTGGTGTCGTGAAGGTAAGAGAATTGATTTCCACCTGGGTTGTCCATGACCTGACCCACATCTCCCAAATCGTACGCGTGATGGCCAAACGATATGGGGGAGACGTCGGACCCTGGGAAGAATACTTGGGGATCTTGAAATAATTAGAGGAAATGGAATCGTGAACTTACATATTACCGAGGGGACTGATGTTCATACATCAGCCTTTTTTTATATTCTCGGTTTACATAAGAGGATGAATATGGTAAATTATATGTATCAAAAAGATATATAGCAAATAGATATATATTGGAGGTGTACGATGGCTAAGGAAAATAACACGCAATATGCGATTCTCGGTTTACTGACGACGGGTTGCCACACCGGATATTCCATCAAGCAAATGATCGACGGGAGTTTGAATCATTTTTGGAAAATAAGCTATGGTCAAATTTATCCTGCTTTAAAAAAGTTAGTGGCAGAAGGATACGCATCGGTCCAAGTAGCTCCTCAAGAAGGTAAACCAGACAAAAAGGAATATCACATCACATCTGAAGGTGAAAAGACACTCAAGATCTGGCTTCAGAACCCCATCAAAGAACTTCCGGTTGAAAAAAACGAGCTCCTGCTCAAACTCTTTTTCAGCCGCCATCAAGAACTTAGCACTACTATCCATCAATTAGAAACCTACCAGGAAAAACTTCTCAATCGATACAACACCTATGAAGGAATCAAAGAAATGATTACCACCCGCCTGAATGATGAAGCGGATGCACCTTACTGGATCATCACGTTGGATTATGGACTGCGTACGACCCAAGCGCAAATCGACTGGTGTGAGGAAACGAAGGCAAAACTATTGAAGGAGGAATGAAAATGGGAAAAGAGGTCTTCCCAGGCCGGTATACGATCGGTCAACAGGACGATATCGTTGTATTCATCATCGGAATGCGCGTGAACAAATGGTGGGCAATCCACAAGTGGTTGCCGGTATTCATAGCCATGCCACCAATGATTAAAGAGCTTTATGTCAATAAAGATCTCGGCTGCTTATCGATTGAGAATTTCTTCAGCTTACGTACAACAATGATGATCCAATATTGGCGCTCCGAAAAAGATCTACTCGCTTATGCCAGAGGACAAAAGCATTTGAAAGCCTGGAATGACTTCAACAAAAAGGTCGGAAACAACGATGCGGTCGGAATTTATCATGAAACCTATACGGTTAAGAAGGGGCAATTCGAATCGATTTACGGAAACATGCCGAAATTTGGTTTATCAAAAGCGCTAGGGCATCAGCCGATTCGCACGTCTACCAATACAGCGAGCAAACGTCTTAGTGGCCAAAAATCAGAGCCATCCAATTTTTAAATAAGGAGCGGATATTATGATTTATGTGATCAGGCACGGAGAAACGGACTTGAACAAGGAAGAAAGAATACAAGGAAGATCAGGTCTTCCTCTAAACGAAAACGGGAGAAATCAAGCTGAAATTCTAAGAGATAAGCTCAAGCAATACAGGTTTGATCTTGTGTTTTCCTCCCCACAAGAAAGGGCGGTCGAGACGGCTGAAATCGCAACAGGTATTAAAGTGAATACGGATTCGAGGTTGGATGTCTTCGATTTAGGTGAAGCGGACCGAATGAAAAAGAACGAAGTCAAAATGGTTGGATCGATTCCTGATCCCAGTGTCTATGATGGGGTGGAAGAGATCCCTGGCTTTATAGGAAGGATTTTCGACTTCATGAAAGAGATTGAAAACAAATACGCCAACAAAGAGTTGAACATCTTAATCTCCGGCCATCGATGTACAACGGGGTGTATAGGAGCGTATTTTGAAGGGATACCTGAAGATCGGAACATTATCAGATTTTCCTCTGGAAACGGAAAATTCAAGGTATATGAATTCAATCAAAATAAAA
The DNA here is from genome assembly GCF_052246725.1 of Pseudalkalibacillus sp. R45. NCBI lineage: Bacteria > Bacillati > Bacillota > Bacilli > Caryophanales > Fictibacillaceae > Pseudalkalibacillus > Pseudalkalibacillus sp. R45. The sequence continues at coordinate 5,718 of NZ_JBQQCL010000008.1, read as the reverse complement.
TTTTTAAGTCGTGATCATTCATCACGACTCTTTTTTTGGAGAGGGTTCGGGACTTTAAGCATATTAATCTGTAGCATGATAAACCTGATGGGATTGCACTTTTTCGCAAGCAACATCTTCCAAAAGTTGGATTTTAATAAAGGAGTATCAGTAAGAGGACCATTAATAATTAGGTAATATATACCTTTTCAGGAATATTCTATTTCAAGTATATTAATGTTTAATTCATGAAATAGAAAACTGAAGGAGGAAGGTTACTTAATGAAAAAAGTAGTGATTACCTACTGGGTTTTTACTAGTCTTTTGTCTGCATTAATGCTTTTTGGAGCTATTCCTGATATCATGTCTGATCCTGCAGCTGTCGCGGTGTTCGATCATTTAGGGTATCCAGCTTATATTTTGCCATTTATCGGTGTGGCTAAATTGTTAGGTGTTATAGCACTCCTTGTCCCTGGTTTTCCACGGGTCAAAGAATGGGCGTATGCAGGCTTTGTAATTGATTTGACTGGAGCCATGTATTCCCACATCGCAGTAGGTGATCCTTCTAGTGGGATGGTGGTTTTCCTTATTGGATATGTATTGATAGCAGGTTCTTATATATATCATCATAAGAAAAAAAGAATGGTTTCCTCCGCGGATATGACCAATCATGACAGCAGTAAAGCAATGGTTTAAAGTTAAATCTGGGGCGCTTTCGATAGAGCGTCCCTTTTGAATTGTAAAGAGGAGAATCCGACTAGTGAGAGAAGTACATATCATGTATTTCAAACATGAAGGGAGATTTGAACTTTGAAGACTTCAGGAGGACTTATTGTTCTATGCCCGGAGGATTGTGGAAACTCACCCAAAAAAGAGATGTTGAAGAAATTCAATATCGCTTTTGCCGAAAACGATAGAGCGTTCATTCTAGAGAATATTGCAGACGATTTTTGCTGGAGCAAAATCGGCGATCGCCAGTTCAAAGGGAAAGAGGCTGTTGAAAAAACACTGAGTCAAATGGCTGACGCAGACATCACAGAATTGCACATCCATAACATCATCACACATGGTCGTTCGGCTTCTATCAATGGTGAGCTTGTATTTGAAAATAAGAAAAGAATCGCATTTTGTGATGTGTGCACGTTCACCGGCGCAGGGAAAAATTCAAAAATGAAAGAAATGACCTCATACGTGATCGATTTGGACTGAGGTTTGGAGTTGCTCCGATTTTTTCTTGAAACGGTTGAAACGAATCTGAAGAAAGGGTGTTTATTGTGCATAATCAAACAAAAATGAAAATAGAAAAGCCTGCTTATGAAGTATTTGAAGCCTTTGTTGATCCCGATAAAATCGGAAATTTTTGGTTTTCATCCAGTTCTGCGAGATGGGAAACAGGGGAGACGATCACCCTGAAGTATGATCTTTTTAACGCTGAGGGTGAAATAGAAGTCATTGAAATCGAAGAAAACCAAAAAATCCAGTTCAACTGGGGACCAACTGAGGAGTTACACACCGTCACAATTATATTAGATGAAATAGATCACTCCACGACGATTGTAGAAGTCAGGGAAGAAGGCTTTAGAGATAATGACGGAGAGCTGTTTAATAAAATGCTGGATAATAAAGAGGGATGGGTCTTCATGCTGACTTGTCTCAAAGGTTATTTAGAATTTGGCGTCAATAAGTTGAGAGAGGGGCTAGTTAAATAACGGGTTTAAGAAGCTTATATCCGAGATGAATCTACCCCTGAGGAGGAGTGAAAGAATCATCACTCAGGGGGATGGATGGAGTCATTGCAGAGCTGAATGATAACGATGACCAGCCTCTTGGCCATAGTTGGCTTAATACTTAATCAAATTCTAGATTGAATAATTTTTTAAGCTCTCTTTTTCCTGTCGGGGTGACTTCCACTGCGCGTATGGTTGGGACACGTTTAACCCAATTACGTTCAAATAGCTGATCTGCGAACGCTTGGCCTAAAGCCCCTGCAAGATGGTGCTTTCGTTCGCTCCAATCCAGACATACACGGGAAAATGAACGGCGTTTCTTCCTCAATTCAGAAAGGTTGATGCCGAAATCTACGTAGAATTCTTCACCTTTTGGCGTTACCACAAATTCTTTTTCCTCTTTATCCAGATAGCCTGATTCATTCATGGATTCCGTCAATGATACGCCCAATTCTCCTGCTAAATGATCATAGCATGTCCGGGCTTTTCGAAGCATTTTCGTTTGAGAGGACTGTTTGAATGAACGTACCTCTTTAGGTTGGGAAATTGATAAAAAGGATTCCAGGATACGTGCAACTTCCTTGTTAGCAAGCTGGTAATAACGATGGCGTCCACTTTTTTCTCCGGTAACTAAACCAGCTTGAACCATCTTAGCAAGATGAAAGCTGGCAGTTTGCGGTTTTATCGCAGCGGCATAAGCTAGGTCACTGGCAGTATGATAGCGGCCATCCAACAACGTCATGAGGATCTCGGCTCTAGACGGGTCTGCCAGGAGTGCAGCAACCTCAGCGATATTTGGATTTGCACTCATTTTCAGCACCTCCATGTGTGTATTCAATACTTCGATGATAATCGAAGTGTTGAAGGATTACAATGGAAGAAAAGGAGGAGGAAGTATGAGCATGAATAAAGAAAAAAGCTTTCGATACTTACACAAAGGTCCTTCAACATTTGTCCTGCCTAATGCCTGGGATGTCATCAGTGCTAAAATGTTTGAGGAAGGCGGTTTTAAAGCAATTGGTACAACTAGCGCAGGGATCGCTGCCTCATTAGGGTATCCAGATGGACAACAGCTCCCAATCGATAAAATGATTGAAGTTGTGGAACGCATCGTTAATGCTGTGGATGTACCAATCAGTGCAGACATCGAAGCTGGTTACGGTAAAACGGCTGAAGAGGTTGTTCAGTCAGTACAAAAAATCCTTAATGCGGGTGCAGTTGGAATAAACATTGAAGATGGAACAGGAGATCTTCAGCATCCCATCAATGATCTCTCAACCCAAACGGAAATGATTTCCACTATCAAAGAATTTTGCAGGGAAAATGATGAGGCGTTGTTCATCAATGCGCGTACCGATCTTTATTGGCTGCAAATCGGTGATCCTTCAACACGTCTTCAAAGGACTCTGGATCGTGTGAAAGCTTACGAGGAGGCAGGAGCGGATTGTATTTTTGTACCGGGACTGCATGTTAAAGAAACGATTCAAAAACTAAGGGCTGAAGTTTCTTGTCCCATCAACCTGTTGGTTCATCCTAATTTGCCTTCGCTAAAAGAACTTTCAGAGATAGGGATTGAGAGGGTAAGTACCGGGTCCGCACCATTCCGAGCAGCCGTGACATTATTGAAAAAAATGGGTGAAGAGATCATCAATGACCGAACTTTCGATGAAATGACTGGGAGAGTCCTTACCTATAGCGAAATAGCATCGTTCGTTAATCGGTAAATCTATTAAACTAGCAGGTCATTCGTACAAACATTCCCTTTTGATAGAGCATAGTCTGTCACAAGGGAGTGATGTTTTGAAAAAGATTGTACAACAACAAGTCATACGAACGAGTCATTTTACTGACTCATCAAGGTGTCCTTGTGAAGTGATGTTGAAGATTCTAAATACCCCTGTTGAAATTCAGCAATCTGGAAGAAAAATAGGTTATGGCTTCCTGACTCTTACTGGGAAGTTGTGTCCGACATGTAAAAAAAGCGAGAGTTTTTTCAATGTCAGGGTTCATGGTGATCTTGGATACCGCTATAAAACAGAGAACCTCAAAGGTATCACATGTCAGTATAACTATGTTGAAGCATTTGGGGAAGGTCGAGTCGCTTCTAGGAATGCCCCTTATAATCTGTTATTGGTTGAAGATCAGAGAGGTGAAATAATGATTTCACTCACCATACGTGGAAAAACCTGCGACTTTAACTTCAGCGGAGTAACTCGAAAGCAAAATGTGATCAGAACTAATTGCACATCATAAAATAATTTTTTTGAAAATTCCATTGACAATAAGAACATTTGTTCGTATACTTAAATCAGGCGCTTAACCTCCGCCTAAATCTTGGAACTTTGTTCTATATCTTGGGCTACTCGCAGATTGATTGTTGCAGCGATCGAACAGCGGGTAGCCAACTTTTTTGTAAAGGGTGCTATAATTTACCACTACCTCTCCCATCACCCTCCCTTTAGAATAAAAGATAAGTAGTCTACCAGGGGAGGAGATACTGTTATGAAGCGGAAAACAAGAAATCGTGTAAATCATATACCATTTATCATTTCACTTGTTTTTCTAGTGTTCATAGGAACTTTTACGTTGACCGGGAATAGTTTGCAAGTTTCCGGTGCAGCTGACAAATCAAGTGAAGAACTGAGAGGCAAGAAAGCGGGATGGACAAAGAATAAAAAGAAGGTGTCGGCTGAAGCTGAAAATCAGTATAAGAGAGTCGGCTATTATGCGGGTTGGGCGGCGTATTCCGGTTTCCGGGTATCTGACATCGATGCCAGCAAGCTGACGCATATCAACTATGCTTTCGCAAATATCTCTAATGACGGAAAAATAGCAGTTGGCGATCCGGAGGTGGATGGCGAAAATTTCAATCAGTTAAAAGACCTGAAAGAACAGCATCCACATTTAAAAACATTGATTTCTGTAGGCGGGTGGACGTGGTCGGAGAATTTTTCTGATGTAGCACTGACGGAAGAGTCTCGGACCATATTCGCCGAAAGTGTTTTGGAACTTGTGCAAAAGCATGGTTTCGATGGGGTGGATCTGGATTGGGAATACCCTGTTGACGGGGGGCAGCCAGACAACATCAATCGTCCGGAAGACAAACAGAACTACACATTGCTATTGAAAAAAATCAGAGAGACGTTAGATACACAAAGTAAGAAGGACGGGAAAGAATATCTTTTGACAATCGCTGCTGGACCAAGCAAAAACCACGCTAATAATCTAGAGTTGGACAAGCTCCATCAATATGTCGATTATGTTCAATTGATGACCTACGATATCCATGGGGAGTGGGATGAACTTACTGGAATGAATGCACCATTAAAGCAAGATCCAGAGAGCGGCTATCATAATGATTTGAGCGTCGAGATCGCAGTTGAAACATTCATTAATAATGGAGTCCCAGCTGATAAGCTTGTAATGGGTCTGCCATTCTATGGTAGGATGTTCAAGCAAGTCAACAATGCAAATAATGGTCTGTACCAGCCGTTCACCGGGGGAGGCAATTCAATCAGTTATACTGCACTAGAGGCAGAATACATCAACAAAAATGGATTTACTCCTCATAGGGAAGAGGATTCGCAAGTACCCTGGCTTTTCAATGGTTCCACCTTCATAAGCTATGATGACGCCATATCCATAACCCATAAAACCGACTATCTCAAATCGAAGGGGCTGGGCGGTGCAATGATGTGGGAACTGAGCCACGATCCTGATGAAGTATTGTTAACAAAAGTTTATGAGGAATTGAAATAGAGCTGATCCAACTAGATATAACGGGGGTTATTTTAAAAACTCACAGTATGATTCACACATGAAACGCATGTGATTTCACACAAGAAGGTGGTTACCCCTAAAAGTTAGAGTTTTTATTATGCAGCGGATTGGATGGATTGAGTTCGGTATTCGACTGGACTCAGTCCATCCAATTTTTCTTTTGAACGTTCATGATTGTACCAGTGGATATATTCTTCAACTCGGCTTTCTAATTCCTCATAGCTTACTAAAG
>NZ_JBQQCL010000007.1:0-223381 GCF_052246725.1 Pseudalkalibacillus sp. R45 | reverse complement strand
GTAGTAGGCACGCTGATCCCGCAGGACAAGGAAAGCTTCGGCAGCGTTACATCGCACGAAGAAAATGCGATTTTCATTTTCGAGGAGTCTCGCACCTTGCTCTCCAATCAACTTGCACAAGGTGGTTTTTTAAAAATGACTCAAAAGCAACAATCTTTTAGAAAAGAGCCTATAAAAATCACTCTAAATGAACACCAATCCGATTGATATAAAAAGACCGCTGACTAACATGGCAATTACACAAAAGCCCATGATATCTTTTGCAGATAATCCAGCGATAGCGAGTGCCGGAAGTGCCCAGAATGGTTGGATCATGTTCGTCCAGGCGTCACCCCAAGCTACTGCCATTGCTGTTTTTGCAGCACTGATTCCAAGATCTTCACCAGCCATCAGCATAATAGGTGCTTGTACAGCCCACTGGCCTCCGCCGGATGGAACGAAGAAGTTGACGATTCCTGCGCTTAAAAATGCAAAGAACGGATACGTCAATTCATTGGAGATGCTGACGAACCATTGAGACACTTCAGCAGCTAACCCACTCGCTACCATCATCCCCATGATACCTGCATAGAACGGGAACTGGATGATGATCCCTCCAGCACCCTTAACCGCATCAGACACACTGTTGATGAAGCGTCGCGGAGTTCCATGCAGCAAGATTCCCAGGAATAAGAATAGGAAATTGACAATATCCAGATTGAGACTGAATCCACTTGTCGCAAAATAATAGACGAGGAACGCAACTCCCAATAAGCCAATGACCATTGATATAATCCAGCTGTTTTCAAGCTTTTCTGCCGGCGTATTCGATTCAACCGCAGCGGCCTCGACATTCTTTTCCTCTAGAATTGAGGGATCAATGTAAAACTGGTTGTCTTTCTGGTTCATCATCAACCTATTGACAATAGGTAAAGTGATAAACAAAGCTAGCACGATGAAGATGTTGAACGGTGCAAAAATCGTTTCAGACGTCGGGATGACACCGATGATGTCACTGGAAAAGTGCTCAGGCGTCGCGATCGTTAATGGAATGGATCCTGAAAAACCCCCATGCCAAACAAGGAATCCGCTGTAAGCACTTGCGATCAAAAGCCGATAATCAACCTTTTCGACCTGTCTAGCCAGTTCTTTGGCAAACAATGCACCGATGACGAGTCCGAAACCCCAGTTGATCCAACTCGCAGCAAGGGATACCAGTGTGACGAATACGATCGCCTTCCCCGGAGTGTGAGCAAAAGAGGCAAGTTTTCTTAAACCTTTTTTGAATAACGGGCTGCTCGCCAAAACGTATCCTGTTACAAGAGGACCATCTGCATCGCGAACGTCAACAGACTCCAGAATCCTTCACCCCAGAAAGTCACCATCTCAACCGGTGTACTTCTTGTGACGAGCATACCCATCACGAATACGACTAGCGTAAGGATGACCACGAATAAGAATGGATCCGGAAGATAGCGTTGCATGATCCGATTTGAAAGTGCTGTTATCCTTTTCACCAATTACCTCCCCCTAATCGTTCTGTCAGGCATTTTACTTAAAAGTTATTGTTTTCGATCAACTGCCTATATTTAAAATGCATTCACCTTTACATCGTCTCCTATGATCAATCTCGGTTGAGTCGTTTCTTGAATGTCTTCTGGTGTAAATCCTTCTGCCACCTCAACAAGCTTCAAGCCTTCAGGAGTTACATCGATTACCGCTCGATCGGTGATGATTCGATCCACCACTCCGCTACCTGTCAGTGGCAAAGAACATTCGTTGAGAATTTTGGGATCCCCTTTTTTATTGACATGATCCATGATGACGATGATCCGCTTTGCGCCATGTACAAGGTCCATCGCACCGCCCATGCCCTTGATCATCTTTCCAGGAATCATCCAGTTTGCAAGATCCCCGTTCCCTGAAACCTCCATACCGCCTAAAATCGCAATATCGATATGTCCGCCACGAATCATCCCAAATGATTCCGAGCTGTCAAAATAAGATGCGCCTTTCGTAGCAGTAACGGTTTCTTTTCCAGCATTGATCAAGTCAGGATCGACTTCATCTTCTGTCGGATAACGCCCGATTCCGAGCAAACCGTTTTCTGATTGAAGGACGACTTGTTTGTTATCTGAAATATAGTTCGCGACTAATGTCGGCATACCGATTCCCAGGTTTACATAGAACCCATCTTCAATTTCCTTTTCCGCTCTTCTAGCAATACGTTCGCGTACGAGTGCTTTATCTACTTTTGTCATTATTACTTCCTCCTCTGCTGTTATTTCGTAACGGTCAATCGTTCGATTTTTTTCTGCTGTTCACCGACGATCATTTTTTGAACATAGATACTTGGTGTATGGATGTGATCCGGATCCAATTCACCAGCTTCGTATAGCTCCTCCACCTCTGCAATCGTGATTTTCCCCGCTGCTGCAATCATAGGGTTGAAGTTACGAGCTGTCTTGTTATAAATGAGGTTCCCCATTTTGTCTGCTTTCTGTGCCCGGACAAGACTGACATCGGCGGTCATCCCATACTCCAACAGGTAATCCTTCCCGTCAATATTCCGAACCTCTCTTCCTTCAGCTAACGGTGTACCGACTCCAGCTGGTGTATAGAATGCAGGGATTCCTGCGCCTCCAGCGCGGATTCTCTCAGCAAGTGTCCCTTGTGGAATCAATTCTACTTCAATTTCTCCAGACAAAACTTGGCGTTCGAACTCTTTGTTTTCACCGACATAAGAACCGACCATTTTCTTGATCTGTTTATTTTTTAGAAGGAGGCCAAGTCCCCAATCGTCTACACCACAGTTATTTGAGATTACCGTAAGATCTTTGACACCGCTATCGACTAAAGCTAGAATCAGATTTTCCGGAATACCGACAAGACCGAAACCACCGACCATGATCGTAGCTCCATCTTTAATATCTTTTACTGCTTCTAAGAATGATGTTTCAATTGGTTTCATGTTTTTCATCTCCTTTTTTATGCTTCATTTTCTATGATTGTCGCCACACCTTGCCCGCCGCCAATACATAATGTGGCGAGGCCGTATTGTTCATTTCTGCGTTTCAATTCATGGATCAAGGTTACGAGAATACGAGTACCGCTAGCTCCGATCGGATGGCCAAGTGCAATCGCACCACCATTCACATTGAGAATCTCTTTGTTGAAGTTGAGATCCTTCCCAACAGCTAAAGATTGGGCAGCAAAAGCTTCATTGGCTTCTATCAGATTCATTGCATCAATTGTGAGATTCGCTTTTTCTAATGCCTTTCTCGTTGCTGGCACTGGTCCGATCCCCATGATACTAGGGTCGACACCAGCTGAAGCATTCGAACGAATGACAGCGAGTGGCTTCAATCCTAGCTCTTCTGCCTTTTGACGGCTCATGACGATGACTGCAGCGGCACCATCATTGATTCCTGAAGCGTTACCCGCAGTAACCATGCCATCTTTTTTGAATGCAGAACGCAGTTTCGCTAATTCTTCCGCAGTTGATTTTTTCGGGTGTTCATCCGTATTAAAGACGAGAGGTTCCCCTTTACGTTGTGGGATTTCAACAGGAACGATTTCATCTTCAAAACGACCATTCTCTATCGCACTTGCAGCTTTTTCCTGACTCCAAGCTGCGAATTCATCTAATTCTTCACGCTTCAATCCATGCGTTTCACATAGGTTCTCAGCAGTGATGCCCATATGGTAGTCATTGAACGCACACCATAGTCCATCCTGGATCATCGAGTCGACAACTTTCTGATCCCCCATTTTATAGCCATCACGTGCTCCTTTTAATAGATAAGGGGCTTGGCTCATATTTTCCATTCCACCTGCAACAACCACATCTGCATCTCCCAACAGGATCGACTGTGCAGCAAGATGGACCGTTTTCAAACCGGACCCACAGACCTTGTTGATCGTCATTGAAGAAGTCGTATCAGCAAGCCCTGCTTTCATTGCGGCTTGTCTTGCAGGGTTCTGACCGAGTCCAGCCTGCAGGACATTCCCCATGATCACTTCCTCGACTTCTGAAATGCCTGCACGTTTCAAAGCTTCTTTAATTGCGATACCACCCAGTTCTGTAGCTGATATTGATTTCAGACTTCCGCCAAAACCACCGATCGGGGTCCTGACTGCACTGACTATGACAGCTTCTCTCTCCATCTCTGTGTTGCCTCCTTGATATTTGTTGTTATCTGTCTCACCTTGTCTATTTCTCAGTCATTTCTGAATTCTCCTTCTTCTCCGACGATATTTCTTTGAAAGAATGAAAATACTTGCCCTTTAAAATTTCTTCACGTTACAATGAAAGATAAAGTATATAAAAGCGCTTACATATGTTGTAACTTTGTGTTAAAACTGTCGAAAAACTGGAGGTCATTATGAACTTACCTGAAAAAGTGACAATCATCGAAGTAGGACCCAGGGATGGATTACAAAATGAAAAAAGTCAGGTTCCTACCGATGCGAAAATTACCTTTATAAAAGAATTAAAAAATGCTGGAATCAAAGAAATGGAATTGACGTCGTTCGTCTCCCCTAAATGGGTTCCCCAGATGAGTGATGCAAAGGATGTGATCGACGCTTGTCTCGATGATCAGCGTAACTTCGTACTCACACCGAATCGGAAAGGAATCGAACGGCTTTATGAGACGGATGGAAAGGATGTCGCTGTCTTCGTGGGTGTCAGTTCAACATTCAATAAAAAGAACATCAACAAGACGACTGAGGAAAGCATGGCTGAATTGAAACCAATCCTTACAGAGCTGAAGCAGAAAGGCTACTTCATCCGAGCTTGCATTTCCACTTCCTTCTATTGTCCTTATGATGGGAAAGTCGAACCGGAGGATGTGGTCGCGTTATGTACACAATTTGCGGATTATGGCGTAGATGAACTAAGCGTTGCGGATACAATCGGGATGGCGAACCCTCTCGAAAGCTATCAATTATTCAATGAATTGAATACAAAATTAGGAGATCGACTGTTGTTGACAGCACACTTCCACGACACACGCGGCATGGCTTTAGCAAATGTTTATGCGTGCCTTCAAGCTGGAATAACGAGATTCGATACTTCAGCTGGTGGCTTAGGTGGATGTCCGTTCGCTCCTGGGGCAACGGGGAACGTCGCAACTGAGGACGTCGTCTATATGCTTCATCAGATGGGGCTTGATACAGGAATCAACCTTGAACACCTGACTAAAGCTGTCCGGAACATTGCACCGCACGTATCCAGAAAGATTGAAAGCAAGTATTATAACCTTACAGAACAAACGACTTTAAGTACCTAATTTCAAAAGGGACTGTCCTAAAAAAAATTTTTCAGGCACCTCCAACACAACATTTTGTATCAAAAGTTGTGAAGTCAGGACTCTGACATTTTTGCGACAGTCCCTTTTCATTATTTGGATTTCCGAAGAACATTACTTTTGACTAAATGAATCATTTTCTTTCATTTCTTCGAGGATCTCTATCGCCCAATCACACCATTCAATCCAGCTTGCCATGTATCTTTTTCCGAATTCAGATGTAAAATATTCACCCAATGCAGCTCTTTTATCCTGCTCAGTTTTGTATTGGTTCTCCTGCCAGATTTTCATATGCTGTAATCCGAATTGATGATGCTCTTTACTTTGTTCAAGAAAACGGATAGCGTCATCTGGATCGATCAAATGGAACATTGAAACTCGCAACAGCTGCTGGTCCTTTAATTTTGGCGGTTCGACTTTATAGTCGAGGAGCCATTTAAACAGTGCTTCCCGTCCACTTTCCTCTATTGTATAAACTTTTTTATCCGGGGCATCCTCCTGAGGATATAAGACGGAAATGACCAATCCTTCTTCTTCAAGTTTGATCAATTCACGATAAATTTGTGTATGATGGGCCGACCAATAATGAATCATGGTCTCCTTGAATTGTTGTGTCAATTCATAACCAGTTGCAGGCTCTTTCGTCAATAATCCTAATAAAGCATATCTTAATGCCATTTTCATCAATCCTTCAATTAAAACTCTATTCATCTTATCACAAAATTTACAAATAAATCAGATGTAAAATTGTTGCGCTCCTCTTTTTTTCCATTATACTTGTAATTATCACCTATGTGAACTTTCACATATGAATTTAAAATTACATCCATATCCAAGAGGGGGGCAAAACATGAGTTGGTTGACACGCTTTAGTTTGAAAAACCCGATCGCTGTCATAATCATAAGCTTATTGCTTGTGTTAGGAGGTTTATACTCTTTCAGTAATCTGAAAGTCGATCTCCTTCCAGATATCGAATTTCCGCAAATGTCGGTTCAAATTGTCTATCCAGGTGCATCTACCCAGGATGTCAATGAAAAGGTAACAGAAAAAGTAGAGGAAAGATTGAAAGCGCTCAATGATGTTAAAAAAATGCAAAGCCAATCATTCGAAAGCCTATCCGTCATCAATTTGGAATTTCCATTCTCAACGAATCTTGAAGACGTGGAACAAGAGATTGAAAGTCTTATAGATGATGCAGATCTTCCAGACAATGCGAAAACCGAAATCAACCGGTTCTCGTTTGGGACGATTCCAATCTATAATATCTCATTGTTCCCAAATGATGATTCAGAAAACTTCAAGGCATTCGTTGAAGACGAACTGATTCCAGAGGTAAAGAAAATTCCCGGGGTCAATAACATCTCAGTCGGCGGGCTGGAAGATGAATCCTTGATCATTACTGTTGATAAAGAAAAAGCTCGACAGAACGGGCTATCACTGAATCAAATCAAAGAATCCATCAATCAACATTACTTGTCTTTCCCTGCCGGATCTGTAGAAAATGATACATTATCGATCCCTGTCCGTGTAGAGGAGAAGATCGAAACGATCAAACAACTAGAATCCCTTCAATTGAACGCAGGAAATACAGCTCTCGGTCAGGGCGGTGAGCAAGGTCCTCCGAGCGGAAATCCAGAAGGTCCTCCCCAAGGGACAGACCAACAGCCGCCAACTGAAGGTAATGATGCTTCACAAATCGTTACTTTAGGAGACATCGCTAAAGTCGAAGAAGCAAGTGAGAGTGATGAGATTACGCGGTACAATCTTCAAAGTGCCCTGTCCGCTGCTATTACGAAAAAACAAGGTGCAAATACGGTGGAAGTATCCGAACGAGTCATCTCGACTCTTGAAAAATATGATGACAGAGTCGATTACGCAATCGGATTTGATCAAGCTTCCGGGATCAAGCAATCTGTTGAAAAACTTGTGAAAGAAGGTCTTTACGGAGCTCTGTTCGCATCATTAGCCGTATTGCTGTTTCTACGTAATATCAGAGCTACAATCATCGCGATCATTTCGATCCCACTGTCACTCCTGATCAGCGCCATCTTTATGTCGCGCTTAGGAATCACATTGAATGTCATGACACTTGGGGGTATGGCCGTCGCGGTAGGACGCGTAGTCGATGATAGCATCGTCGTCATCGAAAATATATTCCGGAGAACACGTAAAAGTGTTGGATCTGAAGACAGGGATGAATTAATTTTACAATCGACAAAAGAGATCTTGAAAGCAATTGTCTCCTCGACCCTGACGACCGTTGTCGTCTTCTTACCTTTAGGTTTTGTCGGGGGGATAACAGGAGAGTTCTTCTTACCTTTCGCCTTGACGATTGTATTTGCATTACTCGCTTCATTAGTTGTTGCGGTGACGCTCGTGCCCATTCTTGCAAAGATATCCTTCAAGAAGGTCAAACACGAAGAGAAAACGACGTGGCTGCAGCGACTTTATGTGAAGCTGATAAAAGGTTCATTGAATCATAAATTGCCAGTTATCCTTGTCTCGCTAGCATTGTTAGGAGGGTCTTTCTTCCTGACATCCAAGTTAGGTTTTGTGTTTTTACCTAACGAAGAACAGAAAACGTTGTCTGCATCAGTTGAAATGCCAGCATCGACTACGTTAGAAAGTACCAATGATGTTTCCTTGAAAGTCGAAGAATACTTAAGTGACGTGGATGGCATAAAAGATGTGACTGCAGCAGTCGGCAGCCGTGATTTCCAAAGCGGACTTAAACGCGAGAACGTCGCCAATTATTTCATCAATTTAAAAGAATCTGCCAATGTTTCTAAAGTCATTTCCACATTAGAAACTGACTTGAAAGAAATTTTGAAAACAGAAAGTGAAAATGCTGCTGTCAGTGTTCAAGAACTGGAAGCCGGTGGGCCTCCTACGAACAATGAAGTGAATATCGACCTGTATAGCAATGACCTGGAAAAACTCCAGGAAGCTTCGGCAGATGTTGAAGCTTATATGAAAGAACAGGATAAACTTGAATATATAAGCAATAATTTTTCAGAAACCCAGCCGCAGTGGACAGTCAATATTGATCCTGAAACCGCTTCTGAGTATGGCGTTTCTGGTTTCATGGTCCTTGGGATGATCAATGATCAGACGAAGCCGGTCGATGCAGGAACATTGCCAATCGATGAAGAGGATCAGTCTGTGACGTTGCAATATGATGAAAAGCTGAGTTCACTTGAAGAGTTAGAGGAATTACAGATCCCTACAGGAAAGGGTCTTGTTAACTTATCCGATATCGCTGAAGTGAAACGGATTGAGGATGTGTCTTCAATCCAAAAGCTTGATGGTAAAGTCTTTGCACGTGTATCCGCAAAGATCCAGGGACAAAACATCCAGAAGGTATCTAGTGATGTCATAAATGGTGTAAAAGCTGATGTTGAATTGCCTGAAGGGGTCTCACTCGAAGGCGGCAGCGGAAGCGATGAAACACAGGAAACTTTCCAGCAGCTTGGATTGGCAATGTTGGTCGCAATCGGACTTGTCTATCTAACGATGCTGATTACATTCGGCAAAGCACGTATCCCGTTCATCATCTTATCTTCCTTGTTATTTGTTCCCATCGGTTCCATCGGGGGGTTATGGCTGATGAATGAACCGTTGTCCATCAGTGCGATGATCGGTGTCTTGATGCTGATAGGAATCGTTACAACAAATGCCATTGTATTGGTCGACCGAATTGGCCAGAATCGCTTTGAAAAAGGGATGACAATACGTGAAGCGTTATTGGAGGCGGGAAAAACCCGTTTGCGCCCGATTTTGATGACCGCTTTCGCAACGATTGCTGCCCTTCTACCACTAGCCTTTACAACATCTAGTGGTACGTTGATTTCCAAAGGTTTGGCGATCGTCGTCATCGGAGGATTGACCACATCAACCTTCCTGACACTCATCATCGTACCAGTCATCTACGAGTTATTCTTCTTCAGGCAAGCAAGGAAAGAACGTAAAGCTGAAGTGACAGATTAAACTAATTAAAGATGAAAAAGGACTGTTCCTGAGATTTCCAGGGCAGTCCTTTTTTAAGGCTGTTTTCGCAAACATTGTTGCTCTTGAAAGTCGTTGATTTCCGCTCCCAGGATGCTCGCTTTCCGCGGGGCGTGCGGTGAGCCCACTCGTCGCCTTGCGACATTGAATGGTCTCACCTGTCCCGCTGATCCCGCAGGAGTCTCGCACCTTGCTCTCCAATCAACTTGCACATGGTGTTTTTTAAAAAATCAATCAAAAGCAAATATAAGAGCCTTTTTTTAAAAATTTATCTCCTATACACTATCTGAATGAAGAGACGTAACCACGATCTAATTTATCTTTTAATTTCCATGCAAGTTTTCCTTTTCTAGAAAAGGCTCCATATTTTAGATAAGCCTGTTTATGGCCAACCGAGATACCCGATAACTGTCGTTTCGGCGGACGGAAATGGTACCCCTCCCCCGATTCAAGATACCCTTTAAGGTTTTCAAACAGCACTTCTCCTTGTTTATCTGCTATGGACCCACTAACAGAAAGGTTCGGATGGTTTCGGATCGTCACTCCATTTCCAGCTCCAAAGATGAATGGATACTTTTTCACTTGCAATGTATCTTCCACCAACAAACGTCCTTCTTCATCTGTAGGGAGCTTTGAGCTCTTATATACTCCAGGTGGCTTTAACACTGTCATCCATAGTAAAGAATCAAATGAAACCGATTCATTTCCAATCTTGATCAAGTTTTCGTGAATCTCGACCATGCTTTTATTCCTATACACCTCTATTCCCTGATTCGCAAGTTCACTTTTCAAGCTTTGTAAAGTGAAATCTCGAGGCTTTCTAAACATACCAGGCGGCTGGATCAAAATCACATTTGCATGATCTTGATATGTCTGTTTCCAAGCTTTCATTGAAAAACTCATTTCAATGGCTTCTGCTCCGTCTCCAACGATGACGACTGAACCTTTTTTATGATCATACTCCTGGAGACGTTCAAGGTGGGCTCTTTGAGTAAGGTCAAAAATATTTTCTCGGTCTGGCAGGATTTCAGTCCCCTTCCGTCTCCTATCTGTATCTATAGATAAGACATCGAAGGATAAGATATCCCCATTTTCCGTGAGCACCATTCTCTGCTTCACATCAATAGATAACGCCGTTCCTTGAACAAACCGAATTCCGGCTTTTTCAGTTAAATCAGCAAAATCGATTTCAAGATCTTCCAGCTGATAGATCTCCTCAACTAACCCAGGAAACATATCCGCATGATAGGTTGTTGAAGCTGGGCTGAGTAACGTGATTTCACAACCCATTAATGTTTCCTTTTTCAATTTTTTCAATAAAGAAAGGTGGGCACGGCCACCTCCAATTAATAACAGTTTTTTACACATAATTTCTCCTTAAATCCATTAATTCAGTAAGGTTCTGTAAGACATGATGCGGCTCAACACCAAGTTCATCCATTGCACCTCCAGTGCGATTGACCCAGGCGACTTGAAAGCCGAATGTCTTTGCCCCTGCTATGTCCCATGTGTTCGATGATAAAAACAAGACTTCGTGCCGCTCCACACCTAGCTGATCCAATGCGTACAGATATGAATCCGGATGTGGTTTGAACCGCTTTATTCCATTCACTGAAATCAAATTGGAAAAATGGGACTGCAGACGATTATGTTCAATCAGAGGATGAAGCATATCCTCTGAACCATTCGAAAAAACAGCTAATTGAAATCCTCTCAACCTTTCAAGAACCTCTTCCACTTCCGGATACGGTTTCAATTGCAGATATGCTGATAATAATGATTTTTCAATTGATCCGCTCAGTTCCACACCTTCACTCTTACAAGCATATCTTAACGCATCTTTTGTTATTGACCAAAAGGAATGGTAATTTCCCATCAATCCTCGAAGGAAAGAATATTCAAGCTGTTTTTGTCTCCACACCTTGCTGATTACTTCTCCTTTTTGTGGAAAGTAGGTTTCACACTCTTCTATCACTGAATGCACATCAAACAGGGTTCCATATACATCAAACACGATCGTTTTTGTCTTACGGTTCACCAAACTCACCTCGTGTACATTTTTATTCCTGATCAAGCCGGACGGCTAACATTCGTGAAAGCTTTTTCCTGAACAGAATTGGCAAAGCTGTGAGGACCACCAGGGAAGCAATCGACATAATGATCAATTCGTTCCCCCCAGAATACGTACTGCTTCCGATACCGCAATAAATCAGAGCTCCGGGGACCAGTCCCAATAATGTCGCAAAAAAATAATGTGAAAAACGAATAGTCGATACTGCACTTAGATATGTAACCAATTCGAAATGTAAAAATGGTAACAGACGTAGAATCAATAAGATGATGAAACCTTTCTTGTCTATTTGTTGTCGCAAGGTTTCGTATTTTGCAGAATCAGGTATCTTCCCGAATGTAATCCCTAACTTCCGTATCGCCAGGAACGATAGGATCGCTCCTAAACACGCTCCGATGATGGTTAGAAGCACTCCAAACCAGAAACCGAACGCAAGACCTCCCACAATCGCTAATAAAGAAGCTGGAAACAAAACGAGGGGACGTACTGTAAACATGATCAGGTATATCCCCGGTGCGATCCAGCCAAACGCCATCACCAAATCCCGAATTTCCCTTGGGGGAATTTCTAAGAAAGCCTGATTCAACCAGATAAATAACCCTACTATGATAACGATCATCACAATCTTACGTATCCATTTCTGTTTGTCCATGTTCCGCCCTCTTTTGTAAGGATCTTACCTTAACAGATCCACTTCGTCTTAATAAAAACGTTTCCCTTAAATTATGTCCAATGAAACGTATATCTTTTCATACCTTCAAACACAAAAACGGGGCTTTTCTAAAAGATTGTTGCTTTTGAGTCATTTTTAAAAACTCACCTTGTGCAAGTTGATTGGAGAGCAAGGTGCGAGACTCCTGCGGGATCAGCGTGCCTACTACCTGAATAATCTCCTCGCAAGGCATGCGACGAGGAAGCTCGCTTCGAAAGGACTTTCTTGTAGACGCAAGAGCACAAATGCTTCCTTGAAAAGGAGACTCCTGAGGTCGCAAGGCGACGAGTGGGCTCACCGCACGCCCCGCGGAAAGCGAGCATCCTGGAGCGGAAATCAACGACTGCAACAACGTTTGCGAAAACAGCCTATAAAAAAACAGAAAAAGTCGTACACAATCCGGAGGAGTTACCATATACTCTGAAAGAAGCGTATATTAGGTTACGATTATGTAAAACTGTGGTATTCTAATGATAGGACAACATATACTAATAAAAACCGCAGGTGCTGCAACACCTGCGGAGAGATAGCACAATAGATTTCCCTCAAAGGGGGAAGGCTATTCAGATGGATGACCACCCTAATGCCGCAAAGCTCAAGGGTGGTTATTTCCTTTTATCAGGAAAAGACAACAACGTCACGATTAACAATCCAAATGTGATCATCAGACTGATCGCTTCGAACGCTGTCAATGGCTGCACCCCCTTCCTTGACTGCTTGAGACGGGGACCAGCCTTCCACCCTCGAGTATCCTCTATTGCACTCTTACTATTATACCACGATTCCATCATTTTCCTCATCGTCAATTTGAGCTAATTACATTCTAAAAAAAGAATGTTTTTTTAGAAGACCCCCACATGAAAATCTGAAAACCCGAAACCTATTAGCACAACCCCCTTAAAAGTTATCATGAAAGGACACTTAGAATGTAGCATCCCCTGCATTCTAATGTGTCCTTTTTGTTTCCGCAGATAAAAAGTTCAGGAGCCAAGTTCTTTTGATTGGCTCGTTTTGCGTTTTGCAAAAACGATCCTAGCATCTCTTTAGATATCTAAAACTTAGGTTGGCACTGTCGGAGATTAATAACCATGAAGCACTTACTTGCGGTATTTAACTCCAGTTGTGTCTTATGAAGCTTCCATGAAGCATTTTCATTCAGTTTTGGCTCTCAGTGTCTCATGACCTCGCCTACAGACATACCCCTCTTTATCTACTCATTTTAAGCCTTAGCGCAGGCTGAGCCTTCATTGCGCTGATATGAAGAACGTATTTTATGCTTTCTTTAAGTGCAATAGAAAAACGCCCCCTGCAAAAAGGAGCGTTCTCTTTATTAGGTACTAATTTGCTTATTAATTCCACATTTGATTTGCTGCCTTGCCCGGTATAATCGTGATTTCACAGTTCCTAACGGGAGCTGTAACCGATCAGCTATCTCTTCTTCTTTCAATCCATCATCATATTTAAGTAAAAAGGCTTCACGCAAAACCGGTTTTAGTCCACTTACTTCGTATTCGATTTCTTTTTCCATCCATAAACCCTCGACGATTTGTTCAACATCATTCTTTTCCTGGTTGTATTCGTTCGCTGTATAAATGACATCCTCTACTAGGATTGCGCCGGATCTCTTTTCTTTACGGATGAGATCAATCGCTGTCCGTGAGGCGATGGTCGAAAGCCACGAACCGATTTTATCGATATCCAATATAGAGTCGATTTTCTTGAATGCCTTGATGAAGGTCTCTTGAACGATATCTTCTGCAAGATATCTGTCATGGGTGATCATCACAGCAACCTTGAATACTTTATGCCGGAATGTTTCATATATAAGATTTAAATCGATTTCTTGTTTCTGTTGTTGAAGGTGTGTTGCCTCCATCTTTTATCACCTCATCTTTATTCAAAATGTTCTATAACAAAATCAGGGATGTCATTTCCCTCAAAACCTAGCAATTGTTCATGTGAATTCTTGAATTGAAAAATTGCAACATATTCATTTCCGTGATAACCCCACGTAGCAGCTTCCAAGCTCTCCTGAATTTCTTGATTTGTCGTAACCTTTAATGTTTTCGGACTCTCAAGCACTTGCTCAATCATCTCTTCATCGAAATCACTGTATGGTACGCTGTCTACTGGAGCGATCATTACGAATTCGACTTCTTCAGGAGTAATTCGTGCCTTCCCAAGCTCTCCTTCATCTTTCAACCATTCTTCAAATTGTGTGTAGGACCATTTGAATTGCAGGAAAAATTCTTCATTTGAACCGTTAGATAACGCTATTCGAATTGTTGATGCAAAAGTGCCATCGTTATTCTTACCTGTATAGGGCTCATTTTTGACATCCGTCTTTAACGCTTCTAATGCTGCTTTGATTTTTTCAGGCTCATGGATGATGACTTCCTGCATTTGTCCTTTATCTGGTGAAACGGTTATTCTTGTTACATCGTCACTGCCCACATTGAATATTTTATTCGTCTTTTCTTTGTATTCAGCGGCTTCATAGACCGGTTTTAAAAGTTGAATCAGTTTATCTGTTTCCTCCATACGGTATTGTCGGATCACTCGATCGCCATTCTCTAACTCATAAGCCATGAATACTTCGATAAGTGAATCGTTGTAATTCACAAACATTTCTTTATGATGAATGAGATACTCATGCAGTTTTTTAACTGCTTCGATATTCTGTTTACTAGTCAAATATGGTTGATAGTATTCAGGGGAATTAGAAGGATTCCAATCAGGGTTATCATAAGCCCATGATCCTTGGCTGATGAAGACTTGTTCTATATCTTCTGTATCAGGAATCCTGCTTTCATACCCCGTGATATCAAACTGTAGACCTACAATAACCACAGTTATAACAACTCCGAAAATAACAAGGCCTTTTAATCGGTTGAAAACGCGCCATGTCTTTTGTAAAAGCATTTCAGCAACAAAATAACCGAAAACAGCCCCGAGTACATAGCCAACGATCAACCAGTTGAACGATCGTTGTGTTTCACTGAAATACACACCGCCCAACAACATGACACAAAATACTACCCCATATTTGAAAATGGGTTTCAATGGACGGAAGACGAATGGCTGGGATACGGCTTCAAGGTTCCTTCGTTTATAGATTTGCATTCCTACTCCATATAAAGCGAGAGAACAAATCAGATAGATAACTATTTCTAGGCTATTGAGCATGTAATTTTCATTACTTTGCATAGAATCTACAAATGCACTGAGCGGTGAAAATCTAATAATCTGGCTGTCCAAATAGTAAGCCATTGAAAATCCATGCAAATAGTAGCTCGCGTTCATGAAGAATAACCCAGTGATGCCGAGTGGGAATAACAGAAAGATGTAAGCTAAGACCCCTTGTACAGCCGATAATCCCGTCACTGTTCCTACAAATACACCAGCGAAATAAACTAGTAACGTAAAGACTATAGTAATGCCCATCCAACGACCCACATCATTAATAGAATAATAGCCTTCTAAATCCAATACGCCGTAAAGAATCGTCATGATGAGCCCTGTAATGAGTACAGGAAGGACTAGATAAAGAACCCCCATCCCTGCATAACAGTTGTATAGTTGTGTTCTCTTAAGCGGCAGGCTATGCATAAAATCAGATGCGTTCTTCACATGTAAAAATCGGAATAAAAATATGGCAAGCAATACAGGTATTGCACATATCAATCCGAACTGTACAACAGATGTATAATGAAAGATGTTATCCCTTAAGAAACCACGTTGGTTTTCATCACTCCAGATCATTAACACCTGCATTGGAACTACAAGTAAAAGTCCAACAAGATAAATCAATGCAACCCATCCAACACTCCTGAAGCTATGAATAATCAATTCTCTATTAATCCAGGACGTTTTTGATTGCATAGCCAACATCCCCCATCTCATATATGAAGATTTCTTCTAGTGTGAGCGGTAATAGGTCATAAACAACCGGGCTGAATCTTTCAAAGTGTTTCGTAACCTCATCCGCTTGCCCTCTAACGATACAGAGCATGACACTTCCGCGTTTTTCTTTGTACAACAACTCCACACCTGCGAACAGCTCATCTGGAACTTCCTTTTTAAAAGCAATCTGGATTTTATGAATGTCCGACTTCAATACATCGAGTTCCTTCTCCAGTAAAAGCTTTCCTTTATGTAATATCCCGATGTGATCACAAATGTCTTCAATTTCCCTCAAGTTATGAGAAGAGATGAGCACGGTCATTTCACGTTCCGCCACATCTTGTAAAATCAGGTTCTTCACTTTTTTCCTCATGACTGGATCAAGTCCATCAATCGGTTCATCCAAAATCAATACATCGGGCATTGTAGAGAGCGATATCCAAAACGCCACCTGACGCTGCATCCCTTTTGAAAACTTGTGGATCTTTTTATTTACATCAATCTCAAAGACTTCCTTCATTTGCTGATACCGTTCTTCATTCCAATTCGAATACATGCTCTTATAAAAATTCGCCATTTGCTGAATTGTGTATTGCGAAAAGAAATACAGCGTATCAGGAATAAAAATCATCCTGTCTTTCATTTTCGTATTTTCGAAAACAGGTTCATTATTGATTGTGACACTTCCAGAACTCTCTCTTAATACCCCGGCAAGGATCCTTAGCAGCGTTGTCTTGCCTGCTCCGTTTGAACCTAACAACCCATAAATGGATCCTTTCTTGACTGTAAAGGAAACGTCCGATAATGCCTCGACGTCATCTAGCTTCTTCGCTATATCATTGACCCGAATCATCTTGTTCCCCTCCCCCTATCGATTTCTCTATTTCTGTAATGTAATTTTGCAGTTCTTTTGCTGTCATACCAAGGTAAAGTGCCTCTGAGACGAGTTCTTTGAATTCTGTCTTTACCTTTGCTAGTTTTTCTGAGTTGACAGCATGTTCAGTCTCACTGACAAAACTGCCTTTTCCTTTGATCGAATAGATATATCCTTGTGATTCTAATTCCCGGTACGCCTTTTGAATCGTGTTCGGATTGATCGTCAATTGTTGGGCAAGCACCCTTACAGACGGAAGCTGTTCATCTGTTTTCATGACACCATTGATAATAAGCACTTTAAATTTATCGACTAATTGCTCGTAAATTGGTTTACGACTTCGAACATCGAGATCAAACATGGCCACCCTCCCATCTGGATTCGGACTGTATGAACTGTATTAACCGTACTAACTGTATTATTATTATTAGTACAGTTGTTATTATATACGAATTTTTCCATTATGGGAAGAAGAAATTTACACAAAGCCTAATGGAGAGAAAAGAAAACTGAACTCAAAATACTTGATCAAGCATCTGTCCATACTATCTGTAGAGTTGATCAGCTATTTAGGAGGCTTACATATGGAAGCGAATCTGCATCAAAACAACCATAAAACTTACTGTAACAGTGAATACGATGAATTGAAGAGAGTCATATTGTGTGAACCACATTATATGACGATCCGCGAGATCATCAATGAAACTCAAAAGCAGTTCAAAGACGAGGGAATAAATATCGATCTGGCAGTTGAACAACATAACCACTTCATCAAAATACTCAGGGAGAACGGGGCAGAAGTGATCCTGCTTCCGTATCATGCGAAATTCCCTGAACAGGTGTTTACACGAGATATCGGCTTTACCCTGGGCCAAACCGTTTTCATCTCTAAAATGGGGAGTAACGTTCGTAAAGGTGAAGTCGGAATTATAAAACAGTGGCTTGATGATGAAGAAATGTCGTATTTCAATCTTTCTGAGGAAAAAATAGAAGGCGGAGATGTGCTCATCGACCAGGATACGATTTATGTGGGCTTAAGTTATCGTACCGACCAAAAGGCTGTGAATCATCTACAAAGTATTTTAACAACCTACAAGGTGATGGGAATCCCTTTCAATGAGAAATATTTACATTTAGATTGTGTATTCAATGTCGTTTCTCCTGAAGTCGCATTGATCTTTCCACCTGCGTTGGATAAGAAGGAACTCGAGCTCTTTTCTTCACGTTATGAATTAATTGAAGTAACAAAAGAAGAACAATTTACGCTTGGGACGAATGTTTTATCAATAGGACACAAAAAAATTATCAGCCTGCCGATCAATACAGAAGTTAATGCACAATTGAAGGAAAAAGGTTTCGAAGTAATCGAGGTCGATATTTCTGAAATCATCAAATCAGGAGGTTCCTTCCGCTGCTGTACAATGCCGATTCTAAGAGAAAATGGAGTGCTGAAAAAATAAAAGGCTGTTTTCGCAATCTTTGTTGCTCTTAAAAGTCGTTGAGCTTTCCACGGGGCGTGCGGTGAGCCCGCAGGACAAGGAAAGCTTCGGCAGCGTTACATCGCACGTAGAAAATGCGATTTTTATTTTCGAGGAGTCTCGCACCTTGCTCTCTAATCAACTTGCACAAGGTGAGTTTTTAATAATGACTCTTTGACTTGGTCCTGGAAGGATAGACACCTCTCTGATACTTTATAAAATATAGAATGGATGTGTACAGACTTGATCAAACCCTAAACTTTCCGCCGTCTTAATCGAAGAAATATTGGAATCAAAACATTCCCACCTTGGGGAGAGGTGTTGTTTTAGTCCATCATCAATCATCATCTGGCCGATTATTCCTCCGAAACCATTCCTTCGATAAGCTTCACTCGTATAGAGATCAAAATCAAAGGAACCCCCTCCCACAGCTACTGTGGTAGCTTCACAAACAATATCCGCCTGTCCATTTACAATACAAAAACCGAATCCATGGGAGAAGAAGTTATCCAGTGACCCCCAATATAGTTCATAAAACTTCTCCGTGTATTCTTCACTTCTACCTATGATCGCACTATCGACTTTTTTGACGGTATACCCTTTTGGAAGGATTAATTTTTCCTGTTCATAAAACTTTTCCTTATTTAGGGCGTAAACAATTCTACTCTTTTTATCACTCGCTACATTCCAATGATCTATTTGATCCTCCCATTCTTTTGAAGCAAATAGAACCATTGGTTTATTCTTATTTATGACCTTTTCCATGAACCAGTTATGTAGAACTTCATCGAACTTTCCATCTTCAGAATTTCCAACGAGATGATGGATCCCATTGTGAACTTCAATTAGCACAGCCTTTGGAGCTGACCGGTCATCAACAAACACACGCCCATCAACGATTCCTTCCAATACAGAATACGAAAATGTATGATCCGTCTGTTCTTTTTCTAATATTTTCACTGCCTTGATGTAGTCTCTCTTTTCTAATTGTTCCATTTGATCCCCTCTCCTTCTAAAGATTATTTCTCTAGATTGCCAAATAATCCTTTTAAACCAGAGCTAAAAATAAGGGTACACATAATTGTTGTTTTAAAAATCTGCAAAAAGAAAAACGGGATTACTGAACGATCCAGTCCCGTTTTATCATAAATGTCAATTTTCATTTTTTATTTTAATTTCATCAGGTAAATCAGATGAAGCTTTTGGAACTTTCCGGGGTTCGAAGTTGATGACCTCAGAGGAATAGAGTTTTACGACCATGCTTCCTCCATACCGCTTAGCCCGGATCAATATCGGCTGATTATATTTATTGAGAAATTGAAAGTCAGCGCCATACCAGCTAACTGTCGCATCACGACCAGGCGGTACGTATGGGACACGCTTACTATGAGAGTATCGTTCAATGATTTGGAGTCCTGCTCGATCAACAGCATTGAACAATGTTGATGACACCTGGCAAATCCCTCCTCCAATCCCTTCTGACACTTCTCCTCTTACGATGACAGGAGCTGGCATATATCCTTTTTTCTTTGTTCTCCTGCCGACCACTTTGTTAAATGAAAACGTCTCCCCGGGAAAAATGACTGTATTATCGATCGCTTCTGCTGCAAGAGAAATATTATGTGTACGGTTTTCATTGTTCGAATTGAAATACGTCACATACTGGCCAATCTGCTGTACCTTGATATGAGCAAGCAATTCACTATCCACCTTCGGATAAATATCCATCTCTGGAACTTCTACCTTAGAAGGACCATCTCCATAGTAATAATCGAAAAACTGCTCCTTGAACATTTGCCGATCTAGCTTATAACCCACTTGTCCAGGTTTTATATTCCCCAAATCATCTAGCCTGGCATTGACAGGAGCTTGATAAACCTTTTGATCAAGCTCTTTAATGAATTTAGTGTATTTTTCAACATCAAGTATACGTGTATCCGGTATTCGTATCGAAAATTCTTCACGCTCAACGGTAGTAATGGTCTCTTTTTGTTGTGTCAACGTCAAGCTTTCAAGCTGTTCACCCTGTTGAGCCACTAACAAAAGAGCAGCCATCCAAATATGTATCATAGCAAGCATTACCTCCCGCCATTAGTATGGTCGTGGGAGCACCCTTTCATGTAACGATGATGAAAAGAATGTGTCAATATCTCTATTAGAGTTTTACAAACTTGGTTTTTTCCTGAGAAGATGCATCCAAACTGGCGGGAGTTCGTGTGTTTCTAAATGTTCGAATTTTAGAAGTTTAACTTTTTCCGGTAATGTGGGAGAAACTTCAAAGATCAATTTATCTTTTCCGACTGTGATATGGGGACCGACCACTGGAGTGACTTCTAATATGATGACAAAATGAAACTCACGAAATTCATTGATCCGATTTACTTTCTTAACTTTAATCTGGTATGGGTAAACGATTGGGTCCTTTTTCAAATAAAATGAATAATGATCCGAAATAGCTTGATCAATGTGTGGTCCTAGAAACAACATGATCATATCCTGATACTTCAGCTCTGTTGAATCTTCTTCAGGAAGTTCGACGGTATTTTTTGCATAAGAAGGTGTAATAAAAGACAATACAAGGATCAACATGAACACCATAATAAATTTTTTCTTCATATCGAACGAAAACCTTTCTGAACAGGGATGTTTCTAGGTTGCCTCATTCTCTCCCAATTATTTGTGTCACGTCGACAATACAAAAAGGACGCGCACTTGGAACGCGCCTCCTGATTGAAGTTACTTGGATTTTTTATGATGGAATACCGGTGCAATCTTATCGATTCTGTTCGTCCATATTCCGCCGCTGTAGTCTTTGGGTAACCGCTCCAAATCCTCCACTGCATCAAAGCCTTCCGACCAACTTCCATCGCCTGCGACCACAATGACTCGAGTATCGACTGCTTCAAGCCGGTTTAAGAACTTATCTGGCCATCCCCATAACCACGGTGCGATTTTTTCCGGAATATGGATCTGTGTCTCATGACAAGCTTCTGGAACGTGTCCTGTCCACCCCAAAGCGATATAGGGAATAAGGCAACTCTTCAAGGTAGCTTTTGACATGACCCTGGTGTCAGGAAGTTGTTCCTTGAGTGCAGCGATCGGTTCGTCCCCTCCATATACCGCGATCTGACTCTGTTGTTCTCCTGAAAGTTTAGAGAGAAGATGAGCAAGTTGAACCCCTTCTTTCGGATCGTTGCTCTTTATATGAATCAACAACGACTCATCTGGAAAATGGGAAAGGACCTCACTCAAAGATGGCATCAAACCGACTCCTTTACCCCGGAATGGGTAAGTCCTACCATCATCTGCTGTGTAGCCATATCCAATATCAATCTTTTTCAATTCATCCATCGTATACGCTTTCGGCTCTCCAGTTGCATTCGTTCGACAATCAAGTGTCCAATCATGGAAAACTGCGAATTGGTCATCCTTGGTGGGTCTTATATCAAATTCCACTATATCCCCCCCGACATCGAACGCTGCTTCCATGGATGAAATGGTATTTTCCAGAAAAGGATGCTCCGGTTCATAAATCCGTTCAGCCGTACAGGTATCTCCCTTTATCCCTTCCATACTGAAGGTTTGACTGAGTCCCCGATGTGCCAGGAGAAGTGGATCACCATTTCGTTCTTTGGTAAAAAGCGTGGTATTGTTCAGGTACATGAATATCACCAATAAAACAATGATGATCCCGCTCCATTTCAGTATTTTCTTGAACTTCATCTATGTATCCCCCATAAAAAGCACTTTTGCTGTTTCCTTAATATCCCTTAAACCTTGATCTCGTTGCAGTTGAGTTTAATCCATTCAAGATAATAGTTTAATAGCCCGTGAGTGAGGAAATCGAATGAATCGGGTGCGTTTTCAAATAACCGCTGAACATCACTAATACACATCCATTGATGTCCTGAAGCCTCATCATTAGCAGTTAATTCCCCTTCTTCCACTTCACATCTGAAAATAAAACCTATTGAGTCCACAGGGCCTTGAATTGTCTGATAAACAAAAAATGGGATCAACCCTTCAATTGTCGTACCATTATTAGAATAGACCTTTTGATTCGTCCCTTGTATAATCTCCTTAATTTTCAATCCCGTTTCTTCGAATACCTCTCTATGCAACGCATCTTGAATGGATTCATATTCCTCGATCCTTCCACCTGGTAATTCTAATGCTTTTGGCTGATTCGGTTTATCTCGCATTTGGACTAAGATTTCTATTTCCGATCCCCTTTTTCTTTCTATGATAGCTCGCGCATTTACATACACCACTTTGTCCCCCTTGGTAAGATTAAATGAATTTATCGACCAATTCCTTTTATATACGTTTCAAGGATCACATTCAAAGATTCGTTGAGATCGACTTGGGCATATGTTCACACCACCGCTAATGATTTTTTTGCTGTTGCAATCGCCTGGTTCATTCCCTTTTCTGGGTTAATGAGTAGATTTCCATGACCTACTGCAAGAACGGAAGGTTTATAACTTAACAGACGTTCTGCCGAAACGATCGCAGCCTCTTTATTCCATGTGGCCATCGCTGGAAAAGGAAAACGCCATCGCATATCACCTGATACAGCTATGCCGCCTTTCGTTTGAAAGGCATCTCCAGCAATTAAGCTGTTCGTTCTGACATCCAGAAACGACATCATCCCAGGTGTATGCCCTGGTGAATGTATAGCTGTCAAAGAACCGATTTTATCTCCATCACGTAAAAGAATATCTGGTGTCGTTTGAATGTTTTTCGGTACCCCGCCTCTGATCGGCAGATTCTCTTCCCCTTCTTCTAAAGAAACATCTCCTTTAAGAATCTTCAATTCCCTTTCAGAAATCAGGATTTCAACATCGGGAAGTTCCTGTTTAAGGCCATCGAGCGCGCCAACATGATCACTATGAGCATGGGTGAGCACAATTTTACGAATCGGCTTTCCTATATCCCTTGCGGCTTTCAAAATTCCCTTTTTACTAAAAGGCAAAGCAGTGTCAACTAGTGTGAGATACTTCTCTTCTTCGACTAAATAACAATTGACAGGAAAAAAATTCGGAAAGAAAGTAACCTGATAAACATCATTTACTTTTGTTATTCTCATAGGGACTCCTCCTAATCGGATCATTGTCATTATTTACGGCCATCTTTTTAAGTTTATTTATTTGAAACACCAAATAGATATTAAAGAATAGTGAAGAAATCAAAAATGCGGATAAGGCGTAGTCACCGTGTAAGTTTGCAATGAAATATAACGGAAACAAAAAGACCAGAATAGCTAAAATGATCCCATTGAACATCATTGCTCACATACATTCTTCAACTTTTTTGAAAAAATCGTCTTACTACTAGGGATTAGGTCTTCCATTCTTATTTCAACGAGTCCTATCTCTGTGATCATGCAATCTTTTGGTTCAAACCGGTCATGACAAAAGTTTAGCGTCTTAATCACTGCATCATCGTCAAGTCCGATCGCATATGTGCAATGGGGCGTCCAACTCTCTGGAAGATAAAGTTCATTCGCATAAGCGGTATACTCTTGAAAATCCTTATAAAATTGTTGATGTAAATTGAATAATTGGGTGGTCATCGTTGGAGGTGCAAATACAACAGATGTTGGAAAATCTCCCGACGGTGGAAACACGGATATACTTTCAAACTTGACCTGAAAGGAGGATAACTTATCCACTGCATTTTTAAATGTTCGTATGTACTGTTCGATTGGTATTCCTTCATGGTAAACAGCTAAGGTGATATGAGGTCTTATTTCTTGAATGTCTGCCATTTTGGATGTAATCCCTTTGTTTTTTAACCCCTCCCAAATACTTTTCACATAACCTTCTGTCTTTTCATCAAAAAATAATTCAACTGCATACTTCATTACATCACCTCTCCATTTGATTATGAATCAACTTTTGGAAATCTATCATATTGCTTCAATGCGTTTTCTAAAAAACGAATGTCATAACCCGTTTTTTCGTTTAACTTTGCTACCCATTCTTCAATGGTGTTTAATTTTGGATCGTTGAACAAACCTTCACTGGTACTTAGAAAGCTCTCCCAGTTGTAAAATTCCCAATGGGCTGTTTCAGCTTTATAGGGAACCCTGCATTCCAATAATGGTTTTGGGTTTATCACGTTTTGTGAGACTTCAGCTGCTTGCATAAAATATTCCATTTCAATCGTTGTAATGTTATACTCTTGATTAGAAACTTTGCCATTCGGTCTATGGTACAGAATTTCTATGTTCTTACCATTCGGTCTAACCTGGATTTCCGCAGCTGGAAAAAAGCCACTAAGCTTCTCAGCTGTAAATTCCTCAGATCTAGTATCAATTAAAATCGGTTTCAACCATTGGTCTCCTAAATCACACAAAAACCGATTGCCGAATTCATCCAAAGCCATCACTGCAACATGAGCATCTTCGGTTCCTAGATCATGACCAATAGGGTATGACTCAATTCCATCCTTTTTAAATTCATCTAACAACCAGATGGCAAGATCAAAACAATTCCCTGTGATCCCATACTGCTCCCTATGCTCTTTCATTTGGGAAACATCTCGTTGCTTCTTTTTACTTCCATTATTGTAAACCCATATTTTCGTTAACGTTTCCATTGGAAAACGATCGAATTTCCTCCATGTAGAAAGAATCTCTTTCGGTGGCAACATACTCAAATACCTCTCCTTTTAAACTTCTCTAATTAAGAAAATCAACTCAATGATTATTTACGGCATTATTTCTTTCATTTGTTCACCTGGTTTAGGTTTGCTTTCTTTTGAGCTTTCCAGGTTAGAATCATACAAGGGACACCTGCCATCATACTCGCTATAAAACTCCAAAGAATATACCGCCATTCTCCAGTAAAAAAAGCTACTCCAATAAAAAAAGCTAACTGCCCTACAAGTGCACACCAAGACGCCACCCATGCCAGTTTTAAATTTTCTTTCATAACCTCACCCCTAATGATTCATACAGGAACTTTAATACCAATTATTTCAAATAGATGGTGTTTACTCAATCTTTTTTTCTGTGTTTTTTGGATTCATTCAACTACAACCTTATTTGCCCTTTACTATAGAATGAAGCTGGAGAGCGATCCCCAGCTTCATTTCTGTCTATTGAGTTTTACCTAGTGGTTTTCTTCAGCTGCCATTGCGTCTGCTTTCGTTACATGGACCGTACCAAATGGATGCTCAGGCGGCGCATAAATCGTATACAGTTTAAGTGGTTTTCTTCCCGTATTCGTTAAATTATGCCATTTACCAGCTGGCACCATGATGGCATAATCATCATAAACCCTCTCTTCAAAATCCAATTGGTCTTCTCTATCGCCCATTTGAACCAATCCTTGCCCTTGTTCGATACGCAAGAATTGATCGACCGTCGGATGAACTTCTAAACCGATGTCTTCTCCAACACCGATACTCATCAAGGTAACTTGCAAATTATTCCCCGTCCATAAAGCGGTTCGAAACGTATTATTTTGCAGGGTAGCATCCTCGATATTCACTACGAACGGTTTTGTTCCATAATCCTTTAACGGAATACGGCTTTTCTTCTTTGAAAGAAAGCCAATACGCCTCACATGTTCCATCTCGTCATGACAAACCCTATAAAATACATTTTGAAAGGGTGAATATTGAGTAAGTATATAATTCTTACGTCCTTCTTCATGATTCTTAAACTCTGCTTCGTATGCCTTTTGTAGTCCCTCTCCATAAGTGCTGAACGGAACTTGGTCGATTTCATAGTCAGGCTGTTTGCCAGTCAGCATGCTATACAGATTCGTGAATTGTTTCAAGTGAGATTTTTCATCTTCCAAAGAATGAAGAATAACATTTTTATCATTTTGATTCGGAGCAACATTTGCTAATCGGCTATAAAGATCAATCGTTTCAGCTTTTCCTTTTATACCAGCATGAATCGCTTCTACAATTTGTTGACCATTCCCTTGAGGGGTTCTTTGCATCAAGGAAGCGTTATTCATCTGGGTGTTCATATAATATGGATACGGGTGCATATTGGGAGCATAGTACATTTAACTCATTCCCTCACAGATTTTTAAATATCCTATGCAATATGCCTAGAGAATGTACTTCACGATCTTAAGCACCTGTCAGCTCATTAGGCTCTACGCCTACCTCTCTCCATACTTGATCCAATTTATCAGCGTAGAACCGAATGGCTTTTTCATATCTCTTTATTTCATGGGCTTGTGGTCTCGAGGTAAGCTTTTTCAGAAGCAATTCCATAGCGGTTTCAAGGTCATTAGGTTATGTAAGGTCATGGAATAGAAAACTTTGCGATTTGATTCCGCTTTCTGGTTTTCTTTGCGCAAATGAATGGCTCGTTTTAGTTCTTTTTCCATGAAATTTTCCTGCTCTATTTCCATATTTTTCTGTATTTCTTTTTATATTTTTCATCTTCAACGGTCTCAATCAAGGTCATGGCTGTCTGTTTGATTTCCTCATCTCCAAGTTCTTCATATAAATGCTTTAGGTTTTGGAGGATATCCGAATGGATCAGGGTATAGTTCTTTTCATCCAGACAGCTATGAAAACGATGCACCAAATGATGGATGACCATCTCTTTTTGTTCGGATCCCGCGAGCCCGACTCTCCAGATGGATTGCAGGCTGTGTCTTGCTGTGACAAATTTTTCATCCTTAGTCACAGTCCAAAGCGCCGGGAAATCATCAAGCATCCGTTTCTCCGGATCGCTTTTCGCTAAATTGGCAAGAAACTGAGCGGCTCTCGACCGCTGATGGTTGTCCGGGTGTGTTAAATCTTCTTTCAACTCGTTCCAGACCTCATACGCCCAGTCGACTTCCTCCTTGGTCGCTTCGAGGATCTCTTGGTACGCGTCGTATTGTACTTGTTTATCCTTTGATTGTAGGTTTTCGAATTGTGTTTGGATGTGATTTTCCACATTTATCACCTCGTGAAGGATATACTTCGATAGCCGTAAAACCGCTTCCTTCTTTTGGAGAGCGGTTTTCATTTATAAATAACGGATATCGAGGATGTCTTGCAGTTTGAGGTCATGCCGGTCACCGAATTCATCGACAATCCGCAATTCTTTCCGGACGGGGTCTGCGTAATGGATGTTGCCGACGAGAATACGGTATTCATAATTGTCAAAATAGACGAAGGATAACGTCTGGCTATACGCCATCGCCTCGTGGATGATTTCATTCATTTCTTCAAGTTTCTGTTCATCGAGCTCGGGTTTCTTCTTTACGCGATCTTCTTCCTTCCAATCCCTGAGCAGCTTCACATGCTCCGGAAGCATCATCGCTGTCCATTTGATGTTGCCGCGATCACGAATTCCCATTTAGCTGACACTCCTTTCTACGCTTTATGTCCACCGACAAGACGGCTGCGATGTCTTGCGGTTCCAGCTGGTGTGTATGATACTGCACGTAAAAGGGAGTCCCCGCCGTACTTTTCTCGGATCTGGTCCATCGTGTAGCCGAGGGTCCGCTTTTTCGGACGGTCGAGCTCGAACAGGGAAAGCTGCATTTCATCATCCGGACAGACATTCGAAAGGGTGATTGAAAGCTTACGGACGGTCTCGCCTGTATAAAATTCATCAAACAACTCAAGGCACACGCGATAGATGTCCATCGTGATGTTCGTCGGCTCGGCAATCGTCCGTGACCGATGGAATCCTCCGCCGGCTTCATCTTTACTGTAGCCGACACCGAGACTGATTGTACGGCCCGCCTTGCGTGCTGTCCTTGCACGCCTGCCGACTTCTTCACACATTTCGAGGATGACGTGCTGTACTTCTTTCCGGTCTTTATAGTCACGGAGCAGAATCTGCCCTTTTCCATAGCTGATCTGCCCTTGCATGATGGGAGCACCGATTTCTGAGAGATCCACGCCCCATGCATGATAGTAAAGCTGGTTCCCCATAACTCCGAACTTCTTTTCAAGCATTTTCAACGGATAGTGCGCTAGCTGCCCGACAGACATGATACCCATCCGGTTCAACGTTCGCTCTAAACGCGGACCGATTCCCCACATATTGCTGAGCGGAGAAACCTTCCACAGCTTCTGTTCCACGTCGTCATACCTCCACTCTGCAATCCCTTTTTTCTTCGCTTCAAGATCAAGGCAGATTTTCGAGAGCAGCATGTTCGGTCCGATTCCGATGGCACATGGCAGGCCGTATTTTTCCCAGATCTCTTCCCGGATCCGGCGCGCAACCTCCCACCCATCTCCCCAAAGGCGTTCGGTTCCATCCACTTGAAGGAAGCTTTCGTCAACGCTGTACGTATGGATGGAATCCTTCGGTACGTATCGGTTGAACAAACGTGTCAGATCAGTCGAACGTCTTAGGTATAAACGCATCTGTGCATTGACGACATGGATGCGCGGATCATCAGGTACCTCGAACAAGCGGCTCCCTGTACGAATCCCGAATTCCTTCTTCATCATCGGAGAGGCTGCGAGTACGACACTCCCCTGCCGTTCCGTATCGCCTACGACGACAAGGTAGCATGTCAGGGGGTCGAGTCCCATTTCTACCGCACTGCAGCTTGCGAAAAAGCTTTTCATATCAATACAAAGGATCGTTCGTTTTTCAAAGGTCGAATAATCAATCTCCATCCTCAGTCACTCCCAATAAGAACGTTTGTTCTATATCTTATGTCTTATTGTAAGCGAATATACGTTCGCTTGCCACTGGAAATTTTCACCGAAGACCTATTTTTTTGCAAATGACCAACGTTGGGTAGGGTCACAGACCTAGAAATCAACGATATTTGAAAGTTTCACCGGAAAAATTTTGGTTTGCTGTGAATTATCCTGGATTTGCTGCGAATAATTAAAGAAAACCTGGCAAAGCTTAACCTTTGGCGATGGATGTGCCTTCTGAGAGCAAGAAGATTTTTCACTGATTGAATTAGTGGACACCAGAGGCCTTATTCGGTCGAAAACCCTGTGTTATCAAAATTTAGCGGACACCAGGGACCTTATTCACCTTAAATCATCTACGAAGAGACGATTTTCCCATGCATAACGGAACAGTTGTCCTCTAATTTTTCCGATCACCCCATTTTGTCACAAATAACGGAACAGATGTCCTCTAATTTTCACGGGCTCTACCAACTTAAGAAAGAGCATATACTTTCTTACAATAAAGAA
Source organism: Pseudalkalibacillus sp. R45 (assembly GCF_052246725.1). NCBI lineage: Bacteria > Bacillati > Bacillota > Bacilli > Caryophanales > Fictibacillaceae > Pseudalkalibacillus > Pseudalkalibacillus sp. R45. The sequence continues at coordinate 193,907 of NZ_JBQQCL010000007.1, read as the reverse complement.
AAGCCGCACTGGGACTCTCACCAGTTACGGCTTCTGTTCATTGTTTTGCCTTATGCAAAAGATCGACGAGGTGAACGGCTTCCAGACGGTCCTCCAATCCAGCTCGCTGGATCCCGAGACGCATCTGGATGAGGCAGCCGGGGTTCGAGGTAACAATGACAGCCGAGCCCGTCTTCTGGACGTCCTCCATTTTATGGTCGAGGATCTGCATGGACATCTCCTCTTCGATCAGATTATAGATGCCAGCAGAGCCGCAGCACATACTAGCATTACGAAGCTCGACATAGTCCACTCCATCAATATTTTGGAGCAGTGAACGCGGCTTAGTGTGTACCTGCATGCCGTGCTTCAAATGGCAGGAATCCTGATATGTCACCTTCTGCTCCGGTATTTTATAGGCGTTACCGGTATCCGCGGCTGCCACGAGGCTTGAAATGTCTTTGATTTTAGCGGAAAAGGCGGTTGCTCTTTCCTTCCATCCCGGTTCATCCTTCAACAAATGCGGATACTCGGCTAAAAAGGCGCCGCAGCCTCCTGCATTTGTCGCAATCTGCTCGAATTCCCCTGATTCAAATGCGCGGACGTTTTCTTTCGCGAGCTCTACAGCTTTTCCACGATCACCAGCATGCGCGTGCAACGCCCCACAGCATGTCTGCCTAGCCGGGATATCCACTGAATGCCCTGTGCCTTCCAGCAAATCGACGGTATGCTGATTCGTCTTCAAAAACAACGCATCCATGATACATCCACGGAAAAGAGCCACCGCCCGATCGGCATCACGGTCTGATGATTTCAGCTGCCTGAATGGAAAAGGAGCTTGTGGCAATGCACCTTCCATCTCGAACATCGATGAAGAAACCAGCTTCAACAACCTGGTCTTACGGGCCAGCCGCTGCAACCCTGACTTCTGATACAGCCATAAGAAAAAGACGCCGCCTTTCAAAAGAAATCGGTTCGTAATCAACGTATGTAAGAGAAAACGCTGCGTCACCCGTTTGAAAAAAGGAAGCTGTTTCTGTTCAGCGACGATTGCTCTCGCATCTTCCAGCAATTGTCCGTATTTGACACCAGATGGACAAGCTGTTTCACATGCACGGCATCCGAGACAAAGGCTCAATTCCCGCTCGAATCCTTCATCTGGTTCCATCACACCATCCACGACTGCTTTCATCAGAGCGATCCTTCCGCGTGGAGAAGAAGATTCTTTCCGGTTCGATTCGATGAAAGTCGGACAAGTCGGCTGACAAAAGCCGCAACGGGTGCAATTCAACAATTCATCATAATCCATGCGGTCTTGGAATTCTTTTTGTAATGTAGACGTTTTCGTCATGACTTGATCACAATCCGTTTCCTTGCATTCTCGGTAAACATTTTACCTGGATTCAATAGGTTATGTGGGTCGAGGGCCTGTTTGATGCCCTTCATGACATCGATTCCGCTTTCTCCGATTTTCCATGCAAGATAAGGCGCCTTCATCATGCCGACCCCATGTTCGCCGGTGATCGTTCCGCCCAGGTCGATCGCTTTTCCGAAGATTTCTTCAAATGCTTGCTCAACCCGTTCCATCTCTTGTTCATTACGAATGTCCGTCACACATGTCGGATGCAGGTTCCCATCCCCGGCATGTCCGAACGTACAGATCATCAGGTCATATTTACTCGCTACTTCGTTGACAAACCGTACCATTTCTGCAACACGTGAGCGTGGAACCGTCGCATCCTCGAGGATGGTCGTCGGCTTCAGCCTTGATAAGGCAGTGAGCGCTGTCCTTCTTGCAGTCATCAATTGTTCTGCTTCTTGATCAGTGGCAGCAACCTGAATCGAGCTTGCACCATTCATTTCACAAATCTGCTGGATACGCTTGATATCTTGACGGACGCTTTCCGCATGCCCATCTTGTTCAATCAACAACACCGCTTCCATATTCGTCGGGAGGCCGACGTGTGTAAAATCTTCGACAGCCCTCAGCGTTCCTTGATCGAGAAATTCGAGGGTTGCGGGGATGATTCTTGCAGCGATGATATCCGAGACGGTTTGTGCTGCACGCTCGATATCTTCGAAAAGAGCGAGCATCGTCTTCTTCGTCTCCGGCTTCGGGACCAGTTTTAAAATCGCTTCGGTAATCACAGCGAGCGTACCTTCAGAACCGATCAGCAACTTTGTCAGATCATAGCCTGCTACATCCTTCGCCAGCTTTCCTCCAGTTTGTATGATCTCTCCATTCGCCATAACCGCAGTCAATCCAAGGACATAATCCTTTGTGACACCATACTTCAAACCACGCAATCCTCCAGAACACTCGCTTATGTTTCCGCCGATGGTTGAAATTTTCATACTCCCGGGATCCGGCGGGTAAAACAAATTCCGCCTTTCTACTTCCTCGGAAAGGGTTTGGGTGATCACACCTGGCTGGACTGTAGCCGTCAGATTTTCATCGTCGATTTCCAGAATCGATGCCATCCGGTTGAAGAGCAGGACAATACCACCTTTTGTCGGTACGGTGCCAGCACACAGATTGGTCCCTGATCCTCGTGGCACGATTGGAACACTGAACTCGGCGCAGAGTTTCACCATTTTACTAATTTGTTCAGTAGAGCCTGGTTCTACGATCAGCTCTGGAAGCGATTGATAATTAGGAGTTGCATCATATGAGTAAGACAAAAGCGAAACACGGTCTGAATGAACGTATTCTTTACCGATGATTTCGATCAATCGCTCTACAAAAGAGGGATCCAGCATAATTTTCACCTCCTATGTTGTCATTTGATAGCGGCACACCGTTTCATGAACAGCTGTGCGCAACGTATTGATATTTCCTGGATTTGTTTGATGCAAACGGTTTGTAAGCAGGATGGTGACAGCCTTCGTGGAAGGATGGATGAACATCGACGTTCCTGTAAAACCTGTATGTCCGAATCCTTCCGGAAAGACAGATGAGAATTCGAAGCCGAGACCGCGGTTCCCAACCAGGTTCGTTCCTGCAGCTTCAATGAATTTTTCATCGATACCTGCTTTTTCTGCTAAATCAGGCTCGGTGTAGATCCGTCCGATTTTACAAACATCCTCTATATCCGCAAAGAGACCAGCATGTCCAGATACGCCGTTAAAAAAGTAATGCGTGTTCCCATCGTTGACCTCTCCACAAAGAGGCTCCTTGGTGTTCCGCCAATTATCGAAGAAAAGCCTTCGCTCCTCACACATGTTCATTTCGATCTGGTTGCCGAATTCCGTCGCCGCTATATTTCCTTGATCAACTGGTCCATAGGCCATTGTATTTAAATTCAGCGGTTCTTTGATCAAACGATTGAACGCTTGTTCCAATGGTTCACCCGTCGTTTTTTCAATCACCTTACCAAGCAATATGAAGTTCAGATCACTGTACCCGACACTCTCTTTACAAAACACCTGCGACTCGAACTTCGTCAGTTGTGAAAATAAATCTTGTCGATCTGTATAAAAAGGATGCCAATTCAGCAGACCCGATGAATGGGTCAAAAGCTGAAAAATAGAAATCTCTTTAAAATGTGATTGTAAAACGGCATTTTGCTCACCTAAAAGTTCATCCAAGTGTGTGTGCAGTTGAAAATCACCATTACTGATCAAGCGAAGAATCATCGTGGATGTCACAATTTTGGTGAGGGAGGCAATATCGAAAACAGTATTCATCGTCATCGGCAATTGGAGGGGGACAGTCTGGCTGAAACCGGCAGCACTTGCATAAACCTGTTGAGCATCCTTCACCACCTTCAACACGCATCCGGGTACCTCTTTTGCTTTATCTAAAATGGTATCCAATTCTTCATTCATCCCCATCGAATTCACCTCACTTTATACCTTCTAAATTGACCGGAAGCTTACCTCTAGCTTCTTTTTCTCCAAAAATCACATCTGCTGTCGCTTGAAAGGATGCATGATGATCTGAGTATTGCGCAATAACAGCATCAGCATCTGTAAGGACTGCAGCATCATATGGATTCCTGGCCATTACAAGGATCGTCTGATTTGAATGTATAATAGTTTCGTTCAATACAGCTTTCTTCCATTCAGACTGCCCCTCACCAAGGACAGTTGTCGACTCCGTGACCATGATCGTTACGTCTCCATTTTCTAGCTTTTCTTTTTCTTCTGATGTCAAGGCACTGCTTTTCAGTTGAATAAGGTTCAGTTTCTTATGGTGTTTCCATAGCGCATTTTTCATCGCTTCAAGGTTACCGGCATCACTTGATACGATCGTAATAGCGCGATCCAAAGAAGGCGATAATGGCACTGTGTTCCCGGCATTATTTACCAGCGTGATCGATTGTTCTGCAACTTTCTTCTCAAGATCCAAAGCACGTTGCGTGACAGAAAAATCGAGTGCTTTCGTATCTTCATCAATCCATTTTACTTTGGCTTTCAATATACGTCGGACAGATTCATCCAGACGCTCTTCAGATATCCTGCCTTCTTCCACTGCGTTATGTAACGCGTCATATGCAACCTTCAGATGGTCAGGCATGACAATCACATCCACGCCAGCGAGAACAGCTTGAACAGCAGCCTCTCCAGGCCCGAAGTGATCAGCAATCGCCTTCATCTCCATGGAATCCGTAAAGACAAGACCATCGAACTTCATTTCATCCCTAAGCAATTGCTTTACGATTTTCTTTGATGTAGTTGCAGGCACCTTGATTGGAAAACCGTCTTTCAGGGAAACGAATTCTGATTGATCAATATTCGGAAAAGTAATATGAGCAGTCATCACCCCTCCTACACCTTCATCAAGCAACATTTGGAAAGGGGGCAGCTCCGTCTGATGCAATTCCTCAAGTGATTGGTCACTGACAGGTAAGACGTAATGCGAATCCAGATCCAATCCACCGTGACCTGGAAAATGTTTAGCAACTGCCATTACCCCAGCATCCTGTAAGCCGCTCATGAACGACACCCCCATTTCCCCGACACGATCGGGATCATCCCCGTACGCTCTAATGCCGATGACTGGATTATGAGGGTTGGAGTTCACATCTACAGAAGGTGCAAAGTCGATGTGGATCCCAAGTTGTTTAAGTTCAGCACCCAGTACTTCCCCTGTTTCCCTTGCAAGCTCAGGTTTTTGCGTTGCCCCTAACGCCATGTTTCCAGCGAGTTCAGGGAAATAAGATAAACGTGTCACTAAACCACCTTCCTGATCAATTGAAATGAGTAAAGGCACTTCACTCTCTTGTTGAAGTGCTCCATTTAATTGTTTAACTTGTTGCCGCGACCGTACATTCTCACGAAACAGGATGATCCCCCCAGGTTGATAGGTATCAAGCAATTCCTTTAATTCGTCGTTCATTTCTGTCACAGGTACTTCATCAAACTCACGGATCGCCGGCATCAATAACTGGCCAACTTTTTCTTCCATCGTCATTTGATCCATGTAGGCTTCGATTTCAGCTTGGGAACGGACATCACCCCATTCCGAAACGCTGTCGCTTGAAAAGAAAGTTATTTTTAATAGAATCGCCAGTAAGAGGAATGCAACAGCTATAAAAGTCCATCGAATCGACCGCTTCATTACAACACCTCCTAAGGCTGAATACTAAGACGGCAAAACGAGCTTACCCATGAGGACATTCCGGGACGCCCCAGTTGCAGATGGAAGATTGTTTGTTTCCCCATGGAGGAACTGGTTCCCAAGGACTGTGAACGCAATAGCCTCCTTTGCGTCCCCAGTGAATGCAACATCATCCATCCTTGATACTTTGTAAGGCAAGGCTTGACGTAAGCCATCCATGATCGCCTGGTTATGTGCGCCTCCTCCAGAAACAATCAATTCATGGATCTTTTGTTCCTTATGTACATATAACTCTAGACTTTGAGAAATCATCTCGACAGTATAAGCCGTGATCGTTGCAACCGTATCCTCAATTGAGAGTGACAGGTTTTCAGCTTTCTTGAGAATAGTTGCTAATCGTTGTTCGGAATAAAGCTCTCTTCCCGTACTTTTCGGTGGCTTCACGGCTAAAAAATCATCTTCCTGGATGAGCATCATCAGCAAATCGTAATGAACGTTCCCTTTACAGGCAATTGTTCCATCTAGATCATACGTTTGTTGGTTTGCAGTCAAATGGCGGACGGCACCGTCGATAAGGACGTTTCCAGGTCCAACATCGAATGCGCTGATTTCCTTTGCAGATGAGTTTTTTGCATGTACTACCGTCAAATTGCTGATACCACCGATGTTCAACAGCACCTGGTTTTCGGTTGGATGTGAAAATAACAGCGCATCGACGAACGGAACAAGCGGTGCACCTTGGCCCTGATACGCCATATCACTCGGACGGAAATCTCCTACAGTGAGAATACCAGTTTTGGCTGCGATATTTGCTAGTTCACCAATTTGTAAGGTTGCTTGTTCTTCCGGCCAATGATAGATCGTCTGGCCGTGGGAACTGATGAAACTGACAGCTTCTGGGGTCAATCCGGCTTTCTGTATGACTGCAAGGGCCGCTTCAGCGAAACGGTCACCAAGGATGATGTTCATCTTGCAAATTTTTTCGACAGTGGAAGAAACAGGATCACAAAGCGCAATCAATTGTCGCCGTTCTTCAACTGAATAGGATGTTGACTCGAAGTCTAATAAACGGACCTTAGTTCCGGGACCGAAACCTATAATTTCAACCAGAGCGGCATCAATTCCATCAAGTGAGGTTCCGGACATCAGCCCGACAGCAAGTTTCCGTTCTTCGTTCACGACCTTGGATAATCTTTTTAACATCGAACCACCTATTTCCTTTGCTTTTGCTGGATATATTGGATCGCATCCCTGCTCTCGTCCAGATATTGGATCGATTCATTGTACTGCGTTGATGCAACACACATGAATAAGATGTCTAGGACATGGAGCTGTGCCAGACGTGATGAGGTCGCACCACTTCGGAAAGTCGCTTCCTTCGATGCAGATGTATAAAGTTTGATCGTCGCTTGATCGGAAACTTTAGAAGATCCGTATTTTGTCAGACTGATTGTCGTCGCGCCTCTTTTATTGGCAAGTTCAAGAATTTGTGCGACTTCCATCGTTTCACCAGAGAACGAAATCCCAACGACAACGTCTTCCGGCTTCACATTCCCGACAAGCATCGCAACCATATGGAGGTCTGAGAATGCCGTTGCTTTTTTATTGATACGAAGGAATTTTTGCTGGGCATCCTTTGCAATGATTCCTGAAGCTCCTACTCCGAAAAAGTGAATCGTTTCGGCTTTTTCCAATGCCTCAACGGACTTGGACAGTTCACTTAAATGCAATACTTCAGCCGTTTCCTTCAATGATTGAATGCTGTTGTTCGTCATTTTTTCCAGTACTGAGGCATGTGTTTCGTTAGGCTGAATATCGCGGTAACCTTCCTCTACATTCTTTTGGAGGTCACCTACGACTTTCAGTTTCAACTCTTGGAATCCCTTCAGCCCCAATGATTTACAGAGCCTGATCACCGCCGCACTGCTCGTTTGGCTCAATTGGGCAAGCTCACTTGTTGTACAAGAAATCGAGGCTCTCGGATTGTTCAAGATATACGATGCAATCTTTTTCTCTGAGGGCGGCAGTTTCTCGAGCATTTCCTTCAACATGACGAGACCACCAGTTGTATTCGTCATCTAATGTTCACCTGCTTTTCTCTCTAGGCTCTTTTAGTAAGGCTGCTTTCGCAAAGATTCTTACTTTTGGAAATAGGTTTCATCATCTTTCTTTACAACTTTCCATCAGCAACCACCTTTTAGTGATCAGCCTTTATTTATCATTTCATCTTCTGGACCGTCACGGGTAATGTACCGGTCACCTTTTCGAGTCCGAATAACGCACGTACAGCCAATCGCAATGCAGGGGTAGTAAACTCATAAGTTGCGACAGATACATCCGTTTCAGGAAAAAGTCCAAGATCATATGGACTTCTCATCGCGATATGGATGACAGGTTTATGAAGGTTCATCATATCCTGCATCAACCTCTGCTGCCCTTCAGAACGTGTTGCGGAAAGCGTTCCGACGAGGATCGTATCTGCACTGTTTGCCAGAACTTTCATGAAATCGATCTCGCTTTGATCCGGGAACTGGGAAACGGAAACGACTTTTGCTGCCGGATTCAATTCTTTAACCAATTCACCAAGCGCATGTTCTGCAAAGCGTTCATCTTCAACCTGCGTCAAATAACTATTTTCTGGATAAATGACGAGAATCCGATAGTCTTTCTCTTTCGGTAAGGGAAGGAGCCCTTTCTTATTTTCTTGCAACGTGATCCCTTTTTTCATAACATCCTCAGCAATAACTTTATGGGTATCTTTAGCTATAAATTCGTTCAGGGTATCGTTCCACTTCAAAGAATTCTGCTTTAACTTCATAACACGTTCACAAGCTTTATCAATCGTCCTTTCCTCGATTTCACCAGAGAGGACAGCCTGAAAGACTCGTTCAATTGCTTCATGCTGCAAGGTTGGCAAGTGGGATATCATAATCAGATCGACCCCAGCTTTGATTGCTTCTACTGCTCCTTGAGCGGTTCCGATACCGTCCGCAATCGCCTTCATTTCCATACAGTCGGTTGTAATGACACCATCAAACCCGAGCTCTTCCCGTAAAAGCCCAGTCATGACTGCCTTCGACATCGTTGCTGGACGATTTTCTTCAGGCTCGATCGACGGAAAATAGACATGGGAAGACATCACAGTATCCGCACCACTATCGATGCTTTCTTTAAACGGCAGCAGTTCGACTTTCCGCAATCGCTCCAATTCATGCGGTATGACCGGAAGCGCAAGATGAGAGTCCACTGTTGTATCCCCATGACCCGGGAAGTGCTTCAAGGTGGTGATGATCCCTGAGGCTTGCATCCCTTTCATCAACTGCTTTCCGAATTCAGCGACCATTTCCGGTTTTTCGCCAAACGAACGCACATCGATGACAGGATTGTGAGGGTTGTTATTTACATCTACGACAGGAGAAAGGTTCCAATTGATGCCCAAATCGAGCAATTCCTGCCCTGAGGCTTTCCCGATCTCAAAAGCAAGCTCCGGTTCGCCTGTCGCACCAAGCAGCATCGCTCCAGGAAAAACAGTTGTCCCTTCTCCTAATCGACGAACGACGCCATTCTCCTGGTCGATACAGATGAACAATGGTTGCTCCTGACCTGCGTTTTTTGCAGTAGTTTGCAGGGTAGTTGTCAGTTCCTGAATCTCTTCAGGTGTTCCAATATTTCGACCGAATAGAATGATCCCGCCGATATGATGATTTTCGATTAAAGCCTTGATTTCATCAGATAGCTTGGATGGGTGTTCCGCTTTGAAGCCGAACACCATCAATTGTCCTATTTTTTGCTTTAAGTCCATTATTGTTTCACCCCGCCCATAGATAATCCTTTTACGAAATAACGTTGGAATAAGAGGAAGAATACAATCATCGGAATTGCTGCAACTGTTGCACCGGTCATCAGCAATTTGAAGCTCGCAAGGTTCGCATCCTGCAAGGTCTTCAACCCAGCCGGCAACGTGAGGAGATTTTCATCATTCAACACGATGATCGGCCAGAGGAATGAATTCCACATCAACACGAACGTAAAAATACTAAGTACAGCCATCGCTGGTTTCGCAAGTGGTATGATAACCGTCCAGAAAATTTTCCACTCCGAGGCCCCATCGATTTTAGCTGCCTCGATCAGCTCATCAGGAATCGCAAGCAGGAACTGACGCATCAAAAATACCCCGAAGGCAAGTGCGAGGCTTGGAAAGATCAAAGCCCAATGCGTATCGAACAGTTGCAATTTCTGGACCATCATGAAGGTCGGTACCAGCGTGACTTGCTCTGGAATCATCATCGTAGCGATGATCGACCAGAAGATGAGCATTTTTCCTGGGAAGTTCTTCTTCGCCAGGACATAGCCTGACATCGTATCAATCAAAACGATAGCGATGGTTGTGATGATGGATATATAGAGACTGTTCAACAGCCACTTCATAATTTTCGTCCGTTCGAATAAGATAGTGAACCCTTCGAACGTCTTTGAAACGACTTCTTTCATCTTTTCATCATGGTAAGCAGCTTGGCTTACATCACCAGCATCTTTTGCCGCTTCGCGTTTTTGCCATTGTTGAAAATATTCCTTCACACCTACAGGATACAATTTAGGTGGTGTGGATTCTACATAGTTTACCGGTTGCTCCATTGTTTCATTCTGATAACTCGGTAATTGCAGCGATGTTGCAAACACCCAATAAAGAGGAAGCAATGAAACGATCGCCATGAAAATGAGCGTGACATAGATCAATAGTTTTCCGACTTTTTGATTGACTTGGTTTGGTTTCATAATTACCTCCTACCTTAATGATGATCTCGCAACGAGCGATATTGGAAGATCGCAAACACCATGATGATGAAGAACAAGATTACGGATTGTGCAGATGCCAGACCGAATTTGAAGTCTCGGAATGCGGTTTTATAAATGACATGGACGATCGTCTCGGTCGCATTACCAGGACCTCCACCGGTCATCATGATGATCTGCGTAAAAACTTGGAATGAACCGATCGTACTCAGTATGACCAAATATAACGTTGTCGGCTTCAACATCGGGATTGTGATTTTCAACCATCGTTGTAATGCATTCGCCCCATCAATTTTAGCAGCTTCATATAATGATTGATCAATATCGTTCATTGCTGCTAAATAGATGATGATACCTGCCCCAGGAGGAATCAGGATCGACATGATCATCAAGGCTGGAAGCGCAGAATCACTTTGTCCAAGCCAGTTGACAGGTTCAATGCCAAACCATCCGATGATATGGTTGAATATACCGAAACGGTAGTTATACATCCATCTCCAAACCATTGCGATGATGACCATTGATGTAACGGTCGGTAAGTAAAACGCAGCCCTGAAAAAGGATTGTGAGAGCTTTCCTAGAGGCTGCACGAGTGACGCAATGACCAACGCAGTGATCACAAATGCCGGAACGGTGACGATCGTGTACAAGAATGTGTTCCACAAGGAAATTTGGAAAACTTTGCTTTGAAAAGCAGTTATATAGTTATCAAAGCCTACCCATGTTGAACCCATGATATTGAATTCTTGAAAGGATAGAATGAAAGCCCATACGATCGGTACCAACATGAATAGGAAGAAAAATAATAATTTCGGCATCAAAAAAAAGTATGAGACTCTGTTTTTGTACATACTTTTCAACAACGAGTTTGATCGTGTCTTACGGACGGGTGTTTGTTCAACTTTATTTGTGGTTACAGGTTTTGTTTCCAAGGTTGCCCACTTCCCTTCTAAACCAAGGACATAATTGTGTATGTAAAATTGTAGGGATTGACTCGACAGTCGGTACCCCACTCCATCAAGTGGTGATGTTTCAACTGTCAAACGAGCCAACCCCATGGGATAATAATTATTCGCTTAGGATACTTTCTACTGATTCGCCAGCAGCTTTCAATGCTTCTGCCGGTTCTTTTTCACCATTAAGAGCTAACTGAAGTTCTTTTTGGATCGCTTCATCGATACGTGCCCAGTTTTCATGGCGAGGAACTGGTACAGCATGTTGAGAAAGCTCTTGTGCTCTCGCCATTTGAGGGTTATCCGCAAATGGTTCTTGGTCAGCTGCAGAAATCCTAGCAGGGAATGTACCGTAATTCTTAGCCATCGTCACTTGCTCATCCGTGTTCGTGATATGCTTGATGAATTCAGCAGTCATACGTTTTTTCGCATCATCTTTCGAATTGAACATGACATAACCGCCAACTCCTCCGATTGTGACTGGTTCACCCGTTTCACCTGTCGGATATTCAGCAACCATGAAGTTCGTTTTGAAATCTTCTGTTTGTGCTGATGCAATCGCCCAAGTTGCCCAAGGCTCTACAGCTACAGTACGTTGATCGGATGCAGCCCAAGCTTTCCATGTACCGCCGACATCCTGACCACCCATACTTTCCGGTGTTACATCATGCTTGAACTTAAGATCGACAAGTTTTTGCAAGCCGCTTACTGCTTCTTCTGAATCAAACGTATATTCCGTAATATCTTCATTTAATGGATAACCACCATCCATCAGCAAGAACGGCCATGCTTCATAGTAACCTGGAAGGATATACGTAGAGAATCCATCAACACCGTCACCTGTCAGCGCTTTCATTTTTTCAACGAACTCATCATACGTCCATTTACCATCCTTTGGAGGTTCAACGCCTTTTTCTTCAAAGATATCGAGATTCAAAAGCATTGCATGGACACTTATAGATGTGGGAACGCCGTAAAGTTTTCCATCAGTTGTATAAGCTTCTAATGCATTTTCGTAGAAATCACTTTTATCTTCATCTGTGAAATAATCGTCTAATGGTGCGATAACCCCTTGCTTGATGTGGTTCTGGTTTACAGAACCACCACTGATATCAACAGGTGCGATGTCCGGCCAAGCACGTCCAGCAATCGCGACGCTAAGTTTATCATTCATTTCAGCCCAAGGTGTCTTGACGAGTTTGATCTTCACATTTGGGTATTCCTTTTTGAATTCAGAAATCTTATCCTCAATCCAGTGGTACTTGTTATCATCTTTATCAGCCCAACGTGGTCCTTCCCACATCGTGATCGTTCCTTCCCAGTCCTTCCAATCTTCCGAATCCGTCTCCTTTGACGCATCATCATTTGAACAACCTGCGAAAATCCCTAGAATCAGCATCAACGATAAGAATCCCATCAACCATTTCTTCATTTGTGAATCCCCCTTACCAAATTTTAATAGTATCACGTTTTAGTTGAAACGTTTGGCGGCTTCAATCGCCTTTTTGACAAACCCATTTGATTTCTGGATACTTTCTTTTGCGACAACAAGCGGCACATCAGCTTTATGCATGACAATCGCTGTTTTTACTTCATAACCCGTCTTCTCAAGTAATTCTTCAGCATCTTTATACGTAATTCCAGTTACGGTCAAAACGATGTTTTTCGCTCTTTCCATCAGTTTCAGATTTGTTGCATTGACATCGACCATGAGGTTTTCATACACCTTCCCCATTTTGATCATCGATGCTGTCGTCAGCATGTTTAACACCATTTTTTGGGCGGTAGCTGCTTTCATCCTTGTGGATCCTGTCAATATTTCCGGACCTACGACCACTTCGATACTTTGATCAACAACCTTTGAGACGACCGAATCAGGATTACAACTTAGGCTGATCGTTTTCAGGCCAAGTTCTTTCGCCGCTTCAAGTGCTCCTATGACATATGGGGTTCTCCCGCTTGCCGTGATGCCTACAACAACGTCATCACTAGTCAAATTTCGTGTTGAAAGATCAACCCTGCCTTGCCGGCTGTCATCCTCAGCTCCTTCAATCGCATCAAACATCGCCTCAGCCCCACCGGCAATGATGGCCTGTACTTGTTCCGGCGGTGTGCTGAATGTTGGAGGACACTCAGCAGCATCGATCACCCCTAATCGCCCGCTCGTTCCGGCTCCTATGTAAAATAATCTCCCACCTTTTTCGAATGCTTGAGAGATGAGATCGACAGCTACTCCTATTTGGGGCAGAACTTTCTTCACTGCGAGAGATACACCTTGGTCCTCTTGATTGATCACCGTCAAAATGTCCAGTGTACCGAGGGTGTCAATGCTGTTTGTTTGCAAGTTGCGTTGTTCTGTCGTTAATGACGTCAAATCTAACTCCATAGGACACCTCAATTGTAAAAAATTTTAAACGTGATCCCCCTTCCATCCCCCTTTTTGATCACTTGTTTTAGTTGATTTCAGTGTTTCATAAAATAATATTTCGGTCTATTTGCCTAGATTCCTTCTTTTTTAAAATTTTTTTTTATGTTTTTTAAATTTATTTTAAAAGGATATTTCAGTCATTTGACGAATTTTGTCTTCGTACCCAAAATAATCTAAATCTTAGAGGAGGTTTTACCATGCTCAGAAGAAGTTTGTTTCTTGCATTGTTATGTTTTTGTGTAAGCGCTTTCTCATTTTCAGGTATTCAGTCTGCGAAGGCAGATGATGGCCAGGATATCCGAATCGGAGTCATTCCTACAGCTGAAACGATTACCTTAGGAAGTGACGATTCATTTACGATTGCCGAGATCGGTGGAGAAACACTAATTGAGGGGGAAAATGGCGAAGCAACTGTAGCTCTTGAAAGTACAGGAACAGTTGACACATCCTACCGGTTGCAAGTTGCCTGGACGACGAGTGAAACTTATGTTGACGATTGGCTCATGCGTGCTGAAATCGGTGGATATGAAACCTATGTCGAGGACTATAATGGTGGGTACAGACTTTTTATCGGGAAGTTCCCAGCAGACGCAAGCTGGGGTGACCGTAATGAGTTCAGAAATGAAGTAATCGCAAACGGTTTAGCTGCAGGTGATTCATTCTGGAAGGTTGTAACGTATTCAACTGGTATTTCAACGATGAAAGTTACATATCAAGGCAACGAGCATGTAACTGAAAAACCTGTGAAAATCACTTCAACAGATGGGTTGGTCGAAATCGGCGGTAAAAAATACAGAGGTGTCGGGGAAGTCATTTATAACAGCCAGGGGACTTTAGCTGGCGTCAATGAACTGCCGATCGAACTGTATTTATATGGTGTAGTTCCGCGTGAACTTCCACCAGTCCCTTACGGAGAAATGGAAGCACAAAAATCCCAGGCAGTCGCAGCGCGTACCTATACGTTAGCGAACCTTGGGAAGAGAAGTTCAGACGGTTACGATTTATTGCCGACACCATCCGATCAAGTGTATGGCGGGTATGAAGCAGAACATCCGATTTCTACTCAAGCTGTCCAGGAATCTGAAGGAATGGTCGCTATGCATGATGGCAGACTCATTACCGCCGTCTATCACTCTACTACCGGCGGCTACACTGCAAACAATGAGGATATCTGGAGTTCAGATGCAGTCGAATATTTGAGAGGCGTTCCGGATTCCAATAAAGGTAAAGCAATTGAACATGTTCCAACACTCGAGGTATTCAAAAATCATGCTAATCCAACCTCGCTTCGTGCTGTCAGAGCAGGAGATTATGAGTCCGATTGGTCGAAGTATCACCGATGGACATTCGAATGGACGAATGAAGAACTGGCAGATGTCTTAAGCGAATACTTTGCTGCTGAGATTACAGAAGTTTATGCAGTAAATGTATTGGAGCGATCCAACTCAGGGCGTGTTCTCGAGATCGAATACGTCACTGATGGGGGTACTTTTTATGAGCAAAAAGATCAAATCCGCTGGTCGATGAAGTATATCAATGCAAGCGGTGGAAAAAGTGTATTGCTCAGCACGTTGTTCTTTGTCGAACCAGTCGATAAGAAAGCTGAAACACCAAGCTTCAAAGTCTATGGCGGAGGCTGGGGACATGGAGTGGGGCTTTCCCAAACCGGTGCAGTCGGCATGGCAACGAAAGGCGCAACGTACGAAGAGATCCTCAACCATTTCTATCAAGACATCACCTTAGAAAAGCAGTATTAAAAAATATTGGTGACCGGCGGAGTTTCGCCGGTCGTTTTTACTGTATTATTTTCTAATTTTAAGTTTTAGACTTAATTTAAGATTTTTAGAATTATTTGCGATTTTTTAGACTTACAACAAGATTTTTAGACTTCTCTTCATTTTTTTAGACATAGGTGATCAACTTTTAGACATATCGTCTTGAAGCAAGCGTTATTCCAATTCAAGACCACGACATCCGACAAGGAAAAAACCACTTCCAGCTCAAAAGTGGTCAAAACTCATTCGGAAATGAGTTTTTTCTTAATAAATTCAAAAAAGCACTGCTTCGTTGCGAAGCAGCGCTCAAAATCTATCCCATGATATTATAGCCTGAATCTACGTACACAATCTCCCCGGTGACGCCACGTGAAAGATGGCTGATCAGCGCAAGCGTCATGTCGCCAACTTCTTCTTGGGTCACATTCCTTTTCAATGGAGAGTTTTCCTCGATCTCGTGGAGAATCTGATTGAATGAAGGGATTCCTTTAGCAGCAAGAGTCCGAACCGCTCCAGCTGAAATTGCATTGACCCTGATGTTATGTTTCCCAAGATCTGATGCCAAATATCTTACAGAAGCTTCAAGCGCCGCTTTTGCAACACCCATTACGTTATATCCTTCAACGACACGCTCAGCGCCCAGATAGCTCATTGCGATGATCGATCCACCCTCCGTGATATGAGGCTGAGCCGCTTTTGAAACAGCTATCAGAGAATAAGCACTCGTATCTTGAGCGAAAGCATACCCTTCCCTCGACGTATCGATGAATTCACCTTTCAGGTCTTCTGCATGGGCAAAAGCGATCGAGTGGAGCACGCCGTGAATTGTACCTACTTCCTCTCCGATTTTTGCAAATGCTGCCTGGATGCTCTCATCATTGTTCACGTCACATTCAACGATCAGCTTTGCTTCATGGTTATCTTTTTCAAGGATTTTGTTCAGTTTTCCGAGAGAACGTTCTTTCCTGTATGTAAAAATCAGGTTCGCTCCTGCTTTATAGAGAGATTTTGCAACGCCCCATGCAAGGCTGCGCTCATTTGCAACTCCCATGATCACGATATTCTTATCTTTCAGTTTGAGTAAATCTTCCATGATGTCCTCCAATGAAACGATGTAGTAAGTAATGTTTAGCAGCTAGTTATAGTACCAGTTACCAGAATGATTATAACACAACAACTCGACTTTAAAACAGTATAAATGTCATTGCAGCTGCTTACACGGTTCTTCAACATTGCAGACCCCTAACCTGTCTGTTTTCGAAGGGTCGGACTTGCACCTGGGCATTTTTGACCATCATTACCGCCCCTCAAAAAGAACTTTTTCATGAATCTCAGCCCTATCTGTTTTTGTTCATTTTCCCCTCTATCTTCTCTGTTTATTAGCGAAGATTTAGTTATATAACTTGGTTTTAAAAAAGCACACCATTCACCAAAGCCTAATGAATCTCATAACCTGCATTGGGGGGATTTTATGGGCGCAATGCTTTCTTTGCTCGGAGAAATGGTGATGCTTTATTTGATTGCAATCGTCGGTTATGTTGCGCGCAAAACAAAAATCCTTCCAGACTCTTCGGATTATGTCATCACACAGCTTGTCCTTTACATCACATTGCCCGCCCTCATCTTATACTCGATGGATTTTCCATATGACCCAAAGTACATGCACGAGTTTGGCTGGCTGATCGGCTTATCCCTTGCAGCCATTTTCATAGCATGCGCTGCTGGAATCTTATTACGAAAAAAAGCAACCCTTCCGGAGGATCAGAAGGGTGTGTATGAAGGTTTGATCGTATTCGGGAATCAAGGATTCATCGGTTATGCGATCATCTATATCCTGCTTGGAGAAATCGGAATTCTATACACTGCAGTGTTCAATTTTCTGTACATCATATTAATTTGGACTTATGGAATATATGTAGTCGGCCGCAGGAATACTTCATTTTCTTGGAGATGGCTTTTCCTTAATCCAGGTGTTATTGCAACGACCGTTGGATTCTTCATGTTTTTACTGCCCTATCAATGGCCAGTATCTTTCCATAACCTTTTTAAAACCGTTGGCCTCCCAACCGTGCCACTTTCCATGCTGATCATTGGAATCTTGCTTGCCAATTTGAATGCCTCGGAGGTTCGGAATTACCTTTGTAACACATACTTATGGTCGGCAGTCATTACAAGACTGTTGGTCATTCCACTTTGTCTTGTGCCATTCATCTTTCTTCCCGTCAATCAAATTCTCTTACTCGTCGCTGTTCTTGTCGCTGCCACACCTTCCGCACCAACGATAGCGTTGTATGCACGCAAATATGGTGGAGACCCATACTTTGCATCAGTCGGTTCTTCCGTATCTACCGTACTTTCGATCATGACGATTAGTGTTCTCTATGGCCTTATTAAGTGGCTTTCATTTTTAAACTGATTGAGCCAAAACAGACCTATTAAACATAATAATCCACTCGTTCCCCAGTACAGTACATCAATTCCCATCCATCCAATGATCAGGAAACTCAATAATGGTCCCGTTGCTGATCCGAAATCCACTGCAACGGTATATGCCGTGATCACTCTGACCTTGGACGTTTGCGATGCTACATCAGAAGCGATCGAATCATTCAGTGTTACCATCATGGTTGACATGATCTGGAATCCGAGTAAAAGGAATAACAAGCTGTAAACAGAAACACCAAATGGGATTAGCGCAAAAAACACAGCACCACCGAATAAAGCTAGAATCAATAATGGTTTCCTTCCCCATTTCAAATCTGAAATTTTCCCGATGTATGGTGCTAAAAATGGATCCCAACCCCAGCGGATCGCTTGAATGATTCCTGCAAAAGAAGCTGCCCCGACTGTCACCCCAAGGAATAGGAATGATTCAGATAATCGGAAATCGATCATCGCACTTAGCGTTGAAGCGAATATCCCAAAAATGATCAACGGAATGAGTAACCCTGAACAAAGGATAGTCAAAACCTGTGGCTTTTTGAAGATTTGCTTGTCACTCGTAACTTCACTGGATTGTTTGTCTTTTTTCATAGGAGTATTCTCTGACTCGGCTGGAATTGCAGGAACGTACTTCAGTACTAGAGGAATGGCGATTAAAGCCATGAAACCGAATGTATTAGTGACGGTTTGAATACTGACTAAATCAGCAAGTATGCCTCCTGCTAGCATTCCGACTAAACCACCTAATCCCCATAGCCCATTGTATAAGCCGACAAGATGTCCTCTTGTTCGGTCTGTCGAGGTATCGATTACGGTAAGATAACCTCCTAACCGTAGGAATGCCCAGGCGACACCCCACAAAGCCCTCATGATGAATAATAGCCAAAAGCTTACCAGCCATCCATAAGAGAAGGTTGTTAGCATGGCTAAAATGACAGCCAGAAGGACGCCTGTTCGTTTATTCATCCGTAAATAACACCAACCGACCAACGGATTGATCGGAAGGCGGATGAAACGATTGATTGAGAGAAGAATTCCGACTTGCCAGAGGGAAGTTAATCCGAACTCTTTCCAATAAAGCGGTAAAACGATGAACATCATTGCATCTCCCAGGACACAAACTGCCGTAATCAGAGCAATGATGATGACTGGTTTTTTATTCATGACTTTCCCCTTAACGAATCGTTTAATATTTCCAGTTTACTATTCGTAAGGGAAAAGTAAATACAAAAGGTTCAGATCAACAAGAATGGAATGAAAGCATATAAGAGTACAAGAATACAAAATGATGCTGTACCCCAAAATCCAATCATAGCTATATAGCCATTCTCCCCTCTTACTTTTCCAAAAAGTGCTAAGAGAAGAGCAATAAGACTGACAAGTAAAATCATTTCTCTGGATAAAGCGTAGCTGAATACGGCAATTAAAATCAAAATACAATCTATTCCTATTAGAATTATTGCTGATAAACTGAGTGGGCTTGAAATGTTCATGATGTCCTCCTCTATAAAACTACTTTATACCTTTCGTTCACCTATCTCTTTTAAATACCCAAAATCATAAAGATTTAATATAAAGTTTATTTTCATTCGGTAAAATATTTCATCTCTATAATTTTAGTGAAAAATTCTCTAAGCTCAATTCGCGATACTAATGGGGGAAATCTAGCAAAGCAAGACTCCGCAGCTATTATGGTCTTCGGTTGAATACTACTGCTTCTTGTTAGAAGCTTAGGAAAAAACTAAACTCATTATCGAATGAGTTTTAACGACTTTATGCTCTTAAAATCGCTTAGAAATTTTTTTGGGTAACCGATCCATCAAAAGACAAAGCACCTTCATCAAACGGAAGGTACTTTAGAAGAAGAGCTAGTTTTTTCTAATGAATTTTTCATACTGTTTATATTCCTTCCAGGGCTTGAAACCGAAGGACTGATAAAATTCATCCAACTCGGTCCAGTCGATGACGAGGTGTCGGCAGCCGCGTTCAACCGCTGTGTTGATCGCTTGTTGGACGATTGCTTTACCATATCCTTTTTTACGATGTGACTTTTTGATACCTAATGGACCGATACCTCCGAGCTTTTCTTCAAACAACCGGTACCAGTATATATTGGGACCGATGACAGGACTATTCAAATCATTCACACGAACAAACCCTATTATTTCATCCCGATCCTTTGCTGCGATAAAATGAGAACCATCTCCACCCTTGCTAAAATACTCCTGAGCCTCGTGTTCCCATCGTCCAGGAAACGACTCTTCCATGAATGTCAGGAATTGCATCTCCTCGCTCTTCTTTAATTCCGTCATTGTAATTTCTGTTGGGTCAATCTCTTCAACATATTCAGGAGCAACACGATAAAAGTCTTTCACCTTATTCACCTCAACATACCCTCGTTTTTCAAACCATTGGGGCATGTTAGGGACGGTGGACGGAATTCCAGGGAAGTAATGATGGACATCCCTTCCGAGTATGATTTTAACAACACCAACGGCTGCCAATGCTTGTTCAGCTTTTCTCAATAATTGATCGCCGATACCGTTGTTACGGGATTCACCCTTTACAAGTAATGCCTGAATCCAACCAATGTTAGGCGGCAAATGATCTTCGTTATCTTTCGTATACTTGGTTATAATGAAGCCGATGAGTTTTTCCTCTTCCATTACATACCAGGATCCTTCTGAAAACACATAAGGGCAATCAAGACTGTTTTTTCGGAATAATCTTTCCGTGATTGGGAAATCCCTTCCCATTTCTTCATTCCACAATTCACATAATTCCTCCAAAGGCAATGCCTCTTCATCCCATCTTACAAAGTTCATACGATCCGCTCCTTTTCAACGGTACAACAAAACCTTCTCACGTTTCTCAATGAATTCATCAAGTAAAGATTCTTGAAGTTGTATCCACTCTTGAATTGGTTTCTTTTCCTGTAAGCTGATCCGAAATTCATCTGTTCCGAGAATCAAATCGATCATGTATCGGGAGTCCTTGAGTTGAATCCATTGAAATGAATCAGGATGAGTGAACTTCAAGGATTCGATCATGGCACATGCTGTTTCAATCGGCTTGAAGCAAATACGGTCAACCACATGGATGTGGAGGCCCTGGCAGGTCTCACCATTATATTTGGAAGTCGTAGGCTGGAACACAACTTCTCGGAAAAGTACGCCATCTAAATCATAAGCATCTAATTGCTGCTTCCATTTATACGAGTCGATCCATGGTGCACCAACCCATTCAAACGGTTTTGTCGTCCCCCTGCCTTCTGAAACATTGGTTCCTTCGAAAAAGCATGTGCCAGGGTAGACTTGTGCCATCTCAACGGTAGGGGCATTCGGTGATGGAGGAATCCATGGCAAACCAGTGTCCTCAAACCACATATCGCGTGTCCAATTTTTCATCGGAATAACTGTAAGGTCTGTATTGAAGTCGAATTCTCTATTGAAGTATTTTGCTAATTCTCCAACTGTCATTCCATGCCTGATTGGCAGTTGATAATTGCCGATGAAAGAGGCATATTGCAAATCCAATCGATTCCCTTCGATACGGTTTCCTGAAATCGGATTGGGACGATCACAGACGATGTACTTTTTACCGAGTTGACCTGCAAGTTTCATCGTATTTGCCAGAGTATAAATATATGTATAAAAGCGAACGCCGAGATCCTGGATATCGAACACTAACAAGTCAATCGTTTCCAACCATTCTTCTTTAGGAGTCTTATTCTTCCCATACAAGCTATAAACAGGAAGTCCAGATCGTTCATCTGTTTGGTGATCGATATGCTCCCCCTCTTTCACCTGTCCGCGCAGACCATGTTCCGGAGAAAAGATCGCTGTAACATTTAATCCGCTTGCCAATAAAGCATCAATACTCATCTTCATATCTTCGGTGACTGACGTGTGGTTGATGATGAGACCAATGTTCAACACTTTATAATCCTCATGGTTTTTCATGAATTCCATCAAGCCCGTAAGTACCATTCTAGTCACCCCTCGCAAATGATTCATGCAGATTTTTCACGAAATCCTCTGGACAAGTACCATGCATCGTCTGATAACTTTCGATAACCGAACCGACTACAGGAGGAGACTTGGGTAGAATCAACTTAACATCATCAGGAAGATTCTTTTGCAACAATGGCAACAGAAGGTCACTGCTTTTAAAAACACTGCCCGTCAAGACGACATTCGTTTGATCTAACTCTTTAAAATGATTGTGAATGATGTGGGAAATGCTTTTCGCGATTTCGTCAGCAGCCTGCTTGACGATATCTACTGCCTCTTGATCATTTGACCGTGCCGCTGCAAAGACATCTTCACAAACAGAGGCGATCCTGCTTCTGCTTTCGCTCGTTCCATAGATTACAGAGATGAGTTCTGGTGGTGATGAGATTCCGAACCTTTTGAGGACAAAGTCTGTCAGCATTGTCGGTTGGATGAATCCATCATAAGCTTCAAATACTTTCTGGAGCGCGAGCCTTCCGATGCCGAACCCGCTTCCCGTATGATCCAATAAATAGCCCCATCCACCTGATCGTACGACATTTTTATCAGCTGTAACTCCGAATGTGATGGAGCCCGTTCCGGCAATATTGACAATGCCAGGTTCACCGTTCGTACCTGAATAGAGGGCTGTCAACGCGTCATGACAGAGTTGTACAGTTGTTCCTTTTGGGAATTTCGATTTCAATAACAGCCGTAATTCATCCTTCGAATGATTGTTCTCTGTGCCGGCGATCCCTGCACATACACTTTTGATTTGTGAAAATGGTTCCGGGTGATTTTGTTTCAGCTGTCCAAAAAGATCATCTATCGTCTTTTCGATTTTCTTAAAAGCGACGGATACCGGGTTACTCGGGCCTCCATGATGACAGGCAATAAGTTTGCCTCTATCGTCTACCAGCGAAACAGTGGTCTTGGATCCTCCCCCATCAATCCCCAGATAATACATGTTCACCCTCCTGCTCCATTTCGATCGAAAAATGGTAACGGTCAGCACGGAACACCGTCTTAACCGTCTCGAATGGCTCACCGCTGCTAAGATATGTCGTCCGATTGACAATCAATACTGGACTTCCTGACCCGATATCCAACAGGAACCCATCCCTTTCACCGACTAGTGAGGCTTCGATTTGCTGTACCGCTCTATGAATCTCCAATTTCAATTCTTTCCTGATAAAATCGTAGATAGACCCTCCTGTGTCCTTCTCTGAAAGGTTGGAAAAGAGATTGATAGGCAAATAAGCCGTCTCGATTGCGACAGGCTCTTCATTAGCATACCTGATCCGCTCTAACTCGATCACTTTCTTTTCAGATTCGCAATCCAGTTTTTTGAGGATATGTTCCGGTGGATTTGTAACCGTCTTGAAAGAAATCACTTTTGTAGATGGCTCGATCCCTCGTCGTCTCATGTCTTCTGAAAAACTGGCGATCCCTTTCAGTTGATAACCGATTTTCGGTGCAGAAACAAACGTGCCTTTTCCCCTCTCCCGATACAAAACTCCTTTATTTACCAGGTTGTTGATCGCCTGCCTCACTGTCATCCTGCTGATTTGAAATTTCTCTGATAGCTCCCGTTCAGATGGAATAAGATCACCTGTATGATAACCACCTTTTTTGATTTCTGTTTTCAAGTATTGTTCCACCTGGGTATATAGCGGTAAAGTGGAATGTTTATTGATCATCAGGATCCTCCTCTCCTTTTTCGAGCGCATCTTTTGTTACGATCAATATGACGGATGGATGTTCATTCAAGACTGTAACCGGCCAGTTCGGATCGATCGTTCCACTCAACAAGGCGTGAACTGCTTCAGATTTTTCCGGACCTGAGGCCAATAAGAGGATCGATCTGCTTTTCATAATCGTTGAAATTCCAACGGTAATCGCCTGAGAAGGAACTTCCTCCTTTCGATCAAAAAACCTTGCATTCGCCTCTCTCGTACTTTCCGTCAGTTCCACCACATGAGTCTTCGATTCGAACGATGTTCCTGGCTCATTGAACCCGATATGTCCATTTCTGCCGACTCCTAAAACCTGAAGGTCTACTCCGCCCACTTGTTCAATCGCCTTTTCATATCTGAGACACTCTGCTTGAAGATTCTCGCTCAGACCGTCTGGAACGAGAGCCCTGTCAGGAGATAGATCGAGTGGTTCATAAAGGTGTTCATATATATAGCGCCAATAGCTTTCTTCATGATCACGAGCCAATCCAACATACTCATCTAAATTCACGGTCGTTACCTTTGATAAGTCAAGATTTTCATCGAGGACATTATCAACCAGGTGCTCATAAGTTCCTGCCGGTGTCCCTCCGGTTGCCACACCTAATACTAGCTCTGGCTTCCTTTTTATCTCATCAAATAAAATCAAGGAAGCCCTTACACTCATCTCCTGCTCATCATTAACGGTGATCACGTTCATTTCATCAACCCCTCGTATAAGCAATTTCTCCGCGGCAAATCGTCATTTTCAACTCTAGATTTTCATCAAGTACAATCAGGTCAGCATCTTTCCCTATATCAATGGACCCTTTCCGATCGTAGACGTCATACTGTTTTGCAGGATTGATGGATGACATGAATATAATGGCTTCAATATCAGCATCTGTGAACGTGGTTATATTTTCGAAAGCTTTCTGCATCGTCAATACACTACCTGCTAAAGTACCATCCTGCAGAGTCGCTTTACCGTCTTCCACATGGACCTCTTGGCCACCTAAATCATAGCTGCCATTCCCTAAGCACTTGGCTCTCATTGCATCCGTGATCATCAATAGTCCTTGCTTTCCTTTAATCTCATATGCCAGTCGAATCATTTCGGGAGCACAATGGAGCCCATCAGCAATGATTTCAGCTAAAGCTTCAGAATATAGAAAAGCAGCGCCAACGACACCGGGCTCCCGGTGATGCATAGACCGCATACCGTTATAAAGATGGGTGAACTGTTTCGCCCCAGCCTCCAGAGCCCTGTGGATTTCTGCATAGGTCGCATCACTATGGCCAATCGACGCAACAATCCCCTGACTGGTGATTTCCTTGATAAAATCAAGTGCGCCCTCGATCTCTGGCGCAATCGTTACCACTTTAATGTTGCCGCCCGATAATCTGTTCCAATGGTTGAATGCATCCAGGTTCGGTGTCTGGATATATTTTGGATTTTGGGCACCTCTCTTTTTCTCAGAAATGAATGGACCCTCCAGATGAATTCCGATGACATCCGTTTTCCCTCTTTCGTTGTGCGTTGTCATGTACTTATGGACCGAAGTAAGGGCTTGTTCGATTTCATGACCTGGGGCAGTCATCGTCGTAGACAAAAAACTTGTCGTCCCTTCAGCCACGAGAGCTTTTGCCATTTCATCGATCGACTCAACCGTTCCATCCATGACATCATGTCCGTTTGCACCATGAATATGGCCATCGATCCGGCCAGGTAAAACGAGGTCGCCATCCTCTAGCTCGATATCGGAGGATCCTATTGTTTTGTCGCTCAAATCTTTAATTTTACCGTTTTCGATATGTATAGCAGCTGACTGAAAGCTTTGCTCACCAATAAAGACTTTGCCTCCAGTAATCGTCTGAATTGTCATACACTTCACCTCTTTTATCCAGTATATAAAATTACTGGTACAGTTGTCTATACCAGCACTATTAAGTGTTTACTTAAGTTAATTCTTTTTATAAAGGAAACCTGGCAAAGCCAAGCCTTATCGCCGTCTGAGTCTAGTCGCATATACTTTCTTTAAGTGTAAAAAAAGCCTGCCGAGCATATACTCAGCAGACCTCCTGTATTTTCACCCAAATACTTAATCGAAATTCCGCAAACCAGGAACTTTCATGAAGATGATAACGGCGAAGATGATAATCAATAACGCACCAGTCAGCATAATTGATGTTATGTCAGCTCCGATTGATAAAACACCTGAGGTAATCGCAAATGATACCGGTACGAGTCCGAGTGAAGCCATGGATAACAGACTCATCACCCGCCCCATCATTTCTTCTTTCACAGCCGATTGAATGGCAGCAATGATCGGGATATTGATGACAGAAAAGGTACTGCCTAACAGTGCGATTAGCATCAAGCTTTGCCACAAAGCTTCTGTGAAGCTGAAAAGTGCGAAGAACAATCCGGATCCCATTACCGCGAATATTACGACGAGTCCTCTTTTCTTTCGGACGTTCAGAACCCCGACGATAATTGAGCCTACAAGCATTCCACCTGCGAATGTTCCTTCAAGATAACTGAAATCCAGCGAATTCCCGCCTATCACATTTTTAACAAAAAGCGGCAAGCCCATCTGTAATGGTCCGACCATGAATAGATTGATAAAGACAGCAAATAACAAAAGGGAACTTAAAAATGCTGATTGTTTTACATAAGTGACTCCTTCTTTGATGGAAGTGAGCAGATTTGATGGTGTCTGATTTTCCGAAGTAACTTCCTTCTTTTTGATTCGGATTAGGAGTATCGAGATACTTGCGATGATGAGTAATACAGCAGTAAGAGAAAAGGCGAGTACGTAGCTTCCTAATGCGATGATTGCACCGGCAAGCATCGGACCAACTATAAAAGAAGACTGGCTTGTCATTTGGATGACTGAATTCGCTCTTGTCAATTGCTGCTTATTAATCAACGAAGGTAACAATCCCCCGTTAGCTGGCCAAAAGAACGCATCCAATATCCCGAAAACAAGGGCAAACGAAACGAACGACCAGATTGAGACATCCCCTAACAGAAGCCATACAACAAGCGCTATTGCTACGAAGGCTCGAAGAATATCTGATAAAAACATGATGACATTTTTGCTGAAGCGATCAGCTACTGCACCGCCTAAGACCATGAAGAGTACACGCGGAACACTCGACGCAATATACACCAATCCTAGAGAAGCTTGCAGGTTCATCACTTCAACGACATACCATGCTTGAGAGAACATGAAGATCGCCAATCCGAAGCTAGAGCATAGCCCAGCAATCCATAACAATAAAAAATTTCGATTTTTCCATATCGCAGGGGAGGTTTCCCCTTGTTGTGACCGTGTTTCAACAACCGCTTCCATACTATCGCCTCCAACTTATAACCTCACTACCATTTTCTTCTAACCCTCGGTTCTATCACACTGTCTTAAGGCGGTTTTTGATCTCCGTCTCAAGTCTGAGTTTTATTTTTCCAGATACCGATACACCATCTGTTCGTACAAGCGCATCATGTTCTTAAGTTCTGAATCTTTCTTATGGAAGAGTAATTGTACTAAGATCCCATCCCAAATGGACCAGAATAATTTCGAAAAATCATCTACCTGGATATCTTCTTTGAACTCCCCTTTTTCGACCCCCTCCTCCACAATTTCCTTAATCAATGAGGTGAACATCTCTACTCTTTCGGTAAATAGCGCTTCCTTGTCATTCCTTGATATATAAACCCAAAACTCAAACTGGACAGAAATCTTATTAAAATCTTCCTTACCGACTGAACCGCTGATCAAGTGTTGAAAGATGTATTTAAGTTTTGCAGAGGCGCTATCCTGTTCTGCAAGTTGTTTTTTAATCTCGAGGAATTGTTCTGCACTTTTTTCATTCAATCTATAGAAAATTTCCTCTTTGCTTGAAAAGTATAAGTAGATCGAGCCCTTGCTCGTTCCGGATGCCTTTGCGATATCATCCACTGTTGTATCACTGAACCCTTTGTCTGCGAAACATTGAGCTGCGGCATCTAAAATGACTGCTATTTTCTCTTCCTTATACTTTTTCGATACTTTTGGCATTGCTTTCAATCGGCTCCTTTATGACTTTTTCCATACATACCTGACTAATCATCGTTGAGTATCCTCTGTTCATTACTGTTTCATATTGAAATTTCGCTTCCCTGGAGAGATTGATGATGAGACGTTTACAGGATTGTTTGGGCTCCAAAACCTTATACAGCAAAGAATCGACTAGGTTGTGCGGATCATGGAAATCAGCGTCTATACCTAGTTGATGAAGGACGATGACAGCGGCGTTTCCATCTGGTTGTAAACTCCGTCGATATAATGCATATCCGACCTGGCTGCCTTCGTGTGAAACAGTCATCGCTTCACCATTCGCCACACTTTGCCACTGTGTCTGCCATGGACTCTCTTTTTGATAAAAACTCAACTTGCTGACTTTTTCAGGTGTTGTATGTTCAAAATCATATTCATTTGATAATTCAAAGTCTTCAAAGTGTGGTTGCAATGGACCATCTTGTTGTAAAAAGTCCACCCTGTCGGTGATTTCATATCCAAGTGATTCATAAAGTTTGATTGCAGCAGAGTTTTCGTGTATAGCTTCCAGTGTCGCAGTATCGACTTCTTTCTGTCGGTAAATTTCTATAACTGATTCCATCATCTTTTTTCCGATACCCGTTCTTCTGAATTCCGGTGCTACACCCGTTCCACCGTTATAACTGATTGTTTTGCCATCCACTGTCCTGAATCCGTTTAATACAATTCCAGCTGGAACTCCATCCACGTACGCTACAATCGAGTCTTCAGCAGAGAGGCCTTCATGGACCATACGCTGTAAGAAACGATCAACAGACATCGTCATATCTGTAAAATATCCTTTGAATCCTGAATTCCAAGCCTCAATTACATCCGACAGCGGGCAAGATGACACTCGCTTAATTTCTATAATGAATTTCTCCTCCTTTAAAATAAAACTGACTGGTTAGTTTTTATATTCTCATTATGAACCAATTGTGACTAAATATCAAGAAAAAATTGGTAAATCACTTACTCTAGAATTTCGTATGAAGAGATGTGGGAAGGATTAATGTAAAGTGAAGGGTGGATCTCGATCATTTCATCTCGAACAGTATCATCTTCAGTCATGACGATTGACTGGAAATCGGACTTATCCATTTGAAGGACATATTCTTTACCGCTATTCATCACAACTTTTATTCTCATCCTCTATTCCCCCTCTTTTAACCTTGTATAACTATATTCGCAGCCAATCAAGTCATTTCCTTCTGAATGAATGAACGCCCAAAAATATTGTTGACGGAAGAGAATCCCTATTCTAAGGTGGATAAAGGAGTGTGACATGAACGATGGAGAAAAAACTGCTAAGGAAAATGATAGACAGATGTTTAGTTGATTATTTCGGAGATTTGGAGCTATCTCCGCTCACAGAGGATGAATATGACGATTTGGTCGAACAAGTAGCTCTTGATTTACACGCCCAACAGGAAGAAGAAGTTTTTGCGATCGTGCATGATAAGGTTTATTCTTACCTTTCAGCAGCACAATAGCATTGTGAGAGAAATTAGTCGATCGCGGATATCGGTGCAAACCCTAGATTTTTCGATGCAATCTGGAGAAATAAAGGTGGAATTCTGAAAAATATCGGTGCAAATCACAAAATTATCGGTGCAAACTCAAAATATTTCGGTGATTTGTATAATGTGATCCTTAAAGAAAACTTGGCCAAGCCAAGCCTTTGGCGCAGGCTGAGCCTTAGTTGCGCTTATACTGAAGAAAGTATTTTATACTTTCTTTAAGTGCCATAAAAAACTGCTCCTGACCTTACTCATCAGGAACAGTCTTCTCTTATTTTTGCCGGAATGCTTTTTTTCCTAGCCTCTCAACGATTGCCGGCATGAGCTGGTAGAGCTTGCTGCCTGCTTCCATCCATCCAGGCAGATTGATTTCACGGACGGGTTTGTCGATCGCAGAGACAACCCTTGTTGCCACTTCACTAGGCTGGAGCATCCATTTTGCGATGTTATTCTCATATTGACCCGATTTGTCAGCGATTGTGAAAAAGTTCGTTTGTATCGGACCTGGATTCACAGTCGTGACATAGATGCCATGATCCTTCACTTCCATTCGCAAACTATTCGCAAACCCGAGGACGGCATGTTTTGTTGCTGCATAAACACTGCCTTTCACCGTTGCAAGCTTTGCAGCCTGGGAAGCGACGTTGATGATATGACCGCTCTTCTGCTTGATCATTTCAGGTAAGACGGCTTTCGTACAAGCCATCAAACCTAAGACATTCGTATTGAACATCCCTTCGATATCTTCCATTTTCGCATCTTCAAAATAATCAAAGATCCCATAACCTGCATTATTTATAAGAACATCAATCGCTCCAACCTCATGCTGCACCTGATTGAACACAGCTTCGATGTTCTTTTTGTCTTGAATATCCAGTTGAAAACTATGCGCAGTCGTTTTATAATCGTTCTTAATTTCATTGCGAAGGTGTTCGAGTTTATCGAAGGATCGAGCCATCAACACAGGAGTCCAACCTTTCGACGCAACCATTCTCGCCATATCTGCTCCAATTCCGCTCGAAGCACCGGTGATGACGACGATCTTCTGGTCGTTCACCTACATCGCCTCCTTCGCTTGAAAATAAAGGACACCATCTTGTTCTGTAATCCGGATCTGATCATTACTGCTCAATAAATCGAGATGTCCAAGTGTTTCTGACATCGTCAACCCTAGTTCCTTCAGGAAGATTGTTGGAAACAGATTCTGACAGATCTCAAACCCTGTTTTCGGTTGGTCGATGATCATCTTCCTTATATCAATTGCACGCTCTTCTTGTTTCACTAAACGTTTTCTGATCAGATTCTTAGGATTTACAACTGGTTTTCCGTGACCCGCATATACGATATTGACGTTTAAGTCTAGTAGTTTTCTAAGTGAATCACGGTATTGAAGCAACGTTTTCGGCCGTTCCTGAACACCGATCGGCGGCGGCTCGATCAAGGCATTGGATGAAATGTGTTGAATGAGGTGATCACCACCGATCATGACACCAT
The DNA here is from genome assembly GCF_052246725.1 of Pseudalkalibacillus sp. R45. Taxonomy (NCBI): domain Bacteria; kingdom Bacillati; phylum Bacillota; class Bacilli; order Caryophanales; family Fictibacillaceae; genus Pseudalkalibacillus; species Pseudalkalibacillus sp. R45. The sequence continues at coordinate 163,170 of NZ_JBQQCL010000007.1, read as the reverse complement.
CCTCCTCTTTTAAAAGGGAGAGATGTCCTTGAGCATGACCCGGTGTCTCGATAACGACCCATCCCGGTAAGCCATCAATACGATCTCCTTCTTTTACGATCGTATCTATATTGATGGAACAAGAATAATCCAAATATCCGCGAATCCGTTGCATCGCTTTTTCATGGAATTTTTCAATACCCATTTCTCGATAGACTCTCAAGTAAAAAGCATCATGGTGTGCAAGAAATACCGGATCTTTTTGCAGCCAGGGCTCATTGTAAGCTAATCCTATGAACCTCGTGCCGTTGTCTTTCAAGTAATCCGAGAGACCTACATGGTCAGGATGATGATGTGTGAGCACAACCTGGTCAATATCAGTTACATTGAATCCTAGTTTATTGATTTGGGTAAGAAATACTTCCCACGCTTCCTTCGTTTTCGGTCCAGTATCGACCAGTGTCAGTTTTTCGTCATTTATAAGATATACATTAACATCACCGACTGCAAAGGGAGTCGGTAACGTAATGCAGTGAATTTCAGTTGTATGGTCCAAAACAAAAACGCCTCCGTATGTTGAACTGAATCAAGCAGTCTTGAAATTGAAATACTATATGATACTTGATCGTACTCTGAAATGGTAGAGTGCTTTCATTTTAGCAGAAGGGAGAATCATTTAAAATGAGAACAATCAATCGAATCACCTTCGTCGGCGCAGGGTCGATGGCAGAATCAATCATAAAAGGTCTGGTATCAAGAAAAATGATTCCCTCTCCGAATATCATGGTCACCAACCGTACAGATGAGGATCGGTTGGAGTACCTTGAAGATAAATACGGGATCCATATCTCCCACGATGATGAACGTATTTTGACGGAAACGGATCTGATCGTCCTGGCGATGAAACCGAAAGATGCTCAATCAGGTCTTGAACGAATCCGTCCTTATGTGAAACACTCCCACATTATCACTTCTGTCATGGCCGGTATCACCACAGAATTTATTGAAAGCGTCCTGGAATGTGATTGCCCAGTTATCCGGACGATGCCGAACACCTCAGCCGAGATCGGCCACTCTACGACGACCTTATGTATCGGAAAAAATACAACCTTGGAGCAAAGCCTGATCGTGGAAGAGCTTTTCAAAGCGATCGGTTCTGTAACCGTGGTCCAAGAGCAATATATGGATGCAACTACAGCCCTTGCCGGCAGCGGACCAGCCTATCTTTACTATATCGCAGAAGCCATGAAACAAGCAGCCATAAACCTTGAGTTGGATGAAGCAAAAGCCAGGGAGTTGATTGCTGAGACAATGATCGGTGCAGGACAAATGATGAAAGCATCCAGCACCGACTTGAATCAGCTACGAATAAATATTACGAGCCCAGGCGGTACAACCGAAGCAGGATTGAGTGCCTTGATGGAACGTCATGTTGAGGATGCCTTTAAACACTGTATCCTTGATGCCGCAAAACGCTCCAAAGAACTGCAGCAGCATTTTTCGACCTGCAAGAAAAATACAGCGAAACGTTGAGAAAAAGAGCTTTTTGAGCTCTTTTTCTATTTCAACAGTTTATGGATCGCTGTACCGAGTATATCGTGGAAAGCTCCGAACGAATAGTCGATATTCAAACGTTCCGTCCAACGATGAGGATCTCGTCCTAATGGTCCCAGGTTCATGACGGGAATCTTAAGCTGCTGTAGTTCATCCAGTGGAAAATGATAACCGTTCTGATAGAGCGGCATATTTCTGAACAACGGAATGAGGCCTTCTACTGGCTGGGAGAGGCTCGTAAAACTTAAATCGGATAACCCTGCGAAATAATGTTGATTTTTCAGCACGACATTGTGTTGGTTCTTTGCATATTCGATCATCTCTCCTACCACTTGTTTGATAAAAGGATTCTCACGTGACGAGACAGCTGGATAGAACGGAGGACTGTAGAACAAGACGATCATCGGTCCTTCTTCCTTACAAAGCGAAGCCAGATCGAACACGATGCGGGTAGAAAGGTCACGGTCGCCTATCAACCTGTAACTACCAGCAATATACGCCTGCCGTCGGACGATCTCCGCTTCTCCGTATTGTTCAATCGCTTTTTCCAGTAACTCCTGATACGTAAAGACCGAAATTTTATTATCAATCGGATCGAACGATTCCCACTGGTTGAAGGAAACTGCTCTCTCATTCAACTGTTTTTCAATTCTTCCGGCGACCTTGTTCGCAATCGCCAACAAATCCTTATTGATATCATTAATGGAGCGTTCCATCGTCATCATATTGAAAAGCGTCACCGCAACATGGGGGATCTGTACAGAATACTCCTCTTTCAAATCCTTTTGCATCAGATTGGTCGGAGGCGGTGTAACTTCCCCTTCAATTACTTCACAAAAATCGGTGTTCAGTTCAAGCTCCCTTGTCAATTCGGAAACCATGTAATTCGCGTTGATTCCGGAAAAAGGTTCCCCGACATGTGTTTCCATTCCGTAACACAAGAAACCTGGCAATAGCTTTCCGATCGAGCCTGTATACACGTACTGGTTCGTATCCCCAGGATATCGGGTGAAAATCGGCTCAGAATTCAAACAGGCTTTATAGTGTAGTCCGTGTGTTTGGGACATCTCAAGAAGGACTTCTACCGCTTCCATCATACCTGTCGAATTCGCTTCCTCATCAGGGACTGTCAACAATAAAATGTTCCCATCAAATTCACCGAGGCTCGCTTTTTCCATCATCGACATTTGGAGGGCTAAGCCTGCCTTCATATCCATCGACCCTCTTCCGAACAGCCATTCCCCGCTTTTCAAATCATCCTGGACACCTTCTGGGAGGTCATTTTTGATTGTCATATATTCGGCAGTCAGTTCTTTTGGACGGAAAGCAAGGTTCTTGAATTCCCCGTAATCTTCTACATCGACGACATCGAAATGACTGATGAGAATCACCGTCTCCGAACTGTTCCCGTTTCTTATCAAACCTGTGACGAATTTACGCCCATCACTAGTGGGATGAATCTGTAAATCCAATGGATGATCCTTGAAATATTGGAGATCATTGAGCTTCATATGGATGAATTCACTGATCGCAATTTCCGCATCTGATCCAGTAATACTTGGAAACTCAACTAAATGACATAGCAATTCCTTCAAACTTTCTTTATCCTGCCATTTCTTCATAGATGCTCACTCCCATACACTAACCTTAAGTATTTGTCGAATTTGGTATTCTTATAGAAGAAGATTTCGGGGTTTGTGTCCGAAATCCTTTTACACATTAAAAAACTTCAGACAGGATATTTTTAAACAGGAAGCAAAATATGAACGAATCGTATATACTATATAGAAAACCTGTCAGAGTAAAGCCTAAGCATGGTAATTCTTTCGCAGAAATCACCAAATACTCTTAACAAATCACTCTATGTTAAACTATACATCAACCAAAATTGAAGTCGTCGATAAGGAGCGATCTCTTTTGACATATATATTTGCACATCGAGGAGCAAGTAAATACGCGCCTGAAAACACGATGTCCGCTTTTAAAAAAGCCTTAGAAATGAAAGCGGATGGTATTGAGCTTGATGTACAGCTAACGAAAGATAAAATACCTGTCATCATTCATGATGAAACAGTTAAACGTACGACTGACGGCAAAGGATTCGTAAGTGAGTTCACATATAATCAATTGCAAAACCTTGATGCAGGAAAATGGTTTTCGAAACAATTTAGTGGCGAACGGATCCCGACATTGGAAGAATTCCTCATCTGGATGAAACAGACAAAGCTGTTATTGAACATTGAACTAAAAAACACAATCATGCCCTATTATGGTATGGAAAGAATCGTTTATGAGCTAGTGGATCGACACAAGTTGAAAGATCGTGTCATTTATTCCTCGTTTAATCACTATAGTTTACAGGAATTGAAACAAATCGATCAAAAGGTAGAGATTGCTCCACTCTACTCCTCAGGTCTGTATGAACCATGGAACTATGTGAAGAGTCTTTCGACGGATTGCGTCCATCCACATTGGCGGACCTTACATCCTGCTATTCTGAAAGGGTTCAGAGATCATGATATAAAAGTCAGAGTTTACACTGTAAACGATCCTAAAAAAGTAAAATGGCTGTGTGATCAAAAGGTTGAAGCGATCATTACAGATGTGCCAGATACCACCAGGGCAGTTGCAGACGGGTCATTGCTCGTTAAACCAACCGTAATCGGCAATGTCTTTCATAAAATTAATCCGAAAAGTTACTTTTAAAGCGAATTACCCATCATCGAAACGAACACGATGCATGGGTCTTTTTTGCCTTTGTTTTTCAAAGCAAATTTCAAAAGGTGTATTCGTTAGTTGTGATAAACTATCTCATAAAGAAAACTTGGCGCAGGCGAGCCTTAGTTGCGCTTATACTGAAGAAAGTATTTTATACTTTCTTTAAGTGTAAAAGAGAAAGATGGGAGATATGAGAGTATGAGTACGAAACTATTTGAACCGATTACCTTTCAAAATATGACGTTGAAGAACCGGATTGTCATGTCCCCGATGTGCATGTACTCATGTGACGAACAGGATGGAAAAGTGACAAACTGGCATAAGACACACTATACAAGCCGTGCAGTAGGACAAGTAGGCTTGATCATTGTCGAGGCGTCGGCTGTTCATCCCCAAGGACGGATTTCCATGGAGGATCTCGGCATCTGGAACGATGAACAAGTCGAAGGATTATCCACGCTGGCCGATCTAGTGCATGAACAGGATTCTAAAATTGGAATCCAACTCGCTCATGCCGGCCGGAAAGCGATAGTTGATGGCCCGATCTACTCTTCATCACCAGTCCCTTATAAAGAGGGGATGGAAATACCACTGGAATTGACACTTGATCAAATTAAGCAGACAGTCGAAGATTTCCGTCAGGCTGCGAGACGGAGCCGCGAAGCTGGATTTGATGTCATCGAAATTCATGGGGCACATGGTTATTTGATCAATCAATTCCTATCCCCATTGATCAATCAACGAAATGATCAGTACGGGGGAACGAAAGAAAAACGGTTCCGCATCCTTCGAGAGATCATCACTGCAGTGAAATCAGAATGGGTCGGTCCGATTTTCGTACGGATCTCAGCCAATGATTACAAAGCATCTGGCTATACTGTGGAGGATTACATAGACTATGCCCAATGGATGAAAGATCTTGGTGTCGATCTCATCGATTGCAGTTCTGGAGGGGTCGTTCCTGCTAAAATCAATCCTTACCCAGGGTATCAAGTCCAATATGCTGAAAAGCTTCGAGAAGAAGCTTCAATTGCCACAGGTGCTGTGGGTATGATCACCTCTCCGCTACATGCTGAAGAAATCCTGCAGAACGGACGTGCCGATTTGGTATTTTTAGCCCGTGAATTGTTACGCGATCCGTACTGGCCAAGAAGAGCAGCCAAAGAGCTGAACGTGGAACTGCTACCGCCGAAACAATATGAACGTGGATGGTAAGTTTGGCCGGTATTACCCAGTCTAAAAGAATACCTGATAAAACGAAGCCTTTGATGAAAAATGTGCTTTTGTAGATTAAGGAAATTTTCACGAAATTTAGAGGACACCGAAGACCTTATTTGCCTGAAACTAGTAAAAATCAGTAGCATTTCACCCAAATAGCGGACCAGTTGTCCTCTATTTTTTGAAATCAAACCATTTTGTTCATGATAACGGAATAGTTGTCCTCTATTTTGGACCAACACATTGTTACAATGCAAAAAAATAGAGTCGTTCATTAATCTTAAGAGAGCTTGAAACCTAAGCTCTCTTGTTTTTTGTTGATTTTTTACTCATCTTTCTTTCTACCACGATAAGGATATACATTTACTACCAGACCCCTTTAATATTGAGAATTTTCAATTATTTAAAAGGATAATCGTTATGACAGCGTTTTAACATACAATGTTACCGTTTACACAAGGTTTGAAAAAGAACTCATTGTCTTGTCTAATAGAATGAATAATCAGAAAAATGCGAAGGAGTGAATGAGTGATTAGCACAACACTATTGAGTAAAGAAAAGGAAATCTATTCTGTCACTGGAGAAGAACGGATCGGCGTGATCCCCATTATGGATAATGAGGCCGTAGAAAAAGCGATCAGTAAAGCGAAAGAAGCTCAACCGCAATGGGCGGAAATTGAATTATACAAGAGAGCTGAAATCCTTCATGATTGGGCAGATCAATTGTTAAAGAACCAGACGAACATTGCTGAGGTGATTTCCAAAGAAGTCGGCAAAGGGTATGACGCAGCCAAAAAAGAAGTTACTCGGACAGCTGACCTTATTCGTTATGTTGCGGAAGAAGGTTGCAGAATGCATGGTGAATTGATGAAAGGTGATTCATTCAAAGGGGGAAAAGCAACGAAATTGGCGATGGTTGATCAGGCTCCATTAGGTGTCATTCTTGCCATCTCACCATTCAACTACCCCGTTAACCTTGCTGCTTCGAAAATCGCACCTGCCCTCATCAGTGGTAATGCTGTGGTGTTCAAACCTGCCTCTCAAGGTGCTTTAAGTGGATTACTTATGGTAAAGGCGCTCCTACAAACAGATATTCCTCAAGAAGCAGTCCAAACAGTGACTGGAAAAGGATCTGAAATTGGAGACTTGCTCGTTACCCATCCTGATATTGACATGATTACCTTCACAGGAAGTTCAGCAACGGGACAAGCGATCTCTCAAAAAGCCAAAATGAAGCCTGTTGTATTGGAACTAGGCGGCAAAGATCCAGCCATTGTTTTAGAAGATGCTGATTTATCATTAGCGGCCGAACAGATTGTCAGTGGTGCTTTTTCTTATTCTGGACAACGTTGTACAGCCATCAAACGTGTATTGGCGGATCAACAGATTGCAGATGAACTTGTTGGTAAAATCAAGGAGCAGGTTGAACAATTATCTGTGGGATTACCTGAAGAAAATGCAACGATCACACCGCTGATCAATACACAAGCAGCCGATTATGTGGAGGAATTAATTGAGGACGCTTTGGAAAAAGGGGCCACTCCCGTTTTGAATCATACGAGAAAAGACAATTTGATCTCCCCTGCTGTTCTCGATCATGTCACCATTGATATGAGAATCGCCTGGGAAGAGCCATTCGGACCTGTCCTGCCAATCCTGCATTTTAAGGAAGAAGGAGAAATGATCAAGATTGCAAACCAATCGGAATATGGACTTCAAGCAAGCATTTTTACCAAAGACGTTCAAAAAGCGCTCTTTATGGGTTCTAAGCTGAACGTTGGATCTGTCCAGCTGAATGCAAAAACAGAGCGCGGACCAGACCACTTTCCGTTCATTGGAGCCAAAAGCTCTGGCCTTGGTTCTCAAGGGATACGGCGTAGTATTGAATCCATGACACGTGATAAACTTTTTGTCTTAAATCTATAAAACTTTAAAATCAAGGCTGTTTTCTAAAGGCTTTGTTAAAGAATGATGTTGATTCCTTTGAAATTCACTCCTTTCCGCGGGCGAACGGTGAGCCTCCTCACAAACTTGCACAGTTCGATGCGGGGTCTCACCTGGCTCGCTGTTCCCACAGGAGTGCCGTGAAATTGGTTTAGTAATCAACAAGGTAGATTAAACAATGCCTTTCTATAAAATTGTTGCTATTAATAAAAATAAGGGCGTACCCTAATTTTAGGTGTACGCCCATTTACGTTTTCGGTGGAGCTTATGCTATTAATAGCCCCATTTAGTTGTAAATTATCTTTTAAAAATCAATTAAATTAGTAGAGGTCTCATTTTCAATAACCCCACCTCAACTGAAGTCTCTATATAACCAACTATCTGATTAAACGTAAAAACATTAAGTTTTGCATTAAAAACATCCTTATCGTACTCCATATCGCCTAATACGTAAGGAACAAACTTTTCAACGTCTTTGGACTTAACCTCTTCCAAGTCTAAAATTGCAGGAAAATGACGGAATGTTTTTATCAATTCATTTGTAAAACCATAGTATTCTAATAGTTTTCCATTTAGTAATCGGAAATCATTATGATATAACTTGTATAATCCCTCATCAGCATCCATTCTGTTCCTTAACCACGAAAGATTAAACCCTCTTAGCCATATATCATCAGCAATCAAATGCGCACAGTACCCCAATATATAATAATCTTTACTTTTTACTTGCGAACTGTATTTATGTAAAAATCCTTTATAATCAACTCTTCTTGAATAATCTTGAACTTCACCTGCAAAGAAATGGGATAAGTTTTTTTCTTCGTGTGAAAAAACAGCATCCGGAGCAACACATCCAACCAAAAATGATGTTTTATCTTCTATCGATAAAGCCTCTGCAATTTTATTACCAATTATTGAGTGCATTATTCTTGAACCCATATTCCCTACCCTTCAATAATTTACAGTAATCCTGTTTTATGGGTAAGTGAAAAGCAATCACCTTGTGTAGCATTAACCACTTATAATAGAACACCTGCTAGTGAGAAGGGTGTTTACTTTTAAATTCACCACTTCGATTACAGATGACTAAGAATATTGATAAGCTTCCCGAATGGATCCCTTACAAAAAACCGACGAACCCCCCACGGTTCTTTAGCTGGTCCATACTCAATCGCAATCCCTGCATCTTTTATGCGAGTTAGTGCATCATCGAGATCATCAACTTCAATTGACAGATCAGGCACAGGCGTCTGGGAGCCTCCTTGTGAGAGGAAGCTGATTTGAGTAGTCATTTTCTCGTCCGAGCCGTAAGTTGCAATCCATCCCAGGTTCATCAGTTGATCAAGCCCTAGTACTTCCTCATAGAAGTACTTTGCTTTGGCAATGTTCTGCGTCTCAACATTGGCAACAATTCGTTTAACCTTCATTTTTACCTCCTAAATGTTTTGATGTTGGTTTTTATTTCTACAATCACGAAAAGGTAAGCTCCCGATTATTGAATGAAACACAATTTTCATCTACATCTATAATTTAACATATTTTTCTAGCGCTCTCTGTTACATCATTTAAATTCCATAACAGATCACTAGATTTCCACTCCTAAATCGTTATTTCATATCCCTGGGAATCGCGTCATGCGTAAGCTTTACAGAAAAGCCCTAAATAACGAAAAAAAACGCAGGTGATTTCCTTATGTGAAACCACTTGCGTTTATGGGTGGTTTTGAAAACCCAAGTTCCTTGTGCTATTCTTTATCTTTTTTCGTTGAACGGTATTTCTTTTTCGCCCAGTTGTTCATTGCTGAGATCGACTTCCGGTATTGTTCTGCTTCCTGTTCAGGCACCTCTTCCTCACCGTATCGCACCCTTTTATAAATCCGATCGATTTCGCCTTGTAATTCCTTAGGTGCATTAACCCGGTTCAGCCATTCTGAAACAGATTCATGTTGAAAACGGCCGAAAGTGGACTTCGCCATCCTTTTTTCTAATTTATACAACTGTTTCCTTATATTATTTTCAGGTGGTTTACTTCGTTTAAATCCAAATTGCGCTTCAGGATTCATTCCACCAGCTTTCCTCGAATCGATTCCAGTTGAAACTGTAGAATAATCCATTATCTTGATCTTATTTTTATAATACTTATAGCCATACCATACCAGTAGGATCATCCCGATCAGAAGGATGATATTCAACAGCGTATCAGAAGCTTCGATATTGTTCAGCTCGCCAAGTTCTTCAGGCTTTATTTCGACTGTTCCGTCTTGATCATCATCTTCTTGTTGCAATTCTCCAAGTGAAAATATGCTTGCGAACCAATTGAAGAAAGCGTTCAAAGGCAGAAAAAGGATGAGGGACAAAACGGCAGTAACGATTTTCAATACGAAAAATGCCCCAGCCTTCACCACAGGAAGAAAGACAGCAATGATGACAGAAACGATGAAAAAGGCGGATATCATGTAGTATAAAAGCCGTTTTAATTTAGGATTTGCTGGCTGTTGCACCATCATCCTGTTTAAGCGTACAAATATGAACATACAAAATTGAGCAATCGCGATCCAAAGAACATATACCAGGTGATCATTGGTATTATACAGAAAAAAGAAGGCGATTGCACCGATCATCGTTGATAGGAAAATTGGAAACTCTTGTTGGAGGTCAGCATCGGCATAATGCCTGGAAAAACGGATTGCAGTAATCACACCTAATACTGCAAGATAGAACAAATCTTCACCTAGTCCAGCCACCAGCCCTATTCCCCAGATAACAGGTATCGTTAAAAAGATTTTCCCAGTTGTCAGTTCCATTCGCGGTAAAATCATTTCATAGAATATCCCTCCCCCAATCATTACAATTAGTGTAGGGATAATGACGCTCTTTTCAAAAGGTGCGTACAACCATGTTGTAATTAACAAGAGGAGCAGGATATCCAGAGAATAATTCAACCATCTTGAGCGAATGTACGCCCATATACTCATGAAATCGACCTCCTGGCTGCATACCGCTCAAGCTTAGCAGTGTCTGCATCGATGTAAACCTTATGTAGATCAATTCCTTGTCTGAGCCATTGATCATAATACGCTGCATCTGATTTGTCATCCCCGACTAGGATGACGACTGTAGAATCCACCTGTTGCCGGTTGAAAAGGGTCAGCACTCGGAACATCGGCATCCTGATGCTATTGATGTTCAACCTTGCCAATAACTCCAACGCTTTTACCAGGTGAGATTTTCCTTCTCCCATTTCCAGGTGCATGAATGGCAGTCTTCCCATCGTTTTGATATTCACGAAAATTTCAAATGGAATATGATGCTGGACAGCGTATTGGCATAAGAAAGCCGTATGGCTGATTTGTTTTTCCAATAATTCAGATTCTCCTACATGCGCGACTTCCTCTGAATCCATAACGACGTTCAAGAGGATTGTCCATGATTGTGAAACAGTCCTTTCATGAAGCTTGGTCTGCATTTCTTCCATTCTAGCAGAGGCTTTCCAATGAATGCGTTGGAACGAATCCCCTGGAAGATAATCACGTGTCCCAACCACAGATGTATGATCTTCATATAAAGAGCTCTGTACAGGGCGCACCCCCTGCCTAAACTTGATTAAATCTTCTACTCCAGAAACAGGTAGAATCGCGGGATAAACGATGAATTCCGTTTGCACGAGGCGATCATTGATCATTTTCAACGTTGCAAGACTAAGTAAATCAGAGACATGAACTTCTAAATTCGAGATTTTCGCTACCCCACGCTTCAGCCCCTTTATTTCGAAAGTCATATTCTTTTCTTCACCAGGGAAAAAGGATAACGGTAAGATATATTCATTGGCATTCTTTTGTTCATCAGTGGGATTTATATTCTGGAAGGTAATATTATTATTTAAGAGAAACCTGACTCTGGAATTGAACACAGGTAATTTGCTGTAATTGGTCAATGTCATGTTCCATATTGTCTCATCTTCCGGAAATAACCTGACCTTTTCTTTCTCATTTGCATAAAAAAGTTTTTGCGATACTTTCTGGATATAATACATTGACAAGAATGAGCTTAATCCTATCAGTACTCCCACCAAAAACATCAGATAGGATTTCCCATAAATCGCAAATATGACCACAAATATTGCTAGGAAGCGAAGTATTCGTATACTTCTATCCGAATTCAGAATTCTATTCCAGATCATTGATGGACCGCTCCAGACTCGACTGGCACCTCAACCTCATCCAGGATATCCAGGATCACTTGTCTCTGTGTTTTACGCAATTCACCTTCCATCGAAAGAACAAGACGATGTGATAATACGTATGGAGCAAGTTTCTTACAGTCTTCCGGAACCACATACTCCCTTCCATTGATCCAGGCATATGCTTGCAATGCACGCATGAAAGCTAACGTCCCCCGAGGACTTACACCAACTTCGATATTTTTTGAACGGCGCGTCTCCATGATGATTCTGAGGAGGTACGTCTCGATTTCCTCAGACAGCCGGACTTCTTTAATCATCTTCTGCATCTGAATGATTTCTTCTGGGGTAAAAATAGGTTCTAGATTTTCAATCGGCTCTTCTTTACGATAAGCTCTCATCATCTGTTGCTCCTCGAGTAAAGATGGATAGCCGACGTTCAATTTTAAAAGAAAACGATCCATTTGCGCTTCAGGCAATGGAAAGGTTCCATGTGATTCGATCGGATTCTGTGTCGCCAGTACGATAAACGGATTAGGCAGAGAACTTGTTGTACCATCAATCGTGACCTGCCGCTCTTCCATCACTTCCAAAAGACTCGATTGTGTCCTCGGTGTGGCACGGTTGATTTCATCGGCAAGAAGTACATTCGTCATTACCGGCCCGAATCTTGTTTCAAATTCCCGTGTTTTTGGATTGAGATATTGTATCCCTGTTACATCTGATGGCAATACATCCGGCGTGAATTGAATACGCCCAAATGAACCTGCTATAGATTTTGCGATACTTTTCGCCAGCATCGTCTTCCCAGTGCCGGGCACATCTTCCATCAAAACATGCCCCTTTGCAAGCAATGCAACCAGGATAAGTTCGACACTTTCTTCCTTACCGATCAGAACTTTTCCGATCGATTTTTTCACTTCATTCAGTTTCATCTTCACTTCCATTACTGACATCCCCCTTTTTCTCTATACCTCTTCGGATTGATTGATTCCCATACTTACGATTAAGACGATCCAACGTTTCAAAAAGTTGTTCATCTTTTGTATGTTCTTTATATGAAAACAAGTCCAGTTGTCTGGTTGCACTGCTTTTATCTATAACTTGAGTCGCAGTGATCCCCAACAACCGTACTGGTCGATCATCCCAATGTTCTTTAAAAAGATGATAGGCAATATCAAAAATTTCTTCTTTTTGTTGAATTGGATTTGAAAACGTGTGGCTCCGGGTGATGGTTTTACGGTTTGCATAACGGATGGTGATTTGGATAGAGGTAGTGACGACTTTCTTTCGTTTCAATCGTTGTTCGAGTGACTCAGAAAGTTCTCTCAGTACTTTAGCTGCATTATCAGAATGGAGTATATCACGGGGTAATGTCGTAGAGGTACCTACTGATTTGAACTCACTAGATGCTTCTGGATCTACTGGTCGATCATCAATCCCTCTTGCACGGTTCCACAGTTTCTCGCCATTCCTGCCAAGATGAAGCTTCACTTCATGCTGACTCTTGGATGCTAAGTCACCAATGGTGTAAATATTCACCTCATGGAATTTTTCCATCGTTTTCTTCCCTACACCATGCATTTCTTCAATGGGTAACGGCCATAGTTTTGTTGGCAGTTCCCTCTTTCTCAATATCGTGATTCCCAGCGGCTTTTTCATATCAGAAGCCATTTTCGCCAAAAACTTATTCGGTGCGATCCCGATACTGCACGGTAAATGCTGTTCTTCCATCAAACGATGCTGAATTTCTTTTGCCATTTCGATTGGTGAATACTCAGAAAACCTTTCCGTAATATCCATATAACCTTCGTCAATTGAGATCGGTTCTACTAGATCTGTATACTCCGATAATAAATTGAACATCTTTCGAGAAGCCGTACGATACCGTTCAAAGGAAGGTGGCATGACAATGAGGTTCGGGCACTTCTGTTTTGCCTCCCAAACAGGCATCGTTGTACGTACACCTTTTGCCCTCGCTTCATAGCTGCTCGTGACGACGATCCCTCTCCGTTCTTCGACATTCCCAGCAATGGCAAGCGGTTTGCCACGTAAACTCGGATCACGCGCACATTCTACTGAAGCATAAAAACTGTTCATATCAACATGGAAGATTATTCTAGTTGTTTTGTTCTTTTTCAACATGAACCCCTTCACCTCGAACATAATCGCCAAAATTATTATAGTAAGAATATTTTGAATATTCTATTAAAAGGTGATAGAATGAAGCTATAAAACGGAGGGAGGTAATTTTCATGTACAATCGAATTCGACATTATTCATGTACCCCTTACCCAGCTGTTCAATTGAAGGTCCTGGACTCTTTAGAACAACTGAGGAGCATAAATCAGCGCTCCCCCACGATTTTTGAGCTTTCTATACACATTGGTGTCTCAGTAGAATTGATCATCGAATCAATGGAATTCAGTGGTTATTACAGCGAAGAATCAAACCTCCGAATGTTCCACAGTTGCCACTAACTACCTTTATTCATCGTTTTAGCAGTCTGTTCTGTCCAATCGATGAACTCACTCCCATGGAAATGTTGATTCAACTCCCGGTGAAATTTCACCAAGTTTTCTACAAACTGTCTGTTTTCATTTGAGTTTTCCCCAAAGCTTTCTAGATACTCAAACAATTTATAGGAAAATTGTTTGGATTCTTCGTATTTTTCTTTTCCTTTTTCTGTCAAAACAGCGTATGACACCCTGCGGTCTGAACTCTTTTTAGTTAGGGTGATGAAGCCTTTTTGCTTGAGACGTGTAATGACTTGCATGACAGTAGAAACATCCCACAATCCAATCGTAGCGATTTTCGTTATCGTCGCTTCTTTCTCTAATTGTACGATCCATAGTACGTGCTGTTCAGCCTGGGTAAGCCCAATGCTTCTTGCTGATTTCTGCCACTCTTCTTCCAGTACTTTGTAGGTTCCTCTCAGATAGTTCATCATGATATGTAGATTAGCTAAATTCACTACCAACGCCTCGCTTTCTCTATTCTATTTAATAGGCATTAAAAGGTAGTTTAATATTAACATATATTGTAAGAGTCGACACCTTTCAATGCTTATCTAACAAAATTCGATACCTAGGACCTGTATTTGCCTAGAACCATGGAAGGATATAAAATAAGCAGTTAACTAGGAGAAAGTAAACTGGTGCCGATTCAGCCACCCCTAAAGTACCCCATTTCATACTTCAGGAGCTGATAAAGAATACTTGGTAAAGCCAAGCCTTTGGCGTAGGCTGAGCTTTTGGCGCAGGCTGAGCTTTAGTTGCCCTTATACTGAAGAAAGTTTTTTATACTTTCTTTAAGGGAAAAAAGAAGTTGACCAAATGAAGTCCAACTTCACCAGGTCAACCATGTATCAATTTGATTACTTGGCAGTTCCAACTTCTTCTATGATTCTTACTACAAGTTCCGACGTTTTGACAAGCTCTTCGATCGGCATACGTTCATTGGTAGTATGAATTTCTTCATAACCTACAGCTAAGTTGACTGTTGGAATACCGAATCCAGCTATGATATTGGCGTCACTGCCTCCACCACTTTGTTGAAGCTCAGGTTTTCTTCCGATCTTTTCAACAGCTTGTTTCGCGACTTCCACTACATGGTCACCATGATCGAATTTGAATCCTGGATACATGACCTTGATTTCAACATCGGCTTTACCACCCATTGCTTCAGCTGTACTTTCAAATGCTTCCTTCATCTTCTGTACCTGTGCTTCCATTTTTTCAGGTATTAATGATCTTGCTTCAGCCAAAATATCGACATGATCGATGACGATATTCGTATTCGTTCCTGCACCGCCTTCAAATCGACCAATGTTCGCAGTCGTTTCTTCATCAATCCGACCAAGAGGCATCTTCGCAATCGCCTTAGCTGCAATCGTGATTGCTGAAACACCTTTTTCAGGTGCAACACCTGCATGCGCTGTCTTTCCCTTGATAGCAGCCTTTATTTTTGCTTGAGTCGGTGCTGCTACAATTATGTTCCCAACCTTACCGTCTGAATCGAGAGCAAAGCCGTACTGTGCATCTACATGTGCCGGATCAAGCTCCTTAGCCCCAACTAGGCCTGATTCCTCACCTACAGTAATGACGAACTGGATTTTACCATGAGGGATGTTTTGCTCCTTGAGGACTTTGACTGCCTCGAACATTGCTGCCAACCCTGCCTTGTCATCAGCTCCAAGGATCGTAGTCCCATCGCTTTTGATATAACCATCTTCAATGGATGGCTTAACTCCCTTTCCTGGAAGAACTGTGTCCATGTGGGAAGTGAAATAGATCGAGTCGGCATTATCATTCGTCGCCGGCAATGTGCAAATGAGATTCCCTGCACCATGACCTGTTTTTTCTTTAGCGTCATCTTCAAACACTTCTAAACCCAAATCCGAAAATTTCTGGTTGAGAACCTTTGAGATTTTTTCTTCATGTTTTGTTTCCGAGTCGATTTGGACCAATTCCAGAAACTCTTCAACGATTCTGTCTTGATTGATCATTGTATTCTCCTTTCTTATCTAGCCGATCTATAAAAATGAGATAGCATTATAATGGGATGTTTCCGTGCTTTTTATAAGGACGGTTCACTGTTTTGTTGCGCAGCATATGTAATGCCTGAGTTAACTTGATCCGTGTGTCTCTAGGATCGATGACATCATCGACCATTCCTCTGGCTGCAGCAACGTAAGGATTCGCAAACTTCTCGCGGTATTCCGCAATTTTTTCCTGTCTCATCTGTTCCGGGTTTTCACTATTGTTGATTTCCCGTGCAAAAATGATATTAGCCGCTCCTTCGGGTCCCATCACGGCAATTTCAGCGTTTGGCCAGGCGAACACGAGATCCGCTCCGATTGACTTACTGTTGAGTGCAACATAGGCTCCACCGTATGCTTTTCGTGTTATGACAGTAATCTTGGGGACGGTTGCCTCTGAATAAGCATACAAGATTTTAGCGCCATGCCTTATAATACCCCCATGCTCCTGTTTGATGCCAGGGAAAAACCCTGTAACATCCTCAAATGTAATCAAAGGGATATTGAAACTATCACAGAACCGGATGAACCGAGCTACTTTATCAGATGAATCGATATCCAAACCGCCAGCCATTACTTTAGGCTGATTACAAATCAATCCGATGGCTTCACCGTTTATTCTGCCGAATCCGACCACGATATTCTTGGCAAAATCCTTGTGTACTTCCATGAATGAATCTTCATCCACAACCTCTAGGATAACATTTCTTACATCATAAGGGCGAATCGTTTCAAAAGGTACGACATCCGCAAGGTTTTCCCGATAATCGGATTCACTCTCGACTTGCTTCGGTTCAGGGCGCTCTTCACTATTTTGCGGTAAGTATTCGAGCAGGTGACGGACTTCTTCTAACACTTCTTGTTCTGTCGGTGCAGTAAAGTGGGCATTTCCGCTTTTCGTACCATGTACCTTTGCTCCGCCCAAGTCTTCTGAACTGATTTTTTCACCAGTAACGGTCTCGATGACTTTCGGTCCTGTTATGAACATTTGGCTTGTCTTCTCAACCATGAACACGAAATCCGTGATGGCAGGTGAATAGACAGCACCGCCTGCACAAGGGCCTAAAATGACAGAAATCTGCGGGATGACCCCGGAGTAAATCGAATTTCGATAAAAGATCTGGCCATAACCATCAAGAGAAACGACACCTTCCTGGATCCGCGCACCACCTGAATCATTTAGACCGATGAAAGGGGCTCCATTTTCTGCAGCTAAATCCATCACCTTTGCAATCTTTTGAGCATGCATTTCTCCTAAGGCTCCACCGAAAACGGTGAAATCCTGGGCGAACAAATAAACAGGTCTGCCATGGATGGTTCCATATCCAGTGACAACTCCCTCACCCGGTGCGTGATTTTTATCCATACCGAAATCAGAGCTGCGGTGTTCGATGAATGCATTAATTTCCACAAAGCTGTCTTTATCTAGAAGTAGATCGATCCGTTCCCTTGCAGTAAGCTTCCCTTTTTCATGCTGCTTTTCGATCCGTTCATCACCGCCCCCCATTTCAACCTGGCGGCGTCGATCATAAAGTTCATTGATTTTATCATAGATGTCCATTCCTACAAACGCTCCTTCGATGGTTTCTCACATAATTCATAAAGTACACCATTTGTTGATTTTGGATGCATAAAAGCAATCGAGGCGCCTCCTGCTCCCGGTTTAGGTGTATCATGAATCATCTGAATCCCCTTCTGTTTAATTTCCTCAATGCGGTCTTTTATGTTCACTACACCTAATGCAACGTGGTGGATTCCCGAGCCACGCTTTTCTAAAAACGATCGGATCGGGCTTGATTCGGAAGTCGGTTCCAACAGCTCGAGCTTGACGTTTCCGGCATTTACAAACGCTACCTTCACCGCTTCTGAAGAAACTTCTTCAATGCCTTCTAATTTTAGCTGTAGTATATCTAAATAAAAAGGCAATGATTCATCAAGAGATTCTACTGCAATACCAATGTGATCGATTTTTTGGACGATATTCACTGGGGTTTCCACTGAAATCCCATCACGCTGGTATACAACTTTTTCAATATATTTTGCGGTTTCGATTGACGGGGTTCCTGGTGTAAAGATTTTCTTTATGCCTTGCTCCTCTAAAAACGGAATGTCTTCCCAAGGGATCACCCCTCCACCGATGACGATGATATCATCAGCACCTTGACCTTTCAATCCTTTCACAATCTCAGGAAAAAGATCATTGTGGGCACCGGATAGGCAGGACAAACCGATTGCATCAACATCCTCTTGTATCGCTGAGGCGACGATTTGTTCAGGTGTTTGTCTTAGACCTGTATAAATGACCTCCATCCCATAGTCACGCAGTGCTTGAGATATGATCAATGCTCCGCGATCGTGACCATCAAGACCTGGTTTTGCAATCAAAACACGTATTTTCTTTTTCATCTCCACTACCTCCGTATACCTGCCAGGATGTCAGTCAGGCAGGTTTAGTCACAGTTGTATAATTCTTTAGGCTCTATTAAAGGACTGGTAAAACATAAAATTAAATACCTGTAAATTCACCGAATTCTTCACGAAGCACGCCACATATTTCTCCAATTGTACAATAGGAACGGACACATTCAACGATATGAGGCATAAGGTTTTCAGAAGCTTGGGCTGCTTTATGCAATTCATCTAACTGAGCGCTCGCTCGTTGTTGATTTCTATTACTCCGTACTTCGCCTAGCTTCCTTACCTGGTTCGCGCTCAATTCAGGATCCAATCGATGCAATTCCGGTTTTGGCTCGTCATCCAATTGATATGCATTCATACCAACGACGATCTGCTCTCCTTTTTCAATCGCTTTTTGTGTTTCATATGCGGTGTGATGAATTTCTCGCTGCATGTATCCCTGTTCGACAGCTGAGACAGCACCGCCGAGTTCTTTGATTTTTTCCAGATAAAGATTCGCTTCGTTTTCAAGTTCATCTGTCAGGGATTCTACATAATAAGAACCTGCAAGTGGATCAACTGTATCCGCTACACCATTTTCATTGGCAAGAATCTGCTGTGTCCGTAAAGCAATTCTAGCAGATTCTTCTGTCGGAAGGGCCAGTGCTTCGTCACGTGAATTGGTATGCAAGCTTTGCGTTCCTCCCAATATTGCGGAAAGTGCTTGTACTGTTACACGGACAACATTGTTGTCTGGCTGCTGGGCTGTCAATGTTGAACCGCCGGTTTGAGTATGGAACCGAAGTTGCCAGCTCTTCGGATTCTTTGCCTGATACGTTTCTTTCATGATATTTGCCCACATTCTCCGTGCCGCTCTGAATTTAGCAATTTCTTCAAAAAACTCATTATGCGCATTAAAAAAGAAAGCTAGACGAGGTGCAAACTGATCGATATCAAGACCAGCTTCTAGAGCAGCTTCAACATATGCTTTTCCATTCGCAATTGTGAAAGCTAATTCCTGTGCTGCTGTTGCACCAGCCTCACGTATGTGATAACCCGAGATGCTGATTGTGTTCCATCGAGGTACATTTTCAGCACAGTATGCGAAAATATCTGTAATCAAGCGCATTGATGGCTTCGGTGGAAATATATACGTCCCTCTCGCGATGTATTCTTTCAATATATCATTCTGAATGGTTCCAGAAATTTTCTCTGGAGATACTCCTTGTTTTTCTGCTACTACGATGTACATTGCCAATAGGACAGCTGCCGGGGCATTGATTGTCATTGACGTACTTACTTTTTCCAACGGAATATCTTTCAATAATGCTTCCATGTCTTCTAGAGAGTCGATAGCAACCCCGACTTTTCCAACCTCTCCTCTTGACATGGCGTGGTCTGAATCGTACCCGATCTGAGTAGGAAGATCGAATGCTACAGATAATCCAGTTTGTCCTTGATCCAGAAGGTAACGGAACCGCTTGTTCGTTTCTTCTGCAGACCCGAAACCTGCATACTGACGCATCGTCCAATGTCTCGCACGGTACATTGTTGGTTGGATCCCTCTTGTAAAAGGATATTGACCCGGCAGGCCGAGTTTCTCCATATATGTTGAATCTAACTGTTCTGGAAGGTATAGTCTTTCAATATCGATACTGGATGAAGTCTTGAACGCTTCCTTACGTTCTGGAAATCGATTCATCAACTTTTTTGTTGTTTCTTGCCACTCTTTGTAAGCTTGCTCAAACCCTTTTTCATGTTCCATTCTAGAAGCCTCCTTTTGCATACATGTTTACCACCTACTTCACTTCTCTATGAAAGCGGTTAACTCCTGCATTTTCTCGAAAAAACTCGACACGCTTTGCGCTTGTACCGCCAAACTTTTCTCTGTACAATAAGATGTAAGAATCTTAGGAGGTAATCGTAATGCGTAACAAATGGATGAAAATCATGATTTATCTGATGATCATCGCCATGTGCATTTCACTTCTCGCAAATGTTGCATTCATGTTTTAACCTTGATCGCTTGGAAGGCTAAGCAAGTCTCGACAAGCTTAAAGAGGATAAAAGGCGTTTCAATCGGCAATGATGATTGAAAATGGAGAAGTCAGACAGAAAGGAGCGTGTGATGTGATGTCAGAACAATTCCAGGAATTGAAAAACATTTTTTCCAGAACTGAGGATGCTTTGAACGTTTTCATGGGTATCCTTGAACCAACAATTGAAAATGCTAAAGACGAACATGAAAGGCTCTATTTCCATCACATTTATGAAGAAGAAGAACATCGTCAGGATCGATTGACAATGTTGAACCCAAAGCTCGATCATTTCATCAATAATCCTGAGACTTCCCATCCTTCAAATCATGAATTCGTAAGAGTCCTACAGGATATCAGCCTTGAAAAATTCGGTCTTCATAATTTCTTAGAGCATTTGGATCTCGCATTATTTCAGTTTAAAGATACAGAACACGAATCAAGTCTGCAAAGCTTGCGGGACATGACCAATGAAGATTACCAAACCATCAAAACAATGTTGGATGACTTGAATGATCAGTTTGAAGGGGTCGTAAGTACAGCAGCATCGATTCCAACAGATGAAAAGGAAGGCAAAGCAGGTCACGTGAAAGTGGATCTGTACACATCCCAAACTTCAGATCAAAATTTAAACGCTATAACAGAGCCTGAGCCTGAAAAAGGAAGACGCTACAAAAAAGGACTTACAGTCGGAAGCCTTAAAGGGAGGTAAATAATTATGAACAAAGTTGACGTATTTGCAGATTCTCCATTAAGTGATCGTGATTGGCAGCAGTTGGATTCCACAATCATGGACAGTATCAAAAGACAACTGATCGGGAGACGTTTCATCGATATTTATGGTCCACTTGGTCAAGGTGTGCAAACAGTCACCAATGATGTATATGAAGAGAAAGAACTTGGATCGATGGGCTATCATGGTGAAAACCTCCAGCTATCTGAACCAACGAAACGTGTGAACCTCACCATTCCTTTACTGTATAAAGATTTTATCCTCTACTGGCGTGATATTGAACAAGCGAAAACGCTCGATATCCCAGTCGATTTCTCTGCTGCCGCTAATGCTGCTGCCCAGTCGGCCCTTCTAGAAGATGACATGATTTTCAATGGGGCGAAAAAGTTTGATATAGAAGGCTTGATGAATGTAAAAGGAAGGTTGACCCACATTCGTGAGGATTGGATGAAATCAGGTAATGCATTCACGGATATCGTAGAAGCACGAAACAAACTTCTTAAAATGGGGCATAGCGGACCCTATGCTTTAGTTCTCTCCCCTTCCCTCTATGCATTGATTCACCGTGTGCATGAAGGGACACATGTACTCGAGATTGAACACATCCGGGAGCTTGTAACGGATGGGATTTACCAATCACCTGTCATAAAAGAAGATTCTGGTGTCCTGGTCGCTACAGGCCGTGAAAACCTGGATCTCGCAATTGCTGAAGATTTCGATTCAGCCTTCATGGATACTGAACATATGAACTATTTATTCCGTGTGTATGAAAGCTCAGTTCTTCGGATCAAGCGTCCGTCAGCAATCTGTACACTTGATGCACCAACAAAAAAGTAGAATCCTGAATGGGATTCTACTTTTTTCTAAGCGATTTTGAATGTATTTTTAAGTGGCTGCTTTTTCAAATGTGTCAGTTCTGCTTCTTGTTCGATTACGTCTTCACCGATATCATTGATGATTGCAGCGACCTCTTCTTCAAATATTGGTGTACAAGCACCTTCATTGATTTCACATAACCGTTTCAGATAGTCGAGACGTTGACTGGTTTTAAGCTCTTTATAGTGATTGTTTTTCAATTCTTGAATCGGACAGTGGCGACAAGACGCCATCATACTGATATCTTTTACGTTGACAATGTATTTTTCACCGTCATCGGTAATGAATCCAATCGAATAGAATGTGGAACCAGAAAAATCAATGTTCGTAATGACTGGATATGTAAATTCTTCACCAGTACTCAAACGTATACGACTTGCTTCAATTGCTCCACCAATTTTTCGCTCGTTCGTCAAAAGTGTATGCATGTCAGTGAAGCCATTTACATCGTATCCCATTTGAAAAGCCTCCTATCAGTAATTATGATAATCATTCTCAACGATATTTATTCTCATTTTAAGTGAAAATCATTCTCAAGTCAATAACATTTTATAATTGTTTCTTTTTGCGAAAATTCATACCCTTTTCTAGGGTCTTGTCGCGACTAAACGCTACAAAGAAAAAAAGGAGGATCCCTTTATCATGAAAAAGGCTTTGACCGTTGGTTCCTTAAAGTCACAATCCGCCCCTGCGGCTGCAAGTGAAAATGATGCTCCTCAAAAAGCTGAAAAGGCTTCGTCCAATGTGGCGGAACCTCACGAAAACCATCCGGTACCTACTCTATATTTTATCCAAAATGGATCAGCATATTCGGTTCGACCAGATAAAGACATGACACTACTTGACTCCGCACTACAGCAAGGCAATGAGCTTGATTTCAAATGTAAAAAAGGGACATGCGGCAGATGCAAAGTCCAGCTATTGAAAGGAAAGACCATACTTACCGAGCCTAATGATCAGGAAAAAGAGAAACTTGATAATTTAATCAATCAAGGATTCCGACTTGCATGCCAGACTCGCCTTAAATAAGATTATCGAGTGGATGATTTCTATTCTAAAATGTGTTCTTCTTTTGCGATTTGTTCAAACGGCTTTTTCGTATCGACGATCAGGACTTTGGTGCCCAAAGGGACATGATCATACAACCATATGATATCATCCTCATAAAAACGGACACAGCCGGCTGTGATAAAATGGCCGATCGCTTTTGGTGTATTTGTTCCATGAAGACCATACGTCCTTCCATCAGTATCTTTTGCATCAAACCCGATCCACCGTGATCCTAGAGGATTATCTGGATCCCCGCCTGGAATGTCCTTTTTGCGATAATAAGGATCGACAGCTTTAACGATGATGTTGAATTCTCCTTCAGGTGTCAAATCCTTGGATTTTCCTGTAGCGACACGCCCCGTTTTATCGATTTCTCCCTCGCTGATATAAGCAAAGGTATTATTGGCTTTATTGACGATAACATAAGGGTCCCCAGGCAAAGGGTTTTCTCCGAGCGGCCAAATCGGTGAAATCATGAAAATAAAAGAAGCTAGAAATAGTGATAGTTGTCCCATACCATGATCCTCCCTCGTCAAACTTTTCTTCATTAGTTTGCCAAGAGGATGACTGGATTAATCACTAATCTCTAGCTTTAAAATATCTCTTCAAAATCAAGTATTGTTCCATTTCAAGTAAAAAATAATGGAGTGAGGACCTGGTTTCAAACTCATCCCGATCCTTAGGAAGGTCCATGTTGCGAAAGGTCGTCCTCATTCTTTCAAGCTCATCAAGGAATCTTTGTGCCGTATTCCCAGGGTGGATTGCGTCAGCTAAATCATCAAGGAAATCTGCTATCCGGAAGCTTTGGACGTAGGTATGATCTAGTGATGTAATGACCGGCATCACCCGACCGAGGATCTCGTACTGCTTTTCCCTCATTTTAAAATAGTTATAGTATTGGTTCTCATGCCTTGTCAGATGGTTTTCGACATCACGGAAAGCGAGACTTTTCGCCTCTTTAATCAGCCTGTCCACAGTCACGATCTCTTTTCCATCCCAATCGCTTTCCCCTTCTCTCAGAAACCTCGAGAATTCTTTGAGGATCGTTTCAAAATTCTTTTCCACATCGTCTTGATACTTTTTCAATTGAAATTCCATACTCGGCATATACAGGTTCATCACAAGCGCCATTCCGATACCGATAATGATGATGGCAAGTTCGTTAAGTACGATCGAAACAGAAAAATCCTTGATCATCAGGAAATGAAGGATGATGACCGCGCTTGTTATCACACCTTCCTTCAATTTGAGTGCCACAAGAGTTGGTATAAAAGCTAATAGTAGCAGTCCGAGCACGAGCGGATGATAGGCGATTCCTTCAAAAAAGAGGAATGCAAAACCAATGCCGATCAAGCATGCCGCAAATCGTTCCCATGAACTGACGATTGATTTCTTTTTCGTCACTTTGATACAGAGAACCGCAAGTATACCCGCTGATATGTAAAATTCTAGCTGGAAAGCCTGGGCGATTAAAATAGCCAATGGTGCAGCAATCGCAGTTTTCAATGTACGATAGCCAATCGGAAATGACATGGCATTGCCTCCTTTCATTCTGTAGATGTTGATTTTATTAGATGTGTGGAGACCTACTATTGAATAAGAACTGGTTCCAGAATCATATCCTATTGTAAACCATACCCCTAGTTTTCGTGAAATAAAGACACCCTATGTAGTGAAAATCGAAGCAGACATGTGATTTTCAAGGATGGAAGGAATTCACATCGAGGCGGTATGTTCGTTTACTTTCTATCGGCCAAACGACGCAATTCGTAAAATGTCGTGCGAAAGGGCAATGTGAATCAAAGCTCTAAAAAAGCAAAAAAACCCGCTTCCGCCGGTTTTATAAAGTAGTATGGCGCGCCCACCAGGATTCGAACCCAGAATACGAGAGCCGAAATCTCGTGTGATATCCATTTCACTATGGACGCATTTATTTTGGACAGGACTTTAGTTTACGGCATATCGCCATCACTGTCAAGATTCAGATAATGAGACTTTGCCAGGCAAACAATCCTTTTAAGATTAATTTCTTTTCTAAAAGATTATTGCTTTTGAGTCATTTTTAAAAACTCATCTTGTTAAAGTTGATTGGAGAACAAGGTGCGAGACTCCTCGAAAATGAAAATTGCATTTTCTTCGTACGATGTAACGCTGCCGAAGCTTTCCTTGTCCTGCGGGATCAGCGTGCCTACTACCTGAATAATCTCCTCGAAAGGCATGCGACGAGGAAGCTCGCATCGACAGGACTTTCTTGTAGACGAAGGAGCACAAATGCTTCCTTGAAAAGGAGACTCCTGAGGTCGCAAGGCGACGAGTGGGTTCACCGCACGCCCCGCGGAAAGCGAGCGTCCTGGAGCGGAAATCAACCACTTTTAAAGAAAACTTGGCGAGACCAAGCCTGTTGTAGGTCGAGCCTTAGTTGCCCTTATACTGAAGAAAGTATTTTATACTTTCTTTAAGTGCAAGAGCAACAAAGTTTGCGAAAACATCCTAAGATTAAAAGGAAATGCCACCGGACAAATGCCGGTGACACGTATCTTAACAATGTTCTTTGAATGCATCTTGTAATTTGTGAACTACTTCGATCGGTTCAGATCCTTCAATTTCATGACGCTCAACCATCGCCATCAATTTTCCATCCTTCAGCAATGCAAATGATGGCGATGACGGAGGATATCCTGTAAAGTAGGATCTCGCTTTTTCAGTCGCAGGCTTATCTTGGCCAGCAAATACCGTCACTGCATGATCGGGTTTAACATCACTTTTATGCAAGGCGTAACCAGCAGCAGGTCTTGCTATTCCTCCTGCACAACCACATACGGAGTTCACCAGTACCAGGGTCGTACCTTCTTTACCAAATGCCGCTTCTACCTCTTCAGGGGTCGTCAATTCAGCAAATCCTGCTTCTTTCGCTTCATTACGTGCAGTCACAACCACATCATTCATGAACATGTTGAAATTCATATTCAATACCATCCACACCCTTCCGTAACCTGTTACCTACTATTTTATTCGAAAGGAAGGGTGTATCGCAAATTTCCAGATTCCCTGAACAGCAAAAAAAGCTATTTCTAAAAGATTGTTGCTTTTGAGTTATTTTAAAAAAACCCCCTTATGCAATTTGATTGGAGAGCAAGGTGCGACACTCCTCGAAAATGAAAATCGCATTTTCTTCGTGCGATGTAACTCTGCCGAAGTTTTCCTTGTCCTGTGGGATCAGCGTGCCTACTACCTGAATAATCTCCTCGCAAGGCATGCGACGAGGAAGCTCGCTTCGACAGGACTTTCTTGTAGAGGCAGGAGCACAAATGCTTCCTTGATAAGGAGACTCCCCATGTCGCAAGGCGACGAGTGAGCTCACCACACGCCCCGCGGAAAGCGAGCATCCTGGAACGGAAATCAACAACTTTTAAAGAAAACTTGGCGAGACCATGCCTTTTGTAGGTCGAGCCTTAGTTGCCCTTATACTGAAGAAAGTATTTTATACTTTCTTTAAGTGCAAGAGCAACAAAGTTTGCGAATACAGCAAAAAAAAAAGCAAGCACTAGGCTCACTTTAGAAAGGGGGTTAGGGGGTATAGAGGTGTTGTACTATTTATTTACCCCGTTCCCAATATTTAAAACTTTTTTCCATAAATTTTTATTTGTTCAAGGCTTTTTTTAATGTGGCCAAATTTTCTTCCATGACACTAATGTAATCTTCATTTTGATCCATCTGTTCTTCAGTAAGTGACTCCAGATTGCTCAAGTATAATGCCTCCGCGTCCACTTCTTTCTGAATCATCTTCGCAACACTTGAGGTAATGTTTTTTTCGAATATGATATAAGGAACATCGTTTTCCTTGGCAAAGTCGATTATTGCTTGCGCTTCTTTTTGTGAAGGTTCATGTGAAGGCGATGTACCTGCTACAGATATTTGTTTGAAACCATATCTCTCTTCCCAGTTTCCGTAAGCATTATGTGCAACGATGAACTCTTTGCGTTGCGCGTTTTCAGCAAGCTCCTTGAATTCCTGATCAAGTTCCTCCAGGTCACTTTTCAACGCCTTAAAATTTGCTTCGTATGCTTCTTTGTTGTCTGGTTGTTGCTTGATCATTTCATCTTTTATCATATGAGCCATCTCGATTGCATAGACAGGATCGAGCCATAGGTGAGGATCGATCTCTCCATGTTCATGATCATCGTGCTCGTGATGTTCATCCTCATGACCGTCTTCGTGTTCTGTTTCATCCTCGGTAATATGAGCTGATGCATTCAAAAAGGTAACATCCTGGCTTTTTAAAGATTTTTTCGCCTTTCCGACGAACCCCTCGAAACCAGCACCATTATAGATGAGCAGATCTGCTTTAGAAATATTGATCAGTTCTTTCGTCGTCGGTTCATATGTGTGACCATCTGTGCCTGGAGGGATGATGGACTCTACGTTTACGGAATCCCCCCCGATTCTTTCCGCAAAATATTGTAAAGGATAAATGGACGTATAAATTATAAAATCAGTACCCTTTTCGCCTTCTATGTTTGAATCATTTTGGCCGCATCCTGAAATGATGAAGGCGAACATGAGTAAAAATGTGAGTATTCGCACTGCTGCCGCTCCTTTCGTAATGATTCCGATTTATTTTCAGAGCACTATTTATTATATCGTAACCATTACGATTTTCAACAATTTTTATTATATTTATAGTATTAAAAACTAGAATTGTTCTCATTCTTACATCAGGATGCCCGTAATTGAAAAAGAAAACGTGCTGCGATCAGCACGTTTTCTCTCTATTTTTTAATAGATCGATGTATTTTCTTTACTTGTGTTTTCGACGATTTCCTTGACACGTGATAGGAATCTCCCGCAAACCAATCCATCAAGCACACGATGGTCGAGTGACATACAAAGGTTAACCATATCACGTACTGCGATCATACCGTTATCCATCACAACCGGACGCTTCACAATCGATTCTACAGAAAGAATCGCCGCTTGAGGATAGTTGATGATCGGTGTTGATTGGATCGAACCGAATGAACCTGTGTTGTTGACAGTGAAAGTTCCACCTTTCATATCGTCTCGGGAAAGCTTGCCGTTGCGGACTTTAGAAGCAAGCTCATTAACGTCCTTCGCGATACCTTTCAGACTCTTCTCATCTGCATTCTTGATGACAGGGACGAAAAGGGAATCTTCAGTTGCGACAGCGATGGAAATGTTGATCGCTTTCTTCTGGACGATCTTATCGCCAGCCCACATCGAGTTGATCATCGGGAATTCCTTGAGTGCTTCCACGACTGCTTTGATAAAGAATGGAAGGAAAGTGATGTTGTATCCTTCTTTTTGCTTGAAGTCGCCTTTTACACTGTTACGATATTCCACGAGGTTCGTTACGTCTACTTCCATCATCATCCACGCGTGAGGTGCTTCATGTTTGCTTCGTACCATATTATCAGCAATCGCACGGCGCACACCACTTACTGGAATTTCAACATCGCCTTCTTCAACTGGGATGTTCATCGGTTTGGATGCTGGTTTGGATGCTGCAGCTGCTGGAGCTTGTGTCGGTTCTGGCGCTTTTTCAGGTGCTGGAGCTGCTTCTTCCTTCGGTTTATCACCAGCTTTCGGGATGTCACCTGACTCAATCAGCTTTTGAAGATCCTTACGTGTGATCCTTCCTTCTCGTCCAGTTCCTTCGACTTGCTCAAGGTCGATATCATTTTCTTGAGCTAATCGTAGAACAGCTGGAGAATAGCGCGCTTTACCGTCTTTAGGCTGCTTCGGCTTTTCCTTTTTAGGAGCAGCTTCAGCAGGTTGCTCTTCTGCTGAAGAATCTTCAACAGGGTCAACTTCTGTTGGTGCGTCTTCTTTATCCTTAGCACCAGCTCCGCCTTCTGTCTCAATGTAACAGACAAGCTCACCTACTTCGATGGTATCTCCTTCATCAGCTACAAGCTCTTTGATTGTACCTGTATAAGATGATGGGATTTCAGCGTTAACTTTATCCGTCATGACTTCTGCAATCGGATCGTATTTCTTTACTTCGTCTCCAACTTGAACGAGCCATTTACTGATCGTTCCTTCTGTAACACTCTCACCAAGCTGGGGCATGGATATTTTTTCTGTTGCCATTTCGTTTCCCTCCTTGGAGATTAAAATTCTGCTAAGTCGCGCATAGCTTTTTCGACTTTATCCGGGTTGATCATGAAATATTTTTCCATAGTCGGTGCATAAGGCATTGCCGGCACATCAGGTCCAGCAAGACGCTGAATCGGGGCATCGAGATCGAACAGGCAATGCTCACCGATGATCGCTGAAACTTCACTCATGATGCTTCCTTCTTTATTGTCTTCAGTCACCAACAAGACTTTCCCTGTTTTAGATGCTGCTTCTATGATTGCCTCTTTATCAAGCGGATAAACCGTACGTAGATCAAGGACATGTGCGGAAATTCCGTCTTTTTCAAGCTTTTCAGCCGCTTGAAGTGCGAAGTGTACGGACAGTCCATATGTAATGACTGTGATATCTTCTCCTTCACGCTTCACATCTGCTTTACCGATTGGAAGTGTATAATCATCCTCAGGCACTTCACCTTTTATCAGTCGATACGCTCTCTTATGCTCGAAGAAAAGGACTGGGTCGTCGTCACGAATCGCAGCTTTCAACAGTCCTTTTACATCATAAGGAGTCGAAGGCATGACAATCTTTAAACCTGGAACATGCGCGAAAAGCGCTTCAACAGACTGGGAGTGGTAAAGTGCTCCATGGACTCCACCGCCATATGGTGCACGGATTGTGATTGGACATTGCCAATCGTTGTTTGAACGATAACGGATTTTAGCAGCCTCAGAAATAATCTGGTTGACTGCAGGCATGATAAAATCAGCAAATTGCATTTCGGCAACAGGACGCATTCCATACATCGCTGCACCGATTCCTACTCCTGCGATCGCAGATTCAGCCAAAGGTGTATCGATTACGCGTTCTTCTCCAAATTGCTCATAAAGACCAGCAGTTGCGCGGAAAACACCGCCACGAACCCCAACGTCTTCTCCAAGTACAAATACTTTGTCATCACGTTCCATTTCTTCACGCAATGCTTGCGTTACAGCTTCTATATATGAAATTACTGGCATTTTTTCGTCCCCCTATTCCGCATACACATATTTGAGCGCACTTTCAGCCTCCGCATACGGTGCTTCCTCAGCATAGTCCGTAGCCTCATCCACTTCTTTATCAATGCGTTCAGCGATTTCTTTTGCTTTTTCTTCTGTCAAGATTCCGAGATCTTCAAGGTACTTTTTGAAGGTGATCAGAGAATCTTTTTGTTTTGCTTCTTCAACTTCTTCACGCTCACGATATGCACGGTCGTCATCATCACTTGAGTGAGGCGTCAAACGGTAAGACACGGTTTCGATCAAGGAAGGACCTTCACCACGACGGCCGCGTTCAGCAGCTTCTTTTACCGCTTCATAAACAGCCAATGGATCGTTTCCATCTACAGTGACACCTGGCATACCGTAACCGATTGCACGGTCGGATACTTTTTCACAAGCAAGCTGCTTAGAGATCGGAACAGAAATAGCATACTTATTGTTCTCACACATGAAAATGACTGGAAGCTTATGTACTCCCGCAAAGTTAGCAGACTCGTGGAAATCCCCCTGGTTGGATGAACCTTCACCGAAAGTAGTGAACGTCACAAGGTCTTTCCCTTCCATTTTTCCTGCCAATGCAATTCCTACCGCATGCCCGACTTGAGTTGTTACTGGTGAAGAACCTGTAACGATGTGGTTTTTCTTTTGCCCGAAGTGTCCAGGCATTTGGCGTCCGCCTGAGTTCGGGTCTTCAGCTTTTGCAAAACCGGATAACATGAGATCACGTGCAGTCATGCCGAACCAAAGAACAACACCCATATCACGGTAGTAAGGGAGTGCGTAATCCTTTTCTTTGTCGAGTGCCATCGCTGCACCTACTTGTGCGGCTTCTTGTCCCTGACACGAAATGACGAAAGGAATCTTTCCTGCTCGGTTCAACAGCCACATTCTTTCATCGATTTTTCTTGCCATTAACATCGTTTCATACATTTTGATTACTTGCTCATCAGATAAACCTAATCTTTCATGACGATTTTCGGCCATCATATTGCCCTCCTTAAAATATCCTAGTTATGAATCGCTTTGCCATCAACTGCTAAGGCTGCTTCTCCGATTACCTCTGACAATGTCGGATGCGGATGGACAGAGTGTGCGATTTCCCATGGTGTTGCGTCCAGAACCTTTGCAAGACCTGCTTCAGAAATCATATCCGTTACGTGGGGTCCAATCATATGGACTCCAAGTAAATCATTTGTTTCTTTATCAGCAATCAGTTTTACAAATCCATCAGATTGTCCATAAACGAGTGCTTTACCGATGCCTTTAAACGAAAACTTACCGACTTTAACATCATAGCCTTGTTCCTTCGCTTCATCTTCGGTCAATCCTACGCTCGCCATTTCAGGGTTTGAGTAAATACATTTGGAAATCATCGTGTAGTCGATCGGATGTGGATTCTGATCAGCCATATGTTCAACAGCTACAATGCCTTCGTGGGAAGCCACATGAGCCAATTGAAGTCCACCGATCACATCTCCGATTGCATAAATATGGGAATCCTTGGTCTGATAAAATTCGTTGGTTTGTATAGCACCTTTTTCAACTTGGATTTCTGTGTTTTGAAGACCGATGTCTTCAACATTCGGCTGGCGGCCTACAGAAACCAATAATTTATCTGCAGAAAAGGATTTCTCTTCGTCTTTATGTTCAGCTTTGATCGTTACCCCTTCTCCTTTTTCAAGGGTTTCAGGCAAGACTTTAGCTCCTGTGACGATCTTTACGCCTTTCTTTTTCAAAATGCGTGTCGCTTCTTTCGAGATTTCTTTGTCCTCTGTAGGAACAATTCGATCAGCATATTCTAATACGGTTACTTCAAGCCCGAAGTCAATGAACATTGAAGCCCATTCAATCCCGATGACGCCTCCTCCGACAATGATGATTGAGGATGGTAGCTCTTCAAGCTCCAATGCTTCATCCGATGTCAGGACTAATTCTCCATCGATATCAAGGCCAGGTAACGTTCGTGGGCGTGATCCAGTTGAGACGAGCAAGTTTTTTGGTACCAGGATTACATTCTCGTCACCATTGTTATACTCGACTGAAACCGCGCCAGGCATCGGTGAGAAGATAGACGGACCTAATATACGGCCATGTCCTTCATACACATCGATCTTCCCTTTTTTCATAAGATGTTGGACACCTTTATGAAGCTGATCGACAATACCTTGTTTACGCTGTTGGACACGTTCGAAATTCAATGCTACATCTTTTGCGATGACACCAAATTCTTCACCCTTCTTAGCCGTTGCAAAAACTTCTGCACTCCTTAATAATGCTTTACTCGGGATACATCCTCTGTGAAGGCATGTCCCTCCTAGTTTTCCTTTTTCAACGATTGCGACAGATAATCCAAGCTGGGATGCTCGAATTGCTGCTACATAACCGCCAGTACCTCCACCGAGGATGACGAGATCATAATTCTCAGCCATGATTCATTCCCCTTTCCGTTAAATGCTTTGTTTTATCGGTTGATTTGGATATTCTTTCGCATCTTCTTCTCCACGTAGTACACGTAAGCCGCCTTCAGCCAATGCTTGAAGTTCATTCTCACCAGGATGTACGATCACATCACTGATCCATTCGATCCGTTCAGTGATTTCATTTACAAAATCCTTACCATAAGCAAGTCCGCCTGTCAGTACAATTGCATCGACTTTGCCATGCAGTACTGCACTTGCTGCACCGATTTCCTTGGCGACTTGATAAGCCATCGCTTCATAGACCAGCTTTGCCTTTTCATCACCAGCTTCAATCTGCTTTTCGACTTCCACAGCATCATTCGTACCGAGATAGCCGACAAACCCTGCATTACCAACAAGCTTTTTCATGATTTCTTCTGCATAATATTCTCCAGAAAAACACATAGACACGAGATCCCCTACTGGGACAGTCCCAGCTCGTTCAGGAGAAAATGGTCCTTCTCCATGTAATCCATTATTTACGTCAATGACTTTTCCTTCTTGATGTACACCGACTGTAATTCCTCCACCCATATGTGTAACAATCAAACGAAGTTCTTCGTATGATCGGCCTAACTGCTTTGCCACTCTTCGTGCGACTGCTTTTTGGTTCAGTGCATGGAATATACTTTTTCTCTCTATTTCCGGTACACCTGAAACTCTCGCAAGTGGCGCTAATTCGTCAACAACTACCGGATCGACAATAAATGAAGAAATATTCAATCCTCGCGCAATCTCAAAAGCGATGATCCCGCCTAAATTAGAAGCATGTTCTCCAGAATAACCTTTACGGAGATCCTCAAGCATTAAATCATTCACATTATAAGTTCCGCCTTCAATTGGACGAAGTAGACCGCCACGTCCAACGACTGCACTTAATTTAGAAACATTGATCCCTTCATGATCCAATGTCTCCAGAATGACATTTTTCCGGAATTCATATTGATCGATGATGTGTTCGAATTCGCTGATTTTTTCGCTATCATGACGAATGGTCTTCTCAAACACTGAGTGTTCATCATCAAATATTCCAATTTTAGTAGATGTTGATCCAGGATTAATTACAAGTAATCGATATTCTCTTTGTTGCAAAACGGAACCCTCCATTGATGACTCAAAAAACGTTTTTTTAAAAATCAGGCTCTGTTAAGTAGATCTTGCGAAACCCACTCCAGTTCCCCGGTCAAACCGCAGGTGTATCGTGAATTTCGCTTAACTAATCAACAATCAACGTTTAACAGAGTTATATATTATTGACCGATGCGTTGAGATAAAATATGTCTGCTGTTCAATAGGAATTGGCTTCTTGAATTCTTGTTGCGCTCAATACGTTCTTCCGCAAGGCGGTCAGCTGCCATATAAGTAGGGATATTATCGCGCTTTGAAACTTCAAATACACTTGCAATGTTGTCATAGATCGTTTCAACTTTCTTCATCGCACGTTCACGGTTGTAGCCGTATAATTCATCTGCGACATTGATGACTCCGCCTGCATTGATGACGTAGTCAGGTGCGTAAGCTATGCCCATTTCATGAATCGTATCTCCATGTTTCGTATCTTTCAGTTGATTGTTTGCCGCACCAGCAATAACTTTCGCTTTCAATTGTGGGATCGTTTCATCGTTTATTGTCGCACCAAGTGCACACGGTGCGTAGATATCGCATTCAACAGAATAGATCTCTTCAGTATCCACAGCCTTTGCTCCGAAATCGTCTACCGCACGCTGTACTGCTTCTTTATGGATATCGGTGACAATCAGCTGTGCACCTTCTTCATGGAGGTGTTTACATAGGTTGTAAGCAACGTTCCCAACACCTTGGACAGCAACGACCTTTCCTTCGAGGGAGTCAGTTCCGAATGCCTCTTTAGCTGCTGCCTTCATACCTCGATAAACACCATAAGCCGTTACAGGTGATGGAT
Organism: Pseudalkalibacillus sp. R45; assembly: GCF_052246725.1. Classification (NCBI taxonomy): domain Bacteria; kingdom Bacillati; phylum Bacillota; class Bacilli; order Caryophanales; family Fictibacillaceae; genus Pseudalkalibacillus; species Pseudalkalibacillus sp. R45. The sequence goes on along the minus strand of NZ_JBQQCL010000007.1, from coordinate 128,430 downwards.
TTCCTGAAGAACCGAATGCTGGTGATACACCAGTTACGAATTCAGTTTCTTGACGAATCAAGTCCATATCAGCGACAGTTGTTCCAACATCCTCTGCAGTTATGTAACGACCATTCAAACCTTGGATGTAACGTCCAAACGCCCGGAACATTTCTTCATTTTTAGCTGTTCTTGGATCTCCGATGATAACTGTCTTTCCTCCGCCAAGGTTCAAACCTGCTGCAGCATTTTTATATGTCATCCCTTTTGCAAGTCGAAGCGCATCTTCAATCGCAGCGTCTTCTGTTTCATATGTCCACATTCTAGTACCGCCAAGTGCAGGACCTAAAGTCGTATCATGAATACAGATGATCGCCTTCAATCCTGATTGTTTATCCTGGCAAATCACCAATTGCTCGTAATCATAAGTCTCCATATACTTGAAAATTTCCATGTTCATATTCCTCCTTAAGAATTCTTATCTATTTTTTGATGAATTTTTTGGCTTGTTCCTCGCTGTAGGGTCTCGCCTGGTTCGCTTTCCCCTCAGGAGTTTCGGATATCCCACTGCTTCAGTTCAATTTACAAACCAACGCAATTGTTCTCTTTTTCTTATTTTCAAACAGCACGTACCGCTAATGCGATTGAATACAATTTGCTCTCTGCCGTATCCGCTCTTGAAGTGAGGACGATCGGTGCTTTCGCTCCAGCGATGACAGCACCAACTTTAGCGCGAGCAAAGTAGATTAAGGATTTGTATAAAGCATTTCCCGTCTCGATATTTGGAACGAGGAGGATATCCGCTCTTCCAGCTACTTCGCCTCGGATTCCCTTATGTTCTGCAGCCTCTATGGAAACCGCATTATCGAGAGCTAGTGGTCCATCAACAACGCAATTCTTGATTTGCCCCCTGTTATTCATCTTACTAAGGGCAGCAGCATCCAATGTGGCTTCCATCGATGGATTAACGACTTCAACTGCTGCTATAGGGGCAACTTTTGGTGTTTCTACACCTATTTTCACAGCAACGTCTACAGCATTCTGGATGATATCTGCCTTTTGCTGCAGATCCGGTGTAATGTTCATGGCAGCATCAGTTACAAATACGAGGCGATCATAGCCTGTCACTTCAAAAGCTGCAACATGAGAGAGAACTTTACCGGTTCTAAGACCATATTCTTTATTCAATACGGCTTTCAGTATACGTGCTGTAGGAACCATCCCCTTCATCAACACATCAGCTTGTCCGCTGCTTACTGCTTGGACCGCCATTGCCGCAGCCTCATCAGGATTGCAGCATGAAATGACTTTCAAACGCTCAGAAGCTTCTAGCCCTTGGTTTTGAAGTAAAGAGAGAATCTTTCCTTCTTCACCAAACAATTGAAAAGAAGCGATTTCCTTTTCTAAAGCCATTTTCACTGCTTCGATGACCTCTTCATCTTCTGCAGCAGCTACTGCAACAACTTTGTCCGGCAGGTGGGTTGCTTCTTGGATGAGGTTTTCTAAATGCATGACCTGAGTTCAACCCTTTCTATTACTTATTCTTTTCCCATCGTCTAATAAATGCAAGATTCATGCCAACTTTTATCACCTTGATATGATGGCGTTTCCACAAATCTGACCATGCAACTTTCTTCATACAATGAAATATCTTGCATGCCACTTTATTCAATATTGTATTTATCAATTTTGTAATAGAGATTTCTTAAGGAGACATCGAGTTTTTTAGCTGTCTTTGTTTTATTCCCATTGCATTCATTCAAGGTTTTCTGAATCAGGTCTTTTTCAAATTGATCAACTTGCGTCTGTAAGGAATCATTGGTCCCTTGTGCTATTGAAACTTCCATTCTGGGCTGGGCATCAGTATCTAAAGATGGTATTGAGGTGACATCAATCCAAGATTCATGGAACGAAAGATGGATGATCGCCCTCCCCAGGATATTTTCCAACTCACGTACATTACCTGGCCAATGGTACTGGCAGAGATAGACTATACCTTCCTTGGTAACACCTTCGATATTCCGTCCGTAATCCTGATTCAGTTTCCGAATCAGGTGATCGCAAAGTTTACCGATATCTTCTTTCCGTTCTCTTAATGGAGGGATGAAGATCGGCAGTCGATTAATCCGATAATATAAATCTTCCCGAAAAGAGCCCTCAATTATTCTTTTTTCAAGGTTTACGTTGGTTGCCGCAATCACACGGACTTTGATCGGGATTGCTTTCGTCCCCCCAACCCGTATGATTTCGTTTTCTTGAAGCACCCTGAGGAGCTTGGCCTGTGTATCGCTTGATAATTCACCAATCTCATCAAGAAAAATGCTTCCACCGTTCGCCTCTTCAAACAAACCTCTTTTCCCGCCTTTTTTGGCACCGGAAAATGCCCCTTCTTCATAGCCAAACAATTCACTTTCGAGCAGTGATTCAGAAATGGCGGCACAATTCACACGAACGAATTTGTTATACTTCAAGCTGCTGCTGTTATGAATTGCATGGGCGAACAATTCTTTTCCTGTTCCTGATTCCCCTCTTAATAGAACAGTCGCAGGCGTGGATGCTCCCAATTTGGCCTGCTCGATTGCGAATTTCATTTCACTCGAATCGCCGATGATATCTGAAAACGTATATTTGGCTTCCAATGTACGGATGATTTGTCGGGCTCGTTGTAATTCCGCTGTCAACGACTGGATTTCAGAAATGTCATGGATCACCCCGACGCTTCCTTTCAATTTGCCATCAACGATGACAGGAGCAACGTTAACCACAACATCCCTTCGGTTAGGTCCTACTTTCAGCCGTACGCCTCGGACAGGCTTACGGGTACGCAAAACCCGCATATGCATGCTTTCCCCTTCAGAAATATCAGTGGTAGCCGGTTTCCCATAAATATCTTCTGATTTCAATCCCGTCAATCTCGTATAAGCCGGGTTAACCATAAGACCTTTTCCTTCTTCATCCACAACCGATATCGCTTCTTGTGAGGAATGGATGATTGCCTCAAGCATCGTCTGCACGCTTTTCAGACTCGTTACTTCTTCAGCCATTTCCACAACTTCAGTGATATCCTTAAAAACGGCGAACGCTCCGATTATATTGCCTTTATCGTCAATCATCGGAGTCCTGGTAGTAATGATTTTTCTTCCATTGTCTAAAACTTGTTCCTTATTCACTTCTGTTTTTCCGTGGTTCAGGATTCGGGGTAATTCACTGTTTGGGATGATATCCGTGATTTCTTTACCTATGACCTCTGCATTTTCGAGACCTGTCATTCCTTCGGCACTTTTATTGAAGATAGTAATTTTGCGGGTACGATCAATCGCTATGACACCATCATGGGAGGAGCTTAAAACTAAATCCTGTTGTCTGGATTGACTTGATAATTGATCGATCAGGTTTTCTTGTTCTTCAATCAAATTCGAAACCAGAACTGCGACTGACGGAGGAATGATGACCCATTGACGATCCTTTACTTCCCTAAGGGAGGTGAATGTTTTTTCATCTCCTGTTGTCTCAATCACAACATCTACGGGCTGGTCTATGTATTGTTCCCACTTTGTCCCTGTTGCTATATTCATTTCTTGCGCCATTTTAATTCCTGGCGCTTCCTTGTCGCGGTCAATAACTGCCTTCAATTTTAAGGCATGGGATTTGTTGATGATTTTTACAAGAGCTGCACCAACTTTCTCAGCTCCAATTATGATTACATTTTTCATTAGCTACACCTATTTTTACCATGCAATTTTTTTCACACTTTTATTTTACCCTTTGTTTTCTACATACGCAAACACTTATAGACAGGAAACGATAAAATCGGTACAATGAGTAGCGACAGAAAAGGATGATTCAATATGACAAGAATAATCGCACTTTTAGTATTAGTGATCCCTGGAATCGCAGGTGTGGTAGGTATAAAATTAATACGGGATTCCCTTTTTGGAATCGTACATCCCATTTTTCCGAATTTCATTATCGAGCTGATCGCCGGGATTCTCATGTTTATAATAGGATTCGGCTTTGTGGGTGGTTTCATCTTTTATAGAGACCGTAAACGGAATAATGTACAACAAAGATTCCGGAATAAAGGAGGAAATTAAATATGGAGCAGTTTAGCGTGGCTTTTTTTGAAGAAAACTTTAAAACATATGCAGAACATAATGAGGATGTATTTTCTAAACAACAGGCGATGAACAGTTACTATGTCTCAATGGTATCGACAATCATAAATGATAACATCAACAAGAACTCCGAGCTGGTACAACGAATTCGAAACTTAAATACAGCCTATCAGAATTGTCGTTGACCATCTTCTTTCTAAAGAAAACTCAGCAAAGACAAGCCTTTGGCGTAGGCTGAGCTTTAGTTGCGCTTATATTGAAGAAAGTATTTATATTTTCTTTAAATGCAAGCATAAAAAGGGGGCTATCCAAAGAATGTGTGAGTCTCTCCGAACTTAACAACATTTTGAGAAAAAACGTGGATACAAAAATGTTGTGGTGAAGAGGTGTCTGACACTTTCTTTTTGGACAGTCCCTTTATGGTATTAGTGCTGGGTATTAAAACGGATGACAAGCTGGCTCAATTTTTTATGATTTCAGTGCTCTTTCAACCAGCTTTATGCTCGATACGTAATTTATCAGCTACCATTGCAATGAATTCACTGTTTGTCGGTTTCGCTTTGGACATACTCACCGTATAACCGAAGAGATTCGAAATCGAGTCGATGTTCCCACGGCAAGGTTTTTCGGCGATTTAGCGATAGGTTTTCCGTAAGTTTAAACGTTATGTTTATCGGTATGCTTCGTCCTATATTTATCGGTATATCCGTTATTGTTTATCGGTTTAATCTTACGGCAATTAGCGATAATTTGCAAGTGATATTTCGCAACGAAACGACCTATTACCCGTTAACACGATTCTAATTGCGCTACAATCGTCGTCTCAGCACAAAAAAAAAGGCGAGCATCCCCGTAAGGACGCCCGTATTAACTATTGTAGCATGTCGTTGAGTTCTCGTAGTTCCTGCGCAACCTCTTCCCGACTCTTACGCGGTACGTAATTGTCGTCGACTTTAACCTCGCGCTTATCAATAAGCCTGCCGGATAACTTATAGAACAGTTCCAGCGCCTTGATCGATGCCAGCCCGTTGTTACTCGTTCCCTTGATTAGCTTAATAAGCTGCGCATCAGCAAGCGACCGATGACTGTCGAGCGTCATGTCGGACAACGCGGACATGTACGAAATGAATCGCTGGTCTTTCTTGCGCCATTCCCACAATGTCTGCCGACTGACTCCGATTTCTTCCGCAATATCTTCCTGGTGTCTGCGCTCTTTACCGGCAAACTCGTTATTCACAAGTAATTGCGCGGCAAGAAGCTGTCGATCGTCCAGTCCCCGTTTTAATTCGTCTAATGTGGTCATTCTCCCACCTCCCGTTTATATTCTTCGCGTACCTTATCGAGCTCCGCATTAAATGCATCATCGCTCGTGAGGCGTTTATATTCCGCATGGTGTTCTGTCATGATGTCCCGCCAGTTTTGCGCCGAATAATCGTATGTGTCGTCAAGGCTTACGTTCATTATCTGAATAAACGTATATATCCGCGATGCAATGTCGTCAGCATCTAATTCGCGTTCGTTTTCGATTGCCTCGTTTACCCGGTCCATTGACGAAATAATACCGAGAACGCCGGTTCCTATCGCCATCGATCCCGTACCTAACGACCTGTGCAATAATTCGCCATACTCGCGGTACCCGGCTAGTTTACCGACGTCAATCGGTTGTAGTTCGCCCGAATTCATTAGCAGGCTGGCGTACTTGACCGCGATTTTCTTAAATGGCGCAACACGCTCCCGAATGTGAAGCGATAGAGGAATCGGCACAAATGGCGCAGGCGGTTCCGACGGATGGTCGCGTTTAAGCTGCTCGATTTGCGTCTTGATTTCGTCGATTGATCGCATTTAATCCTCCTCTACGTTTAAGACCTCGTCACACACGCGGTCGTTTAAATAGCATTTTAATACCGACAAGTCCCTGCCGCTTATCTCATGGTAATGGTCGTTTGAATCCATATCCATTTCGATAAATTCCGGTTTGTCTTCTCCTCTATTGCGGAGGATATATATCTTATACTCAGGCGAGACTAGTTTAGGGTTTACGAGCGAAACGGACGTATGAAGCATATTAACGCGTCGCAGAAAGTTTATAAACGTATAATCTTCGTAATGCGGTCCGAGGTCAAACGGATGCTCGATTTCCGTCGCTTTGGATACTCCCCTACATATTGCGTCGAATTTATATTCATCAGCGGGAGGATCCGGAACAAATACCTCAGCGTCAGGTCCTTCGTCAGTTTCGAATGTAACAATCCCTGTCCTTCCATTTTCGTAAAACCCTGTAAGAGAACAGGTGAGACGAAGAGACGTATGGTGTGTAAGTGCTTTTAAAGACGACCGAACATCGGCAGATACGTCTCCGCTATCTGCTAACTTTCTAAGGTCTGAAATAATATCCCTGAATACATCAGCACAAACACCTAAGTCATCTGCATCGGTTAATCTCTTCTTAAACTCTTCTACAATCATCGCGGATAAATCAGCTAATCCAGTCGTAGCGAAGAGAACGTAATCGGTCAATTTATGAACCTTATTACTTTTTACATTGCACCGATATATCTTTGCTTCCTCATCCTCAATAATGCCGTCCTTATTCATGTAATACTTTGCGGTCAAGGTATTAAAATCACCTGACATAATCGCGAACTGATCTCTATAACCGACCCCTGTGATTAATGACATTTAAACTCCTCCCATATATCGTTCATTAACGCGGTTACCTGCTCGATTTCTTCATCACTATACGTGGCGGATTCGGAAATACTGACGGACTTATGCGCCGGCTTCGTTAGCCACTCGTGAATCGATTGCGCGGTTGCAAGACCGTCTCCTTTAAACCGGACATCCTTACCAACGTCTTCACCTAGTCTGCGGTTCATTTCGGCAGCACGTTCTGAACCTTCTGAAATAGCACTATTCGTACGACCTTGCGCATTGGTCGCAAAGTTGATTTTATCTTTAACCTGTTCGTGCTTTGAAATCTGAAAATCCAATTCATCTAGCGCGATTCTATATGCTGAATTTTGTTTATCTTGAGCGGAAGTGTTGTTGATTAAGGCATCGCGTTGCTGGTAAAGTTTATTTAGCTGTTGATCTAGTTTCTGAACCCCGTCGCCTTTTGCGTTGTTTATATTAACGTCTTCAAGATAAATGTCGGTCATTCTCTTTAATATCTCATCGTTAAGACCGAGCTCTTGTTGCTTTTTCTTAATCTTCTCACGTTGTTCTTCATTCTGATCTATTTCCTTACCGAGATTTTCATTAAGTTGGAACCACTGATCTTCTAGTGTCTTAAGCTCATGTTCTAATGTCATACGACGGATACCACTGAGCTCGGTACCTTCAAGCTGCTTTCTTATCTTTTCTGCTTGCTTTTCAACTGCTGCCGCATCGTAATTATTTAATTCCGCACGAAGTTCCTGCTCGCGCTTTAACCCTTCCTCGAGCTTTGATTGCATATCATTAATGTCAGCCCGAATATCTCTTTCCTTCGCGATTGCTTTAAAGCGTTCGGACTCTAATTCTCGCAATGTAGCGTCCTTTAATTTCTCGTTGTATTCCTTAATCTTGTCGGTAGTCTCGATTACGCGGTTCCCTTGATCGGTAATCTTATCGGTCGCGGTTCCGACCGCTGTCGTAAGGTCGTTATTTAACTGAGCCATGCGGTCGAGTTCACCGTTTGACAGACCGGACTTTTCGTATAACTTCGCCTGCTCCTCGCGCAACGCCTTAATCTTGTCAGGAGCGGTTGTATTCGCTAGTTCCGTTTGAATGTCGAGGAACCGGGCGAATTGCGCGTTGCTTAACTGACTCTTAATCGCAAGCTGGTCAAATTCAGCCGTGTTTTTCTCGAGCTCCTCACGTTGTTTTGCGAGTGCGTTCGCGTTGTCCAAGTTCACTTCGGTCATGCGTTCGGTTTCGCTGTAAAGTCCGACGAATAGTCCCGATAGCAAACTAATTCCAGCAATCATCCAACCTCCTGGCCCGAGTGACGCATATAGCGCGGTAAGTCCTATCCGCAACTTAACGAGTGACGTTAATAGCACGCCGACTCCGGCTGCGGCTGCGCCCATTTTAAGACCGGTCGCGACAAGCCCGCTATCTATGTCACCGAACGCTCGGACGATAGATGTCCCCTGATCCACAATTTTTTTAAAGATAGGCAAGAATTCTTCCCCGACCTGCACAGAGATTGTAGACATGGCGCCAGAAAATTCCTCGAACGATCCTCGTAAGGTGTTCATTTTTTTGGCGGCTGTATCAGCGGCACTCACTTTTGACATTGCGTCGGTCATTTTAGTAACTCCGTCGGCAGCTTCCGAATAAAGAATACTCGCAGCTCTAACCGCGTCAGTTCCGAACATTTCTTTAAGTGCGGCGCCCCTTTCCTGCGGGTTTAATTCGTCTAATGAGTCCCGAAGTACATCGGTAATTTCCGCAAGTCCTTTCAAGTTACCCTGCGCATCGTAAAACTGGTTCGAGCCTTCTTCGGTAATAATTCCGAGCTCTTTCATTAATTTGGAAGCGGCAGAAGTACTTGGTGTCAAATTTTGTAGCATGGTCTTTAACGAGGTCCCGGCGTCACTCCCACGCAATCCTGCATTCGCAAATAGTGACAAACTAGTTACAGTATCACGAAAATTCATCCCGGCGCTTGATGCAACGGCTGAGACTTGCGATAGTCCTTGCTGTAACTCCATTACGCTTGTGGCGCTCGCATTGGCTCCGCCCGCCAATATATCTGCAACGTCGCTCATTTCGAGCCCGTCTTTCTTAAACGAGTTTAGCGCGGTACTTGCAACCATCGCGGCATCTGCCATCGACAACGATCCAGCGGCAGCCAGGTCGAGTGAGCCGGCCAATCCTCCTCCAATTACGTCCTCAAACGATAGACCCGCTTTGATTAATTCCTCTGCCGCCAATGATACGTCACCAATTGCGAAGGTGCTTGACTCCGCCAGTTCCTTGATAGTGTCGGATAGTTGCGATAGTTGGTCCGAAGAAAGATTTGAAATCGAAGCTATATCCGCCATTTTCTGCTCGAATTGCACCGCAGAACGTACTGACAACGCAATGGCACCAGCTATAGCCGCGCCTGCTCCTACGAACCCTTTTTGTAAGTCGGTCATATTCTTTTTGGTCTTTTGTGCATTTTTACCCGTTTTATCCATCGAGTCTCTTGCTTTTCGCATGGAATCCTCGAACGATTTAGCGTTTAATTCCAAAGTTGCACGTATTTTCCCCACGTCTGTCATTTAATTACCTCCTCCATAAAATAAAAAAAAGCCTCCTATTTAGGAGGCAGTTGAATTAATTCACTTACTTGTTCTAATCCTGCGAATGCATTAAAGACTAAAATCATTTTTTGGAGAGAGTAGTCATTACCATTCTTCTCGACCCACTCTTCTAATTCACCTTTATCCGCGAGCTCCACAAATTCCGCGAACAGTTGTAATCCGTAACCTAGCTCGAATGCGTAATCTTTTTCCATTTATAATCATTCCTTTCAATAATTTTAAAAGATTGGGCGCGTACGCCCGTTAATAAAGGAGAGTTTACTTACCATCCTCCGAGCCTTTCGACTCATCATCGGACGTCATTGCCTCGAATCCCTTCGCAATCATGCGCAAAGGGTTATTTAACGTCACTTCGTCTTGCTCCGACACTGGTGCGATCTTCCGTTCCTTTGTTTGTTTCGCTGATTCCGCGTAACCTTTCTTGAGGTTATCGATTGCGTCGGACATTATTTACCCTCCGCTTGTCTTGTGCGAACCTCTGCGTCAGATGCGAGCACTTCGCCAGTATCTTCGAAATGTTGCACCCATAACGGAACACTACCGCTCGTGATTGCGCGGTCAACTTCGGCCTGAGTGATACCGATCACCTTATCGTCGCCGTCGCTGTTCGCAAACAAATTCAAAGTCGGCAGGTTTACGAATTGCGTTTTCATTTGCGGATCAATTTTACGACCGGATTCGTGATACTTTGCGTCGGCTTCTTTCGCTTTTCGGTAAACCGCGTTAATCTTCTTAACCGCGAGCAAGTATTCGGCTTTGTATTGGCGAAGGTCGCGAAACATCGCCGTCATTTCCTTTTGCGCTTTACCGACCGCAGCATCGCGTTCCTTTTTAACATCCGGCAATAATTCGGAAAGGTTCTTTTTGTACGCATCCTGTAGGGCTTCGATACGCTCTAAAATCGTAGATAATTCTTTTTCCGCTTTTTCGATTTTAGTTTTTTCCACGTCAATAGACTTTTGTGATGTCTTGGCGTCACTTACTGCATCATCTACAAGCATTCCTTTGTAAGACTTTTTAAGTTCCTGAATTTCAGCGACTTTCGCTTCTTTTTCACTTAAGAGACTAACAACCTTTTCATTAATCTTTGCTTCCTGAGTTTCTAATTTTTGAACTGATTTCATAATAAATTCCCCCTAATAGTTTTTTATTGTTTTAATTGATTGTGTAGCTTGTCAATGCTTTTACTTAACGCGTGCAACCTGTCATTACCTTCATCGAACGGACGATTGTGCTTCTCGATTTCCTTTTCTTTTTCCAGTTCTTCATCCACGTAGTCGGCAGGTTTTAAACCGTCATACTCACGATAGAATGCGTCTGTATCGTCAAGATAATCAACGTATTCAACCGGCATAATCTCACGAGCTGCCTCGCGATATAATTCAGCACGATAAAATTTCGGATCAGCCAACGAACTATCCGCAGATTCCAGTAACGCCCTTGCTTCCTTGATTTCATCACTTTCGCTTTTATTACGTAATTCTTCGAACGATTTCGCAAGACCTAACTTCGCCTTTGCGGTCCCGTCACCGGTTGTGCCTCCGAGTATGTTCGATGCCAGGTCGCTGAACTCGGCCGCAACTTTATCGGCGATATATGGATCCTTTATAGTCGCGATGAAATCGTTTAGTTTATCCTGAGCAACGTCAGCACGAGGCGTGAGCATTAATTCCGTTTTAAAACTGCCAAATGACTTTTCGAATCTACGTAACGTTTCAGCGTCAGGCTTTGGTTTTGGTGCATGGACGATCCGGTCGGCAGCCTTTTGCGCTTTTACTAATTCCGCGGTGTACTGTTGTTTTCTGAGATGGAGTCGTTCCATAATTTCGATGCCTGCTTGCTCGCGAATCTCGTCCGCTTTCTTCTTACGTCCTTCCTCTGATAAGTCGCGATCAGTAGATGCTTTTGCAATCTCACTTCTTACCGGATTTTGCAGCTCACGAAGGAATTTCGCCGATGTATTTTTAATTTGATGAGCCTTTTCTAATGAACTTTTGATTTTTTCTAAACTCACTAATATCTCTCCTTTGGATTTAATTTCCAGTCGCCCACGCCCTCGACAATTACGTTGTCTACATACAAATCGCGGCAAGCATCGATTAAACTTCTTATCTCGAATTCTTGAGCAACGTCGGGACGTAGTCTATATGTCTTATACCGCTCGGCGACGGGTTTGTTGTCTTGATCGGTAACCACGCTCATGATTACGGTTTTTCCCTCTGTAATTTCGGTTATTTTCATTCGAATTACTGCGGTTTTTATGGTGAACCCTCCTCATCGGTGGCATACGCCAATATTTACGCGGTCTTCTTAAATGCGAAAGGTCCGGGTTATTCTCGATTAAATATCGCAACCATCCTGGCAGCGAGTCGTCATATGCTGTATTCGTATTTTCTTCGCGCTGAATTTCGCGTTCGGTCTTGGTATTTTCATTTCTCCGGGGCATGTTCTCACCTCCATATCTTGTAATCTATAATGTGGTACTCCCCTGGTTTATCAGTTAACGCGGATTCATCACATTCGTCGCAATATAACTGCGTCAGTGTTAAGTCGATAAACTCGCGATCACACTTAAGGCAAATTGTCTTTATTAACGTTACCTCGCCGTATTTGTGAATACTGACGTTGGGTTTCGGTTTCATCTCGATACCCCCTAAAAAATCGAAATTTCTTCTTGCATTACTATTGAATTGTGATATAATGATGTTAAGATGGTGATTTATGTTTATTAATACTAATCGAAAATAAAAAACTACAGACTGTACTCGTTGTAGGTATCGATGATAGACTTTAGTTTTTCGACAGTCAGATCAAACTCGTACTTCACTTTTCTCCGCACCTCCTCAGATACCGGTCGAGCTCCTCTCTCCATCATGGTGATATATGAACCCGATACGCCTATCCTTCTACCAAATTCTTCACAAGAAAATCTATAAACTTCCCTAATCATGTGAATGTCTTTCCCTGTTAGAATCATCGCCCTAACCTCCTTTTTAATGTTGGATTTTAATAACTATAAGGTCTAAAAAAAGACCCTTTTATAACGTGCCTTTTCTCTACTAATACATGCTTTTTTACCCATAGTTATCGAGATAAATAGAAAGATTTTTTGTGTTCTTTTGCTGCTTTTTTCGCGGCCTGAATCTGATAATCAGTATAAACATCGTATATGCTACTGACGTCCCCAATATAAGAAACAACCTCGCCGTGATCCTGCCGTTTCTTCTCCTCAGCAATTTCGCGATTACGAGACTCAACCGATTTCACCTCACGTCGTTTATCCCGCTTACTCAATTCACCGCCAGAAAAACCATCGTTACCGACAAACTCGAAAATCCCTTCGCTAGTAACCTCGTATTTTTTACGTGTTCTTTCGCTGACTGCGCTTAATGTTGCCGTATATTCGTACTTATTCAGATACGTACCGGTTTTCCGTAGGTTCTTCTTACGGTTACGCAAGTCTTCGCGATGACTAGCCGAGCAATACCGCTTTTGCCGGTGACTGCTACGGTACACGTTCAAACACAACGGATGCGCGCACGTTGACCATTTACGACGCTCTGCCCGCCAATCCGCGACCGTGACGAGTCCCCTTTCGTACATGCGCGACAGGTCATCGAATAGGTCCATCGCGGTAAAATATGCGCCGTCCTTTAAAATACGTTGTCGCTCGATTCGGCGCCAGTCTGCCCGAGTACGCGCGTCAATGTCAGCCTGCTCGCGGTCACGTTCAACACGTTCTGCATAGAAATCGAGCACATCGCCCATACGCGTAAGATGCTTAACTGTCGGAATACCCATTTCGCAAAGGTCGGAAAATTTTCCGTTAATCTCGTCATATGTTCGGACAGCTTCGCCCGGTGCTGGCACCCGACGTTTAGTCTGCGCGATAACATAAGAGACACGCTCGGCGTATTTTTGATCGACCGTTAAGCCGTCGGTTTGACCTGCGCCGATTAGTCGGAAGCACTTGCCGCAAATATCGCCGTGGTCGTGGTTCGTGTGGAATCGAATGTTAGCCGGTTTCTCCTCAAAACAGTATGCGCATATTTTGAATTCAGTCGTCATGTTATATCGTCCCCTTTTCGGTTGTTTTGGTTGTTTAATCGGTGCTATACTAATAGCGGTTATATACGGTAATTCTCGCAAGTGTATACACTTAACGGTGAATTAACTACATAGCTTCGGGCTTGCGCCCTTGCTGCGTCATTCCGGGGCTTGCGCCCCTTCATTCCGCCATATACCTTATTGCGAATCTTTCTTGCGATTAATACTTTCGCGAAAAAGATATATAGCAGCCGGTGCGACGATAGGAGCGACGGGTGCAGGCGTAGCCTAAATGTACTTATATGAAGAATAAGACAACGTTTTTGTATTTTTGTACGCCTCATAACTACATGTAGTATGGAAACCCCATAAATACGCCTTATTTGTCCATATATGGTGGAATTGGTACTAAATCAGCACTATTAAAAATGTAAAGCACACTCTACACTGAACCTCAAAAATGTAAAGTACACTCTACACTGAGATTCAGTTGCAATACTCTTTACCGTGATCTTCGAACATTTGACGTACCGAACGAGTCCATTCCGTTTCAGTTCCTTCAGGCTGGCGGAACATTAAATCCGGGTGAATAAGGTACCTCGTCTGGTTGCGCGTTCCTGTGATTAATACCGCGCCAGCACTTTGCAATTTCTTCATTCGCCCATTAACTAACGTTCTATGAATATCGGTTATTTCGGAAAGTCTCGTCGTTCCAATAAAATCAATTTCAGTCGGATCGCACGTCGGGATCTCACAAAGGTAATATCGCATATAATGGAAATACGGTAAGAAGTGATAAAGCATGCCGACATCCTCAAGCGATAGCCTATCGATTATCTCGCGTGTCTTTACGGTATACAGCTTCGTAAAATCTCGTTTTTCCAATTGACCGCCCATTGCGTGGAAGTTTCGATTGATAACGAATTTCTTTTCAACTACGGACAAGACGCCCACCTCCGTAAATTTATCGATATAATTATTTGCCGTTGGCCGGGTTACCCCGATAATTTTCGCGATGTCTCCCTTGCGGGCCGGTTTACCTTCGTACATAACAACGCCGTCGCTTTTGATTCGCAATTGCAAGAGTAACTTAATTAGCGCACCTGCCTCTGACATCGATAGTGCGCCAGCTACTTCACGCACTTGGTCGACGTATGATACGACGTAGTTGCGGCCGTGGTGGAATCGCTTTTTAAATCTCGAATCTATATATAGTTGGTTTCGCTCCATTTCCTTTGCGGTCGTTAGTCGGTCGCCAGGTTCGAGCCTTACTGCGTTGTAAACAAATTCACCTGTTTTCGGATCTATCATCGTTTCTAGTCGGTTCTTTTTCAATCTAATTACGCCCCTTTTTTGTAGTTTTTAAGAGCCTCGCTTAATTGCGGGCTATTTTGGAAGATAAATACGAGCTTGCCTTGAAACTTTTTTGACCTGTCTACGTCTACCATCGCGAAGCCTTGCGCCAATAAGTACCGCGCCATACCTAGCGATAAAATACATTTGCAGTCTGTGTTGTTCATTACGTCACCTCCTTTTCGTTGTCCGAATCGTTCTTCATGATAGTCGTCGTAATCAATCGACTGTTGCCAACGTTGCATTAGAGTGTCCATATTTGCGTCACCTCCTTAACCGGGAAAGACCCGAAAATACCCCTCACTTGATAATACGGATGAGATTACGTTTTCGCGGAAATTCAATAAAAACTTTTTCGTCTCTACAATGTCTAACGATATAAATCGAATTTTTTCACACTTTTGGAGCTATTATTTAATTCAAAACCAATCGGATAAAATCACAGGTTTTGTGATATTTTTTCTTTACATCCTATATGACGCCACCCGAACCCCTGTCTTCACACTTTTATGCAAAACAAAAAACACCTCGCAAAAAGGTGTTGTTGAGTAAACCGCCAACCACTCGGCCAAGAACGCAACCAACGCGATTGCCGTCGCGGGCTCCGGTGAAGGTCGAATGATTGTGAACCGCGATAGATGCGCTTGCCTACGGCGCACCGATCGGACGGATACGGTATTATCGTCGAAACTGGCGTCCTGCCTCGACTAGTTTTATCGTTGACTTACGAACGTACATTCGCTATAATTCAGATACGGGCGGTATCCGATTATTGCCGTAATCAGTACCGCCTAGTATAGGGAACGTTTGACGCTATATCTTCGAGTTAGGTCGTGCCGCCAGCACGGCTTTTCTCGTTACGCAACATCGTTGGCCCCATACGTTAGAATAAATCCGGCTAGGTCTTGAGCGATGTGCGCCTCGATCGATGAATAGTCGTAATCATCGGGGAACTTAAACTGCATCATTTCGACGTCACCTTCAAATTCGCCAGGGTGCGTTTCAGACGGTTTGACTTTGCCGAGCCAGCCGATATTCCACGAAGGATCCACCGTGATTGCGAGGTCGTCATTCAAGAAGTAACAATCGTAGCGGTCCACATACGTCTTTTGCTCATCTTGATAAAAGCTACTCACTACATAAGTTCCTACAGTTGCGGATACAGGTACTAAACACATTTTACATCGCTCCCTTTTGTTTTTGGATTGTCGATAAGCCGACTAGAATCAAATAACGTTCATGCATTGACAGACGCTTCCAATCACCTGCGCGAGTTAACATTCTATATCACCTCGTATCAGGTTAAAATTCGTGTCCTCGACCATGTGTTCGCGAGCCATACCAATAAGAAAATTTAATGCGCTGATCGATTGTAATTTTGTTGCGAGGATTTCGACCTCATTTTCAATATCAAGGGCGGTGTCTTCAACAATGCCGAGTATTACGTGGCCAAGACCGTCATAATTTGCGCTGCCATCAATGCCGATTAAATTGATATACTTTCCTGCGCGTACTATTGCGATTCGTGGCGCGATGATCCAACCGGGGAGCAATTCACTTTCTCCGCCTACGTTTAAAGTTATTTGATGTTTTATCAATTTGAATCCTCCTTATTTTGTGATTAACCTTAGTATATACTACATTTCGTATAAACGCAATACCGTTTTTATGTTTTTTAGTATATTTATTTATATTGCGGAATATGGTATACTAATTTTGAATAATGGGGAGGAATTATAATGTTTGGGAAGAATGATATAGAGGTATTGGATTTCCGCACTTTCGTAAAGGGGGATAATGGTAATACAAATGTATCACACCAAACACAAACGAAACTCGCTGCTTTAAGCGGGGGAATCTCTTCATTAACGATTCCAGCCATTACTTTCGCGCAAGGTACATTAACAGATGATACATTTAACAGAATATGGATTATGCTTCTCAATGTTGGAGACTGGATGTGTGGCGGGGTAATATTCTTCGCGGGAACCAGTTGGATGTTAGGACACCGATCGAAAGCGATTGAACTTTTAATATCGGGTGCATGTGGATACATCGTCCTTAGACACGCATTAGACATTCGTGACTTTTTAAAAACTATTTAGAATGGGGAGGACTAAATTGGCAAGGGTAATCAAATTACGAATCAAAGAACTATTGGAAGAACACGATCTAACTCAATTAAAACTCCATGAAATGAGCAAAGTACGCCAAGCCACTATTAGCGAAATGACAAGGAATGTTCGTGTTCAGGTCGATATACGAGCACTTGCTAAAATTGCAGACGCATTAGAAATAGACGATATTAACGACTTAATGACAATCGAAAAAGAATAAAAACCGCCTCTAGCCGGGCGGTCTTTTTGTGCGCAATATGTATTACATTACCTGCGAAATTTTAGCCGCTGCCCTTGCGGACAAACGGCTTAAGCTGATGCTCGGCGATGCCTTTACGCCCAGCTTATGCGTGCGATGTTCCGTTTATGCGTGTCCTCGTATAAAAAGATATTTTTCGTTCATACTAACGGTACACACACATCGAAAGGGGCTGACGAAATGCATATCGTTATCGGTTTTGTTGCTGGCGGTGCTATTGCGATCGTTCTCGAATTATTGGCGAAATAATCTCGGTTATTATTCGACCTTACCTTGCGTAGGGTCTTTTTCATTTTACGTCTAATATTTCCGCTGCATCTTTTCGGGCATTTACATAAAACTCCGCATCATCGTAATCAAATTCCACGTAATCGCGCATACTGGTTAGCGCCTGGTGTAACGCTACTTTATTGTGATCCATTTCTTCATCGCCAAGCCAGTCGTATGTTTCCTCGAATACATCGAGCTTACGTAATTCCGCTTCGGTTAGTTCCCGCGATTCATTGACCGCAGTCTCGACCGTTTCATAATAATCGATCCCGTCTTCGTACATATCCTTTTCTATTCCGTTTGTTGTCGAGCTGCATCCGACTAATACAATCATTAACGCAAATAGTAAATATTTCACTCGATCCCCTCCTATTTATTCGTTTATACGTTTATCATAGCAGAAAAGTTTCCAACGAATGGAAATAGATTTCTAACGCAAAAACAAACGCAATGGTAACGCAGGAAAATACTGGTTGACTTTTGCGAAAAATGAGTGTAACCTTATATTATAAAACATTACACTCGGAGGTAATCGAATGGCGATTGACAAACGCAAGGCTACACCGGCAGAACCTATCCGCAGTAAAAAAGACCGCGAACGCATGAAAGCTGCATTGCACGGTCGTAATCGATTATTATTCACGTTAGGCGCATCGGTCGGCCTGCGCATTAGCGATTTGTTGTCGCTCAAGATTGGCGATGTTCGTGGCAAGACATCCGTCAGGCTCACGGAAAAGAAAACGAAAAAGACTCGCGAGATACACCTGAATAAAGCCGTACAAAAGGAGCTCGCTACTCTTACGGGTCCAGACGATGAATACCTGTTTAAATCGCGTCAGGGCGGCAACAGACCGATCACACGCGTTCAGGCTTACCGGATCCTTAACGATGCGGCTCGTCGGGCTGGTATCGCGGATAAGATAGGAACGATAGGCACGCATACTCTTCGGAAAACTTTCGGATACATCATGTACGAGAACGGTACGGACATTACGCGATTGATGAAGATACTATCGCACAGTTCGCCGGAAATCACGCTCGATTACATCGGTATCACTCGCGAAGAAATAATCGAAGCATACGAGGCAGTCGAAATCTAATCGGCTGTCTTTTTTGTTGCCGCAAATGGACGGAGGTGGAACGGTAGATAATTGCGAAGGAAAAGGGTGCGTAAATAGTGCGACGTCGCACTATATCATCGAAAGGAGGTCCGCAAGATGGCGAGCCTTGCGGTTTTAAAATTTTACTGCGGAATTTTTTCTGCCTTCGGGATACGGAAATGAAATCCGCACCTACTGATTGCTAGGTCGGCGGGCGAGCGTATGCGGCCCTGGGGTGTACCCGTCTGCAATAAATCACGTACTTTTCGTAAGTAACTATCGAATCATAACGTTAATTAATATACGTTTTTATGAATAACGAGTTTAACCTTTTATCGTTTTGTTACGTTCATTCACGCAAAGGAACCGCATTAAATCAACGTTCATTGACGATAACGATTCGATTGTTTACCGTTTGCTTTTATGCATACGAGGAACCGCGCCACACCAACGATAGTACACACTATCGATCGGCTACCGAATGTATACGATATGCATAACCGATGTCAGTACGGTATATTCGAAGGGTGGGTGTTCGCTGGTGGTCGCGTCCGGCGGGCTTGCAGTAGGTGTAAGCGGTGAATATCGTCTATAACGTTAGCTTACGTAAAGTAAGTATATGTTCCTTTTCGGGGATAATAACATATATATAGGAATAGATACGTATAGTACCGTACACTACGCCAGTACGTAACACATATCGGATACATAACGCTTACATGCCCGCCTATTATTACGTTATATATCTAGGTTACTGAGCGGCGAATGCCTTTGGTACTTTCGACCGACCTCGGCGTCATTAAAATCTAAATACGCTTGCTGCGTTACTTCCACGCTCGAGTGCCCGAGAATCCGGCTCAACGTCGCCCAATCCCCGCCATTCAATAAATAATACTTCGCGAAGTTGTTTCGTAGCTGGTGCGGCTGAACTTCGATTCCAGTCAGTTGACCGTGCTTACGGAACGCCGTTTCGATATTCGGTAAGCTCATCTTATTGCCGCGCGTTGACGGGAACACATACGGACTATCCGTGTACCTGTCGCGATATTCGAGCCACGATTTGAGATTACGACCCATTTTCGGCGAGAAGTAGATAAACCGTTCTTTCTTATTCTTCGTGGTCGTAGAACGAAGCAGAATCGCCCCATTGCGTAGGTCAATGTCGGCAGGCACAATCGACAACAGTTCGCCGATCCTGCAACCGGAATCCAGTATCATTCGCGCGATAATCCAGTTCCGATATTCATGAAACTTCGACACATCGAACGACCTGAAGAACGCCTGCAACTCGTTTTCCGTGAGTAGTGCTTTGATTTTCCTTTGCGGCTTTATGCGTTCAATACCCTCGCAAGGGTTTTTATGTATGACCTTGTTGTTATGGAGATAATTAAAGAACGCGTTAATGTTCCTCTGATAATTCGCGAGTGTCGTTTCGCTTACCTGCTTGCCGTAGTCTGTCCGATTATGCGGCCGATTAAGCATAACGGTCTGATCGTTTGAAAACGCGTTGTATTTGCCCCTCTCGCGCACAAATGAAAAATAACTACGTACATGTTCCGACTTGACCTTTTTCGGCTCGGTTATTCCGTGCTGTTCGTACAAGTAACGTAAATACAGTCGCAATGTCTGGTCGTAACTGCGCATGGTTTTAGCCGACAATCCACGGCTTGTACAATCGTTCATGTAGCGATCCAGCTCGATTAAAAACGTATTCATAAATAAAACGCCCCTCTCAATCGGACAACCGATAAATAAGGGCGCTAGTAGACTTACGAAATAACGTTTATAGGTTTACGGTCATGTGTTTATCGCTATGTTTGCGGTATGAAACGGTCAGAAACCGCGCTATACAGCTTTATGCTCGATACGTAATTTATCAGCTACCATTGCAATGAATTCACTGTTTGTCGGTTTCGCTTTGGACATACTCACCGTATAACCGAAGAGATTCGAAATCGAGTCGATATTCCCACGGCTCCAAGCAACTTCAATCGCATGCCGGATGGCACGTTCAACACGCGAAGCTGTCGTATTGAATTTTTTAGCGATATCCGGATACAGGACTTTGGTGATCGACCCAAGCAATTCAATGTCATTATACACCATTGTAATAGCTTCACGAAGGTACATATACCCTTTGATATGGGCAGGCACTCCGATTTCATGGATGATGCTCGTGATGCTTGCATCAAGATTTTTCGGCTTATATTCTTTCGTAAATGATCTGGAAGCTGTAGTGGAAGTGTTCTTGATAAATGACTTTTTAGATCCGCTGATTTGACGAATTTGATTCGTTAGATTTTCCATATCAAACGGCTTCAAAATAAAATAGGATGCACCAAGTTCTACCGCTTTCGTAGTTACATCTTCCTGTCCGAATGCAGTCAGCATGATCACATTAGGCTTCGTGCTTAAATTCAAATCATGCATATTTTCAAGGACCGCAAGTCCATCTAAATGGGGCATGATGATGTCAAGCACTAATACGTCAGGCGTTTCATCTTCAAGTAATTCAAGACATTCTTTTCCGTTGTACGCTACACCAACCACTTCCATGTCTTCCTGTGCAGAAATGTATTCATCAAGAAGACCTACAAGTTCCCTGTTATCATCCGCTAAACACACTTTAATTTTTTGCACTACGCTGTTCCTCCTCATAAACTAAATCATTTTTCCTTTTTCTCTTTCAAAGTCTTATGTATGATTTCCACATACAAACCGCATTTCCTTTAATAATTTTAAATTTTTATCGAAAAATATTCTATCCTTAATCATGCTCTATTTTTCTTTGAATTTCGACCTTAAATCACATTTGACACCACGTTTTTTAGTGTTCTTTGTCGAATTATCTTTATTTTATTATATCAGATGCCGTAGATTATTCCGAGAACAAGTTAAAACACCAGAATGGAGAGCTTTTTTTACTTTGATGGATGTTGGAGAAATCTGCTCGGCACATTTGACGAATTTACATGTTTCAGACTGCTTTTTGTAAATTTCATTCCAATCTGAAGGACTGACGGTTCGTCGGTCCACCTCATTTTATGTTTTTAAACTTCTTCATGGCGTTTTTAGACGTTTTTGGAATTTATTAGACTTATTTTTGATTCTTTAGACTTATCCAAGAAGTATTTGACTTTGGCTCTTTTCTAAAAAAATTGTTGCTTTTGAGTTATTTTTAAAAAATCAGCTTTTGCAAGTTGATTGGAGAGGAAGGTGCGAGACTCCTGCGGGATCAGCGGGACAGGTGAGACCATTCAATGTCGCAAGGCGACGAGTGGGCTCACCGCACGCCCCGCGGAAAGCGAGCATCCTGGAGCGGAAATCAACGCCTTTCAAGAGGAACAAAGTTTGCGCAAACAGCATTGATTTTTGACTTGAATTTTTAGACATAGTTATTTTGAGCGACAGCATGTGTACTGTTTTTTTTGTGATTAGTCAGTAAAAAGAGGTAGGTTCACTCTATAAAGCAAAAAAAGGCGAGTCATCAACTCGCCACTTTATCGCCATTCCTATTCTCTTGGTAAATATTGATTCCGGCTTCTTGTAACATCCATTCGATATGCACTCCGTACCCTGAAGTCGGATCATTTACAAATACATGTGTTACCGCTCCAATTATTTTTCCATCCTGGATGATCGGACTTCCACTCATTCCCTGCACAATTCCGCCAGTGGCATCTAATAATTCCGGATCTGTTATTTTAACGACTAATCCTTTTGTTGCTGGGAATTTCTGAGGAACTGAACTTACGATTTCAACATCGTACTTTTTCACTTCCTCACCCTTCACGACTGTCAAGATTTCAGCATGGCCTTCCTTTACCTCATGGGATAATTTGATCGGCATTGATTTATCCATTATTCCATTACGAATCGGATTCTTCAGTTTTCCAAAAATACCATACTGCGTATTTTTATATATTGAACCGAGTATTTTTTCTCCGTTATTGAAGCGAGCAAGCTTTTCCCCTGGTCTCCCGTTTTTGCCTTTCTCGATGGAAGTGACTGTTGATTCGATGATTTGTCCATCATTGACGACAATCGGTTTTTTCGTATCCATATCTGAAATGACATGTCCAAGAGCACCATACTTACCGCTATCCGGATGATAAAACGTCATTGTTCCTACGCCAGCCGCTGAGTCACGAATGTATAGCCCAATTCTATAGCTTGCATCAGAGGCATCTTTCACTGGCGTTAATTTCTTTTGAAGTGTCTGTTCATTCCTTTTGATGGTGAGGTCAAGTGATTGTCCGGACTCTCCACTTCTTTTCACAAAAGGTCCTACATCACTTAATTTTTGAATGGATTTCCCGTTGATTGCTGTTATCATATCTCCGACCTGTATTCCAGCTTTTTCACCAGGTGAAACATCTCCATTAGAAGTGTCGATTAAATGATGGCCTACAACCAGTACACCTACCGTATTTAAACGCACTCCTATATTCTGACCGCCAGGAATGATCTTGAATTCAGGAAGCACCTTCACATTTACCTTTTTGACAGGTATATTCGAAACCTGCATGGTAACTTCAGCATCGCCATCTTCATTCGCCTCGATGGAAAAGGAGTGAGGGTTGTTTTTAACACTTCCAAGCGACAAAATCGATTCATTCTCATCTGACGAATGAACCGTAGCATTTGAATGATTCTGATCTATCGTTAATCTCTCTCCCTGGAATACGGTTATATCAGTTGGGACACTGAGATAGTCCTGAATCGGCTTTATAAAACCCAAGCTTATCAGGAACCCAAGGAGAAGAATGCCGATTATTTGTCTGATTTTAATTCTTTTCATTCAGTCACTCTCCTCATTCCTTACCCTACAACTTTTTTGGTTGCATTTATAATTTGACCTTTAGAGAGTGTTTCTATAACTATTCGTATAAGAAAAAGCTACCCTTAAATGGATAGCTTTTCATGAACTGATTTTTGCATCGTCTGCATACTGAATCATTTCCTTTGCATGACGCTTGGTCAAATCCGTTACTTCGACTCCCGAAATCATCCTGGCGATTTCTTTTACTTTTTCATCAAACGACAGTGGTTTTACGATGGTCAATGTCCGATCCTTTTTGATGTTTTTTTCAATATAAAGATGGCGGTCTGCCATTGCAGCAACCTGTGGCAGGTGTGTTATACATAGAACCTGTGAGCCTGCGGACAGTTTTTGGATTTTTTCAGCAATCGCTTGTGCGACTCTTCCGCTCACTCCAGTATCAACCTCATCAAAAATGATGGACGCAACTTCCTGTTGATTTGAGAATATCGCTTTCAAAGCCAGGATGATCCTGGATAACTCACCGCCAGATGCAATTTTCGCAAGAGGCTTCAAAGGTTCACCTGGGTTAGTGGAAATAAGGAATTCGACATCATCCATTCCATTTTTCGTAAAGTGTACAGCCTTTCCATCGATCTCGCTAGTGATAGTTGAAGTGCTAGTTGTCGGCTTAAAGGAAACCTTGAACGTCGTTTTTTCCATATAGAGGTCTTTCAGTTGTTGATGAATTTTCTTCTCCAACTTCTCTGCAATCTTTTTTCTTAGTATGGACAATTGTTTCGCTTCTAAGTATAAATCTTTTCCGATTTCGTTCATTTCTTCTTTCAAAACTTTAATACGATCATCCTTATTGGTGAAGGTATCAAGTTCTTCTTCAATACGTGAACTAAATTCCAAAATTTCTTCGACTGAGTTCCCATATTTCCGTTTCAATGTATTGATTTCATGCAGACGTTCTTCAATGACCTCAAGTCTGCCAGGATCGAATTCCATTGTATCAACATAATTCCGAAGCTGATGTGCTGAATCCTCCAGAGCATAATAAGCATTCGTCACAGCTTCTTGAATCGGCTTTAATTCAGAATCGTACTCTGAAACATCTTCAAGATGGCTCAATGCAAGACCTAAAACATCAATGCCTTTTTGTTCACCGTATAGAGCCTGATAAGCATCGTTTACAGATTGGTACAGCCGTTCGAAGTTGCTTAATCTTTGTTTTTCCTCTTGTAATTCTTCATCTTCATTTGGCTGCAGTTTTGCTTGATCAATCTCATCAAGCTGATATTGGATCAAATCGATCCGGTGAGCCATTTCCTGCTCATTTTCTGTCAATTGCATCAATTGTTTCTGCACATCTATGTATCGCTTGTACAACTGTTGATATTCGTTTAGAGTTCGCTTCAATTCAGCCGAATGATACTGGTCCAACAGAGTTAAATGTTTATCACTTTGCATTAAAAATTGGTGTTCGTGTTGACCGTGGATATCAATGAGTGATTGGCCAATTTCACGAAGAATCGCTAAGGTCACCAGTTTACCGTTCACACGGCAAATACTCTTACCGGAACTAGTCATATCTCGTTTAAGGACGATCATCCCATCAGCTACATCAATTCCAAGCTCAAGCGCTTTATTAATTACAGGATGATCTTCCCGAATATAAAAAAGTCCTTCAATCTCTGCACGATCCGTTCCATGCCGAACATACTCAGATGAACCGCGCCCGCCAATCAAGAGACCGATTGCATCAATAATGATGGATTTCCCAGCACCTGTTTCCCCCGTCAAAACGGTCAAACCGTCTTCAAACGGCACAGTTACTTCTTCAATGATCGCAAAATTCCTTATCGAAATTTCAGTAAGCATGTTTCCCCTCCTCCTAACATTACAACATATCTAAAAACTGGCGTGTAATTTCAGGGCTGTCCTGAGGAGATCGACAAATGATCAATATCGTATCGTCACCACAGATCGTACCCATGATTTCTTCCCAGTCAAGATTATCGATAAGTGCACCTACTGCATTCGCATTACCGGGTAAAGTTTTCATGACGATGAGATGATCGGTATGATCGATATTGATGAAGCTATCCGTCAAGGTCCTTTTCAATTTTTGTAACGGGTTGAACCGCTGGTCAGCAGGCAGACTGTATTTATACCGTCCATCCTGCATAGGAACTTTCACAAGATGTAATTCTTTAATGTCGCGTGACACTGTAGCTTGTGTCACATTAAAACCTGCATTCTTCAATCTCTCTACAAGTTCATCTTGTGTATCGATATCGAAATTCGTAATTATTTCTCTGATTTTTATATGTCTTTGTCCTTTATTCATCTGAATCACTCCACAAATTTATACACACATGTATATGCTTATCATATATGAAGAAGGGAAAATTGTACATCTTTTATGAATAAACATGAATATTGCTGTATATTGTGTTGTACCCGTAACGTTCAAATTATATACTTTTCCAAATCTGCATAGAAACAACAAGCCTTAGCACAGGTTGAACCAAGTGTTGGATCGCCCGCGGAAAGGTAGTGAATTTGGAAATCAACATCATTCTTTAAAAAAAGCCTTAAATAAAGGCTGTTTTCGCAAACTTTGTTGCTCTTGCACTTAAAGAAAGTATAAAATACTTTCTTCAGTATAAGGGCAACTAAGGCTCGACCTACAAAAGGCTTGGTCTCGCCAAGTTTTCTTTAAAAGTCGTTGATTTCCGCTCCAGGATGCTCGCTTTCCGCGGGGCTTGCGGTGAACCCACTCGTCGCCTAGCGACATTGAATGGTCTCACCTGTCCCGCTATCCTGCAGGGGTCACTTGCCTTGCTCTCCAATCAAGTTGCACAAGGTGAGTTTTTAAATATGACTCAAAAGCAACAATCTTTTAGAAAAGAGCGTAAATAAAAAAAGGGCGACCAAAATGAGTATTTTTGCTGTACAACATCCAATAACCACTGATGTTGAAGAGCATAAACTCATTTTCAGGTCATCCCCTCTCACTTTAGATCGACGGATTGGTTGATCAAAAACTCAATTGTCTCCAAGTCCGATTCAGTTGGTATGGAATATGTTTGTTGATAGGTTTCATGTCCTTTTCCAGTAATCACTACCCAGTCACGGGCTCCAGTGACTTCAAGCGCATGTTTGATCGCTTCCGTCCTGTCTGGAATAATGATCCCTTTCCTGCTTCCAACTGTTTCATTTAATTTTTCAAGCGTATTGATCATTTCATCTTCAGACACATCATTCAAATCATCCAAGGTCAATATGAATTGGTCGCTGTTTTCAGAAGAGATTTGAAGCATATCAACCCTTTTATCTGTATCCGCACCTCCACGAAAACCAAAAACATGGATGATTTTCTCTGCTCCATAGTCTTTCGCAGCCCTTAAACAATGCAAGATTGCATTCGCTGTATGAGCATAATCGATGACAACGGTAGCATCGTTTTGGTGTTTATAGATGTTGAACCGTCCGGGTACTCCTTCAAATGTTAATAGTGCAAATAAGATATTTTCCTTTTTTATATTGAATTGTAGAGCTGCTGCATACGCCATGCTTGCATTATAAAGGTTGTGGAGACCAGGCATATTGAAATCAATCTCGAAACTTGTCCCATTTTCACATACTTTCAAAGTCGAACTGTTGATCCCTTCGATGTAAAGGTCCGCATTTTTTGACTGTCCAATTGTATAGACATCTACTTCGTTTTTACGTAATTCATCCACAAGCTTACTTCCCCAAGAATCATCAGTATTGATAATTGCGAGGCCATCTTCTTTCATCTTATAGAAGAGCTTGGATTTTGTTTTGAAATAACGCTCCATCGTACCATGATAATTTAAATGATCGTGTGATAAATTTGTAAAAAGACTATAATCGAATTCGATCCCTTCTAATCGATGTTGTGATAAACCGTGGGAAGAAACTTCGAGAATCACAACTTGATCATTACTCTGGTGAAGTAATTCATTGAGTTTCAGTATACTTGGTGTTGTATTACATGTATCGCTTTCTATCCCATTTATAATATTTTTTATTGTGCCGAATAAACTGCAGGAAATCCCATTTGATTCTAAAAGATGTTTTAAAAGATAACTTGTTGTTGTTTTGCCGTTTGTACCAGTGATTCCAATCACGGTCTTATCTTTTGAAGGATCCTGGTAGAACCTTTTAGAAATTGCCCCAAGCGCTTTCCTGCTATTCTCCACTTTTATATAAGGGACAGGCAGACCAATAATATCTTCTTCCCCGATAATGGCTGCTGCCCCTTTATTAATGGCATCGTGAATAAACGAATGACCATCTGTTTTTTCACCTTTGATCGCAACAAATAAAAACCCGTCTTCAACATTCAGGGAAGTATCGGTTACCTTTTTTATTTGAGTAGAAGGCAGGCGTTCATAAAAATCTTCATCAACTATGTCTTGAACTAAATACTGTAAATCCATCAGGCTTTTTGCTCCTTAACAACTTTTGGCTTTGTATACCCTTTGGGGTCTTCTTCAAACGAAAAGTGAAATAAAAACTTTCACACATATCTGGTAAATAGTTTTTCCATATGTAGAATAAAAACCCCTAAAATAAACATTCGCAAGCACACTTTATTTTGAGGCTTTCAACCAAGTTAACATTTTTCAGTTCTCTTTGGTAAAAAAGCATTTTTTGCGACTTTCACTCCCAATATTCAGGTCATCCTGATGATAGAGCTAGAGAGGGACATTACGATATCACCGCTTATAAAACTTAACGGACACAGGAGACCTTATTTTGTCTTAACACCACCTCTTTTAGAAAATAGCGGACACCAGAGCTCTTATTCTAAGATAAACAGTATAAATCAACTGATTTTGTCGTAAATAACGGCTCTCCTGTCCGTAAGAATGGTGCTGTCATAAAAAATGAAACAAAAAAGAGCTGAATCCACATCAACTTTCATTAATGTTTGTCAGCTCTTTACTTTAAACTGCTTTGGAAGCATGTGCTTCTTCAACGACTTTTTCCGTATGACCTGTCCATTTGAGGACTGGCGACTCGTCATGTGCAGGTTTTTCCAGGTACAGCAAGAATTCGATGTTCCCTTCGCCGCCACGAATTGGAGAATATGTGCAATCTAGCACATGGTAGCCGCTTTCGTGACTGAACTTGATCATCCGGTCAACTACTGTCTGATGTATTTTCCGATCCCGTACGATCCCTTTTTTGCCTACTTCCTCTCGCCCTGCTTCGAATTGAGGTTTGACAAGTGCGACCACCTGTCCACGATGGACAAGAATTTCTTTCAATACAGGAAGGATAAGCTTTAAGGATATGAATGAAACATCAATCGTAGCGACATGTGGCAGACCATTTTCGAAATCCTCAGGTTTTGAGTACCTGAAATTCGTCCGCTCCATTACCCTGACACGATCATCATTCCTAAGCTTCCAGGCTAATTGATTGTATCCGACATCAACTGCATACACAAACTTTGCACCATTCTGTAGAGCACAGTCTGTAAATCCACCTGTCGAAGATCCGATATCGATCATGATTTTGTCCTTCACATCAAAATCAAAGGTTTGCAATGCTTTTTCCAATTTCAATCCGCCACGACTTACATAAGGAATTGGATTCCCTTTCAGTTCGATCGGGATGGATGTATCTACCTTTTGACCAGGCTTGTCCATTCGTTCCTGTTCAGAATACACAAGTCCAGCCATGATTGCCCTTTTGGCTTTTTCTCTCGTCTCAATCAATCCTCGATCGACGAGAATGACATCAAGCCGCTCTTTCTTTTTCATACTCAATAAGCCCTTTGCTGTTTCTTAGGAATTAATTGCGTTACACGCTCGATGACGCCTTCTGGTGTTAATTCGATTTCTTCTAATAATTCGGATACGCTGCCGTGTTCGATGAATCGATCTGGGATCCCCATCCGATCGATTACTGCATCATGTATACCTAGATCATGAATGAATTCTAGAACCGCGCTTCCGAAACCACCTTGAAGAATGCCCTCTTCCATCGTCAGTATAGGAATCCGCTTTGTCACAAGTTCGGTAATCATTCCATTATCCAGCGGTTTGATGGATCTGGCATTGATGACAATTGCTGATATACCCTGCGTTTTAAGCTTCTCTGCTGCTTTCATAGCAACAGGGATCATCGTACCGACCGCTAAGATCGCAATATCTTTACCTTCCTTCATGACTTCCCACGTTCCGATTTCAATCTTTTCCAATTCTTCATCCATAGGTACACCAAGCCCTGTCCCTCTTGGAAAACGTACTGCAATTGGTCCTTTATCATATTCTGTAGCCGTATACACCATATGTTGTAATTCATTTTCATCTTTTGGATTAAGAACGACCATATTTGGTAAATGACGCAAGAACGAGATATCAAAGACTCCTTGATGCGTTTCACCATCTGATCCTACCAAGCCCGAACGGTCAACTGTAAAAACGACGTTCAGATTTTGTCGGCAAACATCGTGTATAAGTTGATCGTATGCACGCTGCAAGAAGGTTGAATAGATAGAAAGAACAGGTTTCATCCCTTGCGTCGCCAGTCCTCCCGCCATGGTTGTCGCGTGCTGTTCAGCAATACCAACATCATAAAGCCGATCAGGAAATTCCTCTCCGAACGCCTCCAGTTTAGAACCGACTGTCATCGCAGGTGTCAAAACCACGAGTCTTTCATCTTTTCGAGCAATAGTCCTGAGTGTTTCAGATACGACCTTGCTATACCCAGGTCCTGCTACAGCAGGTTTGATGAAGTCCCCAGATTCAATCTTATAGGGTCCCGGACCATGCCATGTCCCAATCGCATCCGTTTCTGCAGGTTTATACCCTTTTCCTTTTTGCGTTAAGACATGGACAAGTACTGGTCCTTTCGTCTTTTTCGCATATTTGATATTTTCAGTCAGATCATCAAGATTATGCCCATCAACAGGCCCCAAGTACGTAAACCCGAGTTCTTCAAAGAAAATACCTGATACGAGCATGTATTTGAGACAATCTTTTAATCGTTCTGCAGTCGAAGCAAGTCGCCCTCCTGCTGGAACCTTTTTGATCAGTGATTCGAATTCTTCTTTAACCCGTTTATATTTCCCAGCAGTCCTCAATCGTCCTAAAACGTTATGCAGAGCACCTACATTCGGAGCGATTGACATTTCATTATCATTCAGAATGACGATCAGATCTTTTTGTTCGTGACCAATATGGTTTAAAGCCTCTAAAGCCATACCACCTGTAAGGGCTCCATCACCGATAACAGCGATAATATCTTCATCGGTCCCTTTCAGGTCACGGGCAGTAGCCATTCCCATTGCAGCAGAAAGTGAAGTGGAACTATGTCCTGTTTCCCAGACATCATGACCACTTTCTGAGCGTTTAGGAAAACCGCACAACCCTTTATATTTTTTTAGCGTATCGAATTGTCCAGCTCGTCCGGTCAAAATTTTATGGACATACGCTTGATGTCCTACATCCCAAATGAATTTATCTTTTGGGCTTTCAAACAATTTATGAAGGACTAAAGTTAATTCAACTACCCCTAGATTCGGACCTAGATGCCCGCCAGTTTTAGAAATCTTTTCAATTAAAAAAGTGCGGATGGTCGATGCCAACTCTTCTAGCTGTTCCCCATCCAGTTTCTTTAAAAATTTAGGATCTTTGATTGATTCCAAATTCATGGAACATCCTCACTTTCCTTTTGTATTGCGTTTAAGTTTATTTCCGGCGGGCTGAGAGATCAATTGCTTTAACTTTAATCTTTCCTCAAAGAAATAGATTACTCGTCCTACCTGAAAAATAATGGAAGTGGAGAAATGGATGGCAAATGATTTACCAAATGCTTTTCCACCTACAGTAAGTGCTGCAACAACACTCGTAAAAACAATTGATACAGTATATTGAAATCCAGTCGCATCATCCCCGCCGAAGGCTTGAGTCAATTGTACGATGACTACTGCAGATGCGGTACCGCTTATTATACCAGAAATATCTCCGATTACATCGTTACAAAAACTTGCTACACGGTCAGCATTCCTGCAAATCGAAATCGCTTGCCGGGCACCCTTTACTTTCTCAGATGCCATCGCATGGAATGGAACTTCATCTGATGCTGTAGCAGCCACTCCTATAATATCAAATATTACGCCCATTAGCACAATAAGAAATACGATGACCATTCCTATTGCCCAATTGACACCTTCTAAGGAAAAAGTTGAAACGACTGAAAAAATAGCCGCTAACACTAGCGTGATAACGGCGATTCCAGTACTCCATTTTAGGGATTTATTGAATACTTTATTCATGTGTACTCCTTTAAAATCTTCTATCAGTTAAGTTAAATAGCATCTAATTTTGCTTTGAATTTTCATCTATGTATTGTGGAGTGGTCATTCAAAGAGTAAACACTGCGGCTTAGGTCCAGTAGGTTTTCCCAGGGAGGTACCTGTGCGTTGCCACACTGGAGGTTTCCCTTTAATCCTCCCTTGGCGTTGTCACCAATCGCCAGACTAGATTACCACTTAGTCCGCACTATAATCCCCTTTGAATGTCACATGGAACAGTCTAGGAGTTTTCCTCGGCAGTCTTTACCATTCCCTAGCCTCTTTCGCAGAGTCGATTTCATATGGTATGGAATCCTTTCCAGCGGCCAACCGGAAATTCTTCCTCATCCATAATCCCCTCAGACTCCACTCAAGGCAGGCTACGCTGCTCACCAGTAGTTTCTAGCGACCGAAAAAACCAGTGAAAACAGGTTTATAACCCCAGTTCGCAATAAGGTATTAGCACGCAAATCGCAAAGTTGAGGTCCTCCGCGGCAGAAGGGTCAACGCCCACATGCCATTGTGGATCGCCCTTCTGCCTTAACTCCCAGTGTAGACCCAAAGCTGGGCGCTTCGAGCCTATACAAGGAACTTCATCGATGTGCCCTTTGGCGGATTTTTAGGCCCGCCCTCAGAAATGGGAGACTGACTAGAATACTGCACCACTCCTCATGTAATTATAATATACCACAGAATTGTTTATGCCTCAACGATTCTAGTGGTCCCTGCTGATCATATAGTCAGTAAAATGTTCTAACCAATCATGTTTGATTCCCGCTCTGTATAGGTTCTGCTTTGCACTGGCCACTTCCTTTAACAACTGGTCTTTAGCACCAGAAATTGTCAATAAATGCGGGTATGTACTTTTGTTATTTTGAACGTCGCTGCCGATCGGCTTTCCGATCTTTGATTCATCCCCTTCAACATCTAAAATGTCATCCTGGATTTGAAAAGCGAGTCCTAGATGATGAGCAAAATGAATGAGATGATCCAATTGTTGCTTCGTTCCCCCTGCAATGCGTGCGCCTGCATATATTGAATACCCTAGAAGTGCTCCTGTCTTCCTATGGTGAATCTGTTCCAATTCACCAAGAGAGAGGGACTTGCCTTCGCCTTCTAAGTCAGCAGCCTGTCCGTCAACCATCCCTTCAGGACCTGCAGCCTTTGAAAGTTTTGTGATCAAATCGATTTTCAAGTCATTATTCATATGTTTCGAACCGGAAATCACTTCAAAAGCGTAGGTAAGCAATGCATCACCAGCAAGGATCGCCATAGCTTCTCCATAGATTTTATGATTAGTAAGATTGCCTCTTCTGAAATCATCATCGTCCATCGCTGGTAAATCATCATGGATCAGTGAATACGTATGGATCATTTCAACAGCACATGCGGCATCCAGACCAACCTGACTATCCTGTTCGAATGATTCAATCGTCATGAGCAATAAGGTGGGACGAAGCCTTTTCCCACCTGCTAAAATCGAATAAAGCATAGCTTCTTTCAGCCCACCATGCCCTTGAATACGATCCACTTTAGCTGGCAATGCTTCATCTATCAAATTTTTCTTATTTTGAAGGAGTTGTAAAAATGTATCCTTGTCCAATCTTAGTCTTCCTCCTGTATCGTAAATGGTTCTGTTTCACCATTTTCCTTCAATAACTCATCCATCTGCTTTTCCACATGCTGTAATTTATCATGACAAAGTTTAGAGAGCTTCATTCCTTCTTGAAACAAGCGAATCGACTCTTCAAGAGGGACATCTCCTTCTTCTAACTTTCCGACGATATCTTCAAGCTCCAGCATCGCTTCTTCAAAGCTTTGTTCATTATTTTGCTCTTTTTCTTCCATTATTTCTCACTCTCCTCAAGTCCCCAAACTTGGCAATCCAGCTTTCCGTCTTTCAATCTTACAGAAACCTGATCACCTGGTTGTACTTGTTTTACACTTTTGATGAGATTGTCGCTTTTCTGGTCATATGCCAGGCTATAACCACGCTCCATGATACTTAACGGGCTAAGTGCATTCAGCTTTCCGATTTTGTTCTGAAAAACAGCATTTTTCAGCTCAATCTGGTTACTCATTTCCTTTTTCAACATTCTGATCAGAACTTGATGTTTCTCTTTGGATCGTTCGAAAAGTTTTTCTGGATGGTTTCGATCCAATCGGCTTCTAAGCTGACTAACTCCCTCAGCTTTTCTCTCAAACGTTCTTGAACGTGATTTTTGCAACCGATCCATAATCCGATCTAGATCCTGCTCTTTCTGTTTCACTAGCTGCATCGGGTATTTGAAAGCGTAGGATTTTTGATGTCTGTCTAATTCATTACGTAAACGTTTCACATGCTCCGTAATAGCTCTTGTAAGTCTGAGCTGACGTTGGGTAACTCTCTCCTGTAATTCGTCAATATGAGGTACAGCAAGCTCAGCTGCTGCTGTAGGAGTCGCTGCACGGATATCCGCCACAAAATCCGCAATCGTGTAATCTGTCTCGTGTCCGACTGCAGAGATGATCGGGATGATCGAATTGAAGATGCTACGTGCAACCATTTCTTCATTGAAAGCCCATAACTCTTCAATCGAACCACCGCCACGACCAACGATCAAAACATCCCACTGTGCCTGTTCATTTGCAAAGTCAATTGCTCTGGAAATACTAGGAGCTGCATTTGGACCTTGTACGAGAACAGGAATCACAGTTACTTTCGCAATCGGAAAACGCCGTTTGATTGTGGTCAATACATCTCGAATCGCTGCACCTGTCGGCGATGTTATAACTCCTATACGTCTAGGGGTTGCGGGAATTTGCCTTTTCCGTTCAGGAGCAAAAAGACCCTCTTGATCAAGCTTTTTCTTCAATTCTTCAAATGCAAGAAACAAGTTCCCGATTCCATCAGGCTGCATCTCTTTAACATAAAGCTGATACTGCCCATGTGGTTCATAAACGGAAACTTCGCCACGAATCAGAACCTTCATCCCTTCTTCAGGACGAAATTTCAAAAAACGATTGTTTCCGGCAAACATGACCGAGTTAATCCTACTGTTTTGATCCTTTACGGTAAAATACATATGCCCCCGACTATGGTGCTTCACATTCGAGAGCTCACCGCGAAGCCATATGTCTTGTAATTTCCCGTCCATATCAAATTTCCGTTTTATATAGCGTGTAAGTTCCGTAATACTAATATAAGGATCTCGTTGCATCAATGAACACCTTCTATTTGATGACTCCACTTCGCAGATAGGATTGTGTTTTGAAGGAGCATTGTGATGGTCATCGGACCTACTCCCTTCGGAACCGGAGTGATATAGGAAGCGACTTGTTCTGCTTCCTCAAAATCAACATCACCTGTCAATTTCCCATCGTCTTTACGGTTGATGCCAACATCTATCACTACAGCCCCAGGCTTGATGAAGTCTTTACCGACAAAATGCATCTTACCTACAGCAACAACGAGTATGTCTGCTTGTTTCGTAATTTCCTTCATATTGGCTGTCCTGGAGTGACAATATGTAACAGTGGCATTTTCATTTAAGAACAGTTGACCTACAGGCTTACCAACGATATTACTTCTTCCAATGACAACCACATGCTTTCCTTCAATTGAAATATCTTTCGCTTTTACCATTTCAATGATCCCGTAAGGTGTACATGGTAAAAACGCACGTTGTCCAGTCATCATCCTTCCAATGTTGATCGGGTGGAAACCATCAACATCCTTTTCTGGTGAGATTGCTTCT
Source organism: Pseudalkalibacillus sp. R45 (assembly GCF_052246725.1). Taxonomy (NCBI): domain Bacteria; kingdom Bacillati; phylum Bacillota; class Bacilli; order Caryophanales; family Fictibacillaceae; genus Pseudalkalibacillus; species Pseudalkalibacillus sp. R45. The sequence goes on along the minus strand of NZ_JBQQCL010000007.1, from coordinate 93,050 downwards.
ATGATTGCCGTTTCTGAGATATGTTCAGGTAATGGTAATTGAACGAGAATTCCATGACATGCATCATCATGATTATATTGGGTAATGATTTCAAGCAGTTTCTCTTCCGAGGTATCTTCAGAAAGTTCAACAAGCTTTCCGTTAATGCCAACCTGCTTGCACGCTTTTGTTTTTCCTCTTACATAAGATAAAGAAGCTGGATTATTCCCTACGATGATGACAACCAATCCAGGAATGATCCCTTCATTTCTCAGTTTATTTACCTCTTCCTTCATTGCGTTCCTTTTGGCTTCTGCAATTTCATTTCCCTTGATAAGCTCTGCAACCATCTCTATCCCCTCCACTATTGGATCGTTTTGCTTATTTTAGAAAGTACTGCATTTACAAAGCGACCAGATTCATCTCCTCCGAATGTTTTTGCCAGATCTATTGCTTCATTGAAAGTAACTTTCATCGGAATGTCTTCAATATATAACATTTCGTATACAGCTAGTCTCAAAACAGAGCGGTCTACATTTCCAATCCGGTCAAAACTCCAGTTTTCAAGGTGTTCTTTAATAAGAGCATCAATTTCTTCCTTATGATCCGTCGTCCCTTCGACCAACTGGACCAGGAATCCATCACGTTCTTCGCCTTCCTCCAGAACATGCCCGATCGCTTCCGAACGGTCTAATTGACTCACATCTATTTGAAACAAAGACTGTAAAGCCTTTTCTCTTGCAATCCTTCTTTTCATTTCATGATACTTCCTTTCATATCTTCTCTATCTGATGATAGCACAGAGACCGTTACCTTTACAGCATACACATTTTCAAACCATTATAATCGCAATAAAAAACTGACCCAAAACGGGCAAACTTCTCTTGTTTTCAAAATAGATCGTCATTCAGAGAAGTCTGACACATGTTCTGAGTCAGTTCGTCATTTAAAATTCCTGATCTTCTTCAAGTGCAGGATCCACTTTACCTTCAAACTGGACACCTACTACATGTACATCGATACGATTTGGCTCTAATGCCGTCATCGTGTGCAGGGTAAGACGGATATTTTCTTGGATCTTTTCAGCTGTATCTGGAATCGATACACCAAAATTCATCGTTACGAAAACATCGATGTTGATCCCTTCTTCGGAAAGTTCCACTTTAACACCTTTACCCAGTGATTTCTTACCGAAACGTTCAACCACACCTGTGGCGAAGTTTCCACGCATTGCAGAAACACCTTCCACTTCAGTAGCAGCTATACTAGAGATCACTTCAATTACTTCTGGTGAGATTTCAACTTTTCCAAGGTTTGCATCTTTTTCTTCCATTTCAAATGTTTGATAATCGTTCATTACTACTCACCTCCATTTGAAGTCGATTTTGATGTCAAATCGTAGTTCTCTAAAAATTTAGTATTGAATTCCCCGCTATTGAATTTCTCATGTTCGAGTAATCGGATATGGAAAGGAATCGTTGTATCGACCCCTTCGATGACAAATTCACTTAATGCACGCTTCATACGTCGAATTGCTTCTTCACGAGTTTTTCCGTAAGTGATGAGCTTTGCAATCATTGAATCATAATATGGTGGGATGAAATAACCTGGATAAGCAGCCGAATCGACACGTACACCTAGTCCGCCCGGCGGGAGATACATTTCGATTTTACCGGCAGATGGCATGAAATTCTTATCCGGATTTTCAGCATTGATCCGGCATTCGATCGACCATCCTTCAAACTTGATATCTTCTTGGCTGTAGGATAAGCGTTCACCGCCAGCTACCCGGATCTGTTCTTTGATCAAGTCGATACCGGTAACCATTTCAGTCACAGGATGCTCAACTTGGATCCGAGTATTCATCTCCATGAAATAGAAGTCACCTGTATTGTGATCAAATATGAATTCTACCGTTCCGGCGCCGGAATAATCTACAGCTTTCGCTGCACGTACAGCTGCCTCTCCCATCTCTTCCCGTTTCTCGGGGTCTAGTGCTGGAGATGGGGTTTCTTCAAGAAGCTTTTGTAAACGGCGCTGGATCGAGCAATCACGTTCACCTAAGTGAATGACATTCCCATGATTGTCACCGAGTACCTGAATCTCTACATGGCGGAAATCTTCAATGTATTTTTCAATATATACACCAGGGTTTCCGAAAGCTGAAGCAGCTTCTTGCTGGGTCATATTGATTCCTTTTACAAGCTCTTGCTCTGTACGGGCTACACGGATTCCTTTTCCTCCGCCCCCTGCAGTCGCCTTGATGATTACAGGGTATCCCATTTCTTCTGCTAATTCAATCGCTTCTTCCTTGGATCCGATAATTCCTTCAGAACCTGGTACAATCGGTACTCCAGCCTCTTTCATAGTGGTTCTTGCTACATCTTTCGTCCCCATACGATTGATGGCTTCTGGGCTCGGTCCAATGAAGGTAATGTTACACTCGGCACAGATTTCAGCAAAGTCAGCATTTTCGGCTAAAAATCCATAGCCCGGATGAATTGCATCAGCGCCTGTCAGGGTAGCGACGCTCATGATGTTCGTGAAGTTCAAATAACTTTCCTTTGCAAGAATAGGACCGATGCAGTACGCTTCATCAGCTAGGCGCACATGCAATGATTCTTTATCGCCTTCTGAATATACGGCGATTGTTTCTATATTCATTTCTTTACAAGCTCGTATGATCCGGACAGCAATTTCTCCTCGGTTCGCAATGAGTACTTTTTTAATCATTTCAATCACCTTACTGTTTTTTCACAAGGAATAGTGGTTGTCCATACTCAACGAGCTGTCCATTCTCGACAAGTATTTCTACGATTTCACCATTCACTTCAGCCTCGATTTCGTTGAACAGCTTCATCGCTTCAATGATACACACGATCGAGTCGTTTGATACCTTGTCCCCTTCTTTCACATAAGAATCTTCATCTGGAGATGGAGACGCATAAAATGTACCGACCATTGGAGATTCAATTTTATGTAAGGATCCATCGTCCACTTCTTTTACTGGTGCTTCTGTTTCATTTTTTGTTTCAGCCTTTGCTTCCACTGGTTGTGAATTTGACTGTGGTGCTGCTTCTTGAGCTGGTACTGCAGGTGCTGCTTGAGGTGCTTGTTGTACCACAGGCTGCTCTGCTCCGCCTTTTTTCAAAGTGATTTTCGCACCTTCTTCTTCATATTCAAATTCATTGATTGATGACTGATCGATCAATTTGATCAATTCTCGAATTTCTTGTATTTTGAGCATTCTTTCCACTCCTTCAGTGTGTCTATTAGTCTGTATTCATTATAGCATAATTCAGCACATCTAAAACTTTATCACCTTACTATGTGAGCTGGTGCTAATTCGTTTATATCATATCATAATCCATTTGAGGAGGGTACCGATTAAAATTTATGGGTAATTCCTTTGGATTTTTGAGTATGAGGGAACTTAATTAGTGATTTCTTTCCCTGTCTCACTGTTTCTGGGCAACTATTTGGCGTCAACTTTTAAATTTAGTCTTTCTTAATTTTCGTAGTTGATTTTTATACGAAATTCACAACACTCCTGCGGGATCAGCGTGCCTACTACCTGAATAATCTTCTCGCAAGGCATGCGACGAGTGGGCTCACCCCACGCCCCGCGGAAAGCAAGCATCCTGGAGCGGAAATCAACGACTTTTAAAGAAAACTTGGCGAGACCAAGCCTTTTGTAGGTCGAGCCTTAGTTGCCCTTATACTGAAGAAAGTATTTTATACTTTCTTTAAGTGCAAGAGCAACAACGTTTGCGAATACAGCCTAATAAAAAGACAGCCCTTTAGGACTGCCTCTTCTATCGACCTATAATCATTTTTTTGCTACTTGGAATTGGACAGCTACATGCTTGTCGCCAAGTTGTTCTTGGGCTTTACGCATGATTGCGTTCGCTTCACTTTTGCTTAGTTCTTCATCAGCGCGGACGATGATCTGAACTTCAGAATCCATTGTATTCACCAATACATCTTCATACCCCATACTCTTGATCAATGTTTCGAGGGTATCTTCCTTCATGCCCAGTTCCTGTAATTCCTCCAACTGGCTTAAAGCTTGTGACTGGACTTCTGCTGAAACACTTGTGGAAGCCAGAACTTCATTGTATTTTGCTTGTAGCTCTGAACGCTTATCCTGGATTTTCATACGAAGCTCTGTGAACATTTCATCACTGTCCACCTCAGTGACAACAGACTTGCCATTGGTTTCTTCTGCACTTTCTTTTTTATCCTCATCCTGTGCAGCAAGGTCAGTTGGCGATTGTTCTGGTGTTGTGATGTAATACACCGATAACACGATAATCAAACTCAACATCGTTAATAACCAAACCGTTTGTTTTTTCAATAACATTCCTTATTCCCCCTTCTGCTTTTTCGGTCCTACACTCACTTTATGACTAGGTACATCAAGCACCCTGGAAACCGCTTCGATAATCCAAGTTTTCACCTTCATGTTCTGAGCTCCATCTGCTAAAATAAGTACGCCCCTCACCTCCGGCTTTTCTGTAGTGACGATAATCGGTTGCTCGCCTTTTTCTCCCTGGATGATGATGACTTTTTCATCCGTTTGAAGGTCTGTGGTTTTACGCTTACCCCCATGTTGGTCAGTTTCATCAGTAGTGGAATCTTTTTTGGTAATATCCTTTTCATAAATTGTCTTAGAGGTTGAGTCTAGAAAGACCATCACGCTTGTATCCTGGACCCCCATCATTTCATCAAGGATTTCCTTTAGCTGGTTTCCGTAATGCTCTTCCATCTCTCTTATTGATGAAGGATCGTCTGATTTTTTAATAGAGAATGTCTCTTTGGATTCCTCGTCTTCTGTTGCGGAATTCATTGTTGGAGTGGAATCTGGAGTACTGATCAAGTTTTGGATCAGCATCATCGCTATCCCGAAACCCAGTATAAGTAGGATGTATTGGGATTTGCGATTCATTCTTTTACCTTGTTTGTCCGGTTTCAGAAGCGATTTCAGCCAGTCATTCTGTTTCTTTTCATCAGACATGTTTCATTACGATCCTCCTTCCTCTACAAGTACGATTTGATCCGGAGACACCTCCCACTCTTTTGAAAGGAATGCTTTGATTTCTTTCATGTCAGCCGATTCTTCAGTCGGTTCTATCCGGGATGAGGAATCGATCGTCACCTCTTGGATGGCCTCGATTGAATCTTCATCTGTCGACTGACTTTCTAATGTGGCATGGATGATCCACTGATTTTCTTCTGAACCATTTTGGGTTTTTTCTTGTAACACCACATCCTTTAATCGTTTCTGGTATTGTTCTGCAAGCTTATCTTCTACCTTTTGATGTAGTAGGACAGCCATTTGTTCTAAAATATATGCATCTTGTGAGGCTTGTATTTCACTTTTCTTGTTTTCTATCAAATTTTTCATTTCACTATCTTTAATAATGGCCTCATTATTGGCGAATGTAGCCAACTCTTGATTGAGATCGACGGAGAACATTTTGATCATAGGATTCAGGATCGCAATGATCAGGAGCAGTCCGATCACGACTTTCACGTATTTTTGAAACGCATTTGATGGCAACAACAATTCCAGAATTGTCGCTAACAGGATGATCAGAATGATGTTTGTCACCCATTCATATATAAATGACACCGTGACTCTCCTCCTCGCTCATCTCATCATCAAGGTGAGATTTCCTGCAGCAATCATCATCGTCACCGCCAGGAAGAACATGAAACATACGATGGAAAGCGCCGCGAAAATGAACATGACATTTTTACTGATGATCGTTAGACATTGGATGATCGGACCGCCTCCAAGCGGTTGCAAAACAGCAGCAGCGATCTGATAGATCAATACAAGTGACAAGATCTTAAGAGCTGGAAATGCGCATAATAAGATCAAAATAACGACTCCAGCAATACCGACTGTGTTTTTGAGTAATAATGAAGCACTTAAGACTGTATCCGTTGCATCTGTAAACATACGGCCGATGATTGGGATGAAGTTGCCTGTGATGAATTTCGCTGTCCGGATCGCGACACCGTCTGCAACAGCAGCAGTCGCTCCTTGAACACTTATGACACCAAGAAATACAGTAAAAAATACGAGCATGACACCAATTGCTACACCGCGTAATAGATTGGCAAGCTGAGTGACTTTGTAATGGTCGGTCAACGTACTGACGATACTAAGCAACGCAGAAAGCAGCAGAAGGGGAAGAACAAAATGCTGGATGAGCATCCCGCTTGTATTTACAAGGAAAATGATGAAAGGATGAAAGAATGCAACCGATGCAATACTGCCGGTCGTGGCCATTAAAGCTAGTAATAATGGAATAAGTGCAATGATGAACGAATTCATGTTCCGGATCGCATCGATGGTATAATCTGCTGCGACGTGAAAACTGTTCAGTGCTATGACAATCAAAACCATATAAACGATTCCATAAGCAACTTTACTAACCGCTTGATTTTCGAATGCATTTTGCATTGTCTGCAGCAGCATGCTGAATACCGTCAGCATGATCAGCATCCCAAGGAGTTTTCCATTTGTGAGGATTTCATGAAATAAATATTTAAGCAGTCCTACAGCCCATTCCTTCAATGAAAAATCTTGATCACTTTGGATAAATTCAAGAATGCTTCCTTTCTGGCTTTCTGGCAGGAAACCGCCATATTCGCTGCGGATTTTGTTCCAGTATTCACGAATGTCATCAAGGTGTTCATCTTCAACCTTCAGACTTCTCTCAATCTGTTCTTTGTCAGTCGTTTGGGCACTGACATGAATGGAGGGTTGTCCAAAATCTATTAAAAAAATGACCGCCATAACGATGACCATTAACAGCTTCAACCGTAAGTTGTTTGGCATGTCATTCACCCCTAACTAGGCAGGAAATCAATAATTGTTTCTATCAAAACTGTGAGGATTGGAATGGCCATTACAAGAATCAAAACCTTCCCGGCCAGTTCAATTTTCGCTGCCATGGCGCCTTGTCCAGCATCTCGGGTGATTTGTGCCCCGAATTCTGCAATGTAGGCGATTCCGATGATTTTCAAGATCGTTTCGACATATACCATGTTCAGGTTGGCGTTCGTAGCAAGTCGTTCTAACATAATGATGACCGCTTGTATTTTTCCGATCAAAAACAAGAAAACCGCTGCACCGGCAAATAATATGAGTAGAAAAGAGAAGGCAGGTTTCTGTTCCTTTATGACAATCGTAAGAAATGTAGCAATCAAGCAGAACCCGACAATCTGGATGATCTCGATTGGAAACCCCTCCTCATCCCTGGAAGAGGAACACACCTCTTATTTGTTGGAACAGATCATCAAGCAAGGTGATGACGATGAAAAGGACGAGAACAAACCCGATCAATGTGATCCAGTGGGCGATGTCCTCTTTTCCCATCTGTTTCAACACGGTATGTAACATGGCGATTACGATACCGATTCCAGCTATTTGAAAAATGGTGTTAACATCGTAAGGCATTCTGCTTTCTCCTCTCCAACTAAATCAGCAATATGACAATCAATAATCCAATCAACACCCCGAGGCTCTTGACCATGTTTTCATATCGACGCTGCAGATCCTCAGCTTCTTTCTCTTCTCGCTCCAAATGAACGATTGTTAAGCGGATTTGTTTTTGCTGATGATCACGGTCATGCCTGCCCAACGTTGATCCGAATTGTTTCAAAACTTCGATTTCACCTTTTTGAAAAGCGGTATGTTTTTTTATGATTTCAAGACTTTCCTCCCACGCTTCTTGAACAGTGCACCGCCCTGTGTACAATCGCTCCGCCAGTTCGTCGAAGAACAGAGAGAGTGGTGCTTTCAACTGTTTTGAAAGATTTATGCTCGCCTCATAGAGCGGGGTAAGTCCATAAACGATCTCAGCTTCAAGCGATTGTAGGGCGACTTTCAATTGCCTCAACTGTTTCGGACGTTCTTGAAGACGTTTTGCCCATTCGAATCCTGCCCAGGTAGTTGCAAGTATGATACAGACAGCCCCAATGACATTCATGAGAGTGCCTGCTCCATTTGAAAGTCGAGTACCTTGAACTCGCTGTCTCGTATCTTCTTTATCCGATTGGAACCGCTATGGCGGGACATCTCCACAAAACGATCGAACAATTGAATATCTAACAGCCTTTTGATCGTAGGACGCTTCAAAACATTTTCGATGCTGTAACCATGGGCTGTCATGATCATCTGCACCCCCGCATTCATCGCTTCTAAAATCGCTTCTGAATCTTCCAGTCTGCCGATCTCGTCAACGATGATAACCTCTGGACTCAAACTCCTGATCATCATCATGATCCCTTCTGCTTTCGGGCACGAATCCAATACGTCAATCCTATGACCGAGGTTATGTTGAGGCACTCCTTTAATGCACCCAGCAATTTCGGAACGTTCATCCACGATTCCAACCTTGGAGGTGGGGATGTTCTGGCTGGGTAGGCCAGAGCTCGCTACTCTGGCAAGATCTCTTAATAAGGTTGTCTTACCAGACTGAGGCGGTCCGATGATCAACGTATTCAGCCACCTTTTATTAAAAAGCAAAGGGGCGACTGGTTCTGCAATCCCTTTCTTTTGACGCGCAATACGGATATTGAAAGAACTGACCTCTTTGATCGCTTTGACTTGTCCTTTTTCAGTAATGACCTTACCGGCAAGACCGACACGGTGACCGCCTTTGATCGTGATGTAACCCCTTTTCAATTCTTCCTCAAACGCATACAAGGAAAATTGACTTAACTTGTTCATAAGCTGAATCCCATCCTGAAGTGTCACGATATAGGGACCTCCACGACTGTTTTCGAGATACGTAGGATGGCCTCCACAAATGATTTCAAGCGGACGGTTCAGACGCACTCTTACTTCCTCCACCGCCATTTTTGAGTCAGTTAAATATGGGCGGAGGAGATCTCGTAATGAGTCTGGTAACATATCGAGAATTTCTTCCATGGTAAATCCCCATTTCTTTTATGGGCTTGTTCTCAATGTATGGCTGAACAAGCTGTTTTATGACATTGTTGGAGGAAAGAGATCATTTCAAAACCCCTATCAAAATCAATCCTACGCCGATCCCGATAAGGGCTAATTTACTAAAAGACAGATCGCCCGCAATCCCCATCAATCCTAAAGCCATCGTAAAAATGAAAATAACAGGACCGACGAAGGCGAGAGAAGCATTGACGACGACCGCCTTTTGTATTGAATTGAAATAGAGCATCAAGAAAACAGCCGTAAGCTCAAAGGTGGCAGACAAAAGCCGCAATCCAGCCATATTCAGTACTGTAGGGTCTAAGTGATTTAAGAGTTCCTTCATGATTTCCTCCACTTTTTTTGTACAACCTATGTTGGAAAGTGAAGAAGTAGACTGATTTTTAGGTATATACTTTGAATAATTAGCTATTTTTGCATGTATTAAGCACAAGAGTCCTCTCAAACAAAGAGCAATGGTTGTGGCTCAACTATTTATCTCTACAACTCGGAACCAAAGAGCTACATTATAATTATAAAATTATCTCTACAACCTAAAAATTATGCTGAGCTTTAGTTGCCCTGTATTGAATAAAGTATTTATACTTTCTTTAAATGTAAAAAAGACCGACCCTCCACCGTATTGGGTGTGGGTCGGTCTTTTTTCGTAATCTATTATAGAATAATGTGGTTATGCTCTCGATACATAATCTCCAGTACGGGTATCGATGATCAGTACGTCACCTTCATTGATGAAGAATGGCACCTGTACAGTAAGACCTGTTTGCAGGGTAGCAGGCTTCGTTCCACCAGATGCTGTATCCCCTTTGATTCCAGGTTCTGTTTCTGTTACTTCCAACTCGACTGTGTTCGGAAGTTCTACACCAATTGTTTCACTTTGATACATTTGCACTTGAACCGTCATGTTTTCAAGAAGATACTTAAGCTCTTCTTCGATTTGAGATGTCTGAAGTTCAAGCTGCTCATATGTTTCATTGTCCATGAACGTGTGGACATCACCAGAAGAATACAGGTACTGCATACGACGATTATCGATATGGGCTTTTGCTACTTTTTCTCCGCCACGGAATGTTTTCTCCTGAATTGCTCCAGTACGCAAGTTACGAAGTTTTGAACGTACGAATGCAGCCCCTTTACCAGGTTTTACGTGTTGGAAGTCAAGAACAGTCCAAATTCCTCCGTCCACTTCTATTGTCAATCCGGTTTTAAAATCGTTTACTGAAATCATTTCGTGTCCTCCTGTTTTTTTACTCACCAATGATGAATAATTCTTTTGATGATGTTGATAATTTTTCACAGCCAGTTTCGGTAATGACGACATCGTCTTCAATCCGTACTCCGCCAAGTCCAGATACATAGATCCCAGGCTCAACTGTTACGACCATGCCAGGCTTGAGAACTGTATCCACCTTAAAGGAAAGTCCTGGTCCTTCGTGCACATCCAATCCGATTCCGTGTCCAGTCGAATGGCCGAAGTTTTCACCATATCCCTTTTCTTTGATGTAATCTCTGGTCAGTGCATCCGCTTCTTTACCAGTCATACCCGGTTTCAAGCCTTCTAATCCTCTCAACTGTGCGTCAAGGACGATCTGATGGATGTCCTTCATTTTATCACTTGGTTCTCCAACTGCAATCGTACGAGTGATGTCAGAACAGTATCCTTTGTAAAGGGCTCCGAAGTCTAGTGTGACCATGTCACCCTTTTCAATCACTTTTTCAGTGGCGACACCATGTGGTAAAGATGAACGTACTCCTGATGCTACAATAATATCAAATGAAGACGAGGTTGCTCCATTTTTTCTCATGAAAAATTCAAGCTCATTCGAAACGTCAATTTCTCTCATGCCCGGTTTTATAAAAGTCAAAATATGTTCAAAAGTCTTATCAGCAAGCTCAGCCGCTTCTTTTAATATTTTCAATTCGTCTTCATCTTTTACCAGACGTAATTTTTCTACCATTCCTGAGACAGGTACGAGTTCGCCTTGCACTTTTTCATTATAAGCCTGGTGTACAGCATATGTAAGATGATCTTGTTCGAATCCCAGCTTCGTGATGCCCATTTTCTTCGCCTGAACAGCAACTTCATCAGGAATCATCGCTGTATGTTTGACGATTTCATATCCTCTGGCTTGCTCGTTCGCTTGATCGATATACCTGAAATCCGTAATCAACTTCGCTTCTGCACCAGAAATCAGCACAACACCCGAAGAACCTGTAAACTGGCTGATATAACGGCGGTTACTCGCACTTGTAATCAGCATACCGTCAATTCCATATTCACTGAATAATCCTCTTAAACGTTCGATTCGATTCAATTTTCTTCCCCCTCTAAATATTGTAAAAGTCCTTTTAATGCAAGTCCATACCCCGCACTGCCGAAACCGGAGACCTGTCCGATGGCAACTTCTGCAATGACAGACGTATGCCTGAAAGATTCACGTGCATATATATTGGATAAGTGAACTTCTACTGCTGGTATCTCGACACTTGCGATCGCATCTCTTATGGCATAACTGTAATGCGTAAATGCGCCTGGATTGAGAATCAACCCGTTGTACTCGTCAACTGATTCATGAATCCAGTCGATCAGGTCCCCTTCATGATTGGATTGCCGATAGTCAATTTCACATCCGTTTTTCTTCGCTGTCGATTGGAGATCACTCATGATTTGCTCCAAGGTCTCCTGCCCATAAATTTCCGGTTCACGTTTGCCTAAGCGATTAAGGTTAGGACCGTTCAACACCATTATTCTCATTATGTAATTCTCTCCTTTACCGAAATAGGAGTCTTTGATGAGGATATAAATCTGGCTGTTCTGATTACGCTTTCTTTTAAAAGCAATAAAGAAAACTTGGCAAAGCCAAGCCTTAGCGCCGGCTATGCCTTAGTTGCGCTCAGATTGAAGAAAGTATTTTATACTTTCTTCAAATGAAAAACAGAATGTTCCACGGAACATTCTATCATAGCTAGTGGTATTTGAATAGTTCAATGCCCTTCTTGACGCGCTTTGGTAAGCTCATCATACTCGAACGATATTGAAAACCCGATGAACAAACCATATAGCACATAAAGGCTTAATGTGGTGGTCAAAGTATTTTTTCCTAATTCCTGAATAGGCTCTAGAGTCGGAAACATCGGTCTCAATAAATAGAAGACGATTCCCCAGAGCACAATTCCATATATGACACCGGTTATCATATGCTTGAACTTTGCTAAAAGGATTTTATAAACCAACGCTACCAACATCGATAAAAACCCGATCACTAGGATCCCGATCCAATTTCCTAAAGCTTTATCTTTCCACTCAGCAACTACCCATGGTGAAAGCACAAGAGCAGGCTTGATTTTCGTAAAATTCAAGGCATATAAAAGGTAACCAATCAGACTCCAAAATAAACCGCCGACGAACCCGATGGTCAAAACCCTTCCAGTAAATGAAACCTGCCTTTCTTTTTGATCCTGTTCCAGGGGTTCTTTGTGATTCTTTTCTTCTCTTTCGTTTCGTTCGGATTCCATTTTTGCACCTCCAGAGTTTGTTCAATTGAAAAAAACCTGTATAAAAGTGTTAAATCAATGGGAAGAGGGAAAATATAAATCAAATGATCAGAGTGCCTCATACTTTTTAACCATTCTTTGATGGCCAGTTCTAGGGGTTCTCTGTTAATATGTTCCTTTTTACATGAAGTTATTAGTTTGAAGAAATTTGAAAATTGGATAACAAGAAGCCCTCACGTATAGCGGATTACCATACTATCATGTAGAATAGAATTAGAATGGTAATGCATAGATAGGTTGGTGGATGAATGTCTAAACAAAAAGCTCCAGCATATGGCGGCCAGGCTGTAATGGAAGGTGTCATGTTCGCTGGGAAACACACATATGTAACAGCAATTCGGAGAAAAGACGATTCACTCGAGTACTTCGAAGTACAAAAAAAACATCGCCCCGTTCTAAACTCTCTAAAAAAAATACCATTGATCCGAGGGTTTGTGGCAATCATTGAAGCAAGTGCAAACGGTGTGAAGCACTTGAATTTTTCTACAGATAGATATGATGTAGCACCAGAAGATGACGAAAAAGTGTTACAAGAAAATAAACCATCGAAACTGACTTTGATTCTCGGAACAGCCGTGATTGGTGTCCTATCGTTTCTTTTCGGCAAATTCTTGTTCACATTGCTTCCAGCAATTGCTGCAGAAGCATTTCGACCGATTCCTATATTTTCAGGACATGTTGGACAGAATATCATTGAAGGCATCCTTAAATTAATCTTATTGCTTTCATACTTGTATTTCATATCGATGACACCATTGATCAAACGAGTTTTTCAGTATCATGGTGCCGAGCATAAAGTCATTAACGCTTATGAAAACAAATTACCTTTGACAGTTGAAAATGTTCAAGCCCAATCAAGGCTTCACTATCGATGTGGAAGTAGTTTCATACTGTTCACCGTAATTATCGGGGTCTTCATTTACTTACTTGTACCGTCAGATCCATTATGGCTTAGATTGATTTCTAGAGTGGCACTGATACCAGTAGTATTAGGCGTATCTTATGAAGTGCTGCAGGGTACAAATAAGTTAAGAAGTATTCCAGTATTGCGTTACCTCGGCTATCCTGGCTTATGGTTACAGTTACTGACAACCAAAGAACCTACTGATAAACAGACTGAAGTAGCTATTGCCTCATTCAATGAAATGCTTAAAAGGGACGGCGAATACGAGAAGGCAACAGCTGAAGAAACGATCAAAGTGGTTTAAATTTTTAAGGAGGTGAGTCTTGTTGTTTCGAAAGTTCAACGTATTAGTCATGTTGATACTGGGTCTTGCAGCATTTGGCTTTGTTAACACCGTCATTACGAATCCAATGTACCTTGTGCGGATGGTCCTCATTTTCGCTGCAGTCGGTGGGATCTTTTACTTCTTGTATAAGCGATTCCTTTCAAAGCGGTTTGGCGGTGGTGGTGGTAAAGATGTTAATAAGTACAAGCAAGCGGCTCGCTATTCCGCACAGAAATATCAAAATCAACCGGGAAATGTTATGAAAAAACCGCCAAAGATAAAGCCAAGTCCAAAGACGAAACCCTCCGTCTCTAAAAAGAAAAAACGTACGAACGATCATAACTTCAAAGTCATTGAAGGAAAAAAAGGCAAAAAGAAAAATCGAGCATTATAGGATGCTCGATTTTTTTGTGGAAATTTTCGCTTGCGGTCGATAATGTCTCCAGCTTCTTAAGAATTTCTCCGTACTTTCAATTCCAAAATCAGTGAGTTCATCTATCACTTCTGATGAAAGATCAAAATTGATCATTGAAATTTGTTTTACCGGGATGAAAACGATATCGGCACTATGGGCTTCCGAGATATGACGCGCATCATGCGCATCCATCATCGTATCAAACAGACCATGGAAAAGGGAAATCGCATTTTTGACATCATTCGGTTTTTGCTCGAACTGGGAAGGCTTTAATTGGAACCCGAGTGTTGGTCGTTTAATTTCTGTTTTTCCATCATGGAACAACCAAATCGGAAAATTACTTAATACACCGCCATCAACGATAAAATTCTTCTTTCCTGTCGCATCATATATTTTCATCGGATCAAAAAAATAAGGGATACTCGCACTCATTCGTACGGCTTTAGCGATTTTGAAGCGCTCCGGTAAGATTCCGTACCTTTCAAGATCATCTGGTAAAACAATTAAACGCCCATTTGTAATATCTGATGCGATGATTTTAAGGGAGCCTTCTGGTAGATCCCCAAACGTTTTTATCCCTTTTGCAGCAAGCACCTCTTCAACCCATTGCTCCAATCGTTTCCCCTTATAGAGACCCAACTTCCAATACAACGTGAGCCATTTCATGAAAGGAAAAGCGACGGATAGCCTCCTGGGGTCAAGAAATTCTCTTAGATCCACTTTATGCAGTAGATCTTTGATTTCATTCGATTTATACCCAGCTGCAACCATAGCAGCAAAAATCGCCCCCGCACTTGTCCCTCCAGTCCTTTTGAACGCGATCCCCTTCTGTTCTGCAGCTTTTAAACCTCCAATAAAAGCAATTGCTCTAACACCACCACCAGAGAAAACCCCATCCACATCCATCGTTTCACCCCTCCTCATTTTATATATGACTGAATGAAGAGAGGCATTCGTACTGAAACCTTTATATTCTTTATAGAACCTTCTTTAAAATAGTCTATAAAGAAAACCTGGCAAAGCTTATCCTTAGCGCAGGCTCAGTCTTATTTGCCATTAGAAGGGAGAATTTCTTTAAATATAAAGGCTCTTTTCTAAAAGATTGTTGCTTTTGAGTCATATTTAAAAACTCACCTTGATTGGAGAGCAAGGTGCGAGACTCCTCGAAAATGAAAATCGCATTTCCTTCGTGCGATGTAACGCTGCCGAAGCTTTCCTTGTCCTGCGGGACCAGCGTGCCTACTACCTGAATAATCTCCTCGCAAGGCATGCGACGAGGAAACTCGCTTCGACAGGACTTTCTTGTAGACGCAGGAGCACAAATGCTTCCTTGAAAAGGAGACTCCTGAGGTCGCAAGGCGACGAGTGGGCTCACCGCACGCCCCGCGGAAAGCGAGCATCCTGGAGCAGAATTCAACGACTTTTAAAGAAAACTTGGCGAGACCATGCCTTTTGTAGGTCGAGCCTTAGTTGCCCTTATACTGAAGAAAGTATTGTTTATACTTTCTTTAAGTGCAAGAACAACAAAGTTTGCCAAAACAGCCAATATAAAAAACAACCACAACACGTAGGCTATGATTGTTCCTGTTCTTCTTCATTTTTTCGTTGTACTTCCCGTAATCCGTCAATACGAGACGTATCTTCATCAAAATACTGGACCAAGTCGCCGATGCGGTCGATCGCATTCCAGCTCAAGTGATGTTCAATTCCTTCAACATCTTCATAAATGTTTTCCTGATCGACCCCGATGACCTTCAGGAAATCTTCCAATAGTTCATGTCGATAAACAAGACGTTTCCCAAGTTTCTTTCCATTCGGTGTAAGTACGAAACCACGATATTTTTCATAAACGACGTATTTGCCTTTATCCAGCTTCTGTACCATTTTCGTAACCGATGATGGGTGAACTTCCAAAGCTTCTGCAATATCTGAAACTCTTGCGTATCCTTTTTCATCAATCAATTGGTATATACGTTCAATATAATCCTCCATACTTGGAGTTGGCATGTTCTTCCCCTCCAATACCGCTGATTTTGTAGGTTATACAAAATCAAAGCATACTAAAAGGATACAATAATAATTTACAAGTGACAAGCGTTCCTGGTGTCTTAAGTGAAGTACTCGATCCGGGCTTCTGGAAAGTATTGATGGATGTAATTTTCGATCGTCTCTCTTAATTCTTGAGCCTCATCTTTTTGATATACATACTTTCCGATTCCATATCTCCCCCACTTGTATTTCCGTTTTTCTTCATCCATCTCCAGTTTGCTTTTTGGATATCGCTTTTGGATGACTTTTTTTGCTGGTTTTGTAAAACGATGCTGGATCAATTCAAATGTGATGTCCCGAAAATGTTTGCTCGGAATTGTGTTATTAATTTCATCGAACATTTCCTTATACCCTTCTTGCCAATTGTCGTGAAGATAAAGCGGAGCTACGACAAAACCTAAAGGATAACCCGCTTCAACGACTTTTTTAGCGGCTTCTAACCGTTCTCTTAATGAAGAGGTTGCCATTTCAAAGTTTTTGATAACCCATTGGCTGTTCACACTGAAACGAAACCTTGTATTTCCATTATGTGCTGCATCTAGAAGATGATCGACGTGGTGGTATTTCGTCGTAAATCTTAGCCGTCCAAGTTCCGTCTTGCCGATGAATTCAATCGTCTTTTTCAATGAGTGTGTTAAATGATCAATACCAACGATGTCTGATGTACAGGATGCTTCAAACCTAGTTATTTCAGGTTGACGTTCATCGATATATTTCTGTGCCTGTTGAAAAATTTCATCAAGATTCACATAGGTACGGATGTACGGTTTGCTCCCTAATGTCGTCTGTAAGTAGCAATAATGGCAATGCCCCATACAGCCTGTCGCAAGGGGAATCGCATATTCCGCTGATGGTTTTGATGTATCGAATTTAAGGGTTTTCCGTATTCCGATGACAAGTGTGGATTTGGCATTCCGATATTTTTGCAGCTCATTTTCGCCTGGGAGATTGCGTACCTGGTTATGGGAAGTGGTCTCACGGATTTCGAGCCCCATTTTCTCAAATTTATCTTTAAGAATCCGGCCTTGTTCATATTCGAGAGCTTTCGGTTCGATAAACACTAATTGTGGAACGAAGGGTTTCAAGTAAATCACCTCCCCCTTATTATGGTCAAGACCGTTTATTTCCACTTATGTATTAAATGGCAATCCATCAGCAGGAAAAAAGATGCAAGCATTTGTATCCGTTCGTGACCACAAACTACATTAAAGTTTCAAATCAGGAGGTAATCGTCTTGATAAGGTTATTAGCAGTAGTCTTATGCATCCTAGTAAGTTTCATAATCCCTCAAGCAGCAAGTGGGGAAACGCACAACTCCTTAAAAGCAGCATTCGTTAGAAATGGTGACCTTTGGATAAAGGAAGGCAATGATGAAAAACAGGTAACAAACGGAAAAAAACAGCAAGTCCTCGATGGTCATTTGATGGAAAATGGCTAGCTTATTTCGAAGAGAATCAAGATAAGCAAAAGGTTTGGCTTTACAATCTACATTCTGAGCAAAAGGAATTAGTTTTTATAGGCGTCCCTTCCAACATACAGTGGGCTCCTAACAAGAACAGCCTCGCGTTTCAGGAAGGTGATCGCTTATATGTGAAAAATGTATTCAGCGAGAAAACTAAAAGGATAGCTTCTAATGTCGCAAATTACTCATGGCAGCTGGATGGGAAAGGTTTCTTGACTTCGACCAATTCAGAACTCACTCCCGATGGCTGGACGGACATTGAATTGCATAAATTCGTATTAAAGGACGGTCAGATCGAAAAATCACATTTCTTTACATTACCTGCCCATTCAATTGAAAGCGAAGACTTTGGGATTGGAACAAGTATTTTCAAATGGTCCCCAGATGGAAAATGGATTTCTTTTATTAAATATCCGACAGCTTCATTATCAGCAGATTTCAATCTTTTATATGTGCTCTCTTCTGATGGAAAACACTTGATCAAACTCGACCAAATGCTGAATGAACCAAACTGGTTCCATTGGGCTCCAAGTCGTAATCTGTTAGCATATATCGGCGGTATCAATCGCATGTCGATTATGAATAAGTTCTTAAAAGTAAAAGAGCTTCCGACCAGCGAGTTTTGGCAAACTGACACCAGATGAATTTGTGGATAGGGATTTCACCTGGAATGATGATGTTGTGATTACGGTTGCACGTTCAAAGGAAAGTGAATGGTCAAATAATCCAACAGAACGACCATTGCCGACTTTGTATCAGATTGACCTTAAAAGCAAAGAGCAAAAAAAGATCACTAGCCCTGAAGAAGGTTATGGTGATTTCAATCCATACTATGTACAAAAGTCAAACCAACTCGCATGGGTCCGTGCCAACCGTGAAAAAAGTGACGTATGGATAGCTGATGGGACCGGAAGAAATGCAATGGTGTGGATTACAAATATTGACCAGGGAGAGGACTTTTATGAAAAATGGGATTGGAGCAAGGTACTGAGTATTTATAATCCTAAAGATTGAAAAAAGAACCGAGTGTATTGCTTCACTCGGTTCTTCTCTAGAATTTAGATTCCGCACTTCAACTGTGCGTTACAGTTTGTACATGTGTTACATCCGCCGATTTCTTTTACTTTCCCTTTACGGCAAACTGGACATGTGTTTCCTACTTCATTTCCAATCGTAACATCTGTTGAGCGAAGGTCAGAGATCGTATCAACAAGTACGACTTTCTTTTTCTCTTCTGTCTTTGTCGCAACAGAATCATCATCAAACGTATTATCTTCAGCTTTCAACGTCAAGACCTGCGAGTCACGGCTTCCATCGACATAGACAGTACCGCCTTTCGCCCCGCCATTATACAAACGCTCGTAAACTGCTTGTACTTGCTCTACTGCATAACCTTTCGGTGCATTGACGGTTTTACTGATTGAACTGTCAATCCAGTTTTGGATGACACATTGGGTATCAGCATGTGCTTCTGGCTTCAGATCCATTGCGGAAATGAACCAATCCGGCAGCTTTTCAGCATCCGCTTCAGGATTTCGTGACAAGTATTCGTTCACGATATCAGCCTTCACCTCAATGAACTTACCTAGTCGACCACTTCTAAAATAAGAGAATGAGAAGTAAGGCTCTAATCCTGTACTGACTCCGACCATCGTACCTGTGGATCCAGTTGGAGCTACAGTCAACAAGTGTGAATTACGAATGCCATGTTCCACAATACCCTCGCGGATATCTTCTGGCATCTTCTTCATATACCCTGTATTGATGAAGGCTTGCCGTAATTCTTTTGTTTCTTCTTCTGTCTTACCGACTAAAAATGGAAAGCTTCCTTTTTCTTTTGCCAGTTCGATTGACTCGCGATAAGCAGTTGTCGCCATCGTTTCGAAAATTTCATCGATCAGTTCGTTTCCTTCTTCGGATCCGTACACCGTTTCACAATAGATGAGGAGATCGTGAAGACCCATGACACCTAGTCCTACACGTCGCTCTCCAAGAGCTTGTTCACGGTTCTTTTCCAAGAAATAAGGAGTAGCGTCGATTACATTATCCTGCATTCGGACACCAGTTTTAACCGTTTGCTTCAACTTATCAAAATCAACACGTTTATGATCTTTGTCTGCAACATTAGCCAAGTTGACGGCAGCCAGGTTACAGACGGAATATGGTGCGAGTGGTTGTTCTCCACATGGATTCGTTGCTACTACTTTCTGTCCATACGCTTTTGCGTTGGTCATGTCATTGGCGTTGTCGATAAAAAAGATTCCCGGTTCTGCCGAATAGGTTGCGCAAATATTGATAAGGTTCCAGAGCTCACGTGCTTTGAGCCGTTTATAAACACGGATTCCGTATCCTTTCGATTCCCATTCTCGAACATCTCCGTATTCGTGCCATGTATTGTTGTATTCGAGCATTTCTTCAAATGTGTAATTTTCCACATCCGGGAATCGAAGTTCGTACTCTGTATCATTTTCGACAGCTTCCATGAATTCTTTGGTTACGCATACCGAAATGTTCGCCCCAGTTAAAAATTCGGAGTTATGCACACTGTACGTGCCACCGGTTTGAAGCTTTTCTTCAGCTTCTTTAATGGCTTTTTCAGTAAAACCTCCATGACCAGGGATGGCTTTATAATTCACGATGCTTTGATACATATCTCGTTCTGTATCAGTTAACGGTGTAAATTTAAGTTTGTCCAACGCTAACTGCTTGATTGTTTCATCTTCTGTATTTTCAACAAGGAACCTGAGGATTCTAGGGTTTTGCATTTTCGAAATGATGAATTCAATAATGTCTGGATGCCACGTTTATACCGTCCTTTTCAGGATACTTGAACTCTGCATAATGCAGACGGTCTAGACTATATCATCACCCTCAGCATCATCTGTTAGGGGCCGGGCACTTCGAAGATCTTTTAGATCCCCTACTCTACTTCCTTAACAATTAAATTGTCAGGTTTCGATAGTCGTTGAACCTTCACCTGAATAGGTGCTTGGCTGCTGATTATCCAATCCAATCAATTTTTAGCATTCACGCTCACCGTTTCCGGTCACGTTGTAGCTTGAATGGCTCTAAGGACTTTTCAGCAATTCACCCGATTTCCTAGTCACTCATTGTCTGAATGACGCGGACTAGAGCAATTAATCCGCCAACATGATCATTTGTGCCCCACGCTAATTGTTACTCCTCTTTTTATTGAGGGGCCAGGTCATTTCTGCCTGACTCTCATGCTCTCACATGAGTTCGGACTATATCATCAAGGATGTTTTTACTATCCTTGTCCCGCGCTTCGAAAGGGTCGATTCCTGAACTTTCGATTTACTCGCACCATGTTTTCAACTTTATGAAAAATTAGGTGCTTTCAATAGTCTCTGAACGTTCATCTCAGTTTCCTAAGACGCTTCGCTGCTGATTGCCCATTGTTTTATCCTTGAAATTTTCAAGCATTCACGTTTGCTGTTGCCAGCCGCGTTGTAGCTTTCAAGGCTTTAGGGTGTTCCAGCAATTCACGAGATTTTAATCCCGCCGTTTGGAGCTAGTTAACGGGATCCACCTTGTTCAACAAGATGTGTAAGCTTCGCGATATCATCGAGCCACGATACCGATCCGGATGACTTTCCGTTTACGCCTTTTGCGAGTGTGTTCCTCGGTCTGAGCGTCGATCCATTCGTTCCGACTCCACCACCCCGGCTCATGATTTCCATCACTTGCTTCCGGTGGTCTGAAATTCCTTCTCTTGAATCTTGAACGAATGGCATGACATAACAGTTGAAGTACGTTACGTCTGTAGCTGCGCCTGCACCGTATAGGACACGGCCCGCAGGAACAAAGTTCAAATTCACAAGTTCATGATAGAACTTCTCGAATGATTCCTTTTTCTTTTCTTCTGTTTTTTCTACTGTAGCAAGACCTGTCGCATTTCGCTTTGCAATCTGCTCGTAATAGATTTCTAAGGGCTTATCAATCGTATCAAGGGATCTTTTTACGATTCCTGTCTCCATTTCCCCGGGCTTATCAACCACACCTCGGTAGTCTTCGTCTACTTTGACCTCCGCAAGTTTTTGCTCGCTGTCTATGGAAACGATGAATCCTAACCCTCTTGCAGGAAATTTCGGATCATCTTTGACAGTCAAGATGACAAAATCTCCTTCACGCAATGTCCGTTTCTCAGTATCCTTGAACGAATACCGGTCCAACATCACCAATCTTGATACCCCTTTGTGAGTGGTATGCATGTCCGATGTAATCGGATGCACCTGCTCAAATTTAGCAATGTCCTCATTCAACCGATCAATGTTGATATGATGTCGTTGCTCCCCTGTTACAATCGCCATCCAGGATCCTCCTCATGATATAATTTTTTCATTTCTATTCTTTTAAGTAGTTTCAATTTTAGGTTACCCAAATCATAGCACAGTAAAACACTAAACATCAATATATAGTGTACATTATTTTAAAATAATACAATATATTGTATGGACGAGAACGAATGATCTTAATCTTGTCAAAATCAAAAACATATAAAAAAAGTAGAAAACGAGCGAAAAATGTCCATATGACATATCAGACAATCGAAAAAGAGAAATTTACTCAGTTGCGAGATTTATTCTTTTTTGAACCTCTGGTGTCTGTTGAACTTTTCAAAAATCCTTCTTTTTCCCAATAAAAAAATTAAAAAACTGCGACCAGTTTTTGGTCACAGTTTTCAGTTAACGTCTAAATGTCCATTCATCATTTGCGTAGCGTCTTTCAATGATTTCATCAATATATTGATTTTGTTCTTCCGTTAGTACAAGTGGTATGAATTCCACATCAAGTCCTTGTTCGAATCCAGTCTTGAAAGCTTTCTTGGATTCCTCGATCGTCACTCTTTCATCACGAAGATCATTGATTGCTACGGCCTTCTTACTGAACGCTTTCTGCATGCGTTCTCTCACTCTTTCATTTGAAAACTTGAAGCAATCAAACAATTTGTCTTCATCAATATCAAGTAAAATCGACCCGTGTTGTAAAATGACACCTTTCTGTCTCGTTTGCGCACTTCCAGCAACCTTTCTGCCTTCAACGACGAGTTCATACCAGGATGGCGCATCGAAACAGACTGCTGAGCGCGGATTTTTCAGTCCTGCTTTTTCCTCTTCTGTCTTTGGTACCGAAAAATATGCTTCAAGACCCAGGTTCCGGAATCCACCTAAAATCCCTTCAGAAATGACCCTGTAAGCTTCTGTTACCGATTGCGGCATTTTAGGATGTTCTTCTGACACGATGACACTGTAAGTCAACTCTTTATCATGCAGTACAGCTCGCCCTCCAGTCGGTCTTCGAACAAACCCATAGCCGTGCTTTTGAACGGCATCAAGCTTGATTTCCTTTTCGACCTTTTGAAAATAACCGACAGAAAGCGTTGCAGGATTCCACTCATAGAATCTAACTACCGGTGGAATTTCATCTTTACTATGCCAATCTAGCAGCGCTTCATCCAACGCCATATTATAAGCTGGTGAGCATGCACCAGAATCGATAAAATACCATTGTTCCTTCATTTTATGTACGCCTCTTTCTTTATGCATTCATCATACATTTTTACCTTTCATAGTTTAACAGAAACCTATGAGCACATACAATTCATTGAATTTTAAAAACTTAGTTTTGCGAATAAGAAAATTCCTGTATATAATGGACATGGTATCATTTTAGAGAATGGTAGAAAGTTTCTAGGGGGAAGATTGAAATGGAATGGATTTTTTGGGCACTTCCAGCAGCCATCATCGTATATATGATCGTCGCTGGACTATATCAACGCAGACATTTGAAGACGTTGACTGAAGAAGAATTTCGCAGCGGATATCGTAAAGCTCAGCTGGTCGATGTTCGTGAACAGAAAGAATATGAAAATGGACATATTCTCGGAGCGAGAAATATTCCGTTGTCACAGCTCCGTATGCGTCATAAAGAAATCCGTAATGATCAGCCTGTCTACATGTACTGCGAAAGCGGAATGCGTACCGTCCGGGCTGCAACTGTTTTAAGGAAAAAAGGAATCAAGGATCTTTATAACCTTAAAGGCGGATTCAAAAAATGGAACGGTAAAGTGAAAAAAGGAAAATAGAATTGAAAAGATAGAATTGGTTAAGGGGCTGTCCTAAATCTTTTAGGACAGCCCCTTTCCTTTTCCTAGTTCTTGGTTGCACAAAGGTGTAAAAAGTAACCTTTGGCCGGATACCGATCAAAAGCGGCCGGATTATGCTCTTATTCCGCCGGTTTACCTTCTGCATCGGCCGGAATAAGTTTAAATTTTGAAATAGAAAAGGAACAGACCGCTCCGACCATACCGGAGAAGGCCTGTTCCTTTTTCATTATTGTTTTTCGTATCGTAGGATGGGTTTACGTGCAGCGGTTGTTTCGTCCATACGTTTGATGACTGTGTTATGAGGCGCTTGTTGCACGACCTCAGGAGATTCTTCAGCTTCTTTCGCAATTTGGATCATCGCATCGATGAACTCATCCAACGTTTCCTTTGATTCGGTTTCTGTCGGCTCGATCATCATACATTCCTCTACATTAAGAGGGAAATAGATGGTCGGCGGGTGATAACCGAAGTCCAGGAGACGTTTCGCCATATCCAACGTCCGCACACCAAGCTTCTTCTGACGCTTACCGGAAATGACGAATTCATGTTTACAATGCTGTTCATATGGAAGGACGAAATGCGGCGCAAGTTTGCGCATCATGTAATTCGCATTCAATACAGCATAATCGCTGACCTTCTTCAATCCTTCGCGTCCCATCGTCAGAATGTACGTATAGGCACGAACATTGATGCCGAAGTTTCCGTAGAATGGCTTCACGCGTCCGATCGAGTCTGGACGGTTGTAATCAAATACATAGCCTTCATCAGTTTTCGCTAATATCGGTTTCGGCAAGAATGGAAATAAATCTTCCTTTACACCGACTGGACCTGAACCAGGGCCGCCACCGCCGTGTGGGCCGGTGAACGTCTTATGAAGGTTCAAGTGAACAACGTCAAAGCCCATGTCGCCTGGACGTGTTCTGCCCATGATCGCATTCATATTCGCACCATCATAATATAACTTTCCGCCTGCTTCATGGACAATACGTGCCATATCTAGAATGTGCTCTTCAAAAAGACCAAGCGTATTCGGATTCGTCAGCATTAGGGCTGCTGTATCCTCGCCGACCACACGCTTTAAGTCTTCCAGGTCGACTAGACCGTTTTCATCTGACTTGACCGTTACAGCCTCAAAACCTGCAACCGTAGCAGAAGCTGGGTTTGTTCCATGTGCTGAATCTGGAACAATGACTTTCGTACGTTGATGATCCCCATTCTGTTCATGATAAGCACGGATCATCATCAAGCCTGTCCATTCTCCATGAGCACCGGCTGCTGGTTGAAGCGTGACTTCATCCATTCCTGTAATCTCTTCAAGTGAAGTTTGCAGGTCATAAAGCATTTCCATCGCACCCTGTACCGTGTCTTCATCCTGATAAGGGTGGATGTGAGCAAATCCAGGAAAACGAGCTACATCCTCATTAATTTTCGGATTATATTTCATCGTACAAGATCCAAGTGGATAGAATCCAGAATCCACACCATGATTACGTTTCGATAATGCGGTGTAATGGCGCATGATTTGAAGTTCAGATACTTCAGGCAGTTCCGGCTCTTCATCACGGAGATATTCAGAATCAATCATTTCTTCAATGGGAGTTTCAGGCACGTCTAATTCAGATAAGCTATAACCTACCCGTCCTGGTTTAGACAATTCAAAAATGAGTGCTTGGTTTTTTTTGTTGCTCATTGGACTCCCCCCAATTCTTTTACAAAGGCATCGATTTCTTCTTTCGTGCGCTGTTCCGTTACAGCGATCAACATATGCTGATCAAGATCCGGGTAATATTGTCCGAGATCGTAACCACCGACAAATCCTTTTTCCAAAAGCGCTTTGTTTACTTCTTTGACCGGTTTGGAGACTTTTACGACAAGCTCGTTGAAAAAGGCACCTTTAAAACGGACATCCATACCCGCTTCTTCAAGCTTTTTCTTTGCATAATGAGCTTTTTGAAGGTTCTGTACAGCGATTTCCTTGATTCCTTTTTTACCTAAAGCTGTCATTGCAACCGAGGCAGCAAGCGCGTTCAAAGCCTGGTTCGAACAGATATTGGATGTCGCTTTGTCACGACGGATATGCTGTTCACGAGCTTGCAGTGTAAGAACGAAACCGCGTTGACCTTCTTCATCGGTCGTTTGGCCGATTAGACGTCCTGGCACTTTACGCATCAATTTCTTTGTGGTCGCAAAATAACCACAGTGCGGTCCACCGAATGCAGCTGGAATACCGAATGGCTGAGCGTCACCAATGACGATATCTGCGCCAAGTTTTCCAGGCGGCTTAAGTGCGCCCAAGGATAGCGGGTTACTGGATACAACGAACATTGCTTTTTCTTGATGAACGATTTCTTCAATTTCCTTCAAAGGCTCGATTTGGCCGTAAAAGTTCGGATATTGGACGATGACACAAGCTGTATCTCCATCAACAACACCTTTTAATGCTTCCAAATCCGTTGTTCCATTCGTTGCTTCTACTTCCACTACTTCAAGGTTCGGCCCTTTCGCATACGTATGAAGAACACTCAATGCTTCAGGATGGACACTTTTCGAAACGACAACCTTCTTTTTACGCGTATGAGCAGCACTCAAGAAAGCTGCTTCTGCCAGGGCTGTTTGTCCATCGTACATCGAAGAGTTGGCAACTTCCATTCCGGTCAACTCGCAAATCATCGTCTGGAATTCAAAGATTGCTTGAAGTTCCCCTTGTGAGATTTCAGGTTGATACGGTGTGTAAGCCGTATAGAATTCAGAACGCGAGATCACGTGATTGACGATCGATGGGATATAGTGATCATACACTCCTGCTCCAAGGAAGGAAGCATAGTCCTTTGTATTTACGTTCTTTCCAGCTAATCCAGACATCTTCTTCATCAAATCGTTTTCCGGGATTGCCTCTGAGATGTTCAAGTCGCCTTTGAACCGTACATTTTCAGGGATATCATTAAACAGTTCATCAATCGAATCAATTCCGATTTCTGCTAACATTTCCTTTTCGTCTTGCTCTGTCATTGGTAGGTAACGAAATTTCACCTTTTATTCCCCCTCTTGATTAACGTTTATAGAAAGGTGCTTTTACGACTTCTGCTTTCAAGCGTCGTTTACGGACTTGGACTTCGACTTCTGTTCCAAGTTCTGTGTACTTCGAATCGATCAAAGCCAACCCAAGGTTCTTACCTAGTGTAGGAGATTGCGTACCAGTGGTGACTTCGCCGATCTTTTCATCATTTTTGAAAACGTCATAATGTGTTCGTGGAATCCCTTTATCTATCATTTCGATTCCGACCAATTTCCGTTTAAGTCCATCTTCTTTTTGCTTGATCAACGCATCTTTACCGATGAAATCAGCTTCTTTTTTCAGCTTGACTGCGAAACCGATCCCTGCTTCCAATGGTGAAATCTCAGCTGTCAGCTCTTGACCATATAAAGCAAGCCTAGCTTCAAATCGTAAAGTATCACGTGCACCAAGTCCGATTGGAAGAACCCCAGCTTCTTTACCTGCTTCTAAAATGGTTTTCCATAGCTTGGCAGCATCTTCACTGTCACAATAGATTTCAAAACCATCTTCACCTGTGTAGCCTGTGCGGGATACCAATGCTTTCGTACCGTCGATTTCCACGTCTTCCGTAAACTTGAAGAAACCAATTTGAGATAAATCATATTCTGTAAGCTTCTGTAGTACTTCCTCTGCCAGTGGTCCTTGTAATGCTAATTGAGCAACTTCATTCGAAATGTTCTGAATTTCAACATTCCCTTTCTGGTTGTTCACAAGCCAGTCATAGTCTTTTTCAATGTTTGCAGCATTAACGACTAAAAGGAAATCATTTTTCCCACGCTTATATACAAGAAGATCATCAACTGTCCCGCCATCTTCGTAGCACATTGCGGTATATTGAGCGCCGCCTTCTTTCAACTTCGAAACATCATTGGTCATTACATATTGTAGAAAACCTTCAGCGACCTCACCCTTAACTGTGATTTCACCCATATGGGAGACATCAAACAACCCGGCTTTAGTCCGTACTGCTGCGTGTTCTTCCTTGATACTTGAGAACTGGACAGGCAATTCCCATCCACCGAAATCGATTACTTTCGCTCCATATTCTTTATACAGCTCAAACAATGGTGTTCGCTGTAGGGATGACATGAGCATCTCTCCTTCAATTTTAAATTTTCAGCTGATCGTGTATGTCTTTGCTCGTTTGTTCAATAAGTCATACCTTTAAGACCTGTTAAAAATCACGCTTCCCCTTAAAGAAAACTTGGCTTAGCCAAGCCTAAGCGTTGGCTGAGCCTTAGTTCCTCGAAAAAGCAATCGCTTTTCCTTCGTGCGGAGTATTGCTTCCGAAGCCACCAGCTTGTGCGCTTATATTGAAGGAAGCATTTATACTTTCTTTAAATGAAAAAAAGAGAGGACAAAGAAGACTTTTTAACAAGCCCTCTCTGTCCTCGTACCTGAAAGTTTGATCGCAGAAGAACGTTCCACGACTTTCCCCTTTGGTGGCTTCGCAATTGAAGCACTCTCCAGAGCTGCGTCAAACAAGAGTCCGTTTGCCTGAGAGATTCACGATAAGCTTGCTCCTTCGGCGCTACCTTAAAGGTAGACTCTCCCCTTGTTCTCACTCGCAAATATGTGATTGAACTTAAGAAATTCACACTCTATAAAGACGAAATCGATAACAGCTATTATATTTCTGGGTTCGCTTGTTCATACTAAGTATGAATCTAGTTATATCTTATCATCGAAGAACGTATAATCGCAATTATCTTTTCCATGAAAGCGTTCTATTTTCAATATAAACGAACATTACATACAAAAGAACTATGATTCGTTCGATAATCAACCTAATTTAACAGAAAGGGTTTTCGTGTATGACTTTTAATATCGAGCATGATCAATCCTGGAGTACAGATTTCCTTAAACGCTTGGACGAAGATGGTCCATGGGCAAATTGGGAGCTTTATAAACTTGCTTTAGAAGCGGAAAAAAGTTTAGTTATCGATGATTTTCTTGGGCTGCAAGCGCCGAAGCATATTCCGCATGTCCAAATACTTCCTCATCAATTGGAGGTTGCACGAAAAGTCATTGAAGATATGAATGGAAAAGGAATCCTGGCAGATGAGGTCGGTCTAGGGAAGACGATTGAAGCAGGATTGATCACGAAAGAATACATGATTCGCGGGTTAGCGAAGAAAATTTTGATTCTTGTCCCAGCTTCACTCGTTCTGCAATGGACACATGAATTGAATACGAAGTTTCTCATTCCTGCTGTCCCGCAAAAGAAATCGTATGTGTGGGAACAATATGATGTAGTCGTCTCCTCGATCGATACTGCAAAGAGAAGCCCGCATCGTGAAATCGTTTTGGATCAGGACTATGATCTTATCATCATAGATGAAGCACATAAGCTGAAAAATAAGAAGACGAAAAACTATGAATTCGTCCAACACTTAAAAAAGAAATATTGTCTTCTTTTGACTGCCACACCGATTCAGAACCGTATTGAAGAAGTTTTCAATCTTGTTTCATTATTGAAACCGGGCCACCTCGGTAATGAAGAGTATTTTGATGAAGCATACAGATCCGGAAAATACGATGTTCAAAATGAGGTAAAACTCAAGCAGCTGATCAATAAAGTCATGGTACGGAACAGACGGGAAGATACTGGCTTGAAATGGCCGAAACGTTTTGTCAAAACGGTACCTATAACACTTTCACCGACCGAGCGTAAACTCTATGAATCCATCACTGAAGCTCGAGCGAATACAGCATATGAACAACAACATGCGTTTTCCACAATCACCTTGCAGAGGGAAGTCTGCAGCAGTCGTGAAGCGGTTTTCCTCACATTGAAGGCGATGTCCGAAAAAGAGGGGATCAGTGAAAATGCTAGACAGACCGCGATCTCATTGATGCATGAAATCGAGAATGTTGATCGCAATTCGAAAGCCGAGAAAGCACTCGAGATCATCCAGTCCATTGATGATAAAGTAATCATATTTACAGAATACCGAGCAACACAACTATATTTACAATGGTACCTCCAACAGCATGGCATCAGTTCTGTTCCATTCCGGGGAGGATTTAAACGGAACAAAAAGGATTGGATGACGCATCTTTTTAGAAACCATGCTAAGGTCTTGATTGCGACTGAAGCAGGTGGTGAAGGGATCAATCTGCAATTTTGCCAGCATATCATCAACTACGACTTGCCATGGAACCCGATGCGGATCGAGCAACGGATCGGACGTATACACAGGATCGGTCAAGAACATGATGTCTACATTTACAATTTTGCAACTGAAAATACAATTGAAGAACATATCCTTAGACTTTTATATGAAAAAATCA
The DNA here is from genome assembly GCF_052246725.1 of Pseudalkalibacillus sp. R45. NCBI lineage: Bacteria > Bacillati > Bacillota > Bacilli > Caryophanales > Fictibacillaceae > Pseudalkalibacillus > Pseudalkalibacillus sp. R45. Next base: position 62,896 of record NZ_JBQQCL010000007.1, on the reverse strand, counting down.
ATCTATTTGAAAATGTGATCGGAGATTTGGATGAAATCCTCTCTCGTGTGGGTATGAAGAACATTGAGCAACACATACGTGATATCTTTTGTGAATCCGACACAGATGGTGAAATCAAGATCAAAATGGACAATTTGACATCATTATTGACCTATTCCAATGATGAGGGGGATGCTTATGCTTCAGAAGGACATTCATGAATTTTTGGATCGTTATTTCACAGCAAATGAATGTGAGATCCTTGAACGCCGAGACAACCATCTGCTTCATGTACAGCTAACGATTGAACTGGATAAGCTATTGATGAACCGCCCTTTTTATTGGCATTATCAAGAGTTGACAGGGGCAGATCCGAATCCGATGAAACTGATGTTGAAGACGGAACAAACAGAAGATGATACGGAAGGTGAATTCATTCACTTCGGGTCGCCGAGGCTGCACCAGATTTTCCAATCGACTCGTCAGCTCGGCTCATATATCCGGCTTTTCGAGAACGTCCAGCAGAATGAAAGTTCGTATGTCCCACTGGTTCCGTGGCTAGGCTTGAATATAAAGGTCTCGTATCAATGTGATCGGAAGAAGGATTTTCTCCATTCGATCGGTTTAAATCTGATCAATGGGATGATGGTGAGTGAATTTCAGGGCTTATTGGAATCTAAACCTTTGACCCCGAAAATTCCGGACTATTGTTACACGATGAGTTCCTTGGTCAAACCTGTCAGCGGCATCAAAAGAATCGAACAATACATCGACCACGTCATTGAATCCGATGATCCACAATGGTCAATTGAAGCCAGAAAACGGTGGAAGGAAGATGAAGAACTGTTGGATCACTTTTATCAGGATGCTGAGGAACTCCCGGAAAGCTATCATTTGGAGAAACAAGCGCTGAAAGACCTTTATGAACCTAAAGCAGTCGTACAAATCATCAACGGCGGCATGTTCTATCTGTCTAATAGTACAATGATGAATTAGAGCTCTTTCAGCAAAAGCGGTAGTAGCTTGCAAATAAGTTAAATGCAAAAGCTCTTTTTTAAAGATTGTTGCTTTTGAGTCATTTTTTAAAAAACACCTTTTGCAAGTTGATTGGAGAGCAAGGTGCGAGACTCCTACGGGATCAGCGGGACAGGTGAGACCATTCAATGTCGCAAAGCGACGAATGGGCTCACCGCACGCCCCGAGGAAAGCGAACATCCTGGAGCGGAAATCAACGACTTTCAAGAGCAACAAAGTTTGCGAACACAGCCAATGAAAATGAGGGAGCGACCAAGATGGCCGATCCCTCATTTTTTTCATTTTCGTTTTATGAACATTGTAATCGCCATCGGTAATAAACCGAACCATTTAACGGAACGTGGCGGTTTATGTTCTTTACGTGTTTTTCTCTGCTCTACCCGGTCTTTCTTGGGTTGATCTACATACCGTACAAATTGTTGCGTCAGGAATTTTACGAAATCATTCGTCGACACCGAAATCACCCGTTTTTATTACTCATTTTAGACAATTTAGAGTGTTTTTATCCATGCAACAATTTCTTCTGCAATCTGGTCGACAGACTTTCCATCTGTTTGAATCATTAAATCAGCGTCCTCATAATAAGGTTGTCTTTTCTCAGCCAACTGTTGAATTTCATTTTTCGTTTTCCCTTTTGCGAGGGGGCGATCATCTAGCTGTGAAAGCCTCTCATAAATCGTGTCGACTTCCGCTTCTAAATAGATGACATATCCATGCTTCTTCATATGAGTGCGATTTTCTTTCCTTACAACCGCTCCCCCACCTGTAGTAATGATCACATCAGATGTAGGTAATTCTTGAAGTGCACGCTGCTCTTCATCTCGAAAATAGACTTCTCCTTTTCGTTCAAAAATGGAAGGAATCGCCCAAGCCAATTTCTCTTCAATATAGTTATCCAAATCAATGACCTGAACATTCATCTTTTGTGCTAATTCTTTTCCTACTGAAGTTTTTCCTGCTGCCATGAATCCTGTTAAATAGATTGCTTTCACTATACCACCATCCATTGTACAACTTCTTGGTTAACATAATTATAATACAATAAACCTGTCTTTCTTCCACTTTCGTTCAACTGTAGATCAAAACGGACTGCATAAATGTCATCCGGCATTTGGGTGACTTTGTAATCCACTATTCCATATGGGAAGCTAAGGGAACCTTCATCGTCTGCCTGGATGTTTCCGGACAGAAGGTTGTTGAAAACTTCATCTCTTGCTAATTCTAATGTAACATCAGCTTTAAACCAAATGAGACGTTTTTCATGAAACTGTCTTTCACTATCCAAGATTTTGATATTATACATCGTTACCGATAGAAGGATGAGAGAGATGATGATAGAGAAAGCAGTCATGTAACCCCCTTCCTCTTTCATGGTGTCCTCCATTGATTGAGGTAGGGTTGAATGAGAATCGCTTTATGTGTGAATGAACGTTCATGAGCCTGGACAATCAGTTCCACAGAATACTGATCATGCTCCGCTCGAAAACGCTGGATGTCCTGTAAGATGACTTCAAAACCAGCCCCATTTACCTTCCGGACAATGCGATCACCATATTTCTCATAGGATATTTCCTTTCCATCAGGCTGCATCAAATATAACCGATCCCAACGCTTTTCAACACTGATTGTTCCTTGCAACTCTTTATCGGCCTGTTCAAAAAACAAACTGATTTCCTGATGATTAAGAGGTCGTCCACTTGTAGAAAATATCGCAGAAAACATCAACGGAGTCAACGCTGCCAATGTGAGAAAAATAGTTAAAGATATAATCATTTCCAAGAGTGTATAACCACCTTCATGCTTTGCCACAAATTGACTTTGCTCGTCCATTCGCTCCAATCCAATCTAAACAAATTTCAATATGGTCTGATTCCAATCTGTTAGTGGTGACGTTATATTCTATCCCATTCACTTCTAGTAACCTTTCTTCTGGCTCTGACTTCCCTATTTTCCAATCCTGTAGTAAAGTATGGCATTTTTCAATTGCAAACTCCTCTTGTTTGATAGTAATCCTTTCTGAATATATACCGGTAAGATGAGGGGTAATCCAAAATACGGTAAACATAAATATACTCATACCAAGCATGGCATCAATAAGGGTGAAACCACTACAACTTTTCAATATAAAAACGGCCCTTTCCGAGAAGAAAGACGATCTTATAGGTTTCTTTTTTGGTACGTAACAACATCGTTCCTCCTTTTTGGATCGTCCCATTCACCCCATATTCCAGTTCCAAACTTGAAGTCAATTCTTCAAAATAAACACCTTCAGGAAACTGGATGGTCTTGATTTTTTCCTTATTCCTGGAGTCTGTTTCCAGGGTGTATTGTTTACTTGCATTATTGAATTTGATCTGTACTTTGATTTGTTCTGTTAAAGCATATTGTTGAGCGTAATGCAGATCAGACGTCAGCAGTTGGATGAACTGTTTAATCTCCCTGCTATCCTTCATCGGAATCATATTGATGACAACTACACCAGTCATGACAACAAGTATCGAAAGAACCATCATAAGCTCGATCATCGTATAACCTTTTTCATTATGGTCTGCTGACTTTTCCGGTTTCTGAATCATAATTTAAGACCTCTGAATCTCCTGGACATTTTATTTCATCTGAATCAATATAATCGGTCAGTTGTTCAAGATTTTCGGGCAAGTTATCATGTTCGACTTGATAAGCTGCCACCTGGCTCTGTACCAATTGAACGGTAGCCTCACAACTTTTATCTTTTACGACATCATTGTTCTTAGTCATATTCGGAACTGCAATCAACAACAGAATCGAAATGATGAGAATGACAATCAACATTTCGATCAATGTAAATCCATTTTCATACGAACTCTGATCACCCATGGTATTTCTCCCTTCTTATTCAAAGTGATTGAAAGAGTTGAAAAACAGGAATCATCACTGACAGGAAAAGAATCAATACAATCGATCCGATCACTGCAAACATGACAGGCTGAATGAGCGTTAACAATCCTCTCAGCCGTTCCTCAGCATTCTCAAGTAACATTTCACTATAGAGCACCAATTCTTCACCTAATTTTCCATTAGACTGGCCAAAGAATGTGACCTGGGCGAGCTCTGGTAAAAAGTAAGGTTTTTCCTCAAAGGCTTCACTTAAAGATTTTCCTTTCCTCAAATCGGCTTTAAGGATGGTACCTTCTTCCTGGAAAAAGATCGAAAAGCTCTGTTGTTCAAACAGTTGAAGCGCATTTGTCAACGACAATCCACCTTTCAACAAATGACCGATTTGAAATGAAAAATATTGTGTCAAAACAATCTTCAAAACCTCTCGCACGAAAGGAAACCGTAACCAGAAACAGATTTTGTCATGGGCGCTTTTATGTTTGAAGCGAAAATGGAGAATAACAAACAGCAGAATGAACAATGTGAGAGTCAAATAGATGAGGACTGGGATGAATTCTAGAAACGTAATTAAATAGAGGGTGTGTGCAGGGAGGGAGAGGTTTACTGATTGAAAAAGCTTCGAAAACTGAGGAAATAGGAATTTAAGCATGAAAAACATCATTACACTCAAAGTCCCGAGAAGGACTGCAGGATAACGGATTGATTGCAGGAGTGATTTCTTCAACTCTTCACGTTTTTGAAGAATGCAACTGCCTTCAAGTAATCCGAATGAAAGATTTCCTTGTTCAGAAGCAAAATAAAGGTAACCTAATATATCTGAAGGAATTCTTTGCCCTTTCGAGAGACTCGAATAAAGGTTTTCCTTTAACAAGGTCTTCTTTGATCGTTTTGATCGTAGCGGAGGCATTACGTTTATTTTGAAGGCTCAGTAACGTCAGCGATTCGGAAATCGAATATCCTTTATCAAGTAAGGTTCCGAGATTTTTCAGAAAGACTGCTTGCTGGGTGCTATTCCATTTATGCCTTCTCATAACGGCTATCTTTCTTAATGCTAAATGGCTGCATGGGTGTAAATCCCATTGCCATCGCACGAATTTGATAATCATGCAGATGAGGGAATTGTTTTAGTTGGTCCTTTTTGTTTTCAATTGCAGTCATTGTTTCTTCTAGTATTTCTCCATATAAGGTTTCATAGATCCCCATCCGGCGGTTCTCCCTCCTCATCATGCAATAAAAAGAACATTCCCCGCTACAATATTGACAAGTCATATCACATAACCTTTGTGAAACGATTCCAAGTAACGTTTGCTTCAAGTCCTCAAATTTCAATCCAAATTCTAGTAGCCGATAGAGACATCCAATGGTGTCTTTGGCGTGAAGTGTCGATAAGACGAGATGACCTGTAAGAGAGGCACGTATCGCTAAATGAGCCGTAGCTTCATCTCGTATTTCTCCGATCATGATGACATCTGGGTCGTGACGTAAAATCGACTTGAACCCATCTAAATAGGTTACCCCTGCTGGTTCATTGATTTCAATTTGCAGCAAGCTGTCCATTCTTTTTTCAATAGGATCTTCCAGAGTGATGACCTGTCGTTTCATTTGATATTGGGATTCTTTCAATAAGGAGTAGAGGAGGGTTGTTTTTCCAGACCCAGTGGGACCTGCGAACAATATTAATCCTTGAGATCGTGTGAGAAGGTTGTAAATGTTTTTGAGTGTATTTGGGAAAATAGAAAGCTTTGAGTAGGTATTTGCATCATTTTGAGGCAGAATTCGGATAGCTAGAGCTTCGTTGTAAGCTGATGGTAAAGTAGAAAGCCTTAAATGAATATTGCCATTTAAGGGGAGATAATGATGAATTGAACCGTTCTGGGGCTTTCGCCTTTCACCGATATCCATTCCTGCTAAGTACTTGAAGTGGGATATGAGGCGTTCACTTTGTTTCAACGGCACTTCTTCAAGGGTGAATAATCGTTGGTCGATTCTTGCTTGAATGGTAGCAAACCGATGCTTCGGAATAACATGTAGATCGGTTGCACGCATTGAAATAGCTTGTAATACCAATTTTTCACTCTTTGTTTCGACGTTTATTTCTATAAAACCACCTTCTTTCGGGAAGTATATGACTAGTTCGACATTTTTAAAAATTATCCTCTTTTTTATATTAAAAATCCTGTATATTTTTTCAAATTGCCATTATACTATATGTAGCTTGGAATTATTTATAGCATCGACACAAAATTGACATAGCAATTGTAATTTACTTTTTTCATTCATTTGATTTATAATACTAAAAGAGTCCATTTATTTTGGATGGAAAATCGTTAAATGCACTTATCTATCCGTAATGATCATTGCTGCAAAGGAGGATTACATATGGCAAGAATGTACCGCATGATGGGATTTTGGACGGCAGTCATCGCTGTAATGGCTTATGTTGGTGATATGCAAGCGTTTTCCCTTCTGTTCGTAGGACAAACGGTAATGTTTGTTGCACTTGGATACCTTAACCTATCTGAAAGAATGTATATTTATATTTTTGGTGCCTACTTAACAGTCTTCTTTATCGGTTTCACGTACTGGAGCACATTCATGATGACACCTGGTTCAGGCGGGCATTAATCTGTACACAAAAAAGATGGACAATTCAGTCCATCTTTTTTAATGCGCTTTTTCTTGAATGATGACATGGAACGCATCACTGATGCCCCCTGGGGTCACAAAAGAACGGATCGCTCGGTTCAACCTGCTTTCATCAGAAAATGGATCGCGGTTATCGTGCTCTACCAAATGATCAAATAATCCATTTTCCAATAAAAACTCTCTCTGCTTACCTAGATAATGCTTACACAATCCCATTTCCTCTCCTCTTTTAACTAACGAATCGAGTAGTATGTGAGCTGTCAAATCCATCTTTCCAGGGTGTAAAAGTGGATTCTCGATAAGCTGATGATCAAGGTACCCCCTCAAGCTCCCGTTTCGAAGAGCAGAATCCAACAATTCTTTGTTTTGGTACCCATAATCAACCGTTATTAATAACCCTTTTGAAAGTATCCCGGCTATTTCAGAGAGCCATTCCATCATTTTCAAAGGAACCTCGAAACGGTGGTTTTCAGGAAGGGCAATCCCGCTCCATTCGAACCATTGCAATATCTCCTCGCACTCACTTGGTAGCACTATTTCCTTCATCACTAAATTCTCTTCCATCGTAAGCATGACCTCATGAAGTTTCCCTTCTCGCTGCTCAACAACATGGACAGGAAATGCATCCAGAAGTTCATTGGAGAAAATGATTCCTTTAAAACCCTTGTGATGCTGTTTAAATTTTGAAAATGATGAATGAAATTCGACATTTTCATGCTGATCGAGGTTCATCTTAGCTGTTTTCAAATGTTCTTCACTTACATCAATGAAAGAATAGGACAATTCACCATAGCGTTCTGGTTTGGTTTTTTTGAAATAATCCAGTACTTGTTTGGAAAAAGAACCATCGCCTCCTCCTATTTCACATATATGAAAAGGAAGGTTCTTTTCTTTACAATAAGCATCAAAATAATCGGCAAATACCCATGCGAACACGGGATGGATGGAACTTGACGTATAGAAATCGCCATCCTTTCCGATTTTTGTTTCATCCTTTTGATAATATCCCATTTTATGATATAGGACAGTCTCCATAAAACAGGCATAACTGATCCTGTTATGGTTGCTTGATTGAATTTTCTCGTGAAGAAATTCTTCAATCGTCATCTGATCATATGTCATAATGAAAAGCCATTCAAAAATGGATTTGAGTTCATTTCTTCACCGATCGTCGTTGACGGACCATGTCCGGAAAGAACCTGGGTCTCTTCATCTAATGACAGCAACTGATTGTGGATACTTTTCAGTAGGCGTTTGTGGTCACCACCCGGTAAATCGGTACGGCCGATGCTTCCCATGAATAACGCATCACCGCTTACCACCAGCTCACTTTCTTTGAAATAAAACGAAACACTTCCAGGTGAATGCCCAGGGGTATAAAGGACCTTGCATGAAAAGCCATCTATCTCGAGATTTTGTCCACCCTTCAATACATGGTCTGCTTCATTCATGACAACTGATTGGACCATAGGGAAGAAACTAGAACCATTAAGGTCAGGATTCCCTAACCATTCAAGTTCTTCTTGATGAAGATATACCGGAACATGCCACTTTGAACGGACTTCATCCAATGCGCCGATATGATCAAAATGGGCATGAGTAAGCAGAATAGCAGACGGCTTTAAACCAAGTGTTTCTATCTCTTGGTTTATTCGATCCCCTTCACTTCCTGGATCGATGATCAATGCTTCCCTTTTCCCATTCCATAATAGATAACAGTTTGCTTGTACAGGACCTACAGTAAGTTGTTTCCATTCCATATGTATCGCCTCCATTGCCAATCTTCTTATTTTATTCTACACTATAGTAAATTCAAATCTAAAGTTATATTCCATTCATACAATACCAATTTTATGGGTGTATGGAAAGTGAGGGAGCTATGCAAATCGTTTATGGTGTTGAGCATCGGGAATTAAGAGGGCATTCCCCTGGTTTCATAAGCCAATTCGTACGGAAAATTGCAAGTACAGCCAAGATTGTTGATCGAGATGATCGCTTGTGCATCGTACAATCTGAATCCGAATATCAAGCGCTTCAAGACCTTTTTAAGGAAGATAATCTATTTGAAGAAGCGTATGTGCTCTATCCTCTCCAGTCTCCTACCACATCGTTCAATACAGATTACGGGTTCGTATCCTCCTCGAATCACGCCTATCTTTATAAAGAAATGGCCGTGCCTTTCCGTATGGATGAAGGAAATGAAGAGCAGACTAAAATGGCGATGCTTCAATTGGAGGAACATATTGTGGCCGTCGATGATTCAGTCAATCCAATCATTTATTTTGCCGATCGTCAACAAGATGACTTGGTCAAGCAAATCGTTTCTGCTTATGATGTCTCCGTCACACTTTTGTAAGGAATGGAATCTCGACAATCGAAAAAAAAACAGGTACAATAAGATAGGCAATCATTCTATTACATAGATTGTTATCGGAAAAACAGGTTATAGTAATATTAACAAACAACAACATAAGGGGGGAAAGTTTATGGCATTGGCAATCATCTTTGGCCTAGTAACCCTTTTCGCACTCTGGGCGTTATTTAGAGAACTTAAAAGGAAAAATATCATTGCATTAGGTTTTGCCTTCTTGACTGCAGCAGTGTTCGGATGGTTTACGGTGATGACTGTAATCGATATCTTCCACACTGGAGGTTGGGGCGGCGGGCACTAATCCGTCTACTCGAAAAAAGATTGACCGGAATTCCGGTCAATCTTTTTTCTTTCTTTATGTTTTTTCTTCGACCGATTTGACTTTGTCCTCCATCTTCACTTGCTTGTCCCGTCTGTCATCTAAACGGATATTGGTTGAAACCCTTTCGATGCCATTTTTGAACGGTACTTCGTGAATTTGTTGGATTACATCGAATAAATCAGCGAGATCTCCTTCGATCAAAGTACTCATCGGGGTCAACTGATAACTGATCTTGTCACTATTCTCATCAAGGACTTTTTGGACATCGGCAACATAGTCACTCATACTCGGAGTTTTCGTTCCTAGCGGTACAACTGTTACATCAACGATTGCCATTGTAACCCTCCTCTAAGAATTTATATCGATCAATTGCATTTTATCATTAAAATAATATCTGTAAAGCAATATGGTTACGAGCATTGCACAAACCGCTACTGACACAAAGATACTAAGAGAAATGACAATCTGATACCGTACAGCATCTAAAGGGGAAACACCTCCTAAAATCAAACCGGTCATCATCCCTGGCAGCTGGACGAGGCCGATTGTTTTTAACCCATCGATATTTGGGATCATAGCTGCCTTCAATGTCTTCCGCACAATCTGTAAGGACGATTGCTTTGGAGTCGCTCCTAAAGATAACGCTGCTAAAACACGCCCCTTCTCTTCTCTGAACTGATGCTGCAGCCGCTCCAAAGCCAGACCTATCGCAATCATACTGTTGCCAATCACCATCCCACTGATTGGAATCACTTTTTCGGCTGAAAAGGGTATGTATCCGAACAATAACCATAATGACAAAATGATTATTTCTGTCAGTGCAATGATCGTGAATACAACTGGAAACACGCGGGGGATGTTCCTCCCCTTTCTCGTTGCGTTAATCGTCGCTACGACAACCATGACGGCGACCCATAAACCGATTCCTTGCCAACTAGGTAAATCAAATAAGAAAGTCAATACATACCCGATAATGAAAAGCTGAGCAACTCCTCGGATGGATGACCATACGATTGTTTTCGATAAATCAAGTGAAAACCAGTAAGAAAGGGATACTGGAATGATGATGAATACGATGATGAACAATAGTGATAGATTTGAAATTTCTGTGCCTTCCATAGTACCCTACTCCTTTAAAAACTGCTCGAATTGTTGTGTTTCAGGATGTTCGAACATTTCAGAGGTAAAGCCTTTTTCTACAAGTCGTCCATCCTCAATATATAAGGTCTGTTCTCCCATTCTTTCTGCCTGCTTTAGGTTGTGGGTAACCATCATGATCGTAATCCCTTTTTCAGCGCGCAACCGGAATAAGAGTTCTTCGATATGATCGGCTGTTTTGATGTCCAACGCGCTGGTCGCTTCATCAAGCAGTAAGACGGATGGTTTATTGGCAAAAGTCCTTGCAATAGCGACTCGCTGCTGTTCTCCACCAGATAATGAGGCGACGTGACGAGACTTGAATGACCGTGGTAGGTCAACCAAATCAAGCAATCGGTCAACATCACAATCGTGTAGATTCCCTTGCAGTTTAGGTCCATATTGAATATTCTCTTCTGTGGTCCCATCAAAAAGATAGGCAGACTGGAAGACCATTCCGACCTCACAGCGTAACTTGGTCACCGGTAATGCTTTAATGTTCTGCCCTTTGTAATATATGTCACCTGAAGTCGGTTCTTCTAATCGGTTCAATAAGAGTAATAAACTGCTTTTTCCTGCACCGGATGGTCCAACCACTGTTGTAATTTGTTGCATTTCTAGTTCGAATGAAACATCTTTCAAATGGTCGGTTGATACTCCTTCACACCTTATGATCTCCTGGTTCCTATCCATATGCCTTCGACTCCATTTTCTTTAATCTCTCATAGTCTTTACCTGAAACTGTTTCTTTAAATGTAAACAAAAAACTCAGTGGAATCAAAAGATAAGAAAAGCCCTGAATCATACTCTCAAGGATAGTTCTTGCGGATTCAACACAAACTACTTAAAAAATCGACGAAATGTGACAATCTTTTTAAGTTTATATGAAAATACCACATAGTTTATTGGACTAGTGGGTATAAGTCTTATATACTGAGTAATTCCGGCTACTTTTTTAAAGGCTGTTTTCGCAACCTTTGTTGCACTTGAAAGTCGTTGATTTCCGCTCCAGGATGCTCGCTTTCCGCGGGGCGTGCCGTGAGCCCACTAGTCGCCTTGCGACATTGAATGGTCTCACCTGTCCCGCCGTCCCGCAGGAGTCTCGCACCTTGCTCTCCAATCAACTTGCACAAGGTGAGTTTTTAAAAAACTCAAAAGCAACAATCTTTTAGAAAAGAGCCTTATAAAAAACAAACAAGACAAAGGAAGGAGAAATTCATGAAGAAAGTTACATCAGTATTTTGGATTACATTAGCCATCACACTATTCGCGTCCATTTGGGGTTCGTTTGCGCCTAAAAATTTGGAAAAAATTACAGGGGCGATTCAAACGTATATTTCGGTTCATTTTGGTTGGTATTATTTATTGATCGTTTCATTATTCGTTATCTTTTGTTTATATATGATCTTTAGTCCATACGGTAAAATTAAGTTAGGCAAACCTAACGAGAAGCCTGATTATAGTTATGCAACCTGGTTTGCCATGCTTTTCAGTGCTGGTATGGGAATAGGACTTGTGTTTTATGGGGCAGCTGCACCCATTTCGCATTATATGAAAACTCCTCCGACAGCGGAGCCTGGTACAGCAGCAGCCATTCAGGATGCTATGAGGATTTCGTTTTTCCATTATGGAGTGCACGCATGGGGGATTTATGCGATAGTTGCCCTTATACTTGCTTATTTCAAATTCCGTCATGGAAAACCGGGATTGATCAGTGCTACACTTGAGCCTATTTTTGGCGATAAGATGAAAGGCGGACTGGGGACAGCGATTGATGTCATTGCAGTTTTCGCCACAATTGTTGGTGTCGCAACCACTTTAGGATTCGGGGCAGCTCAAATTAACGGGGGACTTACTTACCTGCTTGGCCTTGAACAAGAATTTTGGATCCAGTTGGTTATTATCATAGTCGTGACGGTGCTGTTCATGATTTCAGCTTATACCGGCCTAAGCAGAGGGATCAAATACTTAAGTAATCTTAATATGGGGCTGGCCATCCTGTTATTCATCGTCATTTTGATAATCGGACCAACGCTCTATATTTTGAATACATTTACGAATACGATGGGGACTTATCTTCAGACAATTGCCACAGAAAGCTTCAGGCTCTCACCAGAAAACGGCGAAGAACAACAATGGGTCATGGATTGGACCGTCTTCTTCTGGGCATGGTGGATTGCCTGGTCTCCGTTTGTAGGGATTTTCATCGCTCGTGTGTCTCGAGGACGTTCAATCCGCGAGTTTTTATCCGGGGTTTTACTTGTCCCTTCACTTGTTAGTTTCTTATGGTTTTCTGCCTTTGGGATGACTGCAATCGATACTCAGAAAAATGGGGCAGATATTGCATCGCTACCAGACGAACAAGTCTTGTTCGGTGTATTCGACCAGTTTTCTTTCGGGGTCATTTTGTCGGTACTCGCGATGTTATTGATTGGTACCTTCTTCATCACATCGGCTGACTCTGCAACTTTTGTTTTAGGAATGCAAACAACGAACGGTGCCTTGAACCCTTCTAAAAAGGTGAAATTTGTATGGGGGATCGCTCAATCAGGAATCGCCGCGGTGCTCCTGTATACAGGAGGTCTACAAGCCTTGCAAAACGCATTGATTTCAGCAGCATTCCCATTTTCATTGATCATGTTGCTTATGATATACGCATTCTTTAAAGCGATTAGGAAAGACAAAGCAGAAGTAGAACAACTCAAGCTAAAGAAATTGAAAAAGTCACTTAGGCGACCATGATAAAATAACCGGCGTGCCCATGCTGAGATTACAGCAGTGTGCACGCCGGTTTTCTATTATGTACTGCTTAAAAATTCATCAAGAATTTGAGTGTACATTTCTGTTTTCTGTGCATGGACAAGATGGGAGGCAAAAGGAATGACGCTGACATGGACGTTTGGATTCATTTGTTGATACTTCGATGCTGTTGATACTTCATTTGCATTTCCCTCCCCAACCATGACTAAAATAGGTATATGTATATCAGAAATATCTCTTGTCAACTCAAATGGATACCAATCTTCATTTTCAGCCATATGTATGAATTGTTTCCAATTGGATTGATGAAGATTATCAAAATAGGCAACTGCTTGAGGATCATTTAGCAGTGCTTTTTGATGTGCTACATCTCCTGCGTGTAATTCTTCAGCCCAGTTGTTCGGTTTGTCGGATATGATTCCTGAGATCGTCAAAGTTCGCACTTTATATTTCTTTGCAAATGCCAACGCGACGAATCCCCCTAGTGAACAACCGACAAGATGTGGTTGTTCAACACCTAAATGGTCTAATGTATCCTTTAAGTCCTCGATAGAATCTTCTAGGAAGTTTGAGACATCTTTTGTATAGGATTTCCATGTCCTCTCATATCAGGAAGGATAACTTGGTTATTGTTTTTAAAGAATTCCAGGTGTGCTGCAAAATCCGTCAAACCGGTTTGTAGACCCGTATGAAGAAAAACAATTGGTTCTCCTTCACCAGCCACTACTGTATGTAATCTCATTTGTTCTCCCCTTTTTTATTATATCTTTATCGCTTCGTACGTAATAGTCTGATTCGGTATTATTGGATATACCCCATATTCATATTCGGCGGAAATGATGATATCAGAGAATCCAACCTGCTCAAGAAGCATACGCAATTCCTCAATTCCATACCATCTTAGCTTGAATGGCTCAAGTTCCGTTTGCAGCAACGTTCCTTTTCTCCATTTTTCGTAACGTCCATATGAAATCGTATATTGATTGATGTAATCCACTTTTACAATCTTATCTTCCAATGTTATTACATCTCCATTATCACATTCCCATGTCCTGGTGGAGATTTTTCCTAGTGAAATATCCGTCTGTAGGAATGTATCAAGAATCAATTTCCCCCCATGATTAAGATGTTTGTAGAAATTTTTAAGAGCTTTGATGGATTGAGCCCTATCATGCATTAAAAGGAATGTCCCTGTGGGAATAATGATGGCGTCATACTTTTTGTCGAGTGAGAAAGATTCCATATCCGCTTGAAATAGGTATGGAGATAGCTTTCTTTTCTCACAATTTACCCGGCAAATATTCAACATATCCTTTGATGTGTCAAATCCATCAACTTGAAATCCTTCTTCCAGAAGCGGGATCAGAATACGACCTGTACCAGTTGCAGGCTCTAGGATAGGACCTGTACTCGAAGACAACCTTTCCATATAAAATTCGATATCGCCGAAAGAAAATCCAACTGGTTTATCGATATCATATACTTCTGAAGATAATTTACTATAGTAACTTAACATTGTACTCCCCCTTTATATACCAGTAAGGATCCTTTAGATATGTATGATCGTGATTTGATTCCATATCGTTTTCCATTTTTTTCTATGATGCGGTTAGCATAATTCGATGCAAGTTCTCTTGTATCGTTAAAGTAATGTGTGGGCTTGACCTCAAGGTTCAGGACATCTTCAATCCCACAAGGTGCCGCTAATTCCACCTGGTCGACTTCATTTACTTTAAGACCTAATGATGTTGCTGTTTCAAGAAATTTGGAAATGGCGTCTAAAGATGATGAATAAGGCCGAATATGATTAACCAGGCGCATTCTTGCTTCATTTTTAACAGACCATGGAATTTCAGGAATCAGTCGTCTTAGTTTATTCTCTGTTTCCTTTTCAAAGCCTTCATCAATCTTTGTTGGATCGAAGTAATAACATCAGCATCAGCTCTTATTTAATCCGCTCTCCTGAAACGATATGCCAATGCAGATGTTTCGAATCCTGATAGTCCCCAAGATTGGTGATTACCCTGCATGCACCAAATTCTTGTTCAACTGAAGATGCAACCGCTTTAACACCATTCATCAATTCTGTAAATATTTTTGTGTCCCTTTCTTCCAAAGCGGTCAACGACAGAATATGCTTTTTAGGTATGCACACAATATGCATTTGGTAGGTCGGTCGCGTATGGTAATAGGCTAATACATTCTCGGTCTCATAAACTTTCTTCACATCGGTTTTCCCACTTAATACTTCATCACAATAAAAATCCTGTGTCATCTAGTTTCAGTCTCCTTCTTGATAAATGGCTTCCTACTATTATGGGTTGTTCTGATTATTATTCTGTCCAAGCGAAGATGAAGATGATTTTTCATAGGCTTCGTCTTCTGGCTTTCGTTTGAATTTCTTTTTATTCAATTCATCTCCGTAGAACTTGTTCGTATTGAAGTTTGATCGGATCATCCCCCATAATATCGGTAAAGCGAATAAGGAAATGACAATCAAAAGGATCCAAATATCGTCCATTGTGTATCACCCTCCTCCTTTCATTACGTTTTATGTAAGGAAACGTTTCAGTTAATCACTGGATGATCCCTTCCTTTTATTAACTTAAGATTCTTATGAAAAATCCCCGATGAAGTCCATTTTTGATAGGCAGGAGGAATCGTCATCCGTTCAATATCTAAAGTGTTTTCTGCAATATTTAGAAGTTGTTGAATATATTCAGTAACTTTTCCCAACTCCCTCTTCGTCCCAATCGCCCCATGTCCTGGTACAGCAACTTCAATATCTAATTTATTGATTTCATTAAGAATTGACATCCAGCTATTGGGTTTCGATTCTTCAAAGAATGTGGGATGTGTATCCACAAACAATAAATCTCCCATAAAAACGACTTTTTCTTTAGGCAAATATAAAACTGCATCACAATACGAATGACCGCCGCCGTATGTAAATAGCTTTGCATGCCTTCGAGACCCGGAAAAATTGTTTTCCTTTTTGAAAGTATGATCGGGTAGGACGAGGTTTAAAGTAAGTAAAGAAGATTTAAGTTCTTTAAGAAAATTGACCTGTGTTTTCAGTCTTTCATCCTTTGATTGTGTTAACTGGGATTCTAAAGAACCAATATAATCTGAAAGTCCATCAAAATCGTTCTTTTTTTTTAATCCTATTAGGGTGTAGTTCCTTCATTTTTGAATATGTACTTTCGCTGGAAATTATTTTTATTCCTTCGAATACTTGGTTTCCACGTATATGGTCACCATGCCAATGACTATTGATAACACAAGTGATGGGGCTAAGTGTGAGATCTTGAGCTGCTGTCTTTAACTCTTCTGCTGCCTGTTGGGTGTTGAAGGTATCAAAGATAATTGTTTGATCACCTAAATCAATGATACCAGCATTTGCAACTGCACCTCCGCCTTGTTTTGCCAGTGCTGCAAAAACCCCATCTTTAATTTTTTGTAGTGTAAAATGTTTGTTTTCTAACTCGATTTTCATTCTGATCCCCCTTGGTCTTTATCTAAGTGGTATAGTTGATCCTCAGCGTCAAAGCCTATGGATCTGTAAAGATTTATAGCTCCTTTACTCTCACTGTTTACACATAATTGTATATGTTCCATCCTTGCGTTTGTAAACATCCATTTCAAAGCATGGAGTAATAAACTCCTTCCAATCCCATTTTTTCTGTATTCTTTACAAACTGCAAAAAATTCAATTGAACCTTCCTTAAATTCAGGGTGTGTCTTAACAAATATGTAACCCTTTAAAATGTTCTTTTTTGCGCAAATGAATACCTTTTTGTTTGCATTCAAACTCCCTATAATTTGTTTTCCATCCGTATACGCGTTAGGAAAACAACTGTCATGTAACTTTACCATGTCATCTATATAATCCTTGTTCATTTCTGTAACAGGTGTGGTTCCGAGTTCTTCCCTAAGCTGATCAGGTGAAATCCTTAGAATTGTATGTTCACCTTGTTTCTTAAATCCAAGACTTTCAGCGAAAGCAAAATTCAATTCATTTTCTATGTTGCAAAAATGACTGATCATGGTAACATATTTCCCAGCCTGTATCATCAGGTAGTTCCACATGTTCTCTGCGACTGCTTTCCATTTTTCCTTTTGCACCTTTACAAAAGGACCCCACACCTCACCATGCTTTTCTTGTAAATCAATATCCATTCCTAAAATACCTACAATTTCTTGTCCTATACTCGCCACAACAAAGCTTTCTTCAAAAGGAATGTCATCAAAATCATGCTTCAGAGAATATTTGATTTCAGCAACATCTTGTCCACAATAACCAATATGGTGTTCTTTGAATCTATTCCTATCAGTGATGAATGCAGAAATCATTTCAAGATTGTTTTCAACCGCTTTTCTTACATGAATCAAGAAATCCACCCCCTCACTTCTTCATAATGATTTTAACATGTTTTTCCATAAAAATTTTTAAAAACATATTGCAATCTCGCAGGCACCAGGAGTTCAAATATAAAAGGACTGCGCCCACTGAGTCGAGTAATTCAATGGTTGGACAGTCCTTACTGGATTACATATATAAACTTGCGAGCATGATTCCTAAAGTTTCTTGATAAATTTCATCATATTGGGATAATGGTAATGGATTGACACCTTCCCCTAATTCAACTGTATATCCAGGCCTTTGCCATTCTTGGATGTACCAGTCTTTATAACCTGCATGACTGTCGATATACCGGACAGGTTTATAACCACTGACCCGTTCAAATTCATTGACGATCGTTTCTGCATAAGACGGTTCTAATCCCTCATACCCCCAATAAATTTCTTCTCCTTGTGTATGGAAAGCGACAACACGATCGAAATCCTCCTTACGTGTCAATTCAGCCATAGCGATTGCTTCAGGTTCGCTTAATGGTTTGTCTCCTGGGTAGTCTCTTGATGCAGGCGCTTGTGGTTTCCGTGGTTTTTCAACTTCCCATTTTGCAGGGAACTGATTATTCAAATCTATCCCCCTTATATTCGCTTTCCATCCTGAAAAATCTGTTTTCCCATTATTAAGCTCTAAAACGAAATCCCGATAATATTCACTATCAGGGGGACCGTTCAATACTAGATCGACACCGTCCGGATTAACCATCGGAACAATTGACAAAGTAACCCCATCATAAAAAGGGGACATTTTCAAACCTCGGATTGTCCATTGGTTTGTCAAAGCTAGAAGGTAGTCATTCAGAAAATTCATTATCACTGCTGTTGTGATCCATTCCTGGGCATGAAAAGCCCCATTCATGTGAATTTTCTTCTCCCCATTCCCAATTTGAATCTCAGGAATAGATTTACCCAACACAGATCTCCCGATAGATTTCACTTTTATAAATGGATATACCGCTCTTAACGAATACAGATTTTTCATCATGGTTGGCCAATCATAATTCATTTTCGGATTTACGTAAGGTGTAACTACTCTTACAGGAACTGTGATGATTTGTCCAATTTGAAGGTTACTTGGAGATGTATTAGGATTCATGATAGTGAGAGCATCTAGCGCCAATTTCCTCCTCTGGACAATCTTGTAAAAGGTGTCTCCTTTTTGAATCGTATATTTTTCCGTCTTATATGCTGGTATTACAACTTCTGTTCCGACTTGTAAACTTGAAGGATCGGTTGCACGGTTTGAATCGAGGACAAGCCGGAGAGGCACATTGAACAATTTGGCAAGATACCAAAATGTATCTCCTTTTCGTATTCTCACCTTCATTTCGTTTCCCTCCATTTAACCATTCTCCCACCATATATATGGCACCAATCCTCAGTTATGAATCATTTATGTTCTTTTTGTCCCAAGCATCGCCTCAATAAAAATTACCACAGTTTAAAAACCGTGGTATAGCTCAAAAGCCGTAAAGTAATATAAAACCGTGCCAACATTAGTTGACACGGTTTATCAGCATCTATTCTTCTTTAATTGTTCCTGTCTTTGGATCAAAGAAACGCAGCAAGTCACCATAGATGATGCGATCAGAATAATCGAGCTCTTTTTTCGCTTTTTCCATATATGGTTCACACTTTGTTTTCTCTACCTTTTCACCAGTTTCTTTATCATAACATGTGTTATCGGTGTATACGTGATCTTTTGTGATGAAGCTTCCATCACGTAATACTGTAAAGTCTTGACGTTCTTTAGAGAACAAGTCTGATCCAAATTGGATTGTGTTTTTCGTATCTTTTCCGAGCAAGTGCATGATTGTCGGTCTAAGGTCGACCTGACCACCAACAGTATCCATCTCTTTACCATTACCATCCCCAGGGATGTGGATATACATTGGCACACGTTGCAATTGTGTCGATTCAAATGGTGTTATTTCTTTTCCAAGATACTCTCCCATCGCTTTGTTATGGTTTTCTGATATACCGTAATGGTCTCCGTATAGGACGAATACAGTATCTTCATACATACCTTCATTTTTCAAGCTATCGAAGAACATCTTAACAGCTTCATCAGTATAGCGGACTGTTGTGAAATAACGGTTTACAGTTCCATCGTTTGACGTCCACTCAGGAATGAATTCATCTTCCTGTTCTAACGTGAATGGGAAGTGGTTTGTCAGTGTGATGAACTTCGTGTAATAAGGTTCAGGTAATTCTTTCATATGATCGACTGATTGCTGGAAGAAGAACTCATCTTTCATTCCCCAACCAACTGATTCTTCAGGTTTTATATCGTATTTCGATGCTGAGTAGAACTCATCATATCCAAGCGAATTGTACATGATATCACGGTTCCAGAAACTTTTGTTGTTCGCATGGAAGTTCGCTGTATGATATCCTTCCTCATTCAACAATTCTGGGGTAGCCTGATATTCATTTTGTGAATGAGTGAAGAATACCGCTCCACTTGGTAAAGGATACATCGAGTTGTCTAGTAAGAACTCAGAATCGGACGTTTTCCCTTGCCCTGTCTGATGATAGAAGTTAGGGAAATAGTATGTGTCTTCATCTTTCTTCAATTCATTTAGGAAAGGCGTGATTTCTTTTCCTTCCATCTTGTTATCAATTACAAAATTCTGCATTGACTCAAGAGTAATGACAACGACATTTTTACCTTTTGCAGCTCCGAACATTTCTGGATCCGGGCTTTTATAATCAGCTTTAACATAGTTCTCAATATCAGCAATTTCACTTCCGTCAGCCAGGGCACGTTGTGCTTTTGCCTTGGATTGGATGATAGCATCATATGCATGGTAGTTATATGCACCGATATTTTTGATCAACATTTCACGGTCGAAAGAACGAGTCAACAATTGTGGACGTTCTGTTTCAGCAATACCCACGTTTACGATGAAAATGATCAAACTCGATGCGAAAACGAGACCGATTTTTTTAGACGACATTTTGGGTGCCTCAATCTTGCGCATTTTCATATATACAGCAAGAATAATGATATCCGCGAATAATAAAAGGTCATATGGATAAATTAATGATGTGATACTACTGCCCAGGTCACCCATATTGCTGGTTTGGAACAATACCGGTATTGTAATGAAGTCATTAAAGAACCGGTAATATACCATGTTGGCAAATAAAATGAATGACGCAATTAAATTCAAGATCAATATAGCGATATTTCGAGCTTTGCCAGAAAAGAATAAGGCGAAAGCCATAATGAATACCACTGAACTTAATGGGTTGATCAAGAGAATAATTTCTTGTACTGTGTTTTCTATTTTTAGATCAAACGAAATTTTATAAACCAGATACGATTTCAACCAGAGTAAAACACCTGTGATGATGATAATCTGATATTTTGATAGGGTGTTTTTCAGCATCGTACAGTTACCTCCTTGACAAGATGAACTTATCATAATTTTGTTTAGTTATCATTCTCGTAATTATTATTGTTTTCTAACATGTTTTATCTTCACTCGTTTTTCACATGATTGTTATAATACTCCCTTTTTGTTCATTTTTCAAGTGTAATTTAACCTTTTTCAAGAATTTGTAAATTGTATTAAGCTCACGTTAAGTTACTATCCCCTGTCTAAAATACCGCTAAACCTATAGACGAGCAAATAAGAAAAAAGTTTTACTTAAATAAGGAATTTACAGTAACTTCACACTTTGTTCATATTTTTATGTACAACCTCTGGTTATATTGCACTAAAAGGGTTTTGAATCATGACTTTTTTACTATTGTTAATGCCCTCTATTTATCCGGACAAGCCATTATATGAAAAAAAAGAGTCACAGATGACCCTTTTCGGAATTGGTATAGTATTCGTTTTTCTATTCGAGTTTAGGGGATATTGATGCTAATTCTGGTTTCTTAAAGACAGAAGTCGGGCAGAACCGATAACCCCAGCGTCATTACCTAAACTTGCAATTGCAAAATCAGCACCCTCCTGTACTCTCGGAAGTGCATACTTGTTAAATGACTTTTTCAAAGGAATCATCAATAGATCACCTGCTCGTGAAACACCCCCGCCAATGACGATTCTCGAGGGATTAATTACATTTGCCATGTTTGCGATCGCCAGTCCAAGGTGATGGGTGATGACATCAATTACTTCTATCGCCCATTCATCACCTTCACTGGCAGCATTAAATACTTCCTCAGCTGATACCTCCATCCCCTTATCAAGTGTTTTATTAAGTACACTTGTTGGGTGTTGATCAAGGCCTTCCATTGCAATCCTAGAAATGCCCGTTGCCGAAGCGATTGTTTCAAGACAGCCTGTTTTGCCACAGTTGCAAGGAGCCCCACCATCCACAATCGAGGTAATGTGGCCGATTTCTCCAGCCATCCCGTTCGTACCGTGAAGAATGGTGCCGTTTGAAATGATTCCTCCACCAATGCCAGTCCCTAAAGTGATACAAATTAGATCGGATGCCTGTTTCCCTGCACCTTTCCACATCTCGCCAAGAGCAGCAATATTTGCATCATTATCGACAACAACCGTCAAGCCTGTCTTCGATTCCAAGTCATCCTTAAGAGGATAGTTTTCCCATCCAACATTCACTGCGTGATAGACAAAACCGTTTTCCATATTGATAAACCCAGGTGCGCCGATTCCGATGCCCATCAGATCTTTTAATTCCAAACTTAAATCTTCCATCTTCATCTTCAGTGAATCTGCAATGTCTTGGGATATATTCCTACCGTTGTTACTTGTATCAGTTGGGATCTCCCATTTCTCTACAAAATTCCCCTTTGGATCTACAATGGCCATTTTAATGGTCGTTCCACCAAGGTCGATTCCTATCGAAAGTTTGTCCATAATATGTATCATCCTTTAATTCAATTTATTGTGTTCACTTTTTATGATTAGAATCGCATTACGATATTCTTCGTTACTGATCATTCCATTTTGGTGTAATTCTTGTATTTCAAACTGATAAAGGTCTAAATCCGCCTTCCGGTTCCCTGTATAAATAAAAGTACCGAAGCGCTTTAAAAGTTGTTGTACATCCAAGATTGTCCTCATTATCTGCTCACTTCCCTGGATAATCTGTTCACTTCATAGCAATCCTATGTTTTCACCCAACCGTATTATATCATTATTATTCAATTTAAAAAGCGGGTCAAAGC
Source organism: Pseudalkalibacillus sp. R45 (assembly GCF_052246725.1). Taxonomy (NCBI): domain Bacteria; kingdom Bacillati; phylum Bacillota; class Bacilli; order Caryophanales; family Fictibacillaceae; genus Pseudalkalibacillus; species Pseudalkalibacillus sp. R45. The sequence goes on along the minus strand of NZ_JBQQCL010000007.1, from coordinate 40,201 downwards.
TTGAAAATCTACAGCATAATAAAGAAAACTTGGCAAAGCCAAGCCTTTGGTACAGGCGATCCATAGTTGCGCTTATACTGAAGAAAGTATTTTATACTTTCTTCAGTATAAAAAATAGAGAAGCTTAGTCGCTCCTCTAACGGTCAGGGTCTTTTGGATGTAAAACGATTGGTCTTCTATTCTTGAGGGGAATCGGTGAACGGATGAGTACGTCCCTGAATCCTTTATATGAAAATGGAATGAAAGGCCAAAGGTACGGAATGTGAAAGGATTTAAGCCTTGATAGCAAAATGATCCATAATGTCGTCCCGATCACATAACCAGGCAAAGCGAATATACCTGTCAAAATCAAAAGCATCAATCGGGTCAAACGATTCGCTAAACTTAATTCATACGTCGGAGTCGCGAATGATCCAATTGCTGCAATCGAAATATACAAAATGACTTCATTGATGAATAAGCCCACATCTACAGCTACTTGTCCGATCAAAATCGCAGCGACTAGTCCCAATGCAGTGGCTAAGGACGATGGAATATGGACAGTCGCCATTCTCATGATATCTAAACCGATTTCAATCAGTATGAGTTGGATGAACAATGGCACATCCCCTACTTTGTCAGGTCCAATGAATGCAAGTTGGGCAGGCATCATCTCTGGGCTGATGGCGAACAAATACCAGAGAGGAAGAGAAAAGATAGACAATAAAACTGCAAAAAAACGTACAAAACGAAGATAAGCGCCTACTACAGGTTTTTGCCGATATTCCTCCATATGCTGTAGATGATGCCAGAAGGTTGCAGGTGTAATCAAAACACTTGGTGATCCATCGACAAAGACGAGGATATGGCCTTCATAAAGATGCACTGCAGCAGTATCAGGACGTTCCGTATACCGGACCAAAGGATAAGGATTCCAGTGACGTCCACAAATGAATTCTTCGATTGTCTTTTCAGCCATGGGAAGTCCATCTGTATCAATCTTTGATAATGAATCTTTAATCTTTTCGACTATTTTCGTATCAGCAATATCCTCTATATATGAGATGCAGATATCCGTCTGTGACCGCCTACCGATTTTCATATACTCCATTCGTAAGGAACGATCCCGAACCCGTCTTCTTGTCAGTGACGTATTGAAGATGATCGTTTCTACAAACCCATCCCGTGATCCTCGTACAACCCTTTCCAAATCAGGCTCTGATGGACCACGAACTGGATAGGTTCTAGCGTCGATCACAATTACGGTGTCGATCCCTTCAACAATCAGCAGACTTGGACCACCTAATGAGAAATCAATCGCCTTTTCTAGATCTTCCTGTTCTTCTATTTCCATATATGGAAGATGAGTACGCATCAATTTCGTTAAAGGATCCGGGTCAAGGTCCTCTGGGGCAAGCTTTGATAATAATTTCATCAGATAGTGCATGATTTCATCTTTAACAAACCCATCAATCATAAAAAGGCTCATGCGCCGGCCAGCATACTCCAGCTCTAGATGGATTTGGTCAAAGCTTTTGTCGATACCTAATTCCTCTTTTATATAAGCAATTGTCGAATCATAATCTTTGATTTGTGGTATTTCTTTATGTCGAGACATTTTCCCCATCCTTTCAATTACCATCATTAACCATTTTTATTGGTTACATACAAGGAGAGGGTTTGAATTATAGATTTTCGCAAAATTGCTTAGCTGGACATCACTTCTATGTCTTGACCTACTTCCGCAAGCCTCCTTACTCACTTGCACAGGGGGTGGTAGTTGTTAGTCGAAGATCCTTAATTTTGTTCGTTGCGGGGATTTACAAAAAAAGAGTACTAACTAAGGAGTCAGTACTCTTTCTCATCAAGCATTCATATTAGATTTAAGGTAATAATAAATCAACCTTGCTGTATGTAGCAGTGATGTTTCGTGGGTACGTTCAAAGGCATGTGATGCATCAATACCAGGTCCGATCAAACCATGTTTCACATCAAATCCAGCTCTTATGGCTGCTGAAGCATCCGATCCATAGTAAGGATAGATGTCCATCTGATATTCGATGTGGTTTTCTTTTGAAAGATCTTCAAGGTGTTTTCTCAGGCCGAGATGATATGGTCCACTGGAGTCTTTCGCACAAATTGACACCGTATATTCATCTGTAGCCTGACCGTCACCAATCGCGCCCATGTCTACGGCTAAATATTCTTCTGTCGCATCAGGAATATTAGAGTTTCCGCCATATCCGATTTCTTCATTGTTGGAAATCAAAAAATGGGTCGTGTACGGAAGCTGGAACCCCTCTTCTTTAATAAGCTTGATGACATGCATCAACAAAGCCACGCTAGCTTTGTCGTCCAGATGACGAGATTTGATGAAGCCACTGTCAGTGATTTCGACACGTGGATCAAAAGAAACAAAATCACCTACTGAAATACCTAATTCTCTTACATCATGTTCCGAGTTGACACGTTCATCGATACGAACTTCGATATTCTTTTCATCACGTTTTGCATCACCTGCTTCCTTATACACGTGTACAGACGTTTGATGCATAAGGATCGTACCTGAAAAGCGTTTGTTAGCGGCTGTTTCGATTTGACAATACTCACCTTCAACATGATTCCACCTGAATCCACCAATCATCGAGAGCTTCAATCTTCCATTCGGTTTGATTTCTTTGACCATTGCACCGAGAGTATCGACGTGTGCAGTCAAAAATCGATGACGATCATCATTTTCTCCAGGCAAAGTAACGAGCAAACCACCCTTATGATTCCGTTTTGTTTCCAACCCAAGTTTAGTGAAATAGTCCTCTACATGTGTGATGACTTGGTTGGTGTTTCCAGATGGGCTCGGAATTGATACAAGACCTTCGATTAATTCCATGATTTCCTTCGTGTTAACTTTCTGATTCATAATTTCTTCTCCCCCTCAAAACTATTTCCTTCTAAACTTCCGGACATGTTCATAATTTATATGGATAGGATGTCCATGGAGGTTTAAACGGATATGAAAAAACAAATCTTGATCTTTCTCATATTAGCGACAGTTACCGCAACGTCCCTCTATATGTATAATAACCAAACATCCAAAGTAAAAGAAAGTATTATCTATTTTCCGATTGATCCTTCCGTTACGTTCACATCTGCAGATACGAAAGTCATTTTACTGGAAGAAAAGGATGAGGATGAATATGAAATCCAGTGGAAGGTGAATTCAACCCTCGGGAAAGAGGCGTACTTGAGACAAGATATATCGTTGTTATATGAGGATGGGATGTTGAAAGATACGATGTCCAAATGGGTAGAAAACACCGATACTCTCCAACAGAATAAAATCGTCACGAACGAAGATAGTGGTCATTTCGAGGCGATCAGTTTCCACCATGCAGAATTACATTACCCGAATGATATTATAAAAAGTGCACAAACCATGAGTTATGATCAACTTTATGTCATCGATACCCCTCTCCAACCGTTGGAGTCTTTCAAAACTCCAGAAAACGAAGAGGATCTCAACAATAAAAAAATGTTAGATCATGCAACGAACCAACAGCTTAAAGTGGTGTGGCATAATTTGATACGTCATTACAATGTTTCCATTGAAAATTACTATGTACTTCCATTGACAAAACTCTATGATTATTCAAAACTTCCCCTTCCTGGTCTTTCAAAAGAAAAAACCGACCAAGTGATCGGCGGTTTATGGGAGGGCATTTATAAGAATTATTTTCTTGGTGTCAAATCTCCAAATGGCGAAATTGAATCTCCGATCGGCAGCAGTTTGCCACTCATTCTGATCAGTAAAGATATGACACATTTGATGTTGTTGACAGAAACAAAATCAGGCCAAAACGTACAGCTTATTCAATACATCAATCCTTGAGGTCTCATAACGAATATTAAATAAGAAGAAACTCGTTTAAAACATGTCTTGAACCATTTTATCACGGATACCAGGAAGTCTTAAAAATCCGCGGATAGCAATCGTCCGTAAAAGTTTCATACCAATAATCAGATTTAACAGTTTGTATCGATTTTGATACATTAAAAATGCACCAAGAATCAATAAGACCCATTTCACTAAACCATATCTCATCATCCAAACCACCTTTCATCTATACTATCTGATATCGAAGGCAAATTTATGCAAAATTTTTAAGGATGATTTTTTAAAACAGGACTGTCCACAGAAGAACGTAAAACAGGAAGCTGGTTGAATCAGCCTCCTGTCCATTTATCTGATGATTTGAAGTTCTTTAGGAAATTTGGTCAAGGTTTCATATCCGTCTGAGGTAACAAGAATATCATCTTCAATACGGACCCCACCTACATCTGGTAAATAGACACCTGGTTCGATTGTGTATGTCATACCTTCTTTTAAGAGATTGTCATTGTTTTCACTCATAGATGGATATTCATGAACATCAACTCCGATGCCGTGGCCGATCCGATGAGGGAAGAAATCGCCATAACCTGCATTGGTGATAATATCTCTTGCTTTTTTATCCAGATCACCTAAGCGGATCCCCGGTTTTGACAATTCAAGTGTTTCGAGTTGCGCTTTCAAGACAATATCGTAGATTTCTTTTTGTTTATCATTGACCTCCTGAAATGCAACTGTCCTCGTAATGTCCGAACAATACCCGTCTAACACGACACCAAGGTCGAACAAGACAAGATCACCTTTCTTAAGCTTCCGATTGCCTGGATTTCCATGAGGCTGCCCTGATTTTTCACCGAATAAGACCATTGTAGAGAAGGACATTTCCCGAATCCCCTTCTTCTTCAATTCATATTCGATCGTCGCAAGGACTTCCATTTCTGTGCATCCTTCTCGTAATGCGTTTACTCCTGTTTCAACCCCAAAATCAGCCAGCTCAGCTGCTTTTCTCAGGATTGCTAATTCCTTTTCATCTTTTATAAGACGAAGTTGGTGAAGTTTATCTTCTGCACTATGTAATGAGACAGAAGGGAACATGTTCATGATTTGTTCCGCTCGTGCATAAGAGAGTGTTTCTTTTTCTATCGCGACATGATCAGCTTTGGTGATACCTCGATCTGTTAGTGCTGATTGGATCATTTTCCATGGATCATCTGCATCTCCATGACCAATGATTTCATAATTCCATCCTGCATCCCGTGCTTGAGACACTTCCATTCCTGGACAAACTAGGAACGGCTCATGATCTGGGAAAATAAAAATCCCTAACAATCTTTCATGGGGTTCACAGTTGAAATTCGAAAGATAAAATACGTTGGCAGAAGAATGAACAAATGCTAAAGTTTGCTCTGTTTCTTGCAACCATTTAGAGAATTGTTCTAATCGCTGTTCCATTGTAGACCACAACCTTTAAATAGTATTCTATTGGAAACATACCTTTCTAGCGGCTGTTAGTCAATAAAGAAAACCTGGTAAAGGAGCAAACTCATCAATAACTCTGTACGATTTTTACCCCTTTTTCAACGTAAAAGACACCCCCTATAATTATGCATTGTTCGATACAAGTTTATAGAGGGTGTCCTATTTCATTAGAAAAGTTCGTTCTATCAAATTGTATGAATCATAAACGATGTCTGCGTCTCGGCAGTAAACCTCTGAAAAGTGAACGCGGAATAAATGTGATTAAACGTATCAAGCTGCTGATCAATCTCATGTCTATTCCTCCTTTTTCATCTTTAATAGGTTGTTCACTTTTCAGCAGGATTTAAAACATTAATGAAATTTTATTTCTCCCTCATACCTCCTTCATTCTTTATCCACTTGCTCTTCAAGTACCTTTTCGATTTCTTCATCAGAAACAGTTTCTTCTGGAAATTCTTTGATTTCAAAGTGCTTCATGATCGAGTCCAATTTTGATTTAATTAACGATAAACTATATAAAACATACAAAACAATAAGAAGCGGTACAATGTACAACAGAAAACCGAAAAGAATTTCCATAAAATCAGCCCTCTCTTTAGTAAGGTCCAACTCATTATGTCTTAATCTGATTTTATGAAAGAGATTATATAAAGTATTACTCTTAGAGTCCTATCAGCTTCATAATCGATCAATATCAATAGAAAAGCTGCCTGGATATGCATTCCAGGCAGCCGTCAATACGTGTATTCCAATCCTCAGACAGTTTTCTTTCCAATACCGATTCCTGTGTAACCAAGCAGTATTGTAAATAACGGCGATAGGAAGAGGAAAAATACATAAGGCAAGTAACTGATTACATCAACCCCAAGAGTGGATGCGAAAAATGCACCGCTCACTCCCCATGGAATCAATGGATTCACGAGCGTTCCTGCATCCTCTAATGTACGTGACAAATTTCTCAAGTCTAGTTGTTGTCTCTCGAAATGAGGTTTGAAAGATTGTCCAGGAATCAATATAGATAAATATTGTTCTCCAGTAAATACATTAACTCCTATTGAGGAAACAGCAGTGGTAGCAATGATGTTTCCACGGCTTTTGATTTTGTTTTCCAGCAACCTTACAAAGGTTTCAAGTATCCCTAGAGCACGAACCAACCCACCTAACGACAATGCAATCCAAATGAGTGAAACTGACCACATCATAGACTGTATTCCACCCCTATTGACTATTTCATCAACAGTCTTTCCTCCGGTTTCCATTTGAACCCCATTTTGCAGCATGGTAAAAATCTCAGCACCAGAGGATTCCCCTTGGACAAACAGTATGGTAAGAATTCCTGTAATGACCCCAACGATCAACGCTGGAATCGTCGGAAAACGCATAAGCGCTAATACAACGACGACAAGAGGTGACAGTAATGTCCAACCACTGATATTAAATGATTGTGTCAAATTTTCCTGTACCTGCTTAATCGAGTTCAATCCATCGACTCCGTCTGCGCCGGTACCCATACTTAGAAATATGACAATCGTTATCAGTAGTGCTGGTATTGTCGTCCACATCAAATGTTTGATGTGATTGAATAACTCAACTCCTGCTACAGCTGGCGCAAAATTCGTTGTATCAGAGAGTGGTGACATTTTATCACCAAAACAAGCACCACATATAATAGAGCCTGCAGCAAGCCCAGGGTGGACACCTAAGCTTGCCGATAACCCCATTAGAGCGACCCCGACTGTTCCGATGGTGGTAAAAGAACTGCCTGTAAAGCTGGAAACGATGATTGTAACAAGCAATGCACTGATCGTGAACCAGTGTGGTTCAATAAAGTCAATGCCGTAAAATAACATCGTTGGCACTGTTCCGCTCATCATCCATGTTCCGATCAGCATGCCGATCACCATCAATATGAGTACAGGTTTAATACCAACAATAATTCCATCTATCAACCCTTTCTCCATCTGCTCCCACTTATATCCGAATCCTTTAGCAAGGATCGCAATAGAAACGAGCGAGAGGAGTAAAGGGATATGTGGTTCTGTTTTTAAAATAAGCATCGAGTATAATATTATTCCTACTAGTAAAATTAATGAAATGAATGAAAACATGACGTTATTCTTAGATGTCATATGGATGTCCCTTCCTTTTTCTGCCCTTATATTTATCGTAACCATTAATCAAAGAAAAAAGCTGCCGACTCGGTCCACAGGGGCGAAATCATCGCGGTACCACCCTGCTTGACGTGTTCAACAGCATCAACTCTTCATTGATAAAGGTCATGTAACCTATAAGCTCCACGAATGTAATTTCGTTCTTGTCCCTTCCTTAGCTTTCACCAACCGCTAAGTCTCTGATGTTTGAAGAAGACCGACTACTGATTTCGCTTCAACACTTTTATGCTTTTGTGCGTTCAAGTATGAATGTACTTCTACTATAAAACCTTTTCTACTACCCGTCAAGGAATTTTTCTATCGCTGTTTTCGAAAGGTTGTTTTCGAAAACTTTGTTGCTCTTGAAAGTCGTTGATTTCCGCTCCAGGATGCTCACTTTCCGCGGGGCGTGCGGTGAGCCCACTCGTCGCCTTGCTACCTCAGGAGTCTCCTTTTCAAGGAAGCATTTGTGCTCCTGCGTCTACAAGAAAGTCCTGTCGAAGCGAGCTTCCTCGTCGCATGCCTTGGCGAGGAGATTACTATTCAGGTAGTAGGCACGCTGATCCCGCAGGACAAGGAAATCTTCGGCAGCGTTACATCGCACGAAGAAAATGCGATTTTCATTTTCGAGGAGTCTCGCACCTTGCTCTCGAATCAACTTGCACAAGGTGAATTTTTAAAAATGACTCAAAAGCAAAATTCTTTTAGAAAAGAGCTTTTCGAAAAGATCGGCTTTTTTATAATGAAGAAAGTATTTATACTTTCTCTAATGTAAAAAACACTTTTTACAGTTGTGTACTGAAAAAGTGTTCAATCAAACATTTCTTTATAATCCGCAGGTGTATTTATATTCCGAAAACACCTCGCCATTTCATCCGAATTGTACGAAATATACGCACATTCTACACGGTTTAACAAATCGGTCAATCGTCTTCTTTCATTTTTCAACAGGTTGAAAAGGACAGGCTTGACTGCTGCGGGATATAGCGCTGTTAAAGGCTGAACCCGATTTCTTGTATCCGGCACAATCGAGCAGTCGGTTTTAAATAAAAAATGGATACTGATCAATTGGCGAAAGACCTGTTGCTTCATCAATGGCATATCACAAGCGAGTACTAGATAATACGCAGCTTCATAAGCATTCATTCCTGAATAAATTCCGGCAAGCGGCCCCTCCCCTCTGAATTCAGGATCATCCGTTATCACTGTTAAGCCTTCCTGTTCATCAATAGATGACCGAAGGGAAGGATGGGCGACCACAACGATATGGTCCACAAGGGGCTGAAGTAGATCCAATGCAATTTTATAAAAAGGTCTCCCCTCAATCTCTTCCAATGCTTTTGGTGTACCGTATCGTCTTGACTCTCCACCTGCTAGTACAATTCCGGCATACGAAGGTTTCATCCTCTTTCCCCTTTTCTTCAATTGTTCCACTAAGATCTAGTTTCAATTAATCTATCCGGGAGCACAAGGATATCAACTGGTTGATCAAATGATTCTTTCGGAACTTTATCAGTAAATTGGACAGTATGTAAAAGTGAGAGGGTTTGCCCTGTATAACGCTTGAGATACCGATCATAATACCCACCGCCAAATCCGATTCGATAGCCGTCTTGGTCATATAAAAGGCCAGGCACCACTAATAGATCGATTCCACTGGGTCCGACGACTTCCGTTTTTGTAACGATCGGTTCTTTAAGCCCAAAGTAAACAGTCTCAAGTTCATCAAATGACGTCAACTTCCTGAAATCCATCGAGTGATCAGTAGCATTACATTTGGGAACGACAACTGTTTTCCCTTGTTGCCATGCTTTTTCTATGATCGGATAGGTATCGATTTCATTTCCCCTTGAAACGGTTAACCCTACCGTTTCCGATCTCTCCCAAACATCAAGTTCGAATAATTGTTTCCTGATTTTTTCTTCATCACTGTGCTTTGAGGATTTTGAGAGTCCTGCTAACTTTTTCTGAGTCGATTTCCGTAGTTCTTTCTTTTCTGTATTCATCTCAAATCACCTAATTAACCATTTAAATTTAAGAGAGCAAATATAGAAAAAACAGCAGGATGAGGTCCTGCTGTTTTACTTCGTTTCACGATGTAGAGTGTGGCGCTTCAATCTTGGGCTGTATTTCTTAAGCTCCATACGATCTGGGTTTGTACGTTTGTTTTTAGAAGTGATGTAGTTACGGTCACCAGTTTCTGTGCAAGCCAATGTTACTTGTACGCGCATTTTCGTTTCCCTCCAAACTATCTTCAATGTTCAAGCGTATGAAACGATCATCGAGGAGACGACCGAGCGCTTAACATATTTAAATTCAAACACTAAATGACACTTTAGTATCATATCAAAATTCTTCAAATCAATCAAGAGATAATCGGAGTAACAAATGCGATACTGTAATCGGCGTAACTTCATTTATTTACTGTTCAAATTTCCTTATGATAAACAGGACTCTTGGTACCAGAAAGTAATATCGTTTCTCGTTTACTCATTCTATCTAACGAGACTTTACTCAACTCTCTTAAGGAAGTATCAATTGTTGAATGATCGACAACACGATTATTTGGCCATATTTTAACTTCAGGTTTAATCGTTACCCTTTTACCAATTTGGACCTGGTTTCCTATTACACTATGCTCCAACATGGTTGATCCTTCATCAATGAATGTTCCGTTTGCAATTGTTGATCCTCGCAATTCAGTATTTACACCAACGTATACGCCCTCCCATAATATTGAATCCTTCAAGGAGGCTCTCGACGAAATCATACTATGGGAACCGATTACGGTATAGGGATAAATTTTCGCATTTTGGCGGACAGTTGTTCCGCTTCCGATATAAGCTGGAGTATTGATTGATGCTAGAGGGTCGATCCGTACATCCTCACCGACCCTGAGTCCAGGGAGTATCTCCTTACCTGGGAGCGGGAAGTTGATCTTCCCATCTAAAAAGTCTTTATGGCTTTTTCGGTATTGTCTTAGACTCCCAATATCAGACCAGTAACCGTCAGCAGAATAACCGAATAATGGTATTTCTTTTTTCATCAATAATGGAAATAGCTCTTTACTGAAATCTGTTGGTACCCCCGGAGCCAGGTAGTCGAAAATTACAGGTTCCAGCACATAAATACCAGTATTGACAGTATCACTGAAAACTTCATTCCAACGAGGTTTTTCAAAAAAACGGATGATCTGTTGATTTTCATCAGTAAGGATGACCCCGTATTCCAATGGATTTTCAACCTGTTTCATGAAAATCGTCACCAGAGCTTCTTTTTGTTTATGAAACTCGATTCCATCCTGCAGATTGAAATCTGTCAAGGCATCACCGCTTATGACGATGAATCGCTCATCCAAAAAGCTTTCAGCGTTTTTGATGCTTCCTGCTGTACCTAATGGCGTGGTTTCCTCAAAATAATGGAGTGATACACCACAACGGCTGCCATCTCCAAAATACTGCTTGATATGTTCGGGCAGATATTGAACAGTCACTGCAATTTCAGTAATTCCATATTTCTTAAGAAGCTCGATGGTATATTCCATGACTGGTTTTTCGAGGATCGGTACCATCGGTTTTGGTAAATTGCATGTCAACGGACGTAAACGGGTTCCTTTACCCCCTGCCATAATGACTGCCTTCAATTCACTTCACTCCTGCCATCATCAGTTTCTTTTTGGAATTACTTAAAACATCAACCGTATTTTTTGCAATTTCCTCCCAGCTGTACTTCGTTACGATATCCTTCTGAGCTTTACGGACAATTCGATGCGCAAGATCCGGCTCGTTGTATAAACGGATGATTTGATCATGGATACTATGAGGATTTCCAGGATAGACCTTCAGACCGTTTTCTTCATGTTGAATGATCTCACTCAATCCTCCGGTGTCACTGACTATAACTGGTGTCCCTGCTGCCATGCCTTCCAGCGCAACAATTCCAAAAGGTTCATAGTGACTCGGAAAAATGAGCGCATCCGCTTCCTGTAAATATTGATTCCGCTGCTCATCGGTGACGAAGCCGACTAGATGGACTTGATCAGATAACCTTTCATGGATGACTCTTCGTCGGTATTCCTCAAGCATAGGTCCTTTCCCAGCAATGATAAATTTGATTTCTGGATATTCATTTTTTAATAATGCAGCTGCTTCTATAATCCTCTGATAGCCTTTTTCCGGCACCATCCTTCCAAGCGAAAAAATGTAAAAGCATGATTCCCCTCCAAACCTATCTTTCCAATTTTCTAATTGGGATTTCGTTTCGATCAAACTATTTTCCACACCGTTCGGAATGATTGTGAGTTTGTCATCAGGCACTCTAAACACAGCTCGCAACTCCTGTTTCATATATGCACTGCAAACAATAATATGCTCTGACTCGTACATTAATTCCCATTCTTTATGATGGATTTCAGCTTGTTGATCATTATGAATGCCATTATTCCTGCCATGTTCTGTAGCATGGATTGTCGTATAAAGCGGAATATCCAGTTGTTGTTTCAATCCTTTCGCGGCAACACTGACAATCCAATCATGAGCATGGATGCAATCAAAGGGAATTTGTGAAGCCAATTGTACGCCCAATTTAGCTATTGCCAGATTCAGACTTCCTGCCCAATGATAAAAGTCGTCATGGTTAGGCTGAGCGCCATTCACACGATAGACATGCACGCCTTGATTGATCTCATATTCAGGGTATCCCTCAACCCCACATGTGATTACACAAACCTGATGCCCTTGTTTGACAAGTGTCCTCGCTAAATCAAAGACATGCCGCGCCAGGCCTCCTACCACCATCGGCGGATATTCCCATGACAACATCAGAATGTTGAGGTTATGGTCAGCCTTTTTTGAGACTGATTTCATCAAGATGTACTCATCATGTGGAGAGGAAAATCCATGAGCCTGTTGCCACTGAAAAAATGGAAATCGCTCTTCCATTTCTTGTAGAAAACTTTCGGATAACCGCTTTTCTTTCAACCTTTCCACGATTTCATGGAACGCCGAAACATGTTCTTTCATTCTTGAGATGGCATATTCAGAGGCACTTTGTTGATCCATAATAAAGGCCCAATCGCTAGCCATTGCGAGCAGCCATTCGCGATTCAATTGATTCAAAGTTCGTCGTATTAGAGAGTCCGGGTCTTTATGAATCGTCATTTGTTTGATTAGTTCATGTTCCATTGCATGAAGATGTCTATAGAGCCACGCATTGGATTCATTAAGCCAGACCTCACCATACCCGTTCCTCCCCCATGTTGAGAAACATGCATGATGCGTTGTCAATTCTTTATAATGACGTAAGATGAATTCTTTCGGCGCAATCCACTGAATAGTTGCATTCTCATCTTTCATCACCATTTCGAGCCATTCCGGACCTTCAAACCACCAATGACCAAATAGCTCAGCATCAAACGCTGCCAGCGTCAGTAAAGAGGGTGTGCCTTTGTGTCGGTTTATTTCTTCGCAAACTGTCCGGTTGAAATCTTCAGAATGACGCCTTGCCTTAACCATGGCATTTTCTCTGTCATAATAATCCTTACTGTCTGTTTCTCCTGTAATACGATGGTATTTCAGTCCCGTGTCTATCCGTATCCGATCGGGATGGATATAGGGAGCGATATACTCAAGATCACGATCATAAGCGACATCTCGATAAAATTCGCGATAATCATAATCTCCAGGGTACCCAAGATTTGCATCCCATACTTTTTTGGAAATGCTGCTGCTCCGAGGAAATAATACGATTCCATGTGGTGAAAAGACTGGAGAACCAGAGCTTTGCGTTTCAGGGTCGAGTTTTCGGATCGTCTCCTCGTCCACGAATGTATAACGTACCCCTTCTTCATACAGCACCTTATCAATCCCTGGGGAAAAAGCACATTCCGGCAGCCAGAAGCCATCTGGTTTAAAACCGAAATGATACTCAAAACAATTCAATCCATTTCGGATTTGGGAGCGGAGGCCCTGTTCAGTTTGAATATACGGAAGGATCGCGTGTGTGGCAGATGTGGTGATGCATTCTACTTTGTTTTCTTTCATATAAAATCGGAAAGCGGAAATAAGGTCACTATTCCATTCGAGAAAAGTCTCCTTGATTTTTTTGAAACGTGAGATATAAAATTCTACGATTCTGATTTCTTCAAATGTTGTCGCGTGTTCCCTTTCTTTTATCAAAAGCTCCTGGGTGGTGCGGATATGAGTTAAATAACGTTCTTGGAAGGTACTGCTTGCCAGCATTTCAAGCAAAGGTGGTGACAAGGAGATCGTATATTTCAATCCAGGGGAACATGAATCCAATCCCCAAATGAGAGGGATATAACTTTCAGATACGGCTTCAAAAAGCCATCTTTCTTCAATCCGATTCGGTTCTCTATGTAAAACGAATGGTAAATGTGCATGTAATACCAACGAAAAATAACTGTTCAAGTCTGTTCCCCTCACTTTAATAAACTGTAAATCGAATAAGATGAAAATTGTTCATGCCACTCAGGTGTTTTACAATCTCCTGCTTTCCACTTTTTCACAGCATCCTGTCTTTTAGAATCACTTTCTGTCCTCGGTGTTTCTATGGGTGCGGATCGCAAAACCGTAAAGAAATCACTAGAATCTGGTTGGATGCCGAAATCGACAATGAACGTACGATTCGCTTTCAAATCATTGAGAAACCAGTTGTCTGTCGTTTCAGGCAGACTGATATCAATGTTCCGGTGGCTGTTATGGCCGTTGAAGATCAAATCACTTACATCGTAGACTCTTAATTTTTTCTTCAACTCTGACCATGGTTTCCTAAAATGGTGGGATACCATATGTCGAGTAGAGGACTGAAGATCCCAATAAATGTAGAGGGATTCTGGTCCCTGAGGCAAAAGGACAATGCGATCCAATTCATATGAAGAGGGGATGTTCCATGTTGGAGGAACTTGTCGAGACTCATATTCCATTTCTTTTTTATTTTCAGACATGTTTTGTTGTGATTGTAATTTTCGCAAACGGTATTGGACCTTTCCAACAGTACTGTCCATTTCTTTTGCGATTTGTTTGATGGTATATCCCTTTTTCTTCAAGGCTAAAATTTCTTCCACCATGTTTGCCTCCTACCACAGCTTTTATTATCGTTTTCAACATCGTATCACCGCTTGTAAACCGCATCAATAAACGTAAAATGTAGAATTTTGCGGTTCCTAATCGTATCAATTTCTAAGGGGTATTATTTTATTTTTGTAAACGCATGCATAACACATTCCGCCATTTTCTCCTCTTTTTAGTTCTCCATCTAATCTAAATCCTGAAATTTTCGGTTGAAATTGTCGAATTTTAATAGGAATTTAGGATTAGATTTCATAAAAGTGCTACCCCCTCGACAAAGTCTGTGATATAAAAGTAAGTGAGATCATTTTTTAGGGGGAGCAGGATGGAATTCACAATATTGGCACTATTGGTTACCGGAATCGTTTTAATCATTCTATCGTTCTTCAAGCAGAACAAAACTCAACAAATTGAAACCCAGCTTGAGAATGTTTCGATCCAACTTATGAAAGAACTGTACCAAGTTAATAAGAAAGTCAAGGTACTGGAAGAAGAAATGATGATTACAGACAAAAGAGAGATCAAATAAAGGAGTCTTCAGCATGTTTAATAGTGGTTTAAGAGGTTTTGGTGCTGGACTCATAGCTGCATCCGGCATCCTGGCAGTGGTACATTTCTTTGGATCAGATAATATCGACTCTGAAGCAAAGGCAGAATCGAGTGAAGAAATTACATATGAAGAAGTGAACGAATATCTTGAAAATGAGGGTCTTGTAGCAGTCGATCAAGCAAAGTTGGATCAACTGGAAGGCAAGCAAAATACTGATGATAAAAATTCATCAGAAGAACCGAAAGAAGAAGAACCTGAAGAAGCACCTGTTATCAAAACAACAGTAGTGATTTCAAAAGGAACTTCCACTGGTCAGGTAACAGACTATCTAGAAAGTCAAAAAATCATAAAGAGCAGCGATGAGCTGTTAAAATATCTCCGTGCCAACAACATGGAAAATAAAGTGCGGTTCGGAAATTATGAAGTTAACAGCACGATGACACTAGCTGAAATCGCAAAAGTAATCACTTCGCCATAAGGCAAAGGACTGACCACTAAAAGGCCAGTCCTTTTTGTTTATATTCCACTTAAAGAAAGTATAAAATACTTTCTTCAGTATAAGTGCAACTAAGTCTCAGCCTTCGCTAAGGCTTGGCTTTGCCAAGTTTTCTTTATTTATCTATTCATTCAAATCGTAATGTTTTCCTTTTACAAGGTATACGATGCTTTCAGCAATATTTGTTGCATGGTCTGCAGTACGCTCGATGTAACGGCAGACGAAGCTCAGCTGGATGATCTGATTCGTTGAATCTGGATATTGCTTCATCATACCAAGAATCTCCTGGATCAACTCACCATACTTCTCATCTACATAATCATCTTTATCTGCCATTTTCTTCGCAAGAACGATATCTTCGTCCTCATAAGCTTGAATTGCCTCAGTCAGCATTGTCTTAGCTGTTTCAGCCAAAGCTGGAATGTCCTCTAAAGGTTTGATCAATTCTTCTTTTCCTATACGGATGACTGATTTTGCAATATTTACAGCAAAGTCTGCAATCCGCTCAACATCGGAAGAGATTTTAATTGATACGATGATGCGGCGCAGATCACTTGCTACAGGGGCTTGCTTCGCAATCAGAAGAATCGCCTTATCATTGATTTCTTCTTCTAGATCATTAATACGATAGTCATTATCGATAATACGCAGTGCCTTGTCGACATCTTGATTTTTCAAAGCATCGATTGCTTCCTCCAGGGCATTCTCTGCAAGTTGCCCTAATTCGACCAACATTTCTCTTAATTCGTCCAGTTGAGTTTGGAAACTTTCCCTCACAACCATTCTTTACACTCCCCTATCCGAAACGACCAGTGATATAGTCTTCGGTTCTTTTATCTTCTGGATTTGAAAATAATGCATCTGTATCTGAGAATTCAACAACTTCACCGTTCAAGAAAAAGGCTGTCTTATCTGAAATCCTTGCTGCTTGCTGCATGTTGTGTGTAACGATGACGATACTGTAATCTTTCTTCAACTCTTGTACCAATTCCTCTACTTTCAATGTTGAAATCGGGTCTAGGGCAGATGTAGGTTCGTCCATCAAGATGACATCCGGTTCAATCGCTAGACAACGTGCAATACAGATACGCTGCTGTTGACCACCAGAAAGACCATACGCATTTTCATTCAGACGGTCCTTGACTTCATCCCAGATTGCAGCACCACGCAAACTTTTCTCTACAATCTGATCAAGAACTTTCTTGTTACGGATTCCATGGATACGAGGTCCATAAGCGATATTATCATAAATGGATTTCGGGAATGGGTTCGGCTTCTGGAAAACCATCCCCACCTGGGTCCGCAATTCTTCTACCCGGTATTTAGGTTCAAAAATATTCTTTTCACGATATTTGATTGCTCCGGATATTTTGACAATCGGAACCATTTCAACCATTCGATTCAGTGTTTTGATGAATGTAGACTTACCGCAGCCAGACGGACCAATGATTGCAGTCACTTCATTTTCAGGTATAGAGAGGTTGATTTCTTTTAATGCATGGTCATCACCATACCAGAGATTCAAATCTTTCGTTTCAAAAACAATTTTTTTATTTAAATTTGAAGACATAGATGTATGTTTTTTCTGCGAATGTCGGGCATTCTTTTTTTCTTCCACAGTAATACTCGCCATAGTTCAATACCTCCGATATTATAATCTTCTTTGAAATTTATTCCGAATGATGATTGCGATCGAATTCATTACAAATAAGAGCATCAGCAATACAACAATTGCTCCTGCAGCCAGGTTCGCGTATTCGTCAACAAGAGCAGAATCGACCGTCCAATAATAAATCTGCAGTGGCATAACAGTGAATTTATCAAAAATACTATCCGGAAAAGGAATAAGCAATGCTGGTATTCCTAATACAACAAGAGGGGCTGTCTCTCCTATGGCTCGTGATAAGGATAAGATTATTCCTGTTAAAATTCCCGGAAGTGATGCTGGTAAAACAACATTTTTTACTGTTTGCCATTTGGTCGCGCCCATTCCATAAGAGGCTTCCCTTAAATATTGCGGGACAGCACGAATCGATTCCTGGCTTGCCACCACGACGATTGGAAGAACCAAGAGTGACATCGTCAGTCCTCCTGCAAGGATCACACTTCCTAAATCAAAACCTTTTACAAATACAGTAAGACCCAATAAACCGAACACGATCGAAGGAACTCCAGCCAAATTCGCAATATTGGTTTGTATGAGTGATTGAATACGTCCTTTTTTGGCGTATTCTTCTAAATAGATTGCGGTTCCGACGCCAAGGAACATGGTTAACGGGGCAACCACTAACATTAACCAGAAAGAACCTAACAGTGGTCCCATCACCCCAGCATTTTCAGCGAAGGTTGACAATTTACCGGTTAAAAACTGCAAATCGATCGCTTGAATCCCTTGTGAAAACACTCGATAAATTAAAACAACCAGTACAACAAGACCGAACATTGTTGAAAGGAAGAACAACGATTTAAATAATTTATTAGTAGCAAGTCGGAAGTTCATTCTATTCTGTACTTGCTTCGTGTCAACATATTTCATAATCAATATTCCTCCCTGAACCTACGAGAAATATACTGTGCAATCAAGTTCATGATTAACGTGAATACAAACAACGTCATAGCAACAGCATATAAACTGTAGTATAGAGTTGAACCTGCTGGTGCTTCTCCACCCGTAACCTCTACGATATAAGCTGTCATCGTCTGCATAGACTGGGTGATATCAAACGTGAAGTTTTTTGAACTTCCGCTCGCAATCGTTACGATCATCGTCTCCCCAATCGCACGGGAAATGGCGAGGACGAATGATGCAACGATACCGGAGATAGCAGCTGGGATTACGATTTTCATTGTAACCTCAAGTCTGGTAGCTCCCAACGCTAATGCACCTTGTCTCATTTCAGTTGGTACAGAGCTCATTGCATCTTCAGATAAAGATGCTACCATCGGTATGATCATCACACCCATGACAATCCCAGGACTAAGGATATTTGTAGGCTCTAATCCAGGAATAATTGATCTTAATAAAGGTGTAACAAATGTGAATGCAAAGAAACCATATACGATTGTTGGAATCCCCGCTAGAATTTCCAACAACGGTTTTAATGTTCTTCTCACTTTATCTGAAGCATATTCACTCAAGAATACGGCGGTCATCAAGCCGATTGGTATAGCGACACACATCGCAATGACTGTTGATATGAGTGTTCCAGTCAATAATGGCAAGACACCGAATTGAGCATCTGCCCCTAAAGGTTTCAATTTCGTACCAGTAAAGAAATCAAGAAACGGAACTTCTTTAAAAAAAGCGATCGTTTCAACCAATAAAGTAGAAAGTATGCCTATGGTAGTAAGAATGGATATGATTGCAATTGATAATAACATTTTCGGAATAAGCTTTTCCCAAATTCTCGTAAAACTCATTGACTGTCGATTTTCTTTGATCATTTCGTTAATATTTAATTTCTTTTCCATTTCGGACCCCTTTCACTCTGAACATCTCTCTGATCATCTCTATATAACAGGGACTTTAACTGATTGTAAAAAACAATCCAAGAAGATGAGAAGTACAATCGACCCCTCATCTTCAAAGATTCTCCAATATTAAGTGATAGAAATTTATTTTTTCAATTTCTTAAGTTCTTCAACTGACTTCTTATACTCTTCATCACTTAATGGAGCAAATCCAGTTTCTTTGGCGGTTTTTCCAGCATTTTCCATTGCGTAGATTGCAAAATCCAATACTTGTGGCTTTTCTTTAGCCATATCTTCATTCAAGTATGTGAATACTGGACGTGTGAACGGACCATATGGGCCATCCTCCTTGATTGTTTTTATCGAAGGTTCGACAGGTCCTTCACCAAAGTCGATTTTTACTGCCTTTACTTTGTCGCTGTTACTTTCATAGTAACCATAACCAAAGTATGCAATTGCATTTTTATCTTTTGATACCATATCAACAAGAGTGGAGTATTCTTGTTGAAGACTAACATCATCTCTTAAAGGTTTTTCACCAAGGATTTCTTCGTAGAAGAACTCATACGTTCCATGATTTTCATTCGGTCCGTAAGCTTTGATTGGTTGATCAGGAAAATCACTACGGACATCGGACCATTTCTTTTTGTTTCCACTAGCAAGGAAAATATCGATTACTTCTTCTTCTGTCAAATCATCGATCCAGTCGTTCTCTTTATTAACTACGATGGTGATTCCATCTAATGCAAGCTTCAATTCTTTATAGTTGACTCCAGCCTTCTCAGCTTGAGCTACTTCTTCTTCTTTAATTTTACGGGAGGCATTACTCAAGTCTGTTCCGCCGCCTTTAGCCAAGAACTTTTTAAATCCAGCACTTGAACCGGCTCTTCCTACTTCTACAGAAACGTTTTCTTGTTCATTAACCATATAATTTTCAGCTAATTTAGCCATCAATGGATATACTGTTCCAGATCCATCGACAACAACGCTTCCTTCCATTTCACTGCCGCTCCCTTCGCCTCCGTTTCCGCAAGCTGTAGCAACGACAAGCAATGCTGCAATCATCATGAAGAATGAGCTTTTTTTGAATGCTTTCATTTTTGAAATCCCCCTGTTTTTGTATTATGGGTAAGGTTTTTTAAGAAAAAAGTATGATTTCTCATAAAACCCTTGGGCATTTGCCCTACATTGCCTATACTAGCTGGGACTTATTAAGCATGTTTAAATGGATTGTTAAGGTTTTGTAAAGATGTGTCGGAATGTGTATATTTTATAGAACAAGTGCTTTTGACACAGGAGTGTCGCAAATTTCGCTAAAAATCACTAGAAGCGGTTAACAGAGCAATAAAAAGGATTGCTCTATACATACCGTTGTTCTCAGTATGTTGAGCAATCCTTATTTTTGAATTATTGTTGTTGATTCGATTGTTCTTCAGAGGGGTTATCCTCTGGTTTTTCAATCAGATTTTCCTTGTGCCCTTCTTGCTTTATCTCAAAATAAGCATCTAAGATCTGTCTGCCTATTTTGTTATTGATGCCTCCATCTTCGGCATATGGACTGACAACGACGAAAGCGACTTCTGGATTATCATAGGGGGCATATCCGACTAGAGATAGTAGGTAAGAGTCTCCATCGTATTGTGCGGTCCCTGTTTTCCCTGCAGCTTTATATCCTTCTGTATTTTTAAAGTAGGAGCTTGCAGTCCCTTTAGGAGTATTCATGACCATATATAGACCCTGCTGAACCCTTTCAATCCATTTTTGTTTATAATCGACTCGGTTCAATATTTTAGGTTGAAATTCATAAACCGTATCCCCTGGTTGATCGGAGCTTGCAGTTGGTTTGTTTATCTCTTTCAATAGGTGCGGCTGCATCCTGTAGCCTCCATTAGCTATGGTAGAGATATACTGGACCATTTGCATAGGTGTATAGGTATCGAATTGCCCAATACCCATATCCATCAAGTTACCTAGAGCCTGTGCTCCTCCGTTGTAACCATCATCCTCATACGGAAGATCAATTCCAGTTGGCACCCCAAGTCCGAATTGGTTGAAGTTATAGCGCATCGTATTGAAAGCTTTCGTACGATTATTAAATCCCCTTTTATTTTCGTAATCGTACCCTGCAATTCTCATTGCGATACGGAACATATAAACGTTAGAAGACTGTTGTAGTGCTTCAACATCATTTACATATCCCATATTCCGATATGATTTCTTGATAGGTGTACCCGGAAGTTTTAATGGTGTATCATACAAGACTGTTCCAGGTTGGATCACACCAGTTTTATATCCAGTTAAAACTGTAGCAGCTTTAACTGTGGAACCCATTGGATATTGATTGTATACATTTCCGAAAGGGGCATCTTTGAACTTGCCATCTTCTAAAACCTTACCTACCATCGAGTAAATTTCACCCGTTTGAGGGTTGGCCATTACAACGTATGAACTGTTCAATCGATTATTGGATGTATATTTGTTTCGAGCTTCGAGAATTTCTTTTTCAACAATTTCTTCGACTTTATTCTGAAGCTCCATATCAATCGTCAGCGTGATATCATGACCTCGAGACCCTGTATCTTCACTAGGTTTGCCCACCGGATTCCCAGATTTATCTGTCATGTAGTGTATTTTTGTCTTCGTACCCTTTAGTACGGATTCATATTGTTCTTCAAGAAAACTGGTCCCAACCAAGTCGTTACGATCATTTCCTTCTAACACATACCCATCTATTAACTCACTAGGGATTTGACCTACCTTACCAAAAATCGATTTAAGGGTTTGATCATACGGATAGTCTCTTTGAGCATCAGGCTTGATATCGATTGTTCCATTGAAATCATTAAGATGTTCACTGATTACGGCGATTTCTTTCTGAGGAACATCTACCTTGACACGTTGAGGTGTAAGCGCATATCCTCTGATCATTTCTCGCCAGATTGCAGCGATTTCCTCTTCCTCATCTGTAAGATTCAATTGATCAGTTTTTAGACGATCAATAACGAGACGATACTGTTCTTTATCATCCAATTCATCCATTTCTTTCTTCGTCAATAACTTTTCATATATCTTTATAGAGTCTGCTTTATAGGAAAGATAGAAATCTTTTTTATCCCGTTCTGTTAATTTTCCTGTATCCTTATCGATATATTTAGATAATTTTTTTGCTATCTCATATATTTCATCTGGTTTCATATTATTTGTCCGTGTGAACGTGATCGAAAACACAGATTTATTATCTACTACTACCCGTCCGTATCGATCATACATCTTCCCCCGTGGTGCATCCAGTTTTGCAGTAACATTCTCTTGCCTTTCTGCTTCGGCTTTGAAAGAATCACCGTGTACGATCTGTACTACACCTAACCTTAATATTAAGGCAGTAAACAATAAAAAAACAGCTAAAAACAATATGTTCAAGCGAAAAGGAACGTGGCTTCTCTTTTTCTTCTTCGCCTCCATGTCCTCTCTCCTTTAATATGTAAAATAGACACCTGGATAAGGTGCCTTTATATGGCATTAATCGCCATTATATTGTATCGCAGTTCTATATTAAAAAAAAGAATAACTTATACATTTGAACCGTTTTCGTTCGATAGTACGACCGTTTCCTCTGGCACAGGAGCCAATCTGATTTTCCGGACACAGAAATAGATGAGCGTATGGCCGATTCCGATGATCGGCAGTAAATATGGTATGCTTTTTTGCTCATCAAACAATGTAATTGCTAGGATGAATAACACGATTGAAGTTATCCTTCCGTAATTTAGGTAAAGCTCTCGAACAACGATATACTCGATACGCATTTCTCTGGCGTTCCAGCTTCTACCTATCACATCATATGTCAAAGATACATACGGTACAAGGAGTATTGGATACGCAATTGATATGATCACACCATATGTCAACAGCTTCGCGAAAGTCAATTCGAATACGATCAAAATTAATGCAGCATACAAGATGATTCCGCCTACCAATATTGCCTTTTTTCGTTGCGCTGCCTTTATATAACGGGTAGCTACATAATAAGCTATAAAAGATACAGCAGAGTTGATCAACCCATACGTACCCAAGGCCAGTTCGCTGTTCGTGGCAATGAATACCCAAACAACGATTACAAAAATGAAGGTCCCTTCCCGTAACCCTTGAAAAAAATGAGCGTACAATATCCGATTCCAGTTCGGATTTCTTTTACGTTCTTTGATGATCCTTACGAATGAGAAGATTCCTTTTGCTGTTCGTCGATTCAGCATGAAACTCATTATGACTGCAGCAAAAAACAGGATCAGCGAGATCGCAAAGATGGTTTTATAACCGATCATTTTATCCATTTTTGTAATGATCCAACCGGCTAGAAACGGTCCAACCATTCCGGCAAAGGATGTAAGAAGCCCTAAAAATCCATTAAAAAAATCTCGTGTATCAGGCTCTGTAATTTCGAAAGTCAGAACATTGAACGCAAGCCAATAAAACCCCATCCCAATCCCGAGTAAACCGCCAAGAAGAACGAGAAATTGTTCGGCCTGTGCGCCTAACAACAAGACGGTTAAGTAAAATATCGATAAACTGATAACTCCTAAACGCAATACAACGACACGATCGATCCGCTTAGCTAACCGTCCAGCAAATATGAATGTGATGGGCTGGAATATAACAATGGATAAATTGTAAATCGCAATATCGATGAATTCACCCGATTGTTTCCATAAGAAAACATTGACGAATGTATTGGATAAAGCGATGCTCAGGGCATATAATCCTCCGATGATTAATAGGAACATCAGGTCTTTTGTTACTTCAATGTTTCCGATCATTTTTTGCAATGCCTTCATAAGAAACGACTCCCCTTTACTCACAACCCTAGTTTTCCTTAAACCGATCACGTTATTCTCATTTAAGCATTTGGGTTAAAACGGAAAAGCAACGTGTATTCGGTTGAATCACTGGTAAAAATGAGTGAAAAGGAGTGAAGAAAAATATACGAATTTTTGATTTTCGATTCCAATGGTCATAGTCATATACATCTACCGAAATTATTTGAGGAAATAATAAGACACTACAGTAAAAAGATAAATTGTGATTGGTACACACAACAATCAGCGCACGAAGTTGTGTACCAGGTCGGAAATGAAACAATTGTGGTTTTCGATAACGGAAGTCAATGTGTAGTAACCTCAAATGAGGATTATGAGGATGGGAATGGATTGTTGGATTCCGTCATTGAAGGGTGCTTGAAGAAAAATCAACAGATCAAATTCGTTCATTTGTCTAATTTAAATTTGGTTGTATTCGCAAACTTTTTTACTCTTGAAAGTCGTTGATTTCCGCTCCAGGATGCTCGCTAATCAACTTGCACAAGGTGAGTTTTTAAAAATGACTCAAAAGCAACAATCTTTCAGAAAAGTGCCTTAAATTTAAACACCCCGTCTGGTTTTATCCAGAACGGGGTGCTTTTTTAACGTAAATTTACTTAGCTTCTTGGTAACGTTTTTCAACTTCGTCCCAGTTAACAACATTCCAGAATGCTGAAATGTAGTCTGGACGACGGTTTTGATAGTTAAGGTAGTAAGCATGCTCCCAGACATCAAGACCAAGAACTGGAGTTTTTCCATCCATTAAAGGAGTGTCCTGATTTGGAGTGCTTGTTACTTCAAGCTCACCGTTATTTACGACTAGCCATGCCCAGCCTGATCCAAAACGACCAGCTGCTGCAGCTGCAAATTCTTCTTGGAACTTATCGAAGCTTCCGAATTTAGAATTGATCGCATCCGATACTTCGCCTTTAGGAGCTCCCCCACCGTTCGGGCTTAACATTTGCCAGAACATTGTGTGGTTGGCATGTCCTCCACCATTGTTACGTACAGCTGTACGAATGTTTTCTGGTACAGCGTCCAAGTTGCTGACAAGAGCATTGATACCTTTGTCTTGAAGATCTGCATGTTCTTCAAGTGCAGCATTCAGCTTAGTAACGTAAGTGTTGTGGTGTTTACCGTGGTGGATTTTCATTGTTTCTTCATCGATGTGTGGTTCCAAAGCATTGAACTCATAAGGTAGTGCAGGTAGTTCGTGTTTTGCCAATTGAATCTCCTCCTTTAAATAATATGTAGTCCCAAGCACGATTACTGTGCCTTTATATTTACAATATCAAAATTACCGAGTGGATTCAATTTTAAAACACTGTTTAGGATGGGATTGGCTATTTCAACGTCAAAAACCATTTTGGGCGAGACTTTTTGGGGCAGTAATTTTCAAAAACTACAAAAATCAGAGAAAAATTTCAAAAATTTGAAATTAACGACAAAAATGAAGGAGAGAACTGTAAAAACAAATAAATAACTACATAAATACAAAAATAACTACAAAAGTAAAAAACTCCTTAATTACAAGAAGTTTAAAGATGGTGGCTCGAGACGGAATCGAACCGCCGACACGAGGATTTTCAGTCCTCTGCTCTACCGACTGAGCTATCGAGCCATATGTAATTCGTTGAAAGTAGGTTATATTTCGACGTGGTACAATGAACTTAAATTGGTTGCACCCCTTCGGGTACTCCATATGTTCATTGAAAGTTTGATTAATCGACGTTGTGCAATGAACTTAATTTGGTTGCACCACAGGCACCACGTTCTAAAACTAACATAGGTGATTACTCGACGTAGTGAGTTTTAATTGGTTGCGGGGATAGGATTTGAACCTACGACCTTCGGGTTATGAGCCCGACGAGCTACCAGACTGCTCCACCCCGCGACGATAGTATATGGACGATGTTTGTCCAAAATGATGCTGAAGTATGAAAACGTTATTCCTACCTGTCCCTTCCTCTACTAGCTTATGCTAACGATGCTAGCTGCGTCGGGACAACTCATCGCTTATTCATGAAGCATCGTACGTTGCTCCACCTCGCGACGATAAAAGTTATGATATGAAATAAAAATGGAGGAGGTAGAGGGATTCGAACCCCCGCGGGCTGTTACACCCCTGGCGGTTTTCAAGACCGCTCCCTTCAGCCAGACTTGGGTATACCTCCGTTGGATAAGTGGTGGACCCTGTAGGACTCGAACCTACGACCAATCGGTTATGAGCCGACTGCTCTGACCAACTGAGCTAAGGGTCCAAAGATTATGTACTTTTATAGATGGGTTGATGGGGCGGCTGATGGGAATCGAACCCACGAATGCCGGAACCACAATCCGGTGCGTTAACCACTTCGCCACAACCGCCATGCGAATTTATTAAATGGTAGCGGCGGAGGGGATCGAACCCCCGACCTCACGGGTATGAACCGTACGCTCTAGCCAGCTGAGCTACACCGCCATGGCTCCACAGGCAGGACTCGAACCTGCGACCGATCGGTTAACAGCCGATAGCTCTACCACTGAGCTACTGTGGAATAATAATTTAACGACAAGATTTAGAATAACATTTCCCAACCTGTTTGTCAATGTTTTTTTAACGTTCTCCAAGTAAAGCAAAACAGGGACAAGAAATAATATATCATGTTCTTCCCCTGTATGCAATACGAAATTATAAGACTCGGAATAAGAAATAGATGACCATACCGAGTTGGATGATAAACTTAACTGTTGTACCCCCGATAAATCCTAATAAAGAGCCAATACCCACACGAATCGCTTGTTTTAAATCACCCTTTTGATGAATCAGCTCTCCGGCGATCGCACCGACAAACGGACCGATCAGAATCCCTATTATAGGAATGATGAATGGTCCGACGATAATACCGATCGTACTTCCCCAAATCGCGTGCTTACTACCGCCCCTCTTCTTTACGCCAAAATAGTTACTTGCATAATCAGTGGCATATAAAAGAAGAACAAGTATTCCTTGAATGATCCAAAACCACAATCCTAAAGGTTCAAAACTGAACATCCACCCATAGACAAGAAAACCAGCAATAAGAAAAAGAGAGGCCGGTAAAACCGGATAAATTAGTCCAATGAATGAAAGGACAAATAAAGCTCCGATTACCAGCCAAGCAATGATCGTCATGCTATTGATCTTCTCCTAATACATACTCAGCAATATTCACTGCATGGTCTCCAATACGTTCAAGGTTACTGATGATATCAACGAAGACGATACCAGCAGCTCCACTGCATTTACCTTCATTCAAGCGTAAAATATGCTGCTTACGCAATGTTCTTTCCATTTTATCGATTGCATCTTCCATTTTGACAACTTTACGAGCTTTTTCCTTATCGTTTTCTTCAATCGCATGGAATGCTTCATCGATTGTTGACATCGTCAATTGGAACATTTCCTCTAAATCAACTTTAGCTTTATCAGAGATGACAACTTTATGGGTCAATTGGTATTCAACTAATTCAATGATGTTTTCCATATGGTCTCCGATTCGCTCAATATCACGTACAGAGTCCATTAGAATTGAATGTTGTTCAGAATCATGAGCAGATAACGTATACGATGATAGTTTAACTAGATACTCTGTAATACGTTGATCTAAATTATTGATTGCTTCTTCATATTGATACGCTTTTTCAGCGTTCTTTTTATGATTTGAATTTAGATATTCGAACGATTCAGTCAATCCGTTCTTGGCATACTCCGCCATTCGCATGACTTCCATCTTCGCTTGTCCTAAAGCAACGGCAGGAGAACGCTCTAAGAAGATCGGATCGAGATGTTTCGCCTTATATTCAATGACACCGTCATCTCCAGGGACGAGCTTCGTAACGATATAAGCTAATACTCCTATGAACCAGACTTGAATCAATGTATTCAAGATATTAAATGATCCATGGGCAAAGGCAATTTGCATTTTAGGTTCAAGGTCCAACGAACTTGTCAGAAATTCAACATAAGCTGTAAATGGAACAATCAATAGTAGAAAAACAGTTGTTCCTAATAAGTTGAAGATAACATGGGTCAAAGCTGCCCTTCTCGCTGCCACACTTGCACCAATGGCTGCAAGAACCGCTGTAATCGTTGTCCCGATATTATCCCCAAATAAAACAGGTAGAGCTGCATCCAACTCTAATGACCCTTGTGAATACAATTCTTGAAGGATACCAATGGTTGCACTGGAACTTTGAACGATTACTGTAAATAAAGTACCGATCACTACGCCAAGAACTCCATTTTCACTCATGTCTACTGTCAAGTCCTGGAATGATTGAAGACCTCGTAAAGGCTTCATTCCATCACCCATCAGTTCAAGTCCGTAGAATAAAGCACCAAACCCAAAGATGATTTGTCCATAATTCCTTAACTTTTTAGAACTGAAAAAGAATATGATCAAGGTACCTACAGCGATGATTGGTAACGCATATGCTCCTATATCAATACCGATGATGAAAGCTGTCACCGTTGTACCGATATTCGCACCCATAATAACGCCGATTGCCTGGCGGAGGGTCATGAAACCTGCATTGACTAGTCCAACCGTCAATACTGTCGTACCGGAACTTGATTGAATCAAAATTGTAACGATAATACCAGCAAGTACACCCATGAAAGGATTTGATGTAAAGCGATCAAGGATATCCCTTAAACGATCACCTGCAGAGTTTTGAAGTCCTTCTCCCATGTACTTGATACCGAACAAGAAGATACCAAGTCCACCAAGAAATTCAAATATCAATTTCTGAATATCTAAATCCAAGTTTTTTCAACTCCTACGCATATATTCGACATAATTTGCCCCATTCATTATTAACTAACTTCGTTTTGTTTGTAAAGTCTTTTAAGGGTATTTAATTATTTTGTAAAACAATACACTATAACAATGGCATTTTTTCCCTTAGTGGCATTTTTTATCTTGTCCGTACAGTTCAGTAAAGATACAATGATTTTAGAGAATAAAAGGGGGAACACAATGAATATATTCAAACAGTTTTTAATGAGCTTGTACTCACCTAAAACAGTGGCCATGTTCCGTTTTCAAAAAATCGGCAAGACGATCGGTTTTGTTTTTGTATTGATGTTAATCAGTTTCATATTTGTAGGGACGAATATTGCTTTATCGATCACCAATGTTGTCAATGAATTCGAAAGCGCTCTTGAAGAAGATATCCCTTCCTTTCAATTTCGAGATGGGCAATTGACATCCGATATTTCTAAACCAATCATCCGTCAGGACGGAAAACAAACTTTCATTTTTGATACCACTGGAGAGACGACAAGAGATGACCTTGATCAATATTCGGATGTCGTAGCAATTTTAGACGATCGTCTCATTGTTGTTTCTGCAGGCCAGGCAGACACATTCGACTATGGGATGATGCAGGATGTCAGTTTTCAAAAAAGTGATATCGTCAATTTCTTGGATTCAGCTAATACTTTATTACCCTTAATCATCAGTGTGATAATCCTTGTTTCTTATATTTTCATGACTGCACTAAAGTTTATTGGGATTACGGTCCTTGCACTGATCGGGTTGATTCTCAAAAATACGATGAAAAGAAAGCTTTCATACGGACAATTATGGATTCTCTCTGCTTATACAGTGACTCTTCCAACAATCTTTTTTGCGATTACAGAAGCTTTAAACATCGTCATCCCAGGGCAATTCTTACTTTATTGGGTTGTCGCGATCTTTTTCCTGTCACAAGTCATTAAATTTGTACCATTACCTAAGACAACAGAAAATGAACGATAGAGCTTACACACCAAAAGAGGATGACAACATGTCACCCTCTTTTTTTAACACATTATTTGAATAGGTTTTTCAATGCTTCAATCAATTGAATCAGGAAATCAAGAATTGTTTTGATGAATCCCTGCGTCTCTTCTTTATTAAGAAATTCACTTAGGTTGTTCCGCACATTTTCAAGATTATTTTTCACTTGGTCCCAATCAATGTTCATATCTTTCATCTTGTTGAACAAGGATACAAGACCATTCAGTTCTTCATCCGTTAATTTAATGCCCACATCTTCTGCCACACGTTGAATCAATGCACGGAGGTCCTCTTCTGTCTCAACTGGGTTCTCGGCCAGCTCTTGCTTGATTTTTGTCATCAGTTCGGTCGCTTTTTCAGCACCGACACGATCACCAAGCTTGACCGTTTTCACCATTTCTTCATTCGCTACCTGTTTCTTCTCTTCTGGGATTTCAACATCCGCTTTGACTTCATATGCCTTTAAAATACCTGTTAATGCAGCTGTTCCAGAAACTTCAAATGGGGCTGTCACATAGATATCTGCATCAGTGACTCCCGCAGTCGTCAAGGCATTCGCATACATCTCTTTGGTTACCCAGTTGATGTTGTTCGTCTCCACATTCAGTCCGGAATCTTTTTCTCCGATTGTAATTTTAGTAGATGAAATCGCTTTAGATCCGATTTGTGCTTTTGATATATATTCACCTAAGTATTGATGCTCTTCTTCATTTGTCACGGTAACAGTTTCTACATCTTTAGGAACATCCATTTCTCCCAATAGGTCTTGTTTCTGACTATCAGTTAAATCTTCCCCCAATGTGACGATGATATCACCAGGTGCGGCATCTGCTAACGCAACTCCCGGAATCATACAAGCAACTAGAACCATGATTGCAATCCATTTTTTGAATCTCATGTTTTCTCTCCTTTTATGAAAGAATTCCCTATACCATACGTTTAAAATCTGTTTTTCTGTAGGTACTTCCTATATTTTACAACGCATGACAGGGCCTGGCTATCCTTATTTTTTTGATAACTCTACTGATAATAGACGCTTTAATAGAAGTATGGTTTCATTTGGAAGTGAAAAATAACATGAATACTGCAGTTGGACAGGCATATACATTTACTAGAACGATTGGTAGATTCGATATCTGACGCAGGAGGAATCGATCATGAAAAAATTTATTATCACGAGTCTGATCATTCTATTTTTCTATAGTGCATATTTCGATTTGAAAGTTGGGACATTACCGACATCCGCCAAAAATGAGATTGAAGTTCAAGTTGCAAATTCCATTCCTGCCGATGAGGTTGCATACAAAGAAATCCAGGTCCAGCCCGGGGAGACTGTTTTGACGATTTTGGAGCGTATTCATAATGGCAGTATTCCCGTGTCGATTGAAAAAGCAGTTTCTGAATTCGAGCGCTTGAACCCTGACACATCGGCACATTCAATCCATGCAAATAAAACGTATCGCTTCCCATTCTTTAACTAAGACACATTTCCTTGCCAAAACCTTCAATCCATTGCTAAAATGAAAGACGGTACTATATGTAATCCACGTCCTTAAAGGAGCGATATATACATGAGTGAAATTACTCACCGTACGAAAACAAGACCGGTTAGAGTCGGGAACCTGACAATCGGCGGAAATAATGAAGTCGTTGTCCAGAGTATGACGACAACTAAAACACATGATGTAGAAGCAACAGTCAAAGAAATTCACCGTTTAGAAGAAGCAGGCTGCCAGATTGTTCGTGTCGCTTGTCCTGATATGAAAGCAGCAGAAGCAATTGCTGACATCAAAAAACAAATAAAAATTCCTTTGGTAGTTGATATCCACTTCGATTATAAGCTCGCACTAAAAGCGATTGAAGGCGGAGCAGATAAAATCCGGATTAACCCTGGTAATATCGGTCGAAAAGAAAAGGTGGAAGCTGTCGTGAAGGCAGCGAAAGAAAAAGGAATTCCAATCCGAATCGGTGTAAACGCTGGATCATTAGAACGTAAAATCCTTGAGAAATACGGCTATCCCACAGCTGACGGGATGGTTGAAAGTGCCTTAAGCCATATTAAAATTCTTGAGGATCTGGATTTCCACGACATCATCGTTTCGATGAAAGCATCTGATGTCAATCTAGCTGTCGAGGCGTATGAAAAAGCTTCGAAGGCATTTGATTATCCGTTGCATTTGGGAATCACCGAATCGGGAACTTTATTTGCAGGAACTGTGAAAAGTGCTGCAGGACTTGGGATCATACTGCATAAAGGAATCGGAAATACTGTACGTATTTCCTTAAGTGCAGATCCAGTTGAAGAAGTGAAGGTCGCTCGCGAATTGTTGAAAACATTCGGTTTAGCATCAAATGCAGCAACCTTGATTTCTTGCCCTACTTGCGGACGAATTGAAATTGATCTGATTTCGATTGCAAATGAAGTCGAAGAATATATTTCGAAAATCAAAGCACCTCTTAAAGTCGCTGTTCTGGGATGTGCAGTCAACGGTCCAGGTGAAGCACGGGAAGCGGATATCGGTATTGCCGGGGCACGTGGTGAAGGTCTTCTTTTCCGCCACGGAGAAATCATCCGGAAGATACCAGAGGATACGATGGTTGATGAATTGAAAAAAGAAGTCGATAAGTTAGCGAAGGAATATCACGAGAAAAAAGCAAAAGAGGAAGCAGAACAACAAGTATAAAACAAGCTATTGAAAAGAGCCGTCACAAACGGCTCTTTTTTAGTGCTATGTTATTTTCCATCCCACCATTGCGTTTTCTCTGAAATTGGTTTTCGCGGAGACGCTTTCGGTTCTGCTGCAGGATATCCAACATATAAAAACCCCATAATTTGTCCTTTTTCCGAGACCCTGAATGCTTCTTTCATTTTTGGGGTATATGTTGGCTGTCCCGTCCGCCAAATTGATCCAAGTCCGAGGGAATGAGCGGCAAGCATCATATTTTGTGCGGCACACGCACAGGCAGCTACCTCTTCGACCCATACAACCTTTTCCTGGTCACTTGGTTCCATTACGATAACAATGATTACAGGTGCTCTTCTTGCTTTTTTCAAGCCTTTTTCTTTTGCTAAGTCAATCTCCTCTTCTGTCGGATCGGTCAAGTCCTCAACTGCAATTTCTCCATATATCTTTCCTAGAACATCTCTACCCTTACCACTTAGGACGATGAAATTCCATGGCTCAGTCCGATAATGATTAGGTGCCCATGTTCCTGCTTCAAGAATTGTCTTAATCAATTCTTTGTCAGGAACCTGATCCTTCACCTTTCCTATCGTTCGTCTTGTTCTGATCGCTTCGATTATATCCATAAGGATCACCTCAAATTGATTATCTTTATCATATGTATTTATTTTATGAGAATAAGATACATGAATCCAAATGATTTCCTTTATTAAGACAATGGATAAGTATTATCTAAATTCTTCTTTGTGTAATATGCTCTACATCCACTTCACATGTTGCCGGAGATCCGAAAGCTTATTCGCTATCCCCGC
This sequence comes from Pseudalkalibacillus sp. R45, assembly GCF_052246725.1. Lineage (NCBI taxonomy): Bacteria > Bacillati > Bacillota > Bacilli > Caryophanales > Fictibacillaceae > Pseudalkalibacillus > Pseudalkalibacillus sp. R45. The sequence goes on along the minus strand of NZ_JBQQCL010000007.1, from coordinate 6,949 downwards.
TGGAGTGGATGAAATCATTAAAAGATCAACAATAAAAACGAAGGCAGGATGAACTGCCTTCGCTTCGACACTAAAAGAATGGAGCAAATATCAGACTGATCACAATTGAAGCGATACCAAGTCCGATTGCCCAGTTCCCAAGCGTACGTGCTCCTCGTCTTCTTGCAAAAAATCCTACAATGATGCCCGCGGCACCTAATAAAACAGGTAGGAAGAATAGGGAGAGAATCGATAAAGCTAAAGCGAATATCCCCACGCCTCGCCCCTCGGTAGATTCTCCATTTTCATCTTCGTTGTACAAACCTTCATCTTCGCGTTCCTTATCCATTACGCGTTCTTGCTCAGGTAGAGGGAGAACCTCTGCTGCTGTTTCTTCCATGAAATCCTCTTCATACTCTCGGTGATTTTCGTTTTCACGATCGTATCGATTTTCCATCAGGATCCCTCTCTTTCATCAAAAGTGGAGGAGCCTTCTTATTATTGGTCACGTTTCAGGCTTTCATGATGTCAATCATTGTTAACCTTAATAACATCAACAGTTGGAAATTTTTGCATAGCATGTAACTTATTTAGGATGTTTGAGAAATTCAGCTTTGAGAAACCATGAAACAATGGGTAAATTTATGAACAGCTTGGAACCCATGATATCTGTACATATTTTCGCTTTTATCATATTTGACGTTTTGCGACACATGTCCAGAGGTTCCAATCGGGCTTTCGGTTCGCTAAATAAAAACCCACCCAAATTAGTTGGATGGATTTCAATAAGGATTAATGCTTAGCGCGGAACGTATGGCAGCAAGTTTCTGCAACATGTTCCGCTTTGTCTTTGTGCAAAGCGTCATCGACGAAGTTTCCTGATGCGGACATATCGTAATTTTCATTTGCGTGTTGGTCCACTTCAACCAAAATGGCATCCGCATGGCAGTTGTTTCCTTCAGCCCAATATACACAGTTTGCTACGTTACATTTTACTTCTGGCATTCTAATCTCCTCCTTAGTGGTTAGAATGCCACATTTTCCATAAAAACATGAGTGAATTTATTGACACTGCTGACAGTAACCGTATATTTCAAATTTATGGTCCGTAATGACAAAATCATCTGGCGTAATGTCCTTCATTGGACATGCTTCAATCGCATTCGTTTTACCGCATTGAAGACAAATAATATGATGATGATGTCCTTTTGTCGCGCAAGAAAATCTGAAGTGTTTTTCTCCGTCTAGTTCTGTTTCTTCAACAATTCCTAATTCCGTAAAAACAGAAAGGTTTCGATAAATTGTATCAAAGCTGAGTCCAGGATAAGATGGTTTCATGTACTCAAGTACATCTTTCGCCGTCAAGTAACGTCTCTCATTTGAAAAAAGCTCTAAAAACATTTCACGCTTGCTCGTATATTTATAACCATTTTCTTTGAGGATCTTGAGAGCTTCACTTACATTCATGCTTCTTCCCCCACTTTTCTATTCGTTCCAGATGAATATCTGAATTTTTTCCAGAGAATCACGAGTACAAGTATTAATGCCGCTAATAATACTATTGTACCACCAGGAGCCAAATCAAAATAGTAAGCTGACACAAGACCCGCTATTACAGACGTTTCCCCAAAAAGGATTGCAATGAATATGGTCTGTTTGAATCCTCTGGAAATCCGGATGCTTGCAGCGACAGGTAACGTGATAAGGGATGACACAAGTAAAATGCCGACAATCCTCATCGAAGCTGCAATAACTAGTGCCACCATCACCATGAACATGAAATGGATGGAACGTGAGCGGATTCCGGACACTTGTGCTTGATCTTCATCAAAGGAAAGTAAAAATAGCTCTTTATAGAAAAAGAAGACCAAAATCACGACGATTATCAATATGGTTAAGACCATCCACACATCTGAGGTTCCTACTGCAATGATACTTCCGAATAAGTAATTGAATAAATCCGTATTAAAGCCATTCGCTAATGAGATGAAGATGACACTCAATCCGATTCCTACAGATAGAATGATGGGTATTGCAAGCTCTTGATAATGCTTATATTCTTTCCTAAGCCGCTCGATCAAAATGGAACCCGTTACTGAAAAAGCCATTCCGATGTATACAGGGTTCAACATTTTAAAAGCAGTGACTTGTTTACTCAACAATAAGCTTGCAGCTATTCCTGCCAGTGTGATGTGTGACAATGCATCTGCAATCAATGCTTGTCTTCGGACGACGATGAATACACCAAGCAAAGGTGCCAGAAAGCCAATCATCAGGCCGACCAAAGCGGCATTTCGTATAAAGTCATATTGTAAAAAATCCTGGATCATATAACTGCACTCCTCTAATGCTTGTGATCCATCATATGGACTGGGTGACCATAGAAGGACGAAAGTTGACGGTTATCAAAGTCTTCATATTCATGGGTGTCACCATGAAAATGCAACTGTTTATTCAGACATGCTACATGAGTAACAAGGTTTGTGACAGGTCCGATATCGTGTGTAACAAGAATCAACGTAATCCCTTTTTGCTGATTCAATTCTCTTAGCAATTCATAAAAGCTTTCTACTGAGGAAACATCTACACCAACAGTCGGTTCGTCTAAAATCAATAACTGCGGGTCACTTACCAAAGCTCTTGCGATGAAGGCACGTTGCTGCTGTCCTCCAGAAAGTTCTCCGATATTTTGATTCGTATAATCTTTCAGTCCGACGATTTCAATTGCCTCATGTACCCGTTTCTTATGATGTTTTTTCAAAAATTTGAACATTCCAACTTTCCCGAATATCCCCATTGAGACCACTTCAAAAACTGTGGCCGGAAAACCGCTGTTGAAGCTGTTCGCTTTTTGGGATACATATCCGATTTTGGGCCAGTTCTTGAATTTCTTCACGTTTTGACCAAATAAAAAAATCGAACCTTGCTGTAATGGTAGAAGCCCAAGGATCATCTTAATAAGCGTCGATTTACCAGATCCGTTCGGTCCGAGCAACGCAAGGAAAGATCCCTCAGGGACATCCAGATTTATATTTTCAAGAACTTTACGCTCTTGATAGTTGAATGTAACGTTTTCTATGGATACGATAGATGATTTCATCGCAATCCCCTTTCAAAAAACATATTGAATGAAATTAGGAATGATTCCGATTTACTTTATTAAGTATATCTGAAATATCTCATTTGTAAAGAAACTTGGTCAAATCCAATACAATTTTGGAAGTAAAAAAAGAGACTGATGTTATAGTCAGCCTCTCCAATATCACTAATTTGTAACAGCTAATAATTCCTGTTCTTTCGCTTTTTGTTGTATTTCTTCAGCATACCAGCTTTTTGCATGTCCTTTTTCCTGAATGTATTTTTCCATTCCATATATGCCACGGTGATAAGCAGTAAGTGCTTTATCCCAATCAGCATATTTGGAATGCAGGTAATCTAGATAGACGATTGCAAGCTGAATCGAGTAAAACGGATCAAATAACTGCTCTTTACTCTTATATTCAAGTCCAGCCATTTCTGAGATCCATGGCGCTGTGTTTTCCATGAACTGAGCCATCCCGTAAGCTCGCCCATATTTGGTTTCCGGTCCTACTGCTTTAGGATCGAATTGATTCCCTGTCTCTACACGCAATAATTCATACACGATATAAGGATCGATATCTTTCTTCATTGATTCCCTTACAAGAAAACGTCCCCACTCTTCCTTGAATCTTCCATCACTTGCTTTTGTAAATTGCTTTGCAAGCTTTTTGGACTCTACCATCATTTCATAACCGCTTGCTTTCGGTTTACCGCCCTGGCTTTTTTGCTTATAAAAAGAAATCATCTGTTTATAATCTTGTTCAGCCTCTAACATTTGCGATTGTTGTTTTTCCTTCTTCAAGTCTCGCTTCAGTTCATGATTTTGTAGAAGTGTATAGGAAATCGCTATGATAAGCGATAGTATGATTGCTGAAATAGATAAGAAGCGTTTGTTTCTAAACAATAAAAACACCCCACCGTCTAGGTATTTTGGCACACGCCTTTTATCATAGACAATAAGGATGCAGAAAACAAGCAGTTAAGGTGTTTTATACATTATTTTACAGTTCAATTGTTAATGGATCGGAGACTTGAATTTAGCCCCTTTCGTTTCCTGTGTATTCATGATTGTTATGAAAGCTTGTTTATCAATATCATGTACAATGTTCTTAAGCTTGGTTACTTCTAGCCTTGTAATTACTGCATAGATCACTTCTTTTTGGGCGTCTGTATAACCGCCTTTCCCCATCAACTTCGTAGTACCTCGTCCTAAGCGGTCAAGAATCGCGCTTGAAATCTCCTCATAGTGGTCTGAAACGATCAAGACCGCTTTGGTTTCATCAAGACCCTGGATGACCGTGTCAATCGTTTTAAAGGCAATATAGTATGTAAGGATCGAATACATTGCGCGTTCAGGACCGAATACGAAACCTGCCCAGGCAAATACGAAAATGTTCAAAAACATAACAATTTCACCAATTGAAAAAGGGATTTTCTTCGTAATCAGTATTGAAAAAATCTCCGTACCGTCTAAGGAACCCCCGTGACGGATGACAAGACCTACTCCAACTCCCAGGGTTAATCCTCCAAATACCGTAGCGAGGATCAGCTCATTTGTAAAAGGCTCAAAATGGTGCAGTTGGGTCTCAAATATCGCTAAAAACACAATACCTACAAGGGAAGATATCGCAAATGTCTTTCCAATCTGTTTATAACCCGAATACATGAATGGAAGGTTTAAAACGATGACTAAGATGGCAAAGTTCAATGGGGTCAGGTAATCCAAAATCAACGAGACGCCGATGATGCCCCCGTCAATGATTTGGTTAGGGATCAAAAACATTTCGATTGAGAGTGCTGCAAGGCCTGCTCCAAGAATGATCATTCCATATCGATAAATTAAGTGTGGGAGACTTTCTTTTTTGTGTTGTTTGACTTGTTCCATGGGTCACTCCTCAACAGTTATTTCATGGTCTATCTAAGAATTATTATATCATGTTTACTTGAAACTCTTAAAAAATCCGCTATAATTAACAATCGTGGCATATCTATTATGTCATGGGTGGGAGAGGGATCATTTCAGAAAGAAAGGTTATTGATGAAACAACTTATTGAAAATTGGTTCCAGTTGTCTAAGCATGGAACAACGATGCAAAAGGAACTGATTGCGGGGATTACCTCTTTTTTTACGATAAGTTATATTATTATCGTCAATCCATTAATTCTGGCTGATGCTGGAATCCCATATTATGGAGCTTTAATGGCAACAATACTCGTCAGTATCATTTCGTGTATTTTCATTGGTTTATATGCTAATGCACCAATTATATTATCTCCAGGAATGGGTGTTAATGCCTTTTTCACCTACACGATTGTTGAGGGGATGGGTTTAAGCTGGCAGGAAGGACTTGGCGCAGTTGTAATGGCAGGTATACTTTTCTGTATCGCAGCATTTACACCGATCAAGTCATTATTGTCACGTTCTGTGCCCGACTCACTAAAGCATGGAATTACAGTCGGTATTGGGTTGTTCCTCGCATTTATCGGTTTACAAAAAGCTGGTATTGTTGAGAAAAGTCCGGATACATTTGTAAAACTAGGCGATCTGAGCGAACCATCTACTCTGTTGGCACTGGCAGGACTGTTAATCTGCCTGACATTGTTTGTCAAGAGAATTAAAGGAGGATTTATCCTTTCAGTCATTATCATCACGATAGCAGCTTATGTTTTCGGGCTGACCCCTGAATCAAAGGCCGCTGGCGAAGAATCGGTGTTGTTGATTTTCAACGCGGATCTTTCGAGTTGGATGACAACAAAGTTCTGGATTGCCTCGTTTTCGCTTGCACTCATATTGATCGTAGAAAATATGGGCTTGTTGTATGGGATGTTGCCAGACACAGAGAAGTTTGATCGATCGTTCCAATCAAGTGCTTTTTCAAGTGTTTTATCTGGATTCTTCGGGACAAGTCCGACGATTTCAACAGCAGAAAGTGCTTCAGGAATTGCTGAAGGCGGGCGGACAGGTTTAACAACAGTTGTTACAGGTTTGTTATTCATCTTTTCAATATTCGCAATACCCGTCCTTACCGGTATACCAGACGCTGCAATTGCACCGATTCTGATCATTATCGGTGGTGTCATGATGCAATCGATTCGATACATTCCACTAGATGACTTTACAGAAAGCTTCCCAGCTTTCATGATCATTGCGTTGATTCCGTTAACCTATAGCATTGTTGACGGACTCGCATTCGGATTTATCGTCTACCCGATCATCAAAATGGCAGTCGGACAATTTAAACAAGTACCAAGAACCATGTATGTGATGGCCTCGTTATTCATCTTGAATTTCGTCTTCCATTTTTACATGTGAATTGGTGGTAAATAAACTAAGGCTGTTTTCGCAAACTTTGTTGCTCTTGCACTTAAAGAAAGTATAAAATACTTTCTTCAGTATAAGGGCAGCTAAGGCTCGACCTACAAAAGGCTTGGTCTAGCCAAGTTTTCTTTAAAAGTCGTTGATTTCCGTTCCAGGATGCTCGCTTTCCGCGGGGCGTGCGGTGAGCCCACTCGTCGCCTTGCGACCACAGGAGTCTCCTTTTCAAGGAAGCATTTGTGCTCCTGCGTCTACAAGAAAGTCCTGTCGAAGCGAGCTTCCTCGTCGCATGCCTTGCGAGGAGATTATTCATGTAGTAGGCACGCTGATCCCGCAGGAGTCTCGCACCTTGCTCTCCAATCAACTTGCACATGATGATTTTTAAAAATGACTCAAAAGCAACAATCTTTTAGAAAAGAGCCTAAACTAAAACCGCAAGTAAATTCGGTACTTACCCCCGAAAGTTAGAGTAGAAAATCTGACTTTCGGGGGTGTTTTTATGGCTAAATACAGCGAGGAATTTAAAATAAAGCTTGTCACCGAGTATTTATCTGGCAATCTTGGATATGGATC
>NZ_JBQQCL010000006.1:0-227810 GCF_052246725.1 Pseudalkalibacillus sp. R45 | reverse complement strand
ATATACGTGGTGCTCGAGCGACTCAATAAATCACTTTGATTTTGATTAGGCAACAGTTTCACTTGGACCGTGACCGTCTGTGACATGTTTACCCCCTCGTTTTTTGTTCTTCGACATCCCGTTGTTTTGGTTCTTTTTGTGTGCCTATATCCACATTATACCAAACGTGAGTTCGTATCAAAAGAAGAAAAGAATGATTTATTCGCTCCCATCCCACCCCTAAAGGAGTGGGCTTTCCCGCTCATTAAGGCTGTAACGAATATGCGTTTCCGTTTCAGCAAACTGTATGTAGTCTTTGTCCGATTGTTCTAATATGATCATCACCAAAAGAATCAGTATCGGATTCCCCTCTTGGAAAAGTGCAGGCGAATAAAAAATCGTAACTATAAGGAAAAGAATGAGGCAAGTACTTAAACATGCTTTCATGTTCTACTCCTCGGTTTTTTAAAGCTCACGGGTTAAAAAATCTTCAATTTGCTTTTTATGATGCAGATCGTGCTCGATCATCCCCTCAATATATCCCTTGATTGTAATCGAATTCTCTCCAATCTTGAACGGAGCTTCCAGTTGCTCGCGAGGCAAACCTTGAATGAAAAGACAGATCTCTTTTCGGGACTGAATGAACATCGAGATGAGCTCCTCCCTGCTTATCCCGGATCTTGCGTAATCCCCAGCATTTTTGTGCATCTCCTCTACATCAGCTCTTTTGAAGTCGTTGCTTTCTAATTTTAATAGTCTTTCAGTATAGATGAATCGATCCCAAAAATAGAAGTGGCTGATTATTTCACCGATCGACCATTTCCCTTCCTTAATCGGCTTAAGCCATAATTCACCTGGTGTACTGCGTAAAGAACTGACCCACTCACACATTTCCCCGAACGTCGAAAGCCACTGTGGACGCATATTCAATTTTGCCGCCTCCCTCATCTTAAAAGATACTCTATCCCCATGATACCAAAATATGGTAATATGAGGTATATATAGAAAAGAAGATTGAGAGTAGGAAAATGAAATGAACAATTCATGGAATAAGATCATCTATAAAGCTGCTTCGCCAATCTATGATTCGGTCTTCAATGCTGGAATGTTTCGTAGAGCTCGTTTGAATGTTTTTGGTGATGCCCCTTTTCGTGGTGGATCCACCGTTCTTTTTGTCGGAGTAGGAACGGGTGCTGATTTAGAGTTGATTGAGCTGGGCCATTTGGATATCACGGCTGTGGATTATTCGCGAGATATGTTGAAAAAGGCTGAAGTCAAATTCAAGGACAACGACATCCGGTTTTTAGAAATGGATGCTCAGAATCTTTCTTTTGAAGAAGAGACATTCGATTATGTCGTCGCGAGTTTGATTCTATCAGTCGTTCCGGATCCTGGCGCTTGTTTACGAGAAATGGAGCGTGTGCTAAACAAGAACGGTGAGTTGATCATTTTCGATAAATTCACTCCTCCTGATGGAAAGTTATCGTTCGGGAAAAAGTTGATCCGCCCCATCATTTCAGCACTCGGAACCGATATTGGCGTAGACTTTGAAGATGTATTTCAGAAAAATAACCATACGATGATGAAAATAGAGGATAAACCGGTGATGATGAACGGCATGTACCGTAAAATCGTGTTGAAGAAACATTTGGAGCAGTAGAATGGAACGTATGACTTCCCAAAATTCGCAAAAGAATTGCACTCCCTTGAGGAAAAACCTCCAACTCTGAATCCTAACGGACATGAGAGCCGTTATTTTGCACAATTGGGACTGATTCTTATGACATTAGAACAAATAAGGTCTCTGGTGTCCGTTAGTTTTTGAAACTAGGGCAATCGGAAGCAAATAAGGTCTCTGGTGTCCGTTAATATTCACGTTCACATTTTTCAGATACATCAATAAAACCCTAGGCATAACGGTATTTAATTTAAATGGAAAAACCACCTCCAAACAGAAAGTGGTTTCTTCACTTATTTGTCAATCAACTGATATTGCCCAAGGGCGTTGTTCACTTTGCCGTATTCGGATGCGTGCGGACGATCATCACCTTCCGCATATCCGTAGTCGACCATGCGGTTCCGGTTCAGGCACAGCTTCGTCAACTGAGGATTGAAGAAGTCGAACAAACGGAAACGCTCCTCTAATTCCGGAAACCTTGCCTGGTACACATGGATCGATTGTGCAAGAAGCCCCCAGAACTGCCTTTCTTCCATCAATCCATTACGGACGAGCACATTTGATAAATAGCGCAAATGACAGATGAACAGGCCTGTGAAAATGAACTGCGTCAAACCTTCAGGCGGCTCGCTTCTTAATACCGCCTTTAGATCATCGCTCAAAACAGAAAGCTCTTCAAATGGCTGATCACTGATATTGACGTCATCGACGAAATCCTTCACCGCCAACCGATGCGGCTTATGATCCTTCAACACAAGAATCGTATTCTGCCCGTGCGGTGAAAATACCGTGCCGTATTGATACAAATAATGAAGCAGTGGATTCATAACCGTCTTGAAGAAATCTTTCATCCATTCTTCCGCCGTTAAACCGGAAGACTCAATCAAGCTCTGTACGAACGGCTTTCCGTTTTTATCAACATGAGTGAGCGCCGCAAGTGTAATCGCCTGTTCACCATCTTCCAAATACGTATAAATGCTTTCACGCCATATGACCCCAAGCATCTCCAAGTATTGATAAGGGGCATGCTTCAACGCTTCAAATTGAGGATGACCATAGTTGATACTCGCAATCTCTCCAGGCAGAATCACCCGACATTCGTCTTTTAAAAATGCGTCCTTTTCATAGATGCCTTTGATGAACTCGGTAATTTTCGGTGCAATCAACGTCCGCTCTGACGGAAGGCCCCGATAGACGAGCGTGTTCAGTATGCTCATCGGCACTTTTACATGATGCTTCTTCTTGTCTGTTTGATTTGCGAACGTCCGGATCGATTGCTGTGGCAAATACACATCATCCCCCACACCTAACGCCACAATGCGATTCTTAGCGAGCTCCTCTGCAAAGGTTTGGATGATGACATTCTTCCATTGCCACTCATGGATCGGCATGAGGAAATAGTCCGCCTTCTTCAATCCTTTATCCGCGAGCACATTCTCAAAACGCTCAACTTCCGCTTCATCCAACTCATCTGCCAGCACATTTTCAATAGCAAGTCCTTCAACAGATTGGAAGGTGGCACTTTCCTTGTGGACGGCAATCCATAGCAGTTTCAATTCCTGTTGGTTTTCAGGTGCGAATGCGAGATAATCATCATAGCCGAACCCGATCCGCCCTTTGTTGTATGTAATCCAGGGGTGACCGCTCATCTCACCTTCAATAATGCTGTAATCTTCATCCACCAATTCATCGGAAGTTTTTGAATCCTTCGCAAGAAGATGCGCATCTGCTACTAAGGTATGGTTCAATTCCTTGATCAGATGTCCAGCTGTTTCAGCAGACATCCCGATCTTCGGCTGGATATCGAGTAAAAACTCGATTGCATTCTTTGCACCTGTCCTGGATCCATCCACAGTGACTTCGATCGATGCCGCATCTACGTCCAGACTGTCGAACATTCGCGGCTGTGCGTTGAACCGATACGTTTTATCCTTAGATACAGGCAGCTCGTACTTTTTCCAAACACCCTCCTCCCCGATCACTTCGGGTTGGATCATATCCTCATACGTATACTCTGCTAACATCTTTGCAAGCAGATGTTGATTTGCCTCTAGCCATTTCTTTTCGTTCAAGACACGTTCAACTTCCTTGCTGTATAACATGTTATCCCTACTTTCATTCGTGATTCATCCAACATTTCGATGATTTACCTCTTTTGCTATCCTTTTTTCCTCCTGTACACCTGCTTTGCTATAAATCGTCAGCAAAACGAGAACTAAATGAAAGGCAGCCGCCACACCTGCAAAAATAAAGGGGTGTTGCAGCGAATGGCTTTCCACAAGATAAGTCGCACTTAACGGCGCAAGCAATAGCCCCATATTTTGAAAGGCAGACACGATACCATACTGATAGTGCACGTTCCCGCCACGCTGAAAAAGGACGATTTCCAGGCTCGCCTGACAGATTGCCAACGACAATCCGAACAGACACCTGAAAAGGATGAACGCGGGTATCGTCACCACGAATCCTTGAACCAACAGGCTGATGACCAGCGTGATGCCAGCGATTTTATAAAAGTACGGCAGCTTTTCAGACCTGCACTTCATGATCAACGGTGCCGCAACCACGGCCATAAGACTCGGAACCAAGAACAGCAAGCTGCTCGTGAATACCGAAGTATGCAGCTCCCGTTCTGAAAATAACGTGAAAAATGGCCGGATGAGTGTCACTGAAAAATGGAGCGTGAAAATGATGAGCGCCATCTTCATAAGAAAACCGAAACTGCCCACGCGGTTATTTGTTGTATCCAAGTCTTGCGGTACTGCAACATACGCTCTCAACCTTTTAAAGATGAAAAAGCATACGATCGCCTGTACAGCATCCAACGCTGCCGCCCACCAGAAAACGATGAGTGGATCATCGAGCTGGATCACCCAGCTGCTCGCAAGTGTCGCCACAATCACGGACGATTGAAAAACAGCATGGTACAGCCCTGTCACACGTTTTCTGCCTTTTCCGGCATGCTGGAGCAAAATCGTGTACAACAAAAGGTAACTGCTTTTAAAAAACAACAGGCAGATCGAGAAGACAAGAAATTGCTGTTCAGTCTGTGACGTCGCCATGAGTACACACGCGATTGCCGTTCCGGTTTGGCCGATCAGCAACAGCCGTTTGGCGTCATACCTTTTTGAAAGCAAGCCCCAGATCGGTGAAATAAGTACGACGGTCAACCTGCATAAAAACACGTACATTCCTGTGAAGCTCAAGTCCTCTATTCCGAATACTTTTTCAAAGAATTGCGGATAGAACGGCGATAATAAGACTTCCGTTCCGACAAACAGAAAGATGCAACTGAACAGGATGAATGTGTTTAAACGCTGGCTGGCATACATGATGTTTCCATTCCGAATGTCTGGAACACATTTTTCGTCCTGACTGGATACACTTCCCGACCGGCCATGGAATTGATGATGACCGCATTGCGATGAGCACCCAATCCGAGGTCCGGTGCCCCGACACCATGTGTGTGCAGCTCACCATTCTGTATGAAAATCTTGTTGCGCATCGGTTGCTTCATTTTCAATTCATAGTTTTCTTGGACCTGATAGCGACCGACATCATCCCAGTCGATCAAACGATCAATACCATCCAGGAAACCGGGAATAGTCGGTTGGTAGCCTGTTCCGAGTATGACAACGCCGGTTCTTTTCGTAATTGTTTCTTCTGTCAAGCGATGGATCAGCTCGAGTTCCCATCCGTCATCTGATCGTTGGAGATCGGACGCTTCCGTCATCGCCTGCAGCCGGATTTCCGGTTTCTCCCCACCGACGGTCCGCTCATAAAGAAGGTCATAGATATCGGTGATCGTCTCTGTACTGATCCCTTTGTATAAGAGGTCCTGTTCTGCAATCAACCGGTCCTTTTTATATTGCGGAAGCTTGTAAAAGAAATCGGTATAATCCGGGGAGAAATATTCGAGACCAAGCTTGGAGTATTCCATTGGGAAGAAGCCCTTCGAACGTGTGAACCAATCCAAGGAATAACCAGCTTGTTCTTGCTCTTTCGCCAGAGCATAGAACACCTCTGCTGCACTCTGCCCCGAGCCGATCACCGTAACAGATTCAGCTTCAAGGCAACGTTCCTTATGCTTTAAAAATTCTGAAGAATGGAAGACGCTTTCCCCAAGGTGCTCTTTCATGAAGGACGGAACAGATGGCGAAGTGCCGATTCCGAGCAGTAAGTGCCTTGTGTAGTACGTCTCAATTGATTGTTCGCTAGTATTTAAAACGTCGACTTCATACATCTGCTCTCCATTTTGTTCGAGCGTTCGGACTTGTTCCACGGTTCTTCCAAATAGGCAGTTATCCAGTTGATCCGCCACCCACCGGCAATAATGGTTGTATTCTTTCCGTGGGATGTGGAACTTCTCAAGGAAATAAAAGTGATACATCCGATCATGCTCTTGTAGGTAATGCAGGAAGCTGTATTTACTCCGTACATCTGCCATGCTGACAAGATCAGCAAAGAAAGGGACCTGAAGGGTTGTGCCGTCAATCAACATGCCAGGATGCCAATTGAATTCATTCTTCTTTTCAAAAAACAGTCCGTCAATTTCAGGAACCTCTTCTAAAAGTGCAGCCATACCCAGGTTGAACGGACCGATCCCGATTCCGATGACATCATGAATAGGTTTTGATTTTTCTACTGTTTCTGTCATGCTGTTTGAGCCTCCTCTCAAAAACGTCTCGATGGCAAAACATCAACAATCCTGTTTTGTCAGGTAATTCAATCGGTTTTACACGTTCGAATCCACATTGTTCAAACACATGGATCATTTTTTCATTGCGGATGTCCGGCTCAGCGATGACCTTTTTCGTTTCAGGTACTTGGAACTGGAAATCGACCATCGCTTGAAGTAAAGGAAGGGCGTACCCTTTACCAAGGTAATCAGGCTCTCCGATCAACAGATGGATGCCTTGATCGAACGCTTCCGCTTCATAGCATTTTTCTACGACATCGCCTTTGACCCAATACGCTTCCCAATAGCTCATCGGAACATCATCCATTTTCCCTAGATAAAGGGTTTGATGGTCATCATCCAATGCTTTCCGTAAATGAGCTGCGAATTTATCGATCGGATGATTCAACTGCCAGAAAGGGATGACATGCTCTTTATTCATCCACTTATGAATCCGGTTGAGGTCTCGGTCATAGTCAACTGTTTCAAACGATATACGCTTTTCGATTCTCTTGTCGTAAAGGTTGTAGCTATTTTCCATAAACCAGTCCCACCTCTTGTCCGATCGGATTTCGAATCATCGTATAAACTGATTGTGTCTCCAATGAACCCACAAGCTCATCCATATCGTGAAAACGAGTCAACAGATTCGCTTTACAAGGTAAGACAGGCACATTGATCAGACTATCGATCAAACCGACAGTCGTCCCTTTTTCCAGGTGTTTTTCCAGTCTCGATCTAAGGAGCCGCAAGAGCTTTTCCTCTGTAATCAATCCGCTTACACCGAACCCGTTGATGAGTCCGAACAGATGGTTGATGAAGAAATAGTAACGGAGACGTTCTTCTGCCACTTCATCACTGCAGATCGTATTGCTTTTACGATTCAGATCCGGAAGCTGGGTGACAAGCAGATCCGCCTTCGATTCACTATAATAATAGCCCTGGTTATCGCGATAATAGAACGTGTCAGGATAACCGCCGTCCAGTTTGAGCACTGAATTCTGTTGATGCGCTTCGAGTGCAATCCCATACGTTTCATAGAGCCATAGAATCGGATCGAGCGAGATTGAGAGATATCGGTCGAACCACTCCAAACTCACATCTTCTGTACGTCTTCCTTCCTGGTGTGCAAGGTCTTCGATGACTGCCTGGATTCTTGTCTTCCCGCCATATGGATGATCCTGGCAGAGACCGGCGATCAGACTGGCATCCTTATCATTCTCGTAAAATGGGTTTTCCCGGATGATGACCTCGAAACCGGTAGAATCCCCGTCCAGGTCAAGATTTAAGTAAGCTGGATCCTCTATGATATGGAACCTATCAAAACGTTCCCATAAATCCTGCCCGACCTTCGAATCTACCAGTCTTGAAACCTCCACACCCCGGTCAAGTTCTTTTTTCTGGCTGACACGCAAAGAGTTCGTAATTTTGATCGGTACAGAAAACTTGAACATATATTTCGATTCCTTGCTGTAAACCGTGCGGAATGATGAGGTTGCTGTAAATTTCTTGCCCATCGGACCGAGGTATGCAAGCAATCCTTTTGCAATCAATGATTGAACATCTTCACGTTCGATCAGATGCTTCGCCTGTAATGGGTGGGCTGGTAAGAAGACATCCTCCTTGTCTCCCTGGCGATTTGATTGCCCGGATTCTTCCAATTCCTCTCTTACGATGGCGGCAGCACTTTTTTCCAAGCTGGAATCCTGAACGACAATCGATGGATCGGCCCTGAAATAATGCAGCTGGAATTCCCCTTTCAACTCAGGCGAATAGAGATGTTCCTCTTCTTCAGTAATGCCTTGTTTGCTTTTAGAAGTCGGGTGCATCAAGTGTCCGAACAACAGGGATTGTTCCGCTTCGATATAGGAAAAGCTCGCATCAGTTAAACGTACAGAATCTTTCACTCGTCCTTCGATATATTTGGTTACGTTACGGCAGCTTAAAATCACCCGCAGCATGAATTCATCTTCTGCATCTTCGCGATTCTGTTCAATCAACAGCTCCTTCGTGATCAAGGAAACGAGTGTGATGTAGTCCAACTGATTCAACGACTGACTCCCGCTGCTTCGATAAAAGATTGGAAAGGCGAACAGATGGCGCCCAGTCAAAGACCAATATCGGACGGGAATGATCACTTCTATCGCCTGGTTTTGCAGAACGCATTTAATCGTCCTGTCAATTTGTTGGTCAGTTAAGTGATCTCCCCGTTCATTTTCAATCTCCTCAAAATTCCTTGTTTCTCTCAGGTAGCAGTTCAGAAAACTTTGCATGGTAGCTTGTTCAGCAATCGTTTTATGGTTTTTCAATGGTTCATCCCCCATTTACTTGTTTGCATTTTTCCGTATTGTTCAATCAATGTAAGAATCTCTTTGATATCCTTCATTGTCGTGCGAGGATTCAACAATGTGAATTTCAAATACGTCTTTCCATCGACGGTGGTTTTCGCCATGATTGCTTCACCACTTTCAAGCAGTTCTTTTTGGATGTTCTTATTGAGTAAGTCCAGGTCGATTAACCCGTCCGAGATCGGTTCATACCGGAATACGACAGCATTCAAGACTGGCTTCCGATTCAGAACTGTGAAGTCCGCTCGATGGTGAAGCTCCTGAGCGGCCGCATGTGCAAGCCTGAATGTATGATCAATCATTTCGCCAAACCTTTTCGTCCCGACCATCCGTAACGACATCATTAATTTCAAAGCATCGAAGCGTCGTGTCGTCTGCGTCGATTTCGTAACAAGGTGCAGCATGCCATCTTCTTCATCCCCACTCGGGTTCAAGTAATCGGCATGATGTTGAATGTACCGGAATGACTTTTTATCCTTTACTAAGAATGCCCCACAGCTGATCGGCTGATAAAAAAGCTTGTGAAAATCGACTGTGACCGAGTCCGCTGCTTCAATCCCTGCCAGCCTATGATAATGACTTCGACTCAGGATCAATGCGCCACCATAAGCGGCATCGACGTGGAACCAAAGTCCATGTTGTTTCGCAAGTTGCGCTGATTCTTTCATGGGATCTATGCTGCCGAAATCAGTTGTTCCACAGGTAGCCACGACTGCGAAAGGCAATAATCCGTCACTTTCAAGCTGCTCCAATTTTTCTTCCAAGTCATCTATACTCATCTGATGGTGCTCTTCCGTGTTGACGACAATCACTGCATTTTCCCCTAAACCTAGCTGGGATGCTGATTTCTTTACGGTAAAATGAGCATGCTCAGAACAAAGGATCCGCAGCTTATTGGATTGTGAGTGCAACCCATCTTTTTGGACATTATGGTTCCAGCGTTCCCAACAATAATGGTCCCGCGCAAGCAGCAATCCCATGTAATTCGATTGTGTACCGCCGCTCGTAAACGTCCCATCAGCCTGTTTTCCATAACCAAACTTCGGCAGGAGCCAGCGGATCAGCTCATTCTCCAGATAGGTGGCCGCTGTACTTTGATCCCACGAATCCATTGATTGGTTGAAGACGGTGATAATCATTTCAGCCGCAAGAGACGGAAGGAGTGGCGGACAGTGCAAATGCGCGATGCTTTTCGGATTACTAATGTTGATATTGCTTTTTAGAAGTGGTTCCTGGATTTCCTCGAGCAGTTCATACAAGGTTTCTCCGTTTTCTGTTGCAAGCTGGAGTCTTCTGACTTCCTCTTTGATTTTGTCGGGTGTTTTTCCGATGTAGGGTTTCGATAAATCCGAGAACACTTCCGTCAGTTTCTCTGTCACCAGCTGACTTGCATGGTGATAGGCTGCTACCCCTTCTTCTCCGCCATGGAAAAAGAAGGAGTTGAAATCGTTCGTGCTTTGCTCAGGCGTTTCTTCCATTTGCAATGCTGTAGGTTTGATCACTTTTGTAATCATCCGGCATCACCGTTGTCCCAAAACTGCCGTTACAGCATCTTTAAAAATCGCCGCCACTTCATCAACCTGTTGTTCAGTGATGATCAGCGGAGGAAGGATACGGACAACAGCGCCATGACGGCCACCGACCTCAAGAATCAATCCCCGATCGAAGCACGCACGCTGGATGTTACTTGCTAGCTCCGGAGCTGCTGGGTAACTTCCATTCGATGCCTGAGTCTTCTCAGAGGCGACCATTTCGACACCAAGCATCAGCCCGCGTCCCCTGACGTCTCCAATTTCTTTGTAGTCGATCTGCAGGTTTTTAAGCTCAGCTTGAAGTTTGTCCCCCATTCGGTCAGCATGCTCAGATAGATTGTTTTCTTTGATGTATTGGAGCGTTGCCGTTCCTGCTGCCATCGCCATCTGATTCCCTCTGAACGTCCCGATATGTGCACCTGGTCCCCATTGATCCAGACTCTCCTCATAGATGACGACGGACAACGGAAGGCTGCCACCGATCGCTTTAGAAAGGACGACAACATCCGGCACGATACCAGCATGTTCGAAAGCGAAGAATTTACCTGTACGGCCGATCCCTGTTTGAATTTCATCAATGATCAAAGGAATGCCACGTTCTTTTGTGATCCTGCGCATTTCCTGAAGCCACTCGATTGGAGCTGGGACCGATCCGCCTTCCCCCTGGACAACTTCTAGAATCATAGCTGCTGGTGGTAGAATTCCGCTTTCCGGATCATCGAGAAGATTTTCGATGTATTGGCTGCTGATTTCATGCCCCTCTTCCCCTTTGAACCCGAAAGGACAACGGTACGTGTAAGGGTAAGGGAGGAAGTGCACATCCGGCATCAAACCTTGAACACGTTCTTTCGGACCAAGATTCCCACTGATCGCCATAGTCCCATGCGTCGACCCATGATAACCACCATGGAAAGTTAAAATCGAGCTTCTGCCAGTCGCCGTTTTCACGAGTTTCAAGGCTGCTTCAATCGCATCTCCGCCCGTCGGACCACAGAATTGAATTTTTGCACGATCTTTCAAAGGATCAGGAAGTGAGGAAAAGATTTCATTGACGAATTCCTCTTTTACAGGTGTCGTGAGATCCAATGTATGTAACGGTCGCTTATCCCGGATCACCTGTTCCATCGCTTCAATGACAATCGGATGGTTATGCCCGAGTGCAAGCGTTCCTGCACCAGCGAGACAATCGTAATATCGTTTCCCCTCGACATCCGTGACGAAAATACCTTCCGCCTCTTCAATCGCAATCGGGATCCTTCGGGGATAAGACCGCGCATTCGACTCACGGCGCTCCTGTTGTGCTAATAAAAATCTATTGGATGTATTCTCTTTTACTGTCATATGAATCTTCCTTTCTTTTTGTGATGCTTATTGATAATGATTTTCATTTGCGATACAACCACACTAATTGAAAATGATTATCATCGTCAATAATACTTGAGAACTATTCTCATTTAATTGCTCGTCATATCATTTATTTTCTTTAATTCAAAAGTCCCCGTTAAGTGCGGAAATTTCTTCGCACACAAAAAAGACACTGCCTATTTGAACAGTGCCTTTCGTTCCTTAAAGGATATTTGAGTAAGTTGGAAAGTTAACTAATCCAAAAGTCTCATATCACTTGTATCAACCAGCGAGAATATCTTCTTTCGGATATCGTATATTCTCAACACTTTGTCGAGCTAATGAGAATGCTAACGTCAACGGGCCGATCTTTCCGATAAACATCATGAAAATGATCACTAGCTTACCGATCACTGTAAGCTTGAAGGTCAATCCCATTGATAAGCCGACAGTGCCGAAAGCTGAAAACACTTCAAAGATGACAGTCAGGATCGGTGCTTCTTTTTCCGTGATACTTAACAAGAGGATTGCTGTAAAAATAAATGTAAGACCAATCGTTGAAATCGCTAACGCTTTTACTAGAAGATGAGGATCGATCGTTTTACGCATGATGACGATCTCATACTTCCCCTTCAAAAATGTGAAAACCGCAAAACAGATGATCAGGAAGGTCGTAAGCTTGATCCCCCCGGCTGTTGAAGCACTTCCGCCACCTACGAACATGAGAAGCAGCATCATGATGATCGAAGGATCTTCCATACTGCCGATATCCAATGTATTGAATCCCGCTGTGCGTGGGGTGACAGCCTGGAAGTATGCTGCGAAAATTTTTTCACCAGTTGCCATCGGTCCAAGAGTAGCTGGATTATTGAACTCGAAAATGAAAATGATCAAAAAAGCGATCACATTGATGATGAGTGAACCGATGAGCATCAGCTTCGAATGAAGACTTAAATGGCGGAATTCACGCTTTGCCCAAAGATCCGACAACACAGTGAAACCGATCCCGCCTGTAATGAATAAAAAGGTGATGATGATATTGACGACTGGATCTCCGACATACCCCATCAAACTATCCGACCAGATTGAAAAACCTGCATTATTAAAAGCTGAGATGGCATGGAAAACACTCGCATACAAGCCTTGTCCCCATCCCATTTCGGGTCCCCATCTCAGAGTCAATAAGACAACAGCGATTGATTCGATGATGATTGAAAATATGAAAAGCCTTTTGACGAGCAGAATGACTCCGCCAATCGTTGTCTGGTTCAGTGCCTGTTGCACATACATCCGTTGCCTCATACCGATTTTTTTCCCGATCATCATGAAAATCAAAATCGCAAAGGACATGATTCCAAGCCCGCCAAGCTGAATCAGAAACATGATGATAACTTCACCGAAAACAGTATACGCTGTTCCCGTATCGACCGTAATCAGGCCTGTCACAGTCATCGCAGATGTCGATGTAAACAAGGCATCTGTCCAACTGATCGGTTCATTACTTGCAAATGGCAATTTCAATAGTAATGTTCCGAATAGGATGAATGACAAGAATACGACGACCAAAAACTGCGGTGGAGTCAGTTTGATCTTCGTCATGAATCCCCCCATAATCTACAATCCTTTCTCCTCAAATCGGTTTAAGTTTGTGTTCTTACCTATGACGATAAGCGTATCTCCTTCCTCTAGCCGTACATCCGCCTCAGGAGAAATGATGACTTCGACCCCTTTTTTGATTCCGACGATCGTGCATCCATATTTTGATCGGATACTTAGATCTGCTAGAGATTTTCCATTCACTTTTTTGGTAGCGCTTATTTCGACAATACTATGATCTGGTGACAATTCAATATAATCGATGATTTTTTCTGAGACGACATGATGAGCGAGTCGTTTTGCGATATCCCGCTCAGGATGGATGATCCTGTCAGCCCCGATTTTCTCCAATACCATGCGATGATATTTTGATTGTGCTTTTGCCCAAACCGTTTTTACGCCGATTTCTTTTAAAACCAAAGTCGTCAATATGCTCGATTGGATGTCATCTCCGAGCGAAACGATGACGAGATCGAAATTCCGGACACCTAGTGATTTCAAGACTCCTTCGTCTGTCGAGTCAGCTACCACTGTATGTGTTGCTAATGATGAATAGGCATCAACTTTATCTGCATTCCTGTCGATCGCTAGAACGTCAGCATTCAATTCCGCAAATTCTTTACATAAGCTTCCTCCGAAGTTTCCTAGACCGATCAAACCGATTTGTTTCTGATTGGTAGCCATGACCATTACCCCTTCTTAGCTGTTAATCTTATAGTGCTTCATTTCCCCATAGACTATGTTGAAATTTAAGCATAGAAAAAACCACAGAGGTAAAATACCTGTGGTCATCGTTCTATGATCACAAGTTCACCATCCTCTCTTCAAACGCTTACGAGGTTAGCTGTCGGGTTCGGGCGTAAAGAATCGCCCTACCTTTCTAACAAAGGATTCACCCCAAGTGACGTTTCCGCCACATGAAGATCGGGTCCCCCGCTTCATTACGAATTCAGCGATTAACGAATTAAGAACTTTATATTGAGATGCCCCTAATATTACTCCTGTCCGTTAGAAGCTGTAAAGCATCAAATAATACCATACAAATTGGTTAAAGGCTATTTTCTTTCAAAATTACGATATATCTCCCAATTACTAAACACACATATGATTTCCTTTTGTTTTTATGCATTTTTGATGCTTTTGATGGAATTTTTGTCCTATATAGACTCGTAGCGGACACCAGAGCGCTTATTTGTAGCATATAAGCGATTTCCCAACATTTAACGGACACCACGGACCTTATTTGTGTAAATCCCCATTGATTTCCTCGTGATTTCGGTAAATAACGTCTCTGGTGTCCGGGAATTTTACTAAACCTGTCGTTTCCACCAAAATAAGGTCTCCTGTGTCCGCTAAATCAATTAAAAGGATTTTTCGATCCGCTATTGAAGAGTACTATATGCTAATTCAACAATAGGGAGACGATCATACATGAAGCAATCAAAGCACGGAGATGTAGAAACCATCCATGTGAAAGCTACCGCCGGACAAATGTATTTGAATTACTATCTTTTTTATGTAGATGGATTGTTGATCGATACCGGACCGAGCAGCTGTCAGGAAGAAATTCTACCTTTTTTGAAATCGAAAAAAATCAATAAGGTCGCACTTACCCATTTCCATGAGGATCATACGGGAAATGCGAACTGGATTGAAAGGGAGCTGGGTGCTGAAATGTTCATCCATCCAATGTCAATCGAACTTTGTAAAAGAGATGGCGTTTATCCAGACTATCGGCATGACTTCTGGGGACCACGCAAAGCGTTTCATGCTAGACCGATTCGAACGAGCGTTCAGTCAGATAACCGTATATGGGAAGCGATCCATACTCCAGGTCATTCACGGGATCATCTCGCTTTTTTCAATCATGAAACGGGAATTCTTTTTTCAGGAGATCTATTTGTTACACCTAAGCCGAAAGTCTGTATGTGGCAGGAATCTGTACCAACCTTGATGGATTCGATCCGGACGGTGCTTTCCTATGATGTTAACGAAATGTTTTGTGCGCATGCCGGGTATGTTCCGAACGGAAAAGAAATGCTTCAAATGAAATTGGATTATTTGATTGAAACGAATGAAAAAATCAATCAACTGCATCTAAAAGGGTTTTCCATTGAAGAAATCAACCAGCAATTGTATCCGAAAAAATCCCCTATCACGCACATCTCAAAGAAAGAATGGGATTCTGTCCATTTTATTCGCTCGCTGGTCGAAGATGAACCGTGTCTGCAGTGAAATTCAAGTCTTAGCAAGAGTCGATTTTTCATGATCAACCAATTGAAAAAGGCTGAGCCACAAAAAAGATCAGTGGTCAGCCTTATAAATCATTCATCTCTCATATCCATCAACGACAAGATCAAGTTTACCTGTATCTGGTGCAATGACCAGGCCATGTACGGGGACATCATCTGGAAGCAATGGATGGTTGCGTACCATATCGACGCTGTTTTGCACGCTTTCTTCGACACTATTGAAGCCGCTCAACCATTTTTCAAGATCAAGTCCTGAATGCTTTAACGTATTGATCGTGTCTTCAGAGATCCCTCTCTCTTTAAAGTGGCCGATCATTTTTTCAGGTTCAATGCTGCTCATACCGCATTGATGGTGACCGATCACAAACACTTCATCGGCGTTCAACTCATAGACCGCAACGAGTATACTTCTCATCACACTTCCGAATGGATGGGAAATAACCGCTCCAGCATTTTTAATCAATTTGAAATCACCATTGCGCAGGTTCATAGAGCGCGGCAGCAATTCCACGAGTCTCGTGTCCATACATGAAACGACAACCATACGCTTATCTGGAAGGTTTGATGTCTTGTAAGGTTCATACGCTTTTTCTTCAATGAACGATGAATTATAGTTCAAGATTTCATTCAATAGCTTCATAATAAGTTCCTTTCTTGTGTAAGATTAGTCTAGTTCACTTATAAATAATATATAGGCAAACTTGAAGAATTTCAAAAGTATAGGCTGAATTGTTGTTCTTTCTTTTCCTTAAGAATAAGAATGCTATAGGGGGTACAAGCGATATGTACAAGTTTTCATCCATCTGTGTATTTTGTGGATCCAGCTTCGGAACCAGCCCGGTCTATCGGGAAAAGGTGAAAAAATTGGGGAGTCTGCTGGCAGAGAATAAGATCAAGCTTATCTATGGCGGTGGTAACTCTGGTTTGATGGGTAAACTCGCCCATGCTGTCATGATCAACGGCGGGGAAGCGACCGGAATCATTCCTCGAAAAATATATGAGCAAGTCGATCATCTGGAGCTGTCAGATCTGAAAATCGTCGATACGATGCACGAACGGAAAGCGTTGATGTACGAACTTGCAGATGCATTTATCGCACTGCCGGGCGGAATAGGAACGATGGAAGAAATGTTTGAGGTCATGACGTGGAATCAGCTCGGCTATCACCTAAAACCGCTTGGGCTCTTCAACATCGATCATTACTACGATCCTCTTCACCAAATGCTCCATCACATGTACGATCAAGGGTTTGTGAAAAAACAACACCTTGAACAAACTGTCATCGAAGAAGAAGCTGTGGAACTTTTACAAAGATTGAACCAACAGGAAGTCACCTCGATCGATAAATGGGAATGAATAAGAAACAAAAAAGGAGGACCCCTCGAGTCCTCCTTTTTTGTTTCTTATTTTTTCCATGTCCTCTCTTTTCCACCTTGCCATACGAATTCACTATATGATGCGCATCAGTTCGTTTACAGCGAATCGGCGCTGGTATTATTTATTAATATTTAGGCACTGTTCTTCAAATTGTTGACTTTCCCTAGGAGTGTCGAAAATTTCGGAGAAACAAAATTTCTAATCAAATCACCTGTAACAAAGCCAAGGTTTAAAAATCATCCTAGTAGGTGAAAGGTATGGAACAAATGAATAAAGATTGGAAAAGCTTTTTTAGTAAACCCTTTTCGTTATTTTTTACAGCAGTCCTATTGTTTTGGTTAAAAACGTATATGGTATATCAAATCGAGTTCGAATTAGGGATCAAAAATATATTACAATCCTTTCTGTTGCTGATCAATCCGATTAGTTCAGCATTATTGTTTTTCGGAATTGCATTAATGATGAACGGGAAACTCAGAAATTGGGTGTTGATCCTTATCAACTTCCTATTGTCGTTCCTTTTATATGCAAATGTAGCCTATTACCGATTCTTCAATGATTTCATAACATTACCGACAGTACTTCATACGAATAGTGCCGGTGAACTCGGTGACAGTGCAATGGCATTGATGAAGTTCAGTGATGTTTTTTATTTTATCGATACGTTCATTCTTCTTGGATTGGTTTTATTCAAAGTCAAAACACACCATACACCGATTCCAAGGAAAAAAGTCGGTTTGGTCTTCATTTCCGCTATTTTGATTTTCGCAACAAATCTCGGCCTGGCAGAAATAGATCGACCGCAATTGCTCACACGTTCTTTCGATCGGAACTATCTGGTGAAATATCTCGGGCAATACAATTATCAAATCTATGATGCCATTGTAACTGCAAAATCATCTACGCAAAGAGCGATGGCAAGCAGTGATGATCTATCGGATGCCAAGGAATTCATCAAAACCAATGAAACACCACCGAATGAGGAATATTTCGGTGCTGCTAAAGATATGAATGTCATTTACATTTCGTTGGAATCCTTACAGACCTTCATCATTGGTGAAAAGATTAACGGCCAAGAAGTGACGCCATTCTTGAATAAACTGACGAACGACCAGAATACATTCTATTTCGATAACTTTTTCCATCAGGTTGGTCAAGGGAAAACATCCGATGCGGAATTCATGATGGCCAATTCCCTCTATCCTTTACCTAGTGGAGCTGTATCCATGGAAAAGGCCCAAAATACGTACCAGGCGCAGCCGGCGATATTAAACCAGCACGGTTACACGACCTCATCATTCCATGGGAATAACAAGACATTTTGGAACCGTGATCAAATTTACAAAGCATATGGAATCGAGAAGTTTTTTGACTCGGCGTATTATGACATGAACGGTAAAAACGTCATCAACTATGGATTGAAGGATAAACCATTCTTCAAGGAATCCATTCCGTATTTGAAAAACTTGAAGCCGCCGTTCCATGCGAAAATGATTACATTGTCGAATCATTTTCCATTCGAAACGCATAATGGGGATGTTGAATTTCCTACACCTGAAACTGAAGATGATGTCGTAAATGGCTATTATCAGACAGCCAATTACATGGACCAAGCGCTTGAGCAGTTTTTCAATGATTTGAAGGAAGCTGGATTGTACGAGAATACAATGATTGTCATGTATGGGGACCATTACGGAATTTCAAACAACCATAATGAAGCGATGGAAAAGGTGACTGGAGAACCAATTACACCATATAAAAACGCCCAGCTTCAAAAAGTCCCGCTTTATATCCATGTCCCAGGCGTGAAAGGGAAACAAGTCCATGAATACGGCGGGCAAATCGATGTACGGCCGACAGTATTGCATCTGTTAGGAATCAAGGATAAACCGTTCCTCACTTTCGGTTCAGATATGCTCTCACCTAAGCACAATGAAATCGTACCATTCCGGAACGGTGATATAATCACACCAGAGTATTCTTCAGTCAGTGATAAATGCTACGACAACAAAACCGAAAAAGTCGTAGAGAATAAAAAATGTGAAGATGCCGTACAATTCGGAAGAAAAGAACTTGAACTCTCCGATAAGATTGTTTACAGTGATTTGCTGCGTTTCCACAAACCAAAAGGGTTCAAGCCAGTAGACCCTTCCGATTATGATTATAATAAAGATCAAACCAAGTAAAGAAAACGTGGCAAAACCAAGCCTTAGCGCTGGCCGAGCCATAGTTGTCCTTATGTTGAAGAAAGTTTTGGTACGTTCTTCAAATGTAAAACCGAGCAGCCTCCCTTCTCATCTTTTTTGATGAGGGGAGGTCTTTTTTTGCATTTGGCGCGATTTTTCCGATTGTTGTCTCTATCTTCATGAAATGTGTTGCTATTCACAGGATTCCTTCAGAGGCGGCCTTAAACGCCGTTTAACCTTTACCTGAATGGGGTATTTTTTTATGAGAGTAATATTGTTGTACAGGAGGGATCCGTCATTCTATTAACCGTCATTTCCTATATCGCAGTCATTCTTGGCATTTTATCTTCACTTTTCATCTTGATCGATATCATAAAAAAACCCCAACCGATGGCAATCATGAATATCGTGTGGCCGATCAACGGACTTTACTTGGGACCTCTTGGTATCTTGGCTTATTGGAAAATCGGACGTGTTAATCAAGAACACCAACATGACGAGCATGGTGATGAAGATGATCATAAAGATATGCACGGAGATAAACCGCGCTGGCAAGGTGTCTTCGTTTCCACGAGCCATTGTTCAAGCGGCTGTGCTTTCGGTGACGCAGTCGGTGTTCCGATTGTCACAATGACTGGTTTGACGATCGCGGGCTCTGTCCTTTTTTCACATTACACGGTTGAATTCATCCTTGCTTATCTGTTCGGGATCTTCTTTCAGGTCTTTTCAATCGTTCCGATGAGCCGGAAAATGGGAGAGAAGATGAGCTGGGGAAAAGGATTCATCCAATCGGTAAAGGCTGATACATTTGCATTGATCGCTTTTGAAATCGGGATGTTCGGCTGGATGGCAATTGTTCATTTTTACTTATTTGCCCAACCTCCAAAACCAGATACGATGACATATTGGTTCATGATGCAGATTGCAATGCTTCTCGGAACAGCAACCAGCTTCCCGGCAAATTGGCTGCTCGTCAGAAAGGGCATAAAGCACAGCATGTAAAACTGTAGGTAAAGAAAACTTGGTAAAGCCAAGCCTTAGGCGTAGGCTGAGCCATTAGTTGCACTTATACTGAAGAAAGTATTTTATACTTTCTTCAAGTGTTAGGATAGTGCTGACTTCAACGGTCAGCACTTTTCTATTTCCTCGGTCTTGCCCATATGAAATAAAAAAATCCCGCAAAAGCTCTTTCTACTTTCACTACTTCCAGTTGGTCAGATGCTTCTACATATCCGAGAATATCCCGATCCTGGTGGCATCCGATCATTTTATAAGCAAGCGGATCAATCCCCTTCTGCAGCCCTCTTAGCAATCCATTCGTGCTTTTCCCGTGCTCAAGCATAAGGATTTTACCATCCGGTTTGCACCATTTTCCGAATCTGTTCAACACTTCGACAGGTTTTTCATATGAACAAAACGACAGCGATGAAACAATGGTATCGAAGCGATTTTCTTCGAACGTAACCGTTTCAACGTCAGCTTGCTTCAACTCGATTGGAAAAGAATAACTTGCAGTGACCTTGCTTGCTGGCTCCAGCATTTCGCTACTGAAATCGATCCCGGTCAACGCAGTTACATTTTTATAAAAGGGAAGGTTCAATCCTGTACCGATTGCCACCTCCAGGACCTCCCCTTCTGCATCAGGAATGATCCATCTACGGAACCTCGCCAGCGGGTCTTTCTTTTGCATTTTTTCATATTTTTTTGCCTGTTTATCGAACTTCCTGATATGCTCGTTTTTATTCAAAAAATCTCCCTCATTTCATCTTCTTTTACCCATTTTCCGGTTTTGGAAGCATAAAGCTCATTACCGCTGCTACGATAAGGACGAGGATCGCATAGATGAGTGACTGCTGGTAGTTTCCAGTCATGTCATAGAGCAAGCCCGGTAAGTAGGACCCAAGCGCTGCACCGATCTGGTGACTGAGGAAGATTCCCCCTACTACCAACCCAATGCTGTAATTTTTAAAATAATCGGTAGCAAGCTTAATCGTTGGGGCGACAGTAGAAAAGTCGACGATTCCAAACGAGATACCGAAAATGATTAGTAATACCGGATTTTGGTGAAGAACAGCGGTCAGATCAGAAAATCCAGCGATGATGAGCAGAAAGATCAGAGTCAGTCCCCGGATACTATACAAGTAACCGAGCATTCTTCTGCAATCCCATTTATCTGAAAAATAACCTGATATAATCGTACCAGCGAAATTGAATGCAGCCAATAGGCCGATTGTCCAGCTGATAACGGCATTGGATATACCGTGATGCTTGGAAAACGGAATCAAGTGTGTATCGATTAATCCGCTTGTCGTCACACCACATACGAAGAAAGGAAGCATGAGAAACCAGAATTCTTTCTTCTTCAACACTTTTATAAAAACGAACGAACCCCTTGAATGGACTGGCAGTTGGACCGTTTTAGCAGGCTGCTTGACGGTGTAACCATAAGGTTGCAATCCTATTTCAGCAGGCTTGTTTTTCAATAGGAACACGATCAATGGCAGGAAAACAAACATCAAAAACAATCCATAGGCTAAAACCGTCGTCTGCCAGGTGGTCCAGCTTATGAAATGCAGCGTTGAGGGCACTACTATCAGCTGCCCAGCAGCCGTACCTGCTGACAATATTCCGAGAGCCAAGCCACGTTTTTTCTGAAACCACTCGGATATGACTACAGTCCCCGCCACCTGTGACGCCCCGCCGAAACCGACAGAGGCCAGAAAACCGTATAAGAGGAATAATTGCCAGGGATGGGTTGTAAAAGTCGTGAACAACATCGCTGAGCCAACGAATATCACACTGATGGTGAATATTTTCCTTGGACCCACATGATCGGTGATTCGTCCTACGATTGGTTGAGAAATACCAAATACGATATAACTAACCATCCCGATCATCGATATCAAACCACGATTTGTTTGGAAAAACGTTTCCCATGGCTGGATGAACGCACCAAATGATAAACGGATCCCCTGGATCGTCAAAAGTGTCAGAAACGAAAGCGCAAGAATCACCCAGGCATAATGAATCTTTTTATTCGTTACAGGTTGTTGCTGTTGGTTCGTTGATGCTGTTGTACTTTTCATCAGATCACCCCCATCTGGTTCCATCATAATTCAAATATTAGACCTCAGGAAGAATCATTATGCTATAATCGCTATAACAATTCGTTATACCAGGAAGGTGGTTAGGATGACCTTACAACAGTTGCGTTTCTTTATCGAAGTCGCTGAAAAAAGCAGTATTTCAAAAGCGGCAAACAGTCTTTTCATCTCGCAGCCAGCATTGAGTAAACAACTGAAGCAGCTGGAAAAATCATTGAATCAAACGTTAATCGTCCGGACGAATATCGGCATTCAATTAACGGATCAAGGACGACGTTTTCTTCAGAAAGTCAAACCGTTGCTCGAACAACTGGATTCCGTCATTTGTGAAACCCTCAATCCGACGACGTTTCGCTTTGGATCTTTGCCGACTCTTGCCTCCTATTATTTTCCGAAAATCGCTAAACAGATTGATTCGCATCAACTGTGCACGGTGCTTGAAAGCAGGAGCTCACAATTGCTGGATTCACTTCACAGAGGGGATATTGATGGTGCGTTCGTCCAGGATTTTGATGAGGAAGATGGCATCCGAGCTCTCTCCCTATTTGAGGAAGAATACTTAGTGGCGATCCCAAGTGGACATCCTTTTGCCCTCAAAACCTATATTACACTTGATGAACTAAACGATGAGAAAATCATACTTCCATTGAAGCCATGTGAAACACGGCTTAAAATAGAAAAAATTTATAAGGATAACGGTATTTCATTTAATTTGGCACTCGAAACACCTTATGAAACGATACTCGGATATACAGCTGAAGGAATCGGACTATCGTTCATACCGGAAATACAAGCAGAACATGTCCAACATCATGGGGTCGTCTATCGCCGATTAACGCCTGCTGTATTAAAGAGAACCCTCCACTTCGTCACCAAATCAGATCTCGTCTACAAGATGATTCAACATTATCGGACGAACGGTGAAGTGGTTGGGGCAGTTGTTCATTCTTAGACGTTGGTGAATTGTAATACTCCATATGTACAAAAAATTAGCGGACACCAGAGCCGTTATCTGTGAACAAAACAGCAGATTTGCTTTGTTTTTCATGAATTAAGGTCTCTGCTGTCCCCGTTATTTTTTTAAAAGTTAACGATTTTTGGGAAAATAAGGTCTCCTGTGTCCGTTAACGCGGTTATTACCCTTTCACTATCACTAATCTGTTCACTGGTCCACACACATCCCTCCTCATCTCGCTTTCACTTTGTCTCACTGAATTTCCTCCGAGACTTTCCTGCTTATATTGTTAACCTGAATAATATTAAAGTTGACATATTTTCGTGGTTTCCGATATTCTACTAGAGAGACAACGATGAATTTGGAGGAGACTTTTATGAAACTGAAACCGATTGATATTACACTTGCCGCTGTGTTCGCAGCACTCATGGCGGTCGGCGCGAACCTGACCTCGCTTCTGGTAATCGGCAGCGTTCCGATAACGTTACAAACCTTTTTCAGCGTATTGGCGGGGTTGATTTTAGGAAGCCGTCTCGGCGCGATTTCGATGACAGTCTATGCCTTGATCGGACTGGCAGGCGCACCGGTATTCGCTCAATTCAGCGGTGGATTTGGAATGGTATTGAAACCAACATTCGGCTTCATCCTTTCTTTTATTCTCGTAGCCTATGTCACTGGTAAAATCGTTGAAAAGAAAGCTAGCAAGAAGAGCTTCTTAATTGCAGCATTAGTCGGGATGGCGATCAACTACATAGCAGGAACGAACTGGATGTACATGGCGATGAAGGTCTGGGCCGCTGCTCCTGAAGGCTTCACGTATGAAATGGCATGGGTATGGATGCTTGCACCGCTGCCAAAAGATATCATTCTATCAGTGTGCGCAGGGTTGATTGCACCAAGGCTGCACCGTACCCTTTCGAAAACCTCTAGTACTTTTAAAAAATCTGCAGCATAACAAAGGAGTGTAGATATGACAACGAAGTGGAATGACCTTGCAGAACGTGTCATTGCTGGCGGAGAAATTACGGATGAGGAAGCATTGTCGGTTTTGGATGCTCCAGATGATGAACTGTTGCTTTTACTACATGCAGCCTATCAAATCCGGAAAACCTACTATGGAAATAAAGTGAAGCTCAATATGATCATGAATGCAAAATCAGGTCTGTGCCCTGAAAACTGCGGCTATTGTGCGCAATCGATCGTCTCGAAAGCGCCGATTGATTCTTATCCGATGGTCGAAAAACAGACCCTCTTAGATGGAGCAGAACAGGCCCATAAAATGAACGTCGGGACCTATTGCATTGTAGCCAGCGGCCGCGGTCCGACGAATCGCGATGTCGATACCGTCGTATCTGCAGTCGAAGAAATCAAAGGAAATTACGATCTGAAAATTTGTGCATGTTTGGGGATTCTCAAGTCTGAACAAGCTGCCCGGTTGAAGGCTGCTGGCGTTGATCGTTACAATCATAACTTGAATACAGCCGAGACGAATCATGATAACATCACGACTTCCCATACATACGATGATCGTGTTTCGACTGTCAATATTGCAAAAGAAGCAGGCATTTCTCCATGTTCCGGTGTCATCGTCGGCATGAAGGAAACGAAACAGGAAGTTGTCGATGTCGCACGGAGCTTGAAAGTGTTGGATGCAGATTCAATCCCAGTCAACTTCCTGCACGCGATTGATGGAACACCATTAGAAGGAACGCATGAGCTTGATCCAAGGTATTGCTTGAAGGTGCTGGCGCTATTCCGTTTCATCAATCCGAAAAAAGAAATCCGGATTTCCGGCGGGCGTGAAGTGAACTTACGAAGCTTACAGCCATTTGGCCTCTATGCAGCGAATTCCATATTCGTCGGAGATTACTTGACGACAGCAGGCCAGGAAAGCACGAAGGATCACGAAATGCTCGAAGACCTCGGCTTTGAAATCGACTATATCAAAATGCCGGTCAATTGAATTCTATAGAGAAAACTTGGCAAATCCAAGCCTTGGCGAAGGCTAAGCCATAGTTGAACTTATACTGAAGAAAGTATTTTAGACTTTCTTTAAGTATAAAGAAAAAACACGAACGTGTTTTTTTTACCGAATTGGAAAGAGCCCCTTTGAGGAGGCTCTTTTTTCTGTGTATCGTGAAATCATTTAACGACTTCGATATTCTTAGCAAGATACGCCCAGTTCTGGGGGAATCGATAGCGCAGTCGCCAATAGGTAGCACCCAGCAGGTCATAGACTTCCATTTGTTTATACTTTGCAACATAGCTTCGGATGTCCTCGAACCACACGGCATGTTCAACATTATTTTTCCAATACCTATACCCTGGTGCTTCAGGTTGAGGATCATACTGGATTGGTGCCCAGTTGGTGATAGCCAGATTCTGTGCATTGTTTGCCGTAAGTGCTCCAGCCACATTCCCCTCTTGATGGGGCAGTGGCCAATCATATCCATAAAGCGCCATGGCCAGCATCACTTTTCGACGGTTGATTTGACCTGTCGCATACATCAGTACCTGTTCGACCCACCATGTCGGTGCAATCGGATCCGGCGGACCGATCGAGTACCCATAATCATATGTCATGACCGTAACAATATCGACGATTTCACCAATGGCTCTGTAATCGAGAAATCCGACCAGCCTGTTCGTCGGCAGATCACTGCTCTTTGCATGAGCATTGACCTGGAGGATCCGTATACCGAGTGCTGCTTTCAATTCCCGTAAAAAAGCTGTGAACTCATTTCTTCTCGTTGGAGGAACGAATTCAAAATCGATGCTGACACCGGCAAAACCTTTGTTTTCCACTGCTGTGACCAGATTTCTGATAAGTTCACTTCGAGCTGTAGTAGTTTGTAAGACCTCATCCGCCAATTCCGGACTGAAAGTACCTCCTTCATAATTACTGATGACCAGCAGTGGTTTGATATTCAACTGTTTACTCGTCTGGAGGATCGTCTCATCATTCGGTTGGATGAGAGCACCTGTGCGATTGAACGTGTAAGTGAAAATCGCAAGATACGTGATACTTCCGGAAATTTCTCTTAAGTAGTCCTGATAAGGAGATTGATCCCAGGCATCTATGAAAATAAGCGATTGCATCGGGTATTTCAACATTGTTGGAATGCGGATTCTTTGGCCGATTCGCAGGGCATTCGGATCGACTCCAGGATTTGCTGAGATGATTGCCTGGATTGTCGTCTGAAAGTGCCGGGCTAGCCTCCAATATGTGTCCCCCACCCTTATTTGATAAAACCTCTCAGGGGGATTTTGATCCGGAAGGTACAGATTCAAACCAGGAACGATCGCATCAGAAACGAGCCCGTTCACCTGTTTTATCGTTGGGATCGGCACCCCATACATACTTGATATCCGCCACAATGTATCCCCGTAAACAACTGTGTGAATGGCCATGATCAACCTCCGTCAGCGTTCTGTCCTCTTCTATAAGTTTATTAGAAAAAGACTAAGGTCATGCGGGCAATCTGATAGACTTGAAGATTAAGTACTCAAACGCAGTATCAGTCGTGGTGCTCGGACAGGGATTGGGGAATTCACGGAAAACTGTCCTAATTAAGTGCGTTTTGGGACAGAGGCTGGTGTAAACATCACTCCTCTGTCCCATAAAAGTGCGTTTTGGGACAGAGGCTGGTGTAAACATCACTCCCCTGTCCCATAAAAGTGCGTTTTGGGGCAGAGGCTGGTGTAAACATCACTCCTCTGTCCCATAAAAATGCGTTTTGGGACAGAGGCCGGTGTAAACATCACTCCCCTGTCCCATAAAAGTGCGTTTTGGGACAGAGGCTGGTGTAAACATCAGCTCCCTGTCCCATAAAAATGCGTTTTGAGACAGAGGCTGGTGTAAACATCACTCCCCTGTCCCATAAAAGTGCGTTTTGGGACAGAGGCTGGTGTAAACATCACTCCTCTGTCCCAAAAAAACGAATTCGAACAGGTCTAGTGAAAAATTAATATGCTTTTATAGTTTGGCTCTTTTCTAAAAGATGGTTGCTTTTGAATTATTTTAAAAAAATCACCTTGTGCAAGTTGATTGGAGAGCAAGGTGCGAGACTCCTGTGGGCTCACCGCACGCCCCGCGGAAAGCGAGCATCCTGGAGCGGAAATCAACGACTTTCAAGAGCAACAAAGTTTGCGAATACAGCCTATAGTTTTGCACGAGCACCCATCAAACTACCCGACTCTCCAAAAGGTTAATCACTCAACAGATAACTTCGCGTGCCCAAAGAACTCCGATTCTGGTTTCATTATTTTAATCCCTTTATGAGACCGGAAATACACTTCATTATCGGATTCATAATGGACCTCCACTTTTAAACCGCCGACCTCAAGGAGGCTCTTCTTTTCCCTCGTTTCGATTGCATCGTTCCAATCCATACTGGAATTGATAAGATGAACAATTTCTTCAATACTTTCCTCATCCTCTATATCACGGCATTCCTGATCGTCTACCTTTTCATAGATACAAATCGTTTCAGGGTTTGTTCCAATCCATTCGGTAGAGATATGGCGCCTCGTCTTGTCAAAGTTCACATCGGTTAGGTCATTATGTTGGTCATAATATGCGGTCAAGTTAAGCTCGCCATCGAATCCATCCTTGATCCAGATCGAACGAAATCCGCTCCAGTCATTTTCTACATCAGTATCATCCAGCGCCGAATCATCATTTTCCAAAACCCATCCCTCTTCAGGTAGTTCTTCCAAATAAAATTTATAGACATCTCTCCAATGATCACCTTTTATCGTGTAAGAATTCCGATTCGGCTCCAATCCTTTGTATAACGGTAAATCATTACGATTTTCAGGAACGATCGACATCCCTTCATACGTATCATCCGTCATTTTACCGTAAGCAAAATATCCGCTGGAAACGACGAGTAAAGCTACCAATCCAGCAATCCACTTTTTCATAAAATACCCCCTACTATCATTTAACCCGCTTGCTTCATTTCAACCTCTTGCTTACGCGCATCCAGCCCCGGTGTGATCATGTAGTAAATCAATGTACCACTCAATCCGACAGCTGTAATCAGGATTGCCATGATACCGGACGGAAGGATGGCGCCAAGTGTCACAGTAATAGAAACGATCAGCATTGCCAGGTTGTATTTCAGTCCGTTGAATGCCATATACGAACTTCTTGCATCATCAGGTGGAATTGAAGCCATGTATGACTGTTCCACAGGGACCCGGCAAACCTCCCCGATTGTCAGAACTGCCATCATGATCAAAAGAAGGACTATGCTGTTCGAGTAGGCGATCACACCATAGCCGATCGAAAAGACGAAGCAGCTTCCGACAAGCACGGATTTGTCCTTGAACGGCGCGATCAGTTTCGTAGCAAACAATGCCATCAACGCAACCATTATGGTGTTTTCACTACGTAAGAATCCCATCATCTGCACGCCATCGATTTCCCAGAATAAGAACTGTTGAACCGGCATTTCCGCACTCAAACGGATCCCGACGTAATTCGTTAACTGGAACTCCATTGATAAAATCAAGACACCAGCAATGACATACAGGACAAACAATCTGTCATGCAGGACTTTTTTATAATTCGAAAATAATTGCATCACATGTTCTTGCGGTTTCAAGACTGTACTGACAGGTGCATAGCTTTCATCGATAAAGAAGGCGACAAGATAGACCACTACTCCCGTTATGACAGTCAGAGCCAGGAACAACTGGAACAAGTAATCCTTGAAAAGAAATGCTCCTAAGATTCCACCGATTGCGATTGATAGATTATTCGCCCAGTAGGTGATCGAATACATCAACTTACGCTGCTCGGGTGTACTGACATCAATAAGCATCGCGGAGTTCGCAGGTCCAGCAAGCCCCCAGCAAATGCTGTTCACTGTCATCATCATAAATGTGATTCCTGGTGAAAAGAACCACGGGGAGTTACAGAGCATCATGACAAAAAAGGCAAACAACCGCAGCGTTTCCGCTAACAGCATGATCTTTTTCCGACCGAACTGATCAGCAAAATACCCGCCTATGAAGTTTATTCCAATCCCAATGAAAACGTTGACCAATAATAAAAGTCCGGCCATCTTTGCGCCAAAATGGACCGCTAAATAAATTGACATGAACGGAAAGATCATGCTTCCGACAAAACGACTCATGAACGTCTCGATGATCCGGATTTTGATGTTTTTGTGAAAATCTCTGAATCTCATAGTATATCCTTCTCTCTCTATTTGTTATCTCAATTGTATGGTTTCACCCTCATTTCCGAATCATGTTACGGTATCAACTTTTCTACAACTTTGGATGTAGGACTCGATTATTTTCTGTTCAACTTCTTCCCTAGCGTTGTTTCGAGTCCATCAATTGTCTTTGCGTTCTTTTCGCGTCTGTAGTTTTCAAGTTTTTGCCCCTTTTTCGTATTGGAAATGTTCAGGGTCTCCCGTTCTCCTGTAAAACCCATGAACGGAACACTATATCCACAAGAAGTTGTGACTTTATGGATGGTTGCAGTGATGATCTGCCGAGTCCCTGGGAGAAGGTCGAAATGCTTCACGTATGTATCCCAGTTTTCCGCATCAGGCAGGATGACGTTGCCGGTTCCATAGAGGCGCAGGATTTGAGGCGGTCCTTCAAACGCACAAAACATGAAAGTCATCCGGCCATTTTCCTCGATATGACCGCTCGTTTCATTTCCGCTTCCGGTCAGGTCCAAATACGCAACCTCTGTCGCCGAAAGAACACGCAAGGTATCATACCCCTTTGGCGATAAATTGACATGCCCCTCGTTTGATAGTGGTGCCGTACCGACAAAAAAGAGATGCTGCTTCTGAATAAACGCCATGTGTTCATTCTGAATCTCTGAAAATTGCTTTCCCATGAAATCCCTCCCCTCTTCAAAGAGATTTCTATATACATTACATCAACTTCCACATTTTCACAATAGTTTGTTTTTAAGTTTTTGTATATAAATAAAACGAGTGTGGATCGTCACACTCGTTGTTTAGAGATAGGAGATTAGAATAGGTCCCAAACACGTTTACAGCCACAGCTGCTACGCTTCTTTTTATGGTCATCGAATTTGCAACTGCTGTGTTTCTTTCTGCATTCACATTTACATTCAAATTTGTCACTGCTGCGCTTTTTCTTAGAATCTACAACATAGCTTGGATTGTACTCGTAGCTACGCTTCTTCTTGCAGTCGTCATGTTTTCCGCTGCTGCGTTTTCCACTGCTGTGTTTTCCACTGCTGCGTTTACCGCTGCTGCATTTACCGCTGCTGCGCTTTCCACTGCTATGCTTACCACTGCTCTTATGCTTCTTCTTTTTAGGTTTATGATGCTTTTTCTTTTTATCGTCCTTCTTTTTATCGTCCTTCTTTTTGCAGTCGCATTTATCACCATGATAAGACATTACTTCGATAAGGTTGTCCTTTTCGCTCACAAACATTCCTCCCTTCTCTATCAGATGTTACATAGTATTAAAATGGAGGTAGATTTGTAACGGCGAATATACCATTTTTAAAAGAAATAGAATATGAAAACATAAAAAGAGAGCGGAGCCTGAAGGATTCATCCTTACTGGTTCCACTCTCTAGGATTCATATTTTCATAGTTTATCAGACAAAGATCAACCATAGAATAAACGTTACGGTAAGGGCGACAATTCCCTGGATCAGGGTTGCGGTCGTATGCCCTTTATACGCATCAGTCACTGTCATGCCGCTGAATTCTTTGACGACCCAAAAATAACTGTCATTCACATGGGAAACGACCATTGCTCCCGCTCCGACGGCCATTACGACCAATGCCAGAGGAATCGCGCCATCAATCCCGACTTGGGACACCAGTGGTGCGATCAATGTCGAGGTGATGACGATTGCTGCTGTGGAGGACCCTTGTGCCGTCTTAAGAGCGGCCGCAATCAAAAATGGGATGAAGATGAAAATCGCCCCATTGATCGCTCCATTTTCGCCAAAGCTTTGGATGAAATCCGCGACTGAAGTGGTGCTGATGACTGAACCGAAAGCTCCACCAGCCCCTGTTATAAGCAGGATTGGCGCTGATTCCTTAATACCGTGGCCGATCCAATTCGTCAACGTTTCTTCATCCAATTTCGGAAGCAAGCTCAAAGCAAAAAGAATACCAATCAATAAAGCGACTACTGGGGAACCTAAAAATAGTAGAATATCATAAAACGCCCCTTCCCATCCTGCAAAGGTGACAATCGAACCAATAGCAATCAAAAGAATCGGCACGACGATCGGTGAAAAGGATTTGAAGGTTGAAGGCATTTCACCGAATTCCTTCCGAACATCCTCATAATCGACATCCATCTCGTCTTCACCCACAACCTTGATGTTCGTACCCACTTTTACAGCCCATATATAACCTGCTATGATTGTCGGGATCGAAACGACCAGACCGACGAGAATGATGACACCGAGATAATTTTCAGCACCGATGTTTCCTGCTGCCGCAATCGGCCCTGGTGTCGGCGGCACAAGCGTATGTGTGGCGAAAAGGCCAGTCGAGAGGGCGACTGCCATTGAGGCGACCGCTACTTTAGCACGTCTTGCCAGCGATTTTTTCAAGGAGGATAAAATGACATATCCCGAGTCACAAAATACCGGAACACTGACGATCGCCCCGATCAAGCTCATCGCAAGCTGCGGCCGTTTTTCCCCGACAATGCGAAGAACAGTATCAGCCATCCGAATCGCAGCTCCAGATCGTTCCAATATGACACCGATGATCGTTCCGAAAACGATGACAAGACCGATACCACCCATCAAACCACCGAAACCGGTATTCACAGCTTCTACCACATCCGGCAATGGGAGTCCTGCAAGAATCCCGATGACGAATGCAGCAATCAATAACGACAGGAAAGGATGTAGCTTCAATTTGGCTGTTGCGAAAATAACGAAGAGGACGCCTAATGTGATGATAAGTATGAGAGCAAAACCTTCCATTCTATCACTCCTATTGTGTTGATTTCATGAATGCGCTTACGTTGAAAACCGACCTTGCTATCTTAAGAAGATATAAGCAATTAAAGCAATGATGCTGAGAATGAATGTTACAACATAAATAACTGTCAACACTTTCAAGTTAACTTTCAAAGAATGTGATTCATATTCATGAGAACGTTTCAATTGAGCCGAGGTCCGGTCGTCTTCCATTTCGTAATCCTTACTTACTTTGTTTACTTTCTTCCCGACAATGATCGTTCCAATTAATGAAACGACACCTACCAAAATGACAACAATCATCAAGTATGTATACATTTGTATACCTCCCAAAAATAATCGTACTTACTAGGTGTAATTATAAAGAATCTAGTGGACAAGCGCCAATTTTCAGATTTATAGCGTCATGCACTTTTGCTTGATCTATTATTTTGGATTTCTGGAATTTCTCCCCTTTCCTGCTGTCACGACACGTGACCGATGTCCTAATGCTTGATGAGTACAAGGACACAAAAACACCTGTTGCCATTTCTTCATAACCGCTTTTTCTTTACAATGATGAATACTGCCACATTCACAATAAAATAGAGAGACAGGTGAATCATCATGAAAGGAACATCACATCTGCTTGTTGGCGGAGTTGCAGGCTTGGTCACTTCCAATGCATTGGAGACTGATCCATTGACGACGGGGATTCTAATTGCCTGCGGAGGGATTACGGGGCTGCTTCCAGACATTGATGTGGATGGAACGTTAAGTAACAAGATCACGAATACACACAAATTCATCCAGACACTTGCCCAGATCATCGGCATTTTATTAATTGTATACAGCTTTGTGGAAGGATCCGGGACCGAGAAGTGGTATGGCATGGGGGCTGGTGCCGGAATCATAGCTCTTTCTACATTCATAACGAGGAGGCATATGCTGACGGTTTCCGGTGTCGGTGTTCTGATCGGAGGCTTCATGCTTCAAGAAAACTGGCTGTTCCTGCTCGGCATCTATATCATTGTCGCCTCCTTCGTCCCGCATAGGAGCTATACGCATTCGATACTCGGAATCGTGTTTTTCGGTGTCATTGCCCGGCAATTAGAAGCTTCAATCGGAATAGAAGGGATCTTCATTGCAAGTCTTGCAGGCTATGCGAGTCATTTAGTCGGGGATATGAAATTCCTTCCCGTCAATAAAAGAGGCGTGAAACTCTTGCTGCCCTTTTCGAAAATGGAACTCTAAAGAAAGCTTGGCAAAGCCAAGCCTTTGGCGCAGGCTGAGCTTTAGCTGCACTTATATTGAAGAAAGTATTTTATACTTTCTTTAAATGTAACTAAAAGTGCTTGAAATTCTAAGCTCTTTTTTACATCGTAATCAGACTCTCGATAATACTGCACACTGATACAAAAAAACGAACAATGATCGAATTACATTAAGAGTTGCGATATACAAAGGGGAGAGATAGATGGTAGATTGGAAAAATGGTGCTCGCGGTCATAAATTCATAACTTCTTTCAGTGGAGGAAAGGATAGTGTCTTAGCTTTATATAAAGCCATGGAGGTTGGAGACGCGGTTGGACTTATCGTTATGCTTGAAGAAGAAGGGAAACAGTCCAGATCACACGGAACACCTCCAGAGCTTATTCGTGCCCAGGGCAAATCGATAGGTTTGCCCCTATATTCTGCAGCTGCAAGTTGGTCAGATTATGAAAAAGAATTCATGCACCTTTTAGAAAAAGCAAAGAATCAAGGAGCAGAAGTGCTAGTTACTGGAGACCTGGATATGCCTGCTCATGGTTGTTGGCATGAAAAAGTTTCGAAGAATGCTGGGTTAAATCTTGGGATGCCTCTATGGGAAATGAATCATCGTGAAGCTGTCGAAGAGTTCATAAATCTAGGATTTGTAACCATCATTGTCACTGTTAATTTATCATTAGGAATGCGAGAAGACGATTTAGGACGAACGTTGACCCATGAATACATAAAGGAGCTTGAAGCTAGAGGTATTGACCCGTGCGGAGAAGGTGGAGAGTTTCATACCACAGTGATAGATGGACCGATTTTCAAACATGGTATTCCAATTCGTAAACGTGAGAAGTTCAAAGACGGAGAGTATGCGTTTTTGCCTTTAGAGTTGGATCAGAAGTCAGATAAGATCACCTCATAAACTATCAAATAAGGACTGCCCATCAATTTGGACAGTCCCTTATCGGTTGCAAGATTCTATTAATCGATCGGCAGTGGAGCAACAGGTGAGACCAGGTTTTGTTCGCGGAGTACCTGCCACAATTCAGAGGGGATAGCTTCCTGCGAGGCTGCAATATCCTCTTTGACACGTGCAGGACGAGTGGTACCAGGAATGACAGCCGCTACTGCAGGATGTGCCATTGAAAATTGCAGGGCAACGCTTTTGACGCTCACTTGATAGTTGGAAGCCAATTCCTGTATTTTTTGTGCTTTGGACACAACTTCATCTGGCGCCTCTTGATATTCATAATGGTTTCCTCCTACAAGAGCACCGGAGCTGTACGGCGCACCAACGACGATGCCGATCTTTTTCTCCAAAGCAGAGGGCATTAATTTGCGCAGAGCATGTTCATGATCCATAAGCGTATAACGGGTGGCCTGTAAACAAAGGTCTGGAATCGACTCTTCCAGTTCAATTGCCATTTCGATCGGCTCGGTTCGATTGACGCCTAATCCCCACGATTTGATCACACCTTCTTCACGGAGGCGAGTCAGAGTACGGAAAGCTCCTTTTCTCGCTGTATCAAACTTTGTAACCCAATCATCTCCGTGAAAGTCCGGAGAAATGTCATGAACATAGACGAAGTCTAAACGATCTGTTTTCAAACGTTCTAGGCTTTGTTCAATGGATCGCAGGGTCCCATCTTCGCTATAATCCTCAATGATTTTATTTTTTCGGCCATATTCGAATAATCCTTCCTTATCCTCCATTTCATCCGATATCACTCGCCCTACCTTAGAGCTTAGTAAATAGTCGTCTCGATCATGCTTTGATAAAACCTCACCCAGCCGACTCTCCGCTAAGCCAGCACCATAAAACGGGGCAGTATCAAAATATCGGACCCCCTGTTCCCATGCGGTATTGATCGTTTCCAGCGCTTCTTCTTCCGGCACCTCCCTGAACATATTTCCTAAAGGAGCAGTACCGAGACCCATTTTTCCCTTTATTAAACCGTTCATTTCATTCATCCTCCTAGCACTTGACTTGGAATCATTTCACAATAGACTTAACTTAAAAAAGTCTGTTTATTTTTTATTCCTGCTCGCAAAAATATTTAAACGTTAGACACCTCCATCATCCTGCTTAAAAGTAAGATATTAAATAAAGAAAACTTGGCACAGCCAAGCTTTAGCACAAGCTGAGCCTTAGTTGCCCTTATATTGAAGAAAGTATTTATACTTTCTTTAAATGCAAATAAAGGCGTGATCCTTCTCAGATCAACGCCTCTTTGTAAGACAAATTTTAAAATTCTATGTAAAATGGTTGCTTGTTTTTATTCAAACTGTACTCGATTCTTTGCTTGAAGTTTCCCCAGGTTACCATTTCCAAAGCTTCCTCAATAGGAAAGAAACCGACTTCCAAACTTTCTGGAGAAGTTGTTAGTTTACCGCCAACTGGTATAGCTAAGAACAATGTGTTACAAATTGATCGGCTGACATTTTGAAATACACCACAAAATT
The DNA here is from genome assembly GCF_052246725.1 of Pseudalkalibacillus sp. R45. Classification (NCBI taxonomy): domain Bacteria; kingdom Bacillati; phylum Bacillota; class Bacilli; order Caryophanales; family Fictibacillaceae; genus Pseudalkalibacillus; species Pseudalkalibacillus sp. R45. Next base: position 192,123 of record NZ_JBQQCL010000006.1, on the reverse strand, counting down.
CTAATCCTTCAATATCAATACCTGTTTCTTCTTTTGTTTCCCTGATTGCAGCCTTTTTTAAAGACTCTCCTTCTTCAACTTGTCCACCGGGCATTTCCCAGCCTCTTCTAGGACCCTTGATTAATAAAATTTCCCCTTTTTCATTGATCACAATCGTTGCTGCTGAAACGATATGTTTTGGTGGTGAGTATGTACTTTGTTTGGAAATCAAGAAACTTCCCCATCCTTTTAATTTAATATAATTTATTTGTCTCCAAGTTAGACGTAACTATGTTTTATTAGTTTCAAAACTAACATTCGGATTACATGTGCTATTTAGATTCACCTAATGGATGAGATGATCCAAGTTATCTGTTCTTGGATCGTGCTTTTTAAAATGAACTCACTCACTTCGATTACCCAAATTAGATGTGCGGTTGAAAAAAGCGGCAGTCTTGAGCTTTATCGTCATGGCTGCCGCAGCTGTCTTAAGTTCTTCATTCATTTCATACAACGATATATAGCTCCCTCAATGACGCAAATACTTAGAGTTTGCGGCTCTCTGGACGTAACGCCCAAGAGGTGATATTCAGTGCAGCATATGTCAGCGGAAGGATCATAACACCATAATCATCAGCAAATGCATGGGATATAGCCGCACCAGTCATTAAAAAGAAACTACCAGCGTGAACCCATTCTTTAAGCCGAGGAAAACGTGGCGCCACGAGTGCGATGGCACCGAGCACTTTCCAAATCCCGAGAATGGTCAAAACGTATGATGGATAACCAAGCTGCTTTACTAACTCGAGGTTCCCCCCATATTGCATCAGTTGCCCGATACCACTTAACATAACAGCTGCTGCGAGGAAAAGTGTGACTGACCAATAAGCAATCTTTTTTCCCCGAGATTGGATTACTACTTTCGCAGTTGTTTCTGTAACAACAACAACATTACTCATCTGTTTCCACCTCGCTATTGCTTGCTTTAATATTCTCCTTTAATGACAAAAAAGGAGCCCCGAATTGTTCCAGCTAATTTAGACTTCTGTCTTGCAAATTTAAACTTCCCTTCTAACTCCTTCGGTACCTCCATCCCCTCAGAAAGCTTAATACCAACAGCCCGCTTTTTAGGGTCATCAACGTTATACATCACGTTGACCCCAAGACCATCCTCATAAAAGACGTAGGCGAATTTGATATTTTCTATTTGAAAACGTGACGTTTCCAAAGGTTTTGCAGCAAACTCAATATCACGTTCTTCTTTCAAAATCCGGTTCACATAATCAAGGGTCTCCTGGCTTTCGCTAGCTGGCACAACCGTAAAGTCATGCTTGTATTTGTTCATGAAGTAACGGGCTTCATTCGCACGCAAACCAGCAAGCTTTTCTACTACAGGTGAGGACTCTAAGCCAACTGCAGATACATTTTTAAAATCAACAGCATAGGACATTTCCATCTCCCCCTTTATTTTTTATTTCCTGACTACAGGAATCCACATTTCACCAAATACCAAACCGTTCCGCTCCCCCATCTCGACCGTCGCATTCGGTCCACCAACATAGGAAAAACCCTCTACTTCTGGCAAGACTTCACCAAAGGCAATGCCAGTAAGCGTAACATTCAGTTCATCAGGTGTCTTCCCTTCCCCTTTGACGACCAGGTATTCTCCCTTAGGAAATTGGATCACTCTGGCTTCTTCTGGTGGCGATGCCTCAGTCATGACACCTGCATAATGCATCATCTTGTTATTAACTGCTTCGTTCACGGCAAAAATGTAGTCATTTTTTGCGATAGACTTTAAATGATCAAATCTTCCATCTTGACTGACGGCTTGCCAAAAATCTGCCTTTTCCTTGTTTACGCCACCAAAGTCTGTGTAATCACTCTTAATCTCAGTTCCTAAACCTACAACGGTAAAGCTGTCTTTTTCTTCCAGGTTAAAATTAGCCATATTCAAAACCTTCCTCTTTTTAAGATTTATCAAATGAATTGTGTTCTTCACTTGATAGGTATATCATAGTCTTAAATCATGTCAAAAAATGACACTGTTTTGAGGTCCTTATGAAAAAAGTTGAACGGATTAATACCATTATGCGTTACATCAACAACCGCGCCCATTTTACCATTTCTGAAATCATGCAAGAATTTAACATCTCTCGTTCGACCGCTATCAGGGATATCAGAGAAATCGAGTCCATGGGGATGCCTCTTGTCGCTGAAGTTGGTAGGGATGGGGGCTATTTTGTCATGCCCAACTCTGTCCTGCCCGATGTCCACTTTACCGATAGTGAGGTCAAAGCTCTTTTTATTGCTTTTATGGCCACAAGAAATCAACAACTCCCCTATCTTAAGAGTCGTCAGTCCTTAGCTGAAAAATTACTTGGCCTTATCTCAGAAACCCAGCAAGATGACCTTGTCCTTTTAAATCAAATCTTGCTTTTTGCAGGTACCAACCCCTATAATCCCGACCTGCTTGACCTTACAGACCTCCCTCATCCGATGTTAGAAAAACTCATCCAACTCATTCTTTCGGATCGCTATTTATTGATTACTATCAAAGAAGAGAAGGTAATAAAATCTTATCCAGTTTATCTCTTGCACCTTTATCATGAAAAAAGCTTTTGGTTGATTGAAGGCTTTGATTTGAAGGAAGAAACGAAGCAGATTTTCCCTGTCGACCATCTCATCGATGTCGAGCCCTACTTGACGAAAAAAAGATCAAGTAAGAAAAAGATAGTAGAAAAACTAAGTAAGCAGGAACAAGTAGTCAATCTTGCCCTGGAATTTGGTCCAAAAGCGATTGCCCAGTTCAAAAAATACCATCCTATAAAAGTTTCAATTTCCTATACGAATCCTTACCAAACTACAGCCATCCTAAAGACTTTTGTCAATGTTAATCGTCCCGAAGAAATGTCCGAAATGACAAATTGGCTACTATTCCTGGGTGGAGATATCAAGGTCAGGGAAATGCCAGAAGAAATTTTTGAACGGATACAAGAGAGATTATGCCTCTACTACCCAGAAGGAGGGAACACCTAAAACTCAACTAATTGTGAACTTAACCAAATCTAGAAATGGTTAGACTATACCCACCCATTGGGTTAAGAAGAAATATTGGCTTCATGTGCAAAGTTCGCACAAACCCATTCACCCTCGTACTTAAAAAACTCATATACAGCCTCACGGTCTGTAGGCGGTTCATCTATCCAATTTAGCAGGGTACGGATGATTGATTCTTTTTCTGGGAAGTGGTGGATAAAGACTTCAGATTGCTCATGAAGTCGTGTCGTCCAAATCTGAGAACGAGCCATCACCATGGAATAGTATGTTCGAATAAGTTTACGAGCAAAGCCTTGCGAGTATTTTTTAAAATCTTTTTCAGAGGCTGTCTCCAACCTTTTTAACGTACGATTAAGAACCTCATAAATATCACCATTAAAACTGATTGCGATCTCTGCTGTAAGTTTATACGGATCAAATCGTTTTCCGACATCCTCTCCGTACACACAAACACAGAGTTCCTTAAGAAATGCACTTTCATAATAATTTGAGGGGTCAACCATATAGTCATAATATGCTGTAGCTATACCCACATCACTAACTAGAGAACGATACTTTTGAGACAGTTCTCCAGCAAGTTTCTTTAATTCATCCAACTTAACGGAACTCAGTTTGGTATCAAACATAGCGATCATGTCTAAATCAGATTTATTTAGAACCGCTTCTCCTCTGGCTACACTGCCATACAAATAAACACTATGCAATTGATTATGGAACAAACTTTCAAGACTTTCGACAGATTCTTCTATGCAAGGCACATAGACATCCTCAATTTTGTCTTTACTAACATCACTTACTATAAATCCATTAGGGTCAAGACCATAACCTGAACTTAAATTCCCTATTACAATCACCACCCTTTTCTCTTAACCAGGTAATTTTCCAATCTAATCACTAGATAATTGGGAAATACAAGTTTCTTATTAGAGTAAGCTGTACATTTACCTCAATAAATCAATTCACATTTTAAATAGTATCCCTCTAATGTGGAAAACAGACACCTTCTTCCAGAATTGCCCCCGATTGAGGAAGAATGACTCAATTATAAAACCTAACGGACACAGAGGACTTTATTTTTAGAAATACATGTGCTTACAAAATCTAACGGACACAGGAGACATTATTTGCTCCAAAATCATCAAGAACAATAGACTTTTTTACGAATAACGCCTCTGGTGTCCGTTAGCATACTGAAATTGGCTTTTTTGTCACAAATCCTGTCCGTTAGGCCCCATCTGCATTCCTTCTTCAACAATCCTGCCCATTTGTTTAATAAGTTCCATTAAAAAAGGCGTTAATCCTTATTAGATCAACGCACCAGTTAGCTTAAGTGAAACCCTTCACAATTATTGATAAGAAACCTATACAATCCTCTCTAAATTGCAACACAATGAATCTCGCCTACGTTTTTATATTTTTAGCGGAGGAGTAATATCAAGGCAAAAACAGCTTCCAATGCCCTTCGGAAACAACTTCGACTGCTCCGTCAATCACTTTGATGGCGGTTTCATCGTCTATGGCATACGCCGGCCCCTGCATCCCGGCTGCCCATTTCTCTGCAGCAGCCATCGTGTTATGCGGTAGCATCTCGTGATCCAGATGAGGGAACATTGCAAAATCGACCAGACTCAGCGTATTATCAGCACCGTTGGGTGGAGTCCAGCCAACGAAGAATTCCCCGATGTTTGGTGCCATCACCATGCTCCCAGCACTCATTCCCACATAGACTGCGTGCAGTGACTGCAAGAGGTCTGCCAGCCCGGATTGCCGCATCCAGTGGCACAGGTAAAGGGCGTCACCGCCCGACACAAGTAGAACGTCCGTCTCCCGAACCAGCGGAACCCAGCGGTCTTCGTCAATGCTTGGCAGCGCTGTGAGTTCCAGCACGCCGACGGACTTCCAACCTAAGTCGACCATAGGATTCCCCCCGGAATTTCCGCTGATAAACTCCCAGGCTTTAACGCCAGGACCGACCCAGGGGTGTCCGTACATCGCGGTTGGGATACACAGGGCGTTGGATTCGGCGATCGGTTTACCCAGCATTTCAACCAGCGCATCGTGAATGCTTTTATTATTGATGCCTCCTGATGTGAGGAGAAACTTCATAAAATCAACTCCTTGTCGTTGTGTAGTAACTGTCAAAGTTTTTCATACTTCTAAGACAGCAACTCTTTGATTTCTAACTATCAATACTACTGGCACCCAGGTATACGCTCAAATATGGTAGTGCCAAAACCAGTACGGCCAGTCCGATCCACTCCCATATGCCCTCCTGCTGGTTAGACCTGGTCATATTATTCGTCATTAATTTTTCTCCACTGTTGACTCTTTCTGTAGATACTCGCCCAGTTTGTCCAGCATGACCTTCGTGCCGTGTTCACGCTGAGCTGCGGTATCATGGTCGTCGAGGAAGACTCCTTGCTCGGTGTAGATAAGCTGAGTACCAGCTTCTGCATTCTTGAACTCCACCGTGGTCACGGATACCGATATACGTGTTTCATCAAGATCCATTTAGTTTGGTTCATTTGAATGCTTTGAGAGAAAGTCGTCAAGCCTGTCGAAGTGGTGCACCATACTTTATCCTCGTTCAGTAAAAAAATTTTCATGATTCTTTTTCATCAAGCTTAATAATTTTGTGAAATCCTCAACCGTCAACGGCTCTTCCATTTCCACCAGACTCGATACATTTTGTAATTCTTTTAAAAGCTTCTGTTGAATTCTGATATGTTCTCTAAGTCGATCGATTTGAAGCGATACAATTTCGAATGGACTGTAATTGTGATCAGCTAGAATCGATTTAACTTCATCGAGTATAAACCTAGTTCCTTTAATGCGAGAATTTGTTGTAGACGTGAAAGGTCGGATTCGTTATACAACCTGTATCCTGAGTTAGAATATCCAGATGGAGAATACAAGCCAATTTGATCATACTACCGTAATGTTCGAACGGTTAACCCTGTTAATGTGGCAAGTTCCCCAACTTTCCAATATTTCTTACCTGCAATGATCATCCCCTCATTTCGCGCGACTATTAATTACCGGTGGCTTTAATATAAACCATTACGTGACGTAAGGGTCAAGTTAATATGTAAAAATTATTTTAAAGAGATAAACGTATGGAAAAATCTTATCGGAGTCCCATTCCCCATAGAACACCCTTTTTCTATATAATTTAACCTAAATACATAAATTCTTTTTAGGGTTATTCTACAATCTGGCCCATTTGTGATAAATAAAGAAACCTCTTATTCCAGAAAACTGCCTTTTCCGGAATAGCGCTCCGGTTGCATTGCACTTTTATCTTAACATATAATTCCAGTTCATTTGATTCAAACACTGTATAGTTATTTCCACCGTGTAACTTGAGATATTATTTGAGCTGTTTTTTCCACACACAAAAAAACGCAGGTGATTTCGTGTGTGAAACCACTTGCGTCTTGGCGTGAATTGTCCAGTGTATCCATTTAGTAATCCGCATTCCATTCTTGTTCACGCTTTAATTTTTTCCGATAGACGAAAGCAGAGATTGTGATACTGATTTCGAATAAAACGACAAGACAGACGAGCACTAAGATATCGGACAAAAAGTCTGGCGGTGTCAGTACCACTGCTAGAACCGTAAAGACGAAATAGCTGATTTTCCTTGATTTTTTCAGGCGTGCAGGGTTCAATATTCCTAGCGCTGTCAGGAAAAGGACGACGACAGGCATTTCAAACAGGAACCCGAATGGCACCGTCATTTGAAAAAGGAAATTGAAATATTTTTCTGTCGTATAGAACATCTGGAAACCGTCATCTGATAATCCTTGCAGGAAATTAAGCACCGTTGGAAAAACAATCGCATAACCGAATCCGATCCCGACAATGAACAATAGGAATAATGCAGGAATCAACATCAACGTCGCCTTCTGCTGGGTTGCCTCTAAAGCCGGAACGACGAATCGCCACGTATGATAGGCAGCCATCGGGATTGTGAGGCTGATCGCCACCACTCCGGCAATTTTAAAATAGATCCAAAGAATATCAGTCGGACCGAGCAAGGCGAGCTCCGTGTTCAAATCTCTTACAAGCCATTGATAGATTTGCTCTACGAAAATGAATCCTACTATGAAAAATGCTAGGAAACTTGCCCCGACAATAAGGATCCGTTTCCTCAACTCGTCAAGATGGTCGACCAGTTCCAATTCTTGAGCCATCTTCTCAGCTCCTTTCTACTTATAAAGAAAACTTGGTAAAGCCAAGCCTTAGTGATGGCTGAGCCATTCGTTCCTCGAAAAAGCATTTGCTTTTCCTTCGTGCGGTGTATTGCTTCTGAAGCCACCAGCTTGTGCACGTATACTGAAGAAAATATTTATGCTTTCTTTAAGGATAAAAGAAGAAAAGAGGATGCCCTCTTTTCTCCCAGAAGTTAATTTTTCTTTTCTTTTGCGCTGGTGTCATCTGAAGAGACGAGATCCTTCGTTGCGTTTTTGAATTCTTTCAAAGTGTTTCCGAATGCGCGTCCGATTTCTGGCAATTTAGCTGGCCCAAAAATGACGAGTGCAATGATCAAGATCAGGATCAATCCTGGAATTCCGATATTGAATGGCATGATTCATTCTCCTTTCTATTAAAAGCCTGTGATTGCGACAACACCTGGACGTGGCATTGAATCCCCTGCTCGGTGTGGCCACTTGCTTGTCGGTTTTGAAAGGTCTTCGGTTTCTTCACCTGGGTGCTGAATGGATAGAAATAATGTTTTCTCATCTGGTGTGAATGATGGACCTGTCAACTCTGCTTCAACCGGGGCTGAAGCGAACTGGTACGCAACACCTTCATCTTGCCCATGTGTCGGGATTGCGAACATGCCGTTGTTCCCGAAAGGCTCCCAAATCGTACTGTTCAGCTTGCTGCTTGAGATATCAGTAACAGTCCAAAGGTTTCCATCTTCATCAAATGTCAGATTATCCGGCGCGCTGAACCCGCTCTGGATCCCACCTGCCGTAAAAATCGAGAATTGGAATTCAAGCGAACCGTGATCTTCATTCTTTTCGAAAAATCGCGTGATGTGACCGTGCATGTTTCCGTGATTATCATTGTTTGTATGAGCAATGAAGATTGTTCCATCAAACGGGCTGATTTCCACATCTTCAGGACGATCCGTCGGAGTACCACCAACGAGAAGCGCTGCATCATGGCAATTGACGACGATATCAGCCTGCGTCTGGAACTTGTCCAATGCTGCTTTGTCATCTGCTGCCGCTTTTTTGACTTCTTCAATCGTGACCGGCACCCACGCGCCTTTACTGAAATCCGCAACATATAGCGTTCCTTTTTCTAAAAGTTTCGCGTTCTTTTTTCCAGCCTTCGGATCGTATTTCCCTTCGCTGATGAATTTGTACACACATGCATCCTTCTTGTCATCACCCATGTAAACGACGACACGACCATCATTCGAGAGTCCCATGCTGGCATTTTCATGGTTGAAGCGACCAAGAGCAGTGTGTTTGCGCACCTGGAACTTCTCATCGAACGGATCGACTTCAACGACCCAGCCGTAATGTGTTTCATCAAGCTTTGTTGCTTCTGAAGTATCCTCGTAGTTCTCTTCGCAAGTAAGCAACGTGCCCCAAAGTGTTTTTCCGCCGGAACAATTCGCAAATGTTCCTTGTACTTTCGAAGCACCTCCGACCGCTGTTGCTCCTTTTGCCGGTCCAGTCAGGGCAATTGGTGTCAGACCAGTAACACGGCGGGCATATTGTGAAGCAGTATCCATTTTCCATCCGTCATTTCCTTTGACGACTTCAATGATTGATCCACCCTGGTTGTAGAGGGCTTTTTCAATTTGGGCTTTCGAGTAACCATCTTCTATTTCTTTACCGAACACGAACTTGTCATCGACGTATTCATGGTTTACCCACAACAGTCCACGCTCGTCTTCAGCTTCAATCGGGAAAAATAATGTGAAATCGTTGTTGAATCCGAAAGTGTCACCTTTTGTGTTGATCTTGTCACCATAAGCCGCAACGACGTTATAAGAATACCCTCTAGGTAAAACGAGATCATCCTTGCTTGTCGGTTCGATCGGTTTGAACTTCAAAGGACCCATCTTCGGTATTTTCTTATTCGGTTTGTGGAAATTGCCTTGCTGTGCATTTACTTTATCTGCGATTCCGTCTAGTCCAGTGCTGGCAGCAGCTAATGCCACCGAACCAGTACCTAGATATGTGAGGAATTTTTTTCGATCCATTTTCGTTGACAACCTTATCCACTCCTTATTCTATGTCTTACATGACAAATGATAGAGTGTAGTTGTTAAGTACATATTGAGGAAGTTTAAAAAATAGGCGGATACGAGGAATGCAGGTACCTATTTACTAGATTTGAGGTAGTTTTATTGTAGATTTGCGGTTTTTGCTTCAAATTTAAAGCTGAAAAAATGATCAATTGGAGGATTTTTGGACAAAAATCCATCAGTTATTGTTGAGAACGTAAAGGAATTCTTAAGAAATGTTTACTAGTGTTGCGAGAAATGTGGGGGAGGGCGATTAATCTATTCACTTTTCAGGGGAATCTGTTCACTTCCTTCGGAGGTTTTTGTATTCACTTCTCAGATTAATCTGTTCACTTTTGTAAATAATCTGTTCACTTTTCGATGAATCTGTTCACTTTTAAGCATAATCTGACCACTTCTGTGATTATTTTGTTCATTTTTTCTTTCAATCTGTTCACTTCTCAAATCCAGAAAAAAAGGCCACCCGCTAGTTGGTAAGCGGGTGGCCTTTATCATCTTTATTTTTGTCTTTCTGGTTCAAAATCAGGTGCTATGGCTTTTCTGATGAAGAGTGCAATGACAAATGTTCCGATACACAACGCAAGTGCGAACCAATAGGCGTGATGTACACCCGCTGTCATCGCTCTATCCAGTACTTGTTGAGTGATTTGACCTGTTTGTTTTTCAAGATAGCTCGTTTGGCCCTGGCTCATGATACTGACGAAAACCGATACACCAAGCGCTCCACCGATCGGCTGGAGCGTATTCGCAATCGCTGTGCCATGCGGATACAGATGTTTCGGTAATTCATTCAGTCCATTCGTTTGTGCTGGCATCAGAATTGCTGAGATCGACAGCATCAACACGATATATGCAACGATGAACCACCAGATCGGTATGGACGGATTGATGTTGCTGAAGAAAATCATCACACCAACCAAAACGAGTGAGGCAGGAATGATCAACTTTCTAGGCCCGAATTTATCAAACAACGTTCCCATGACCGGGGACATCAATCCATTAAGCAAGGCTCCAGGCAACAGCAATAAGCCTGCAATTTTAGCCGAATATCCGAGAGGTCCTTGCAAATACATCGGCATGACGATTTCAGAGGCGAACATCGCCATAATGACGACCACAAAGATCGTGACACCAATCGCGTAATTTTTATAAGCAAAAACCCTGACATCAAGCAACGGCTCATCGATCTTCAATTGCCGCCACACAAAGAATACAAGACTGGCAAAACTGATTCCGATGATCAAAAGGATTTTAAAAGAGGTAAAGCCTTCTCCGCTTTCCCCTGCACTGCTGAACCCATAGACGATCCCGCCGATTCCGATCGTCGATAGGATGATCGACAGCACATCAGCCTTGGGGCGAGTGATTTCCCCAACGTTCTCCAAGTATTTCATTGCAAACAGAATTGAAAATACTGCGAAAGGGATGACTGTGATGAACAGCCAGCGCCAACCTAAGAAATCGACGATAACGCCGGATAGAGTAGGTCCAATGGCTGGAGCGAACATGATGACGAGCCCAAACGTCCCCATGATCCTCCCGCGGACCTCAGGCGGGTACAGTAATAGCAATGCATTCATGATGACAGGAATCAACAAGCCCGTGCCGACCGCCTGGACCATCCGACCCGTCAACAGCATCGGAAAATTCAATGCACAAGCGGCAATCACCGTACCCGTTAAAAAGATTGACATGACTCCGATGAACATTTGCCTTGTCGTGAACCATTGGATCAGTAATGCGGAAATCGGCATCAACACACCCATTACGAGCATGAAGCCCGTGGCCATCCACTGGACAGTTGGCGCTTTGATATTGAATACATCCATCAACTCGGTCAATGCGATATTAAGAAGCGTCTCGTTCAGAACTGCGAAAAAAGCACCGATCATGAAGGTGACAAGAATGATTTTCGTATTGATTTTTGTTTCCATATTATCCCCCGAAACGTTTTACCATAATTAAACACTTATCCATAATCCAATATTTCGGATGAAATTACAACTCATTCACCTCAATATTTTGAAGATAGGTCTTTTTTAACTGCACCGAAATTTTTTGGATTTGCTCCGATATCCTATCTAACTTCTTTAATGAAGGCTCTTTTCTAAAAGACTGTTGCTTTTGAGTTATTTTTAAAAATCACCTTGTGTAAGTTGATAGGAGAGCAAGGTGCGAGACTCCTGCGGGATCAGCGGGACAGGTGAGACCATTCAATGTCGCAAGGCGACGAGTGGGCTCACCGCACGCCCCGCGGAAAGCGAGCATCCTGGAGCGGAAATCAACGACGTTCAAAAGCAACAAAGTTTGCGAAAAACAGCCTTAATGAAAAAACAGCCCGCTTCAAAAACGAGCGGACTGTCCATCTTATCATGCTGTTGCAAAAGCTTTTTTTACTGGTTGTGCTGGTGTGCCTGAGAACGGATAGACGGTGAGGTCATTGTCCTTCGCTTTCAGCTTTTTGATTTCACGGCCTGTCGCCTGGATGAGTCTCCCGGTAACCCGATCATGATGATCCATGATCGATTCTTCGAAAAGTGTAATCCCTTCGAATTGATCAGTCGAATTGCCGATTACGAACCATGTCTGTTCTTGCTCATCCACATCATGCAGGAGCTTCACCTCTTTTACGACCGGTGAGTGGTGGACTGAATTGAAGACGTTCACGAGATCCTCGATGATCGCACTTGCCGTCGGGAGCTTCCCAGCGCCGGGACCCTGCAGCTTCAACTGTCCGACGAGATCCCCTGTGATGACGACCGCGTTATCAACGCCTTCCACAGAATAAAGCGGATGGTCTTCTGAAACGACTTTCGGTTCGACATCAATTTTCAGCGCACCATCTTTATAGACGAGCGAAGCGACATGCTTTAACCGGAAACCGAACGATTCAGCTAGCTGGATATGGTTCAGAGAAATGTCCCTTATCCCTTTCCGCTCGATCCATTTCCACTCAGGGCGCTGTCCGAATAACAACTCGGTTAGGATGACGATTTTATAAAAGGCGTCGTAACCATCTACATCATTAGATGGATCAGCCTCGGCGTATCCCTTGGTCTGTGCTGACTGCAACGCATCCAAAAAAGCTGTCCGTTCATTGCGTATTTCACTCAGAATGTAATTGGACGTGCCGTTCAGAATCGCTTCAATCTTCACGACAGAATTCACCTGCAGCAATTGATGGAGGGTCCCGATGACAGGAACGCCGCCCGCAACGGATGCTTCATAAGAGATCTCAACATTCTTCGCTTGTGCTTGTTGCTTCAGTTCACGCCCCTTATGGGCAAACAGTTCCTTGTTCGCAGTTATGATATGGCAGCCTTTATCAATCGCTTTCGATAGGTATGTGTAACCGGGCTCGATCCCGACAATCGCCTCGATTACGACATCGAGATCAGGAATAGCAAGGATTTCGTCAAAATCAGTTGTTACGAGAATCTCTGGAGCAATTCCTCTTTCCTTCGTAATGTCATTGACCAGAATCCCTGCCAAATCCACCTTCTTGCCAAGAAGTGACTCCAGGCGTTCCTGATAGTTTTCAATGATTTCATAAACCCCGCTGCCGACCGTTCCAAATCCAAGCAACCCAACTTTAATGTTCCCCACTATTTCCCCTCCTATATCATTGTGATCGTTTTGGTAATCATCTTTTTTAAAAAGCTCAGCTGTTCACTTGTTCAACCTTGGATGTTAATCCTGTTGCTGCTTCAATCGCTTGTTCCAGGTCTTCGATCAGATCGTCGACGTTCTCGATGCCGACAGACAAGCGGATGAGGTCTTCTGTAACGCCAGTGGATGGGAGTTCTTCTGGTCGCAGCTGCTGGTGGGTCGTACTTGCCGGATGGATGATCAGGCTTTTCGCATCTCCAACATTCGCAAGGTGTGACCACAACTCGACATTGTTGATCACCGTTGCACCTGCATCCCGGCCACCTTTAATCCCGAAAACGACCACGGAACCAGCGCCTTTCGGTAAGTATTTATTTGCAAGCTGTTTGGACGGATGGTTTTCCTGCTCAGGATAAAGCACCCAATCGACTCCCGGATGGTCCTCAAGATACGCAACGACTTTCCGAGTGTTCGCAACATGTTCTTTCACACGTACATGCAACGTTTCCAATCCAAGTGCCAGTTGGAAGGCGTTGAACGGACTTAACGCTGCCCCTGTATCCCGTAACAGCTGGACGCGCGCTTTTATGATGAAGGCGAGTTCCGGCAGCGCTTCAGCATACACGATTCCGTTATAACTGTGGTCAGGTTCTGTGAATCCAGGAAACTTCGGGGAATTCCAATCGAATTTACCAGCATCGACAATGACTCCTCCCATCGTTGTTCCGTTGCCGCCAAGCCATTTCGTTGCTGAATGGACGACGATATCAGCACCATGTTCAATCGGTCTCAACAAGTAAGGTGTTGCTAGTGTGTTGTCGACGATGAGCGGAATACCTGCTTCGTGCGCGACTTTCGCGACCGCTTCAATATCGAGGACATGCAGTCCTGGATTTCCGAGCGTTTCGGCAAAAATCGCTTTCGTATTCGGAGTGATGGCACGACGGAAATTTTCCGGTTCCTTCGGATCGATGAAATGCGTCGTGATCCCATGTTTCGGGAGTGTAGTTGAAAACAGATTGTACGTCCCGCCGTATAACGTGGATGCTGATACGATTTCATCTCCAGACTCCGCAACATTGAAAATCGCAGCGGAAATTGCTGCCATGCCACTTGCGAAAGCCAGTCCAGCGATTCCACCTTCGAGCTCTGCTACCCGTTCCTCTACGACATTGACCGTTGGATTCCCAATCCGTGAATAGATATAGCCTTCTTCTTGCAGGCCGAAAAGATTTGCAGCATGGTCGGTATCCTGGAATTTGTAAGCGTTCGACTGATAGATCGGCAATGCTCTCGCTCCTGTCACTGGATCCGCTTCAAGACCTCCATGTACCCCAACTGTTTCAAAACGATACTTTTTCTTTTCACTCATCTCAATCACTCCTCATTATTATTTTTATAAATCACTTAAGCTTCTAATCTCGCATCCGCAACGGCTAATTGAGCCAATCGATTCTCTATGATATGCCCCCATTTCTCGAACTCTACCAGGAATCCATCATGACCAAATTTTGAATCCACTTCATAAAACTCAGCAGCACCGCCTAGCTGTTGGAGCTTTGTCACGAACTCCCGCATTTTTTCAGGCGGATAGAGCAAATCCCGTGTAAAACTGATTGCAAATACTGGCACATGAAGATGATGCATCGCATTTTCCAGACCGCCTCGCTCACGACCAAGATCATGGCTGTTCATCACTTCAAGAAGTCGGAGATAACTATCCGCATCAAAACGCTCGGTCAGCTTTTCTCCCTGATAGGATAAGTATGATTCAATGTCATAGGTGGACTGGCCATCTTTTTTGATATGATTCCGATCGAATCGCTCTTCAAAGAGCACGTCAGATCGGTAGGTGATCATGCCGATCATCCTCGCCAGACTCAAACCTTGTTTCGGAAGCTTCCCTTCACGCCAGGCTGGATCTTGCTGGATTGCCACACTCGAAATATGGTTGAATGCAATTGCGTAATCGCTGAACTGTGGTGTAACCGCAATCGGAAAGATGCTGTCGATGAAATCCGGATACATGGCTCCCCATTCAAGTACCTGCATCCCACCAAGCGACGCACCAATGACCGCTCTCATATGATTGATTCCCAGTATATTCAGAGCTACGAACTGCACTTCAACCAGGTCTCGAACTGTTAAAACAGGGAACTTTCCTCGATAAGTATCACCATCATCAGGATTCGTGGACGCTGGTCCTGTTGATCCGTTGCAGCCGCCGAGCACGTTGAATGTGATGACCTGATAACGTCTCGTATCGACATAACTGCCATCACCAGCTAAACCATGCCACCAGCCGGGATCTTCTTTTGTACCGACTGTGTATTGACTGCCGGTCAACGCATGACAGACCAGGATGACTGGGGCATTACGAGGACCGCAACGTTCATAGGCAAGCTCGATTTCATCAAGTTTTTCACCGGATTCCAGTGTGAAATTCGGGATTTGAACCGAGCCAGTTTTATAAAAAGAGTTCCCCACTGTCAGATGCCTCCTTTACTTGGATTTGAACATTTTTGCAAATTAAAAAGCCTCTCTGATAAAGACAGAGAGGCCAAATTATAAATACATTTGTCTCTCTCATCTTCCGAAGCGCACAAACGCTTCGCAGGAATTAGCACCTTTCAAACCGAAGTTTGATGGTTGCCGGGCTTCATCGGGCCAGTCCCTCTGCCTCTCTTGATAAGAGTTGAAAATCAATTTAATTTTTAAATTATTTGAATCTTAGCATGCTACAAAAAACGTGTCAATATCGAATTTCAGTTTTCGAGCAAGATTATTGGCGCTTGTCACCCTTGGCATTCCGCAGTTTTCAAGGTAGATTCTTGATCTTAATTGAGCTCAGAAAATTTATTTGAGGAAAAAAGAATGTGGGAGTTAGATCATCTTCATACACATACAAGAAACAAGAGAAAACGGCTGTACTCTGTCCGAATACGGCTCTTTTGGGACAGGAGACACAGGAAAATGCGGTACACTGTCCCATAACTGCTCTATTTGGGACAGGAGCTAGAGGAAAATGCGGTACACTGTCCCATAACCTTCTATTTGGGACAGGAGACTCAGGAAAATGCGGTACACTGTCCCATAACCGCTCTATTTGGGACTGTAGCTAGAGGAAAATGCGGTACACTGTCCCATAACTGCTCTATTTGGGACTGGAGCTAGAGGAAAATGCGGTACACTGTCCCATAACCGTCTATTTGGGACTGGAGCTAGAGGAAAATGCGGTACACTGTCCCATAACCATTCTATTCGGGACAGGGGCAAGAGAACAAATCGAAACCCTGTCTCGAAACAGCTTAAATAAAGGACACGAAAACACACGTAAACTGCCTCAATTCGACCTCCTACCAAAAAACCGTCCCAAAGTGCCTATAGAAAAATCACTGAATCCACAGCTTACGCAGATCAATGTTGCCGAAGGAGGCGAATTGCACGTCCTGGATCATCGGGTGGTAGCTCCGCCGTTTTACAGGATGATTCATAAAAAGAAACAGCCGGTTCACTTTTATATAATCTTCAATTTCCTCTATCCACTTTTCACGACCATCAGCTGTAGCTTCCTGTTTAAACTTATCCAGCCATCCATCGATCTTTTCAAGATATTCTTTACCCAACAACCGCCGGAACAACAAGGCGTCATTTTTAAAAGCACCCAAAAACGACAGATGATGATCATGCGAGGCTACCTCGCCCATGAAAAGCACATCTGCTTTTTCCTCCAGTTCTGAGGAGTAGAAATCATCGATCCGGAAAGGAACGTGGCGGAAATGTACCCCGTACCTGCCCGCCTCTCTTATCAGCCATTCACCCTCTTCAATTGCTCGCGCATAATCAAGCGAAAAAAGGCTAAGCTCCTCCCCTTTGTAACCAGACTCTCTAAGCAACTGCTCAACTCGAGTGAGGTCCCGGCGTGGTACTTCCGATTTCCAATGAAAATAACTCGATGCCTCTATCGGCTCTCCACGTCCGAGGTCACGATACATTTGCTTCACATCCAACAAATGATAGATTGCTTCCCGGAATGAGGGATGATGGATGGCAGATTGCCGGTTGAAATTGAATGCGAAAAACCTGAAGCCGACCTCGATCTCTTCTTTCTCGAGAAATACTTCACTATCCTTCGCCCCCTCGATTTGAAAGCTGACCTGTCCGACAGTTGGTTGCGGCACGTTCCAAAATTCGATCTCATCCAATAATGGCCGCTCCAGGAAATAGTGATCGAATGCCTCAAGAACCAACTTCTTTTCTGATTTCTCTTTTAGCTTGAACGGCCCTGTCCCGATCCACTCATTGTCATCGAACTGGACATCGGCAGGTAAAATAGCAAGGTTATGTGTGCTGAGATACCGCGCGAAAAATGGATTCGCTTTTTTCAAATGGAACGTGACGATAAAAGGCGAAGGACAGTCAATCCGTTCGATTTCTTCTGTCATCCAATAATACGGTGAGCCCCGCTTCATCCGATTGAACGTATGAAGGACATCCTCACTCGACAAGATCCCTTGATGATGGAACCGGACCCCTTTTCTCAGATAAAAGCTCCACGTTTTATGTTCTTCATCCACCCGCCAGTGATGGGCAAGATGCGGTTTGATCGTGTCATTTTTCGAATCGTATGTAACGAGACTGTCGCCGAGCTGCTGGACGAGGTAGCTTTCAAAGGTGATTGATACTTGGGCAGGGTCGAGACTAGTAAGCTCGTTTCTGAAGATCGATCGTAAAACATCTTTCGTCGGACTTTTAGATTGCACGCCAAAAAGCGTTTGGATTTTGTCCGAGATGTTAGCGGTCCAGGACTTCGGAATCGGAAGCTGCAAAAGATGCATCAGATCATCCATTCGCTCCTCTTCCACATAATTGGTTACGGTCCTTTCGATCTCCTCTTGAAAAGGCAGTGGAAATTTTACTTTAGAAGCATTTCCTCTTCCTCTGCCAGGTTCATAGTCCACCAGATTATCCGCCTCGAACTTTTTCAATTTCCGTTTAACATTTTTCTGCGTACAATACCAAACCTGTTCAAGTTCACTCAGTTTGAACGCTGCTGTTCTTTCTTTTTCCCTGGGATAAAGGAAAGCTCGCAGCTGGTAATAGGATAAGTCTTTCATCGCACACCTCCTTGAAGAAAGCTTGGCAAAGCCACGCCTTTGGCGCAGGCTGAGCTTTAGCTGCACTAATATTGAAGAAAGTATTTATACTTTCTTCAAATGTGAAAAAGGGGACATTATTCATTTCATTATACCCTTTTTATCCCCTTTTCGAAAATGCAAAATAATGATAAGGGAGTGAGCGTAATGTTGAAAGATTTACATCCGAATATTCGAATACGTATTTACACATCTTTTCTAAGTAGATTGATCGGGTCCATGATTTTTCCGTTCATGGCGATCTATTTTACAAATGCGATCAATGCTTTCTGGGCTGGGACGTTGTTATTGATCAACGTCATCATCCAATTCGTCGCTGGGCTATATGGCGGTTACCTGGCCGATATTTTAGGTCGTAAAAGCATGATGGTGACAGGAGAATGGATGAAGGTGATCGGCTTTGTCGGGATGATTCTCGCCAACTCACCTTGGTACACCTCTCCATGGGTGACCTTTGCCATGATGACGATCATCGGAATCGCCTCAGGACTTGTCAATCCCGCTGCAGAAGCGATGTTGATCGATGTCAGTACAAAAGAAACGCGCGCCTTCATGTACGCAATCAATTACTGGGCAGTGAACATGTCTCTCATGCTTGGATTGATTGTTGGAGGTTTCTTATATAAAACGCACTTTTTCGAGTTGTTGCTCGCCTTGTTTTTGATGTCGCTGGTCACACTCTGGATGACTTCCACACTCATCCATGAAACCTTCACGCCGGAAGGCACGACAACGAAGCCATATGGAATCAAGCCGATTTTACAAAGCTATAAGACTGTCATCACAGACATTCCATTCGTGTTGTTCATACTCGGCGGAATTGCAGTGCTCTCGATCGAGTTCCAACGAAACAATTTCATTGCTGTGAGATTGGAAAAGGAGATCATACCGAAAACATACTCGCTCTTTAGCGGACTTGATATGTCGATCGATGGGGTGAAACTTCTGAGTCTGCTGACCGTTGAAAACACGATCATCATCGTGCTTTTCACGGGAATTGTCGCGAAATGGATCCGCAATAAACCGGAGCAGCCGATCATGTATACCGGATTCATCCTGTTCGGACTTGGCTATGGTATTTTAGCATTCTCGAACGACTTGATGACCCTCGCACTCGCTGTAGTTGTCCTCTCGATCGGGGAACTGATGTATGTACCGACACGGCAATCGGTTCTTGCTGATATCGTCGATGATTCGAAGCGTGGCGCTTATATGGCCTTCAATGGATTTGTTTTTCAAATCGGAAAAATGGCTGGGGCACTCGGGATCATTATCGGAGAAGCAATCGGCGGCGTCGGGATGGGTGTCCTCTACATCGTCTTTGCTCTGTTCGGCATCGTTTTTGCACGAATGGCAATCCAAATGCGTACAGTCAACGGTAAAATAAGAACGCAAAAAGCAATATAGACTAGTAAGGAAGGACGACGACCGTCGTCCTTTTCCTTTTTTGATTGTTTGTGGTGCCGGGAATCCGGCCAAATCTGAGGGTATTCCGGCCACTTTATATCATAATCCGGCGGGTATGGAGCTTAATCCGGCCACTTTATAGCACAATCCGGCGGGTTTGCTCCATAATCCGGCCAAACCGCTTGCAACCACTGCGCATTCCATCTAAAGAGAACTTGGCAAAATCAAGCCTTAGCGCAGGCTGAGTCTTCGTTGCCCTTATGTTGAAAAAAGTATTTATACTTTTTTTAAATACAAAAAAGGACGACTTCTCGTGTCGTCCTTCATGATCACCCTGGTTGGATACTGAGCATTGCTGGTTCGTCCATCAATTTGACGATTTCAGTTTTGGCGGAACTCTCTGCAGAAGCGAGATATTCATCCATCCGGCTGAAAATCTGCTTCCTGCGCCATTCATTTTCAAGTATTAGTGCAATTTCGTGTTCAGATTGCTGGTCTCCAAGCGGTATGATCAGTCGTTTTTCTTCCAGTCCTTTTAGATTATATTGCTCTTGTCCTGGTAAAGCGGAGTGGACAAATATGATCAACCGTTTTTTCAGAGCCTCGCTGATCGTGATGCCTCCTGGTTTTGTAATGATGGCATCTGCACGTTCGTAAAGCCTGTTCATCTCTTCGCGGCTATCGATATATCCCACCGGCTGGATATGTGCTAGATTCCAAGACTTCAATTCTCTGAAAAGCTTATCATTTTTACCGCATAGAACGGTATATTGGTAACGTGCGTTTCCTCGAACACTTTTCAACATAGGGAGGATGTTCCCGACACCGCTGCTTCCGCCTGCAACAAGGATGTGCTTTTTATCGGACGGGTGACGCTCAGAATAAGACACGATATCATCACTTGTCGGAATGCCAGTGATTGAAATCTGATCCTCCCTTACATCGTATTGTTCCATCAGAACCCTTTTCATCGATTCATCATTTACCAGATGGAGATCGATATCTTCTTTTCCCCAAATGCCATTTACGAAAAAATCTGTATAGACGTTCACAGTTGGGATTGAAGTCCGATGCTTTCGTTTTAAACGGCTCACAATCGCGGAAGGGAAACAATGCGTACAGACGATCAAATCAGGCTTCTCTTCCTTCAGTAATTCGAGCATCTTCTCTTCAAAACCGAGCATGTTCACATAATCGATCGACAAGGAAGTCTGCTGGTCTTTCGGCTCATACATGAACCGCTTGTATACCCAATGATAGGTTTTTGGGAGCGAGCTGATCCATTTTAAATACATATTTCCAATCGTCTTTTCCAATGGCTCATTCCAATAGCTAAGGAAATCAATTTTTTTGCAAATGATCTTTTCATCCGAGTTTTGGATCGAATCAATCAAAGCATCCGCTGCACGGTGATGGCCTGATGGCATTTGGAACAACGGTAAAAACAATATTTTCTTCATGCTCTGCTCCCTCCTTTCACGCTTCTTTTTTTAATCAATACAGTGCCGATGAAGAGCAATAATGCTGCCACACCGACCCACGGAAGATAGTTTAACGGGATCTGGTCGCCGATAAAGAAACCGACGATCATATAACTGAGTGCCCAAAGTGCACTGCCGATAATCGAGAAGACCATATATACCACAAATGGATAACGACTTGTGCCTGCAATATACGGTGCAAGCTGTCTCAAACCTGGAATGAACAGTCCGAATAAAATCGTTAAAGTCCCATAACGATGGAATTTGGCACTCATCCTCTCCCACCGAGCTGGAGTTACTTTTAAAAAACGTCCATATTTCGTCAGGAAAGGAAGGCCAAGAAACCGACCGATCAAATAAGCGGTCAACATACCTGAAAGACTGCCGCCAAAAGCGCTGAGCCCAGTCCAAAACATCTCCAGATGATGTTGTGCGGTAAGCATGCCAATCAAGACAAGAAACGTCTCTTCGGGTGCAGGAATTCCGACTACACCGCAAAAAAGCGTAACAAGTATGATCCAATATCCATAGGTTTCAAGGGCAAACATGATATGTTCCTGATTCATACCGACCACTTCTGTTCTTCTGTTGATTTTTTACCCAGGTGCTCCTCTAACGACACACAGCGGAATCCACGGCGTCGTACATGTGGAAGGAATCTTTTCAGTGCTTCGATCATGTGTGCCGGTGCATCTGAATCCGCTCCAGCATCCTCACCATCATCATGAAGCAGGTAGATCTGCCCTTCTGATATCTGGGCGATCAAACGCTGTTGTAATCCACTTGAATCAGGTCCTTTTCGCCAATCTTGAAAAATCGCAGACCAGAGCACAATTATATAACCTCTAGCAAAAATATTCGTGAACAAATTGAATCGTCCATATGGAGGACGATAATAAACCGGTTTTACGCCAGTCAGATTTTCGATGATTTCCGCACTTCTGCTAATTTCTCGTTTTGTAGACCATGGTGTCAGGAACCAGCTGTTTGTATGACGATAATGATGGACTCCAATCGTATGCCCCTCCTGTTTCATCCGTTTGATAAGATCCGGATGATCAAGAGCTTTTTCAGCAACGACAAAAAAGGTCGCTTTCACATCATATTTTTTCAATAAATCCAACACTTGTGGGGTATAGACCGGATTTGGGCCATCGTCAAACGTCAGAGCAAGTGTTTTATTAATTTCCCCTTTTTTCACCATGCCTATTGAAAGCATTCGTAACAGCACAGTCGGAAAGATTCCGTATGAAAGAAAAAGTATCGCCAAAATGCCGACGATCCACAAGACTACCTGCATATATATTTCACCTTCATCATCATTAATAAACTATTGGTTATCGCTAATTTCGCTAAAAATCTTCTTTAGATAAATACCTTCAACAGCATACCATATTGAGTGGTTTTTGTTTTGAGCCAAACCGACTTCCTAATTCTACCAGACGCATTGACTTTCGAGAAGGTTAATTTTTTATAGGTTTCGAAGTGTTTCGTGTGTTTTCGACAAATACGTACTTCCAATTTCTGTCTGATGAATTTGTGAGTCAAATATGGATACCCCGTCATGCACTCTTATAAACAGGTACATATTCCAACCATTTTCATATAGTGTTACAGGGAAACAAGAAAGTATGGCGCGCCTGAAGCTGATTCGTGCCATGAAGGAATAATGTGTAAAGGAAGATTGGATGAGCAGCAACAGAGACATTCCCAGCTATGAAATTCACATAGAGGATGATGTTTACAAACGTTTTAAAAAGGACGTCTGGTCTGAGGACCCGGTAAATGCTGAATTGGTGGTCGGCGATAACAAGTATGAGATCCAATTTCTTTATCGTGGAGCCCACATCCGCAAGGTCACGAAAAAATCCTATCAATTCATTTTTCCGAAGGTGACGTCAGGGGTTAAAGAACTTCACCTGAATGCGGAATACATTGACAAATCACTGATCCGGAATAAGCTTTCTCTGGATTTCTTCAAGTCGATCGGTGTTCTATCACCTAAATCAAATCATGTTCTGTTGACGATCAATGGTGAGTTTCAAGGGGTTTATTTACAGCTTGAATCTGTGGATCGCTATTTTTTAAAAAGCAGGAATCTGCCAAAAGGACCAATTTTTTATGCAGAAAATGACAATGCAAATTTCTCATTGATGAGTCCGATCCTAGAGGATATCAAACGCCGCTTCGAATCAGGCTACAGCCGAAAGGAAGGGGACGACGCAGATACCGCTGCACTAGGGGATTTCGTCTATCAGATCAACACGATTTCTCAGAAGGATTTTGAATCAGAAATCCATCGCTACCTGGATGTCGATAAATACTTACGGTGGCTTGCTGGTGTCGTCTGCACACAGAACTTTGACGGTTTCATCCACAACTATGCACTGTATCGTCGCAGTGACACCGGTTTATTCGAAATGATCCCATGGGACTATGACGCGACATTCGGGCGGGATATCCATGGTGACGAGATGGAGTACGACTACATTCCGATCGAGGGCTACAACACATTGACAGCACGGCTTCTCGATGTGCCAGCATTCCGGAACCAATACTACCTCATTATGAAAAAGATCCTTGAAAACCAGTTCACGACCAACTATCTAGGTAAGAACATCAGCCGAATGTACCGTCAGCTAGAGCCACACGTAAAAAAAGATCCTCATCTGAAGAGGACCTTGAAGTATTTCCACAGTGAACCTGAATTCATCTTGAGCTATATTAAAGAACGCAACCGTTATCTGAAGGACCACCTATCGGATTTGTTATGACCCCGGGGCTATTTTCTAACTTTAGTACCCTTTCCTAACTTTAGCGTTTCATTTCCAAACTTATGTCAAGCTGCCCCCACAGGCAGCTTTTTTTCATGCTATATGTAACTTTTCTACTTTAAATTGAATATTTACGTAGAAAAGTTTCTGGGCTTCCTCCTATGGAAATTGGACAGTTTTGATATGCTGTATGTTGACGTAGATCGTTTGATTCCGAGCGATGACGACTTCAAGCTGCCCATTTTCGATATTGACGAGCTTTCCAATTTTATTTGGGTGCATCCCAAGGTCAAACACAGTGACCTTGCCGATATGGCGCTTGCATTGCTCTTCAAACGTGCGTGATGATGGAACGTTGGCAGGTGTCAGAGGAAGCTCGGTGCTGTCTAATGAATAAGGTCTGTGTTGATGATTATACGGAATCAGCCACTTTAAATGCTGTAATGGAATATAGAGTGTCTTATGAACAGGTGAGAAAAACGTGAAGTAATCATTCATGACGTTCATGACATACCCATGGACCGATTGATTGCTCGTTACGAAAATCTCTGTGAAAATCCCTTTTGCATTGTTCAGGATTTTGCGAAGCGATATCGTGTCTTCCTCTTCATTCCACATCGGGACTTCTTTCGGTTCCGCTATTTCCTCTTCATCCTCACAGTTGAAGTGAAGATGGTGTACATGAACCAAAGGCACATAAAGGTAGTCTTTTCCGTCAAAAATGACGACGATGTTCGATCCGGTGTCAATCAGAATTCCTTTCAGTTTAATTTTTCCGCTTAAGGTCAGCTCGACAGTTTCGCCAACGTAATGTTGATATTTATTCATGATGTTCCTCCTCCTTTTAGTTAAATTTGATACCTCTGCCCATTTCTCAATTCAGAAAGCAGAGATATCATGATATTAAAATCGACTTAGCCGAATATCCAGTTCGTCCAGTAATACAAGCTTAATAAGCTGATGAAGAACCCTAAAGGAATGACAATGAATGCGATCTTCGTATATTGCTTCCAGCTGATGTGGATCTTATGTTCTCGTATAATGAACATCCAGAGCAAAGTAGCCAGTGTTCCTACTGGGGTTAGAAGCGCTCCGATATCACTGCCGAGGATATTGGCCAGATACGCAACTTGAAGCGTATGAATGTCCAGGTTCATCTCCGTCAACGTCAATGTACCGATCATCACTGCAGGAAGATTGTTGAAAGTGTTGGAAAGTACGGTCAACAGACCCCCCATTGCAAAAATGGCTGACAACCGATCCTGTTGCACGACTTCATAAAGGTGATGAACCAGGATATCGTTGAGTCCGATGTTTTTCAAACCGTAGACCAGGATATACATACTGAATGCAAATAACAGAATATGCCACGGCGTCTTTTTGACAACATCCCCTACGCCGATCTTTGATTTATACCAGCGGACCGCGATTAATGCGATCGCCCCTACAATGGCAATCAACTCCAACGAAATACCAAAGGGAGTCAGCAGGAAAAAGGCTGCGCGTGTAGCGATAATGATTACCATACAAATTTTGAACAATCCCCAATCAACTGGTGGTGAAGCGGACTGCAGAGATAGTGGATGCGGCAAAGAACGATTCGTGTCTTCATAGTTTTTGAAGTTCAATTTCAGATTGGGAAGTGTTTTCGGAATATCTTTTCTGAAATACAGATACAAGAGAAGGGCAATGGTCATAATTCCGATCATGGAAGGGACGAACATCAGTGTTACGTAGCTGTTTATATCAAGACCGACGATTTTCAATGCAATCAGGTTTGCGATGTTACTGACAGCAATAGGTGCACTTGCGGCTGTTGCGATCAAAGCCCCTGGCAAGAGGTATGCGATTTTCTGGTGATTTTTCAAATTAAGCATGTTCACAGTCTTGATGATGATCGGGGTTGTGATGAGGATACTGCCATCATTGTTGAAAAAGAGCGTCATCGCAAAACAGAGTACAGTTGTATAGATGAAAAGCTTGAGTCCAGATTGTTTTGCCCGGTTTACAAGATTGTACGCAACCCAATTGAAGAAGCCCAAACTCTCTAAAATGATGGACATGACGATTGAGGAAAGGATGGTGATCGCTGCTCCACTGACGATGTTGAAGATCGATAGCAGATCCGCTAATGGTACGACACCTATGAGTAAAAAAAGGATAGCCCCGATCGTTGTCGGAATGGTTTCATTGATTCTGCCAGGTTTCCACAGCATTACGAATATCGTTACAGCAAAAATGAATAAGGGTAGAAGGATGAATGGGTTACTCAAATTTCCTCGCCTCGTTATCGCCATTTTTCAAAGGTTTGGCATCAACCTCTATGATCTTTTTTCCATGATGTAAGGAGGCAACTTCAACTTGTCGGTGTGCATCATCTGCTGCAAATTCTTGTGGCAGGCTTTCTTCAGCCGGTTTCATCAACATATAAAGGATCCAACCGTTGAAAAGAATAAACAATGTAACTAGCATCCTTATCTCCTCCTTTCACTTTTTGGGGTTGAATGCTTTTCCTTATTTATGTGCAGGGAAACGAGCTAGCCAAGTTAGACCTTGGCTGAGCTTTTGTTACCCCCGGGGATTTAGAAAGCATGTACACTTTCTTAATCGTATAAATCGAAACAGTTTAGGTGGACTACAGTTTGATCCAGCCTTGCTTCTCCAAGCTTGTTAGACAAGACTTTCTAGAATGCTTCGACTTCCTGTCATGTGACCTTTTGCCTGATGAAGAAGATTTTCCAGATGATCCATATGGATCGTTCCACATATATTTGTCGTTTCCGTGTTTATGTGCTTTCTTGAACGCATCAGAAACGCGCTCGCATTTACCGGATGACTTTTTCCCAGAAGATTTCTTGCCAGAGGACTTTCCTGAGGATTTTTTACCTGAAGATTTTCCAGAAGACTTCTTACCAGAAGATTTTTTTCCTGAAGATTTCTTGCCGGATGACTTCTTGCCATCAGATTTTTTTCCAGAAGACTTCTTGCCGGAAGATTTCTTACCTGAAGATTTTTTTCCAGAAGACTTCTTATCTACCTTACTTATACTCTTGATGTGGTGGATTGTGACGAACAAGATCTTGTCACATACCGTAAGCTCGATGTGGTCTTTGTGGACTTCACTTAAAACACCTTCGATACTTTCAGGTCCTCCACGGTTGATTTTCACTTTGTGATGCTTCAATTCTTTTAAAAGCTCTACAAACGTGCAGTCATCGATGAAATGCGCACAACGTGATAGTTTGCCAAGTTTTGTAGTAGTGATCGAGACACTCTTGACATGACTCAATTGGTAATAAATAACGACATCCTTATGCAGAAGAGCTAAATACTCATCTGTTACACCTAATAGATGGCCTTCTTTGGATTCTGGTCCTCCAATGTTGACCTTTACCCAAAGTCCAATCAAAGAATTGACTTTTTTACGCGAAATTGTCATACTTCTTTTCCTCCTAATATTTTGGTTTTGACCTCGCTTGTCCTTGCATTATATGTAGTGGGGCAATATACGGTATGGTTGTCCGTCTAATTATCGAAAAATGGTTGTTTGCTAGAGAGGTTTTTGACTCATAAAAGGGGGAAAATGAACTGCGAAACCCTGATGAGCACAATGATTGAGGATACTAGTCTATCAATTCCGGTGATTTTGCTAGGCAGTTATTTAATATGAGTATCAACCTATAAATTGGAAAAAGTAGAATGAATGTGGTATGTGGCGGGATGGTCATGAGCGGGGGACATCATTGAATGCTTATTTTATTACCTTTTTGGGGGAATTACGTGTGTAGGGATAGGCACACTTTACTAAGTTGCACGATTTCACTTCGATGTTGATCGCTTCCGATTCGATGTTGCTCAACCAATTCCAATATGGAAAGAATTGCGTGCAATTCTTCCTTTTTAATGCAAAAAGGCCTACTGACGAATGCTGTCAGTAGACCAAACGCAAATTTGATGCTTATGCGTGCACTTTTTCTTCTTTTTTCAATAATTGATCTGGGTTCAATGGCTTTAATTCATCGAGTACGAACAATCCATCCTTTTGAATCAGTTGATCGTCGAAATAAAGCTCCCCACCGCCGAATTCCTTCCTTAGGATCAACACCATATCCCAGTGGACCATTGAGCGGTTACCGTTATCGGCTGAGTCATACGCAAGACCCGGTGTAAAGTGGATGCTGCCATTGATTTTTTCATCAAAAAGGATATTTCCTACAGGCGTATTGATCAATGGATTCATCCCGATCGCAAACTCCCCGATATAACGAGCCCCTTCATCCGAGTCCAGAATTTCGTTCAGCTTTTCTGTATTATCTGCCACCGCATCAACGATTTTGCCATCTTTCAAGGTCAAGGATACATTGTTATAGGTTACACCTCGATAAGGACACGGCGTATTGTAAGTGATAGTTCCATTCACACTGTCCTTGACCGGAGCGGTGAAAATTTCACCATCTGGAATATTCCGCTTACCATGGCTTGCAACCACCGGAATATCTTTGATTGAAAAAGTGAGATCCGTATTCGGTGCGACGATCCGGACTTTTTCTGTACGCTCCATCAGATTTTGGAGGGCTTTTTGTCTTTCAGCAAGCAATTCATAATCGATCCCACATACTTCAAATACATAATCTTCATAGCGCTCAGTACCCATTTTCGCTTTTTGTGCACCTGCAGAAGTCGGGTAATCGAGCAGCACCCAGTTCCGTTGATTCGTCAATACATCATGGACTGGTTTCATCACTTTGCCATGTAACTGCATTACCTCAGACGGCACTTCAGACATTTCAGCATCATTATTTATTGCCCGGATATGTATGAGCGCATCGACATCCTCGATTTTCTTTTCAAACCATCCTTTTAAGATCTCGATCGAGGCTTCGTTTGTGGACTTTGCGATCTCCACAGTCAATCCATCATCTTGCAGTTCCAGAAAAGGTTTTCCTCCAACCTTGTATACCTCACGGATGATTTCTTTCATCAGAGGCTTTGCCACGACACTACCGGTGATCAGCACCGACTGATCTTTTTGCAATTCAAGCGAGTGGTTCACCAACGTACTCGCTAATCGTACGAGTCTTTCATCTTTCATCTCATCAACTCCCTATTTTATTTTCCACATACTACATTCGTTGATTGGAAGTTAATTCCTTCTTTCATATCATCATTCCTTATCTTTTCGAAAAAGTCGTAAAAAATAAGCATGTGATAAACGCTGTTCCTGCAACAATAAGTCCAATCATCCATCCCATGGCTCTCATGAAGGAATCCTCACCTGGATAAGCGGGTTCAACATGCAGAAAGCCCCACAAGAAATAGAATGCCAATGCGCCATAAAAGCTGCTTCCTACCAAACTCATAATCAACCGATCGCCTCTCTTGCCTTCCAATGCTTGGCTGATTGCCATCCATGTCAAAATGCTGATGATGACAGCAGCAAGCATGATGATCAGATGTAAATAGGGTATCATCAAATTGAGAAGCAGAAACAGGATCAATCCAGTCAATCCGAAATAAACTGCATTGATAAAGAACAAAAAGAGCCCGCTCAGCCACGGGTTCTTGAACCATTGTTTTTTACTGACCGATTCAATAATTTTAAATTTATATGGTACAGCTTGATATAGTTTCGAGCGATTCATAATAACCAATGAAATAATGATCAAGCCGGTTAATAATAAAAATGTCATCTCGTCCCCCCACTAACTTTTGCAATCGATCATTTCACCTCGACAACTGTTTCGAACATACCCGCACTTACTTCTTTCGGCGTTTTTAAATGATAGAAATAAAGATTTTCATAATCGGCGTGGAATTTAATACTTTTGAAATACTCGCCAAGCGCCAGGGTCGTGACCGGTTCGCCATCGATCGTTGCCGTTTTTCCTTCAGGGATCTCAACCGTCCCAAAGGTCAGTTTGTTATTATAAAAATGGTCACTGCCCTTTTTGATGTGCTCATAAAGATTCATACCTGAATCGATGGAGGCGATATAACCTCCCCATAGGCTGCGTACATTCATCACCAGCATCTGATTTGGGTCATTGTAAATCGCTAGATAATAATCCGAGTCAGGCACCTCGACAAGTTCATAAGGATCCTTCGATCGATCATACCCAGTCTCTGCGATCTCTTTGGATACCGCTTTTTCGACGGACGGTTCAGTCATATGTAAAAAGGAATATACCCCTGTTCCTAAAATAATCATTACGATAACCAATAATTTAAGTTTCATCGTCTCCCCCTAATCCATTTCCTCACTCGCATTCAGTTGTGCGTCAAACTCTCTATGTCCGAGTGATCGTCACACTTCCTTCTTCGTTTCTTTCATGGTCCCAGGTGACATGTATTTCAAAAGTGCCCTTTTCAAAGAACAGTGGAAATCTCCGCTTGAAAGACTTCTGCATCGGAAGCTGTTCCGCCTCATCAATCGAAACCCAGTACAGATTCCCTTCAGGGGGATTCTCCAAGAGCTCCCCTTCAAACTCATCGGTCCAGTAGTTGAAAATCATATAGCGGGCTTTAGTAACCTGGTTCACATATTCACTGAGCCCTTTGAACATCAGATTCTTAACCACGAGACCCGTCTCCTCTTTCACTTCACGCATGGCGCCTTCAACGATGGATTCCGGAAAATCCACGCTTCCTCCTGGTGGGATAAAGCCTTTGAAATCATCCTTTTGCCGGTCGATCAAAAGAATCTTATCGCCATCCTGAATCATGCAGACGGTCCATATTTTATAGTTGACAGCCAACTTCCCTCACCTTCCATTCATATCAATTTCGCCATGTAATATTCATCCACATAGTTCCCGTTGATCCGCATCGCATCGCGTTTAACCCCTTCCACCTCAAACCCCATCTTTTTATACAGGGCGATACCTGCTTCATTTTGTGTCATGACAGTCAGTTCAAGGCGATGGATCTCCACTTCCTTCGCCCATCGGTCAAGCTCTGTGAACAATTTCGTTCCATATCCTTGCCCTGCTGCTTCCTGTAAGACCCCGACCACAAGATATGCTCTATGCTGAATACGCCTGGTTTATTCCCAAAGGCAGCAAGAAATCCGAAGAGCCTTCCTTCTTTTTCAAGAACCCAAACAGCAGATCGCGGGTCCTCATATAACGCCTGACACTCTCTTTCCGATAATCCAAATCCATGTCCCGCTCACCGGGCTCGAACATCATGAACTCAGTTTCGGTATCCAATTGTTGCTACAATTTTAAAAAAGCTTCCGCATCTGATTCTTCAATCAATCGTATATTCATCGTCCTACTCCTCTACTAGTTCTTTAAAGAAAACTTGGCAAAGCCAAGCCTTTTGGGCAGGCTGAGCTTTAGTTGTGCTTATATTGAAGAAAGTATTTTATACTCTCTTTAAATGTGAAAAAGACCCGTCCACAAAAACGGCACACCAAAAGTATCGGCGGGCTGCTGGATGTCCTTCATTTTCCGAAGTTCGATCAGTTCGAAGTCACCGAAAATCTCTTTCAGCCTTTCATCGGTATAGCCGAGTCCGCCTTTCATACTGCGTTGCCGATAGACTTCCCAGTCAGATATCTCTGCACCCATATCTCCTGCTGCAAAACAAGTGATGGCAAACTTGCCGCCAGGCTTCAACGCTTTTTGGATAAGCGACAGAAAGGTGATCCGTCGGTGCGGTGGGACATGATGAAAACAGCCGGAATCGTAAATGATGTCGTATGTACCTTCTTCAATTTCAAGGTCATAAAGACTGCCTTTGATAAAACGGATGTCAACCTGTTTTTCAGCCGCTCGTTCACTTGCCCACTGTAGTGCTGTTTCAGAAAGATCGATCGCATCCACCTTGCATCCATTTTCGGCGAAAAAAATTGCGTTACGACCTGGTCCGCAACCCAGTTCCAAAACGCGACCAGCTTTGACCAGCCCTTTTTCAAAATACGTCACAAGGTTTTCATCAGGAACGTTCACGAAAAACGGAATTCCCTTCTCTCTATCTTCATAAAAGGAATCCCAAAAAGCCGCTTCATCCCGCAGCATTGAATCGAGCATTTTCATAATGTCTTCATTTGATTGAATTGTTTCTTTCAGCATTTGCACTCTCCATTCTATTTTTCTTTTAACCAGTATTCCGAGCCATCGGAACGGATTCCCTTGATCGGGTAGTTATAACCATTGGGTTCTAGATAGAACCAGTACCTTGTCGAACCTTCTACAGAACGAAGCGTCACCGGATCATCACCGACAAATATCTTTTCCACTGAAGGCTCCGTGACGAGGCCGAAATACATCCATTGACCATTAGCAGAATCAATCTCCCATTTGTCATCTATAATGGAAGTGCTCGCTAACCCCCATTCTTCATTCGCATGCTGGAAAAAGCCAAGATACAGATGCTCGTTCAGTTCTTCGTCCTCTGCAAGATAAACAACCACACCGTAATCCTGATTCTTTTCTTTATGGATCACCCTAAGCCCTTCTCTGGATTTCAGGACATGCTCCACAACTTCCTCAAAATCACTTTTATCGACAAAACCTCCGCTTTGAACATACCAGTTTCCAATCGATAAAAAGGCAAGAGCAATGATTCCAATCAAAAAATCACGCATCAAAACATCCCCATTGTTATGTACTAAACCACCTGTACCATTTCTGTAAAAACATGACAAAATCCTGTCGAAAATTGATCGTTTTTTAGCTAAATTCGTCACTTATTCATCACTTCATATTTTCCCAAAGATGGTTTGTCATGATCTTTATCAGATTCGTGTTCTGAGGGCGTGATGAAGATAAAAACCTGGTTAACACGCACTCAGATTCGTGTTCTGAGTGCGTGATGAAGATAAAAGCCAGGTTAACACGCCCTCAGATTCGTGTTCTGAGTGCGTGATGAAGGTAAAAACCATGTTAACACGCCCTCAGATTCGTGTTCTGAGTGCGTGATGAAGATAAAAGCCAGGTTAACACGCCCTCAGATTCGTGTTCTGAGTGCGTGATAAAGGTAAAAACCATGTTAACACGCACTCAGACTATTGTTCTGAGGGTGTGATGAAGGTAAAAACCTGGTTAACACGCCCCCCAGATATGAGTACAACTCAACAATAGAGTGCATTCGCAACTAAAAACGAAGCATTCTTAATTTATAAATAATGAAATCAATGTCGGCTTTTTTCATACAATATTCTTGGGGTGATAAAAATGGGAAGAGTAAAATACACGAATACAGACGTCGACTTAATGGCAAGGATGATGAGAGCGGAAGCCGTAGGTGACGGAAAACTAGGCATGTTATTCGTCGGAAATGTAATTGTTAATCGAGCTAGAGCGGATTGCTTAGACTTTAGAGATGTAAGATCGATTCCTCAAGTCATTTATCAAGTTCAAGGCGGAAATTACTCTTTTGAAGCTGTTCAAAAGGGGAATCTCTTTTATAGCAGAGCGAGAACTTCTGAGAAAAAATTAGCCAAAAAGAATTTGGAGTTTTGGAGAGAACACCCAGCTAAATTTGCACTTTGGTATTTCAATCCCTATGCTCCATGTCCCCCAACCTGGTACGGTCAACCTTTTTCAGGTCAATTTAAGAATCATTGTTATTATGAACCAGCAGCCGGAAGTTGTGACAGTGTTTATATGGGTTAAGCTTATTAAATTGATAGATATCGCTTTATAAAAAGGGGACGTTCAAGCTTAAACTGTTCCCTTTTTATAGTCTCTTGGAAAACAAGTTTGCGAAACATTAGTGGAACTTTCCCCCTTAACTAATTTTAGTGTCGCCACTATAAGAAAGCTGACAATCACTAATAAGAGCCATGAACTCACCTTTCCTAGATGTACAAGACTCCATGCCTCTGTTTGATTTGGGTATTCCCAAGCGCCAAAGAATGTTGCGATATTTTCAGCTATCCATATAAAAAATCCGATAAGCACAAAAGACAGTGCGAGGGGCATCCGGTAACGCCTTCCATTAACCGCATATGTGACATAGGATTGCCAAAAGACAATAATTATGAGTCCAGATAACCACCAGCGAACATCTATCCAATAATGGTGAGTGAAAAAGTTCAAATAGATCGCAGCTGCAAGAGAGACAACGATCCAAAATGGCGGCCACTTAACCAATTGAACCTTCAACCTCCTCCACGCCTGGCAAAGATAACTCGCTACACTTGCGTACATGAATCCACTATACAAAGGCACCCCGAAAAATTTAGAATATCCTTCCTCCGGATAAGACCAGGAACCCATATGCACTTTGAAAAGTTCAAGAGCGAGCCCAATAAGGTGAAATAATGTGATCACCTTTAGTTCATCCCACGTTTCAAGTCCAGATCGCACCATCAAGCATTGCATCAGAAGGCAGATGATGAGCAGCCAGTCATACCTTGGCAGGAAGGGGAGCGGCGCGATTTGTGTAATTGCCAATGAAGCAAAAATGACAACAGGAAACAAGCAGGATAGGGCTTGCTCCCAACCAAAACCAACCAGTTGTTTAAGCGCTCTCATGATTGTGCCTCCATCAATCTTCTTTTTCACTTTTATATTCTAAAAGATCACCTGGCTGACACTCTAATGCTTCACAAATTGCCTCTAAGGTTGAAAACCGAACTGCTTTTGCCTTACCGTTTTTCAATATAGAAAGGTTCGCCATCGTTATTCCAACCCTCTCCGAAAGTTCTGTCACGCTCATTTTCCTTTTCGCCAGCATCACATCAATATTGATAATAATCGCCATGTTATTCACCTCAGACCGTTAAATCATTTTCTGATTTTATATCGATGGCTTCTTGTAAAAGCCTTTGGAGAACAGCAGCAAAGACAGCAACCACCATTGGCGCAAACGTGAGAACCATTCCGATTACGATGACTCCTGGGGCGTCGTCTTTCTCCCCTATGAGAAAGAAAAATGGCATGCTGACCAGATACAAGACACTGATTGTGATTGCACAGAATTTGATATTCCGTAAAGCTCTTACAGACAATTCCGAAAACGCTTTGTTCTTGTCAATATAGCTTAGTAATCGGAACGCCTGATACAATGCGATGAAAAACGGAATCGCCGATGCATACATACCGATCAGGACTGGATATACCAAATATGCATACTCCCAATTACTTTCTGATATATCATTCGCGACCCAAGGCAACAAATAGAAGCACAATCCGAGAATCGGAATTGCAAGCAGAAAAACAACCACCTTTAAGAAAGTTGTTGAACCTCGTTTCATAAAACCCACCTCATTTTATTTTTGTCATTTGATTATAAAACAATATTTATCGTTTTACAATAAATTATTATTCTTTATCAAAATATTATTATTGTTATCCCTTGTAATTTTAGACAAAAATAAAAAGCATTCCTCATAAAGAAATGCCTCTACAACTTTAAATTATTAATTTATTACATGTTCAATGAACTGGCCCGGTACAATTTCGAAAAGGAATTGTACCTATTTACATAAATGTTATTTTTAGGGGCCGATTCATCATCAACATTATGTTTGTTTTTTGATATGCAGCAAAAGAAATAACACGGCGTTTAACTGGTACCGGTAATCATATCTCCCTTTTTCGCTTTGCTTAAAACATCAAGACACTGCAGTAGGGCAGAATATTGCTCCTCCTTTTGGTTGGGCCGGCCAATTGGATTTCCCAATTTGCGTGAAAAATGTACGGATCTGGGGACTCCTAACGCCATTGTGGTTTCCGGCAATAAAGTGACCATTACCGTTGAAATCCCTGCCTTTTCTAACTCGCGTGCAACCAGTCCCACGGACCGGTGACAGTGATTTCAGGCTGGGGTAAGAATAGCGAGGTCAACCTGATCTTCCACCAAACTTCGCACTGCTTCAGGCGCGGTCTGTTCTACCAGCGGAGTCGGATCATGTATCCCCCCCTGAAAACTGATATGACGAGGCGCCACGCTGCCTATCTTTCCCTCTTGCTCCAAGCGGTGAAGAGTCTCCAAGGGAAACATAACTTCCAAATCCACTTTGACATCGCTATGATCATAAAATAAATGACTGATCACCGTTTCATCAGGGGATGCGTCGGAAGGGATGACACGATAGGAGCAATCCCCTTTAGGGTCACTCAAATCAAAGGGGGACTGGCTTTTTAAGATAATCCCCCCAGAAGTGACAAGTGCAACCCGACTTTCCTCAATAGGCTTTTTCAACGGAGTCCAGGGTATTTCCCCATGCCATTCCTTGCCCAATTTCACGCTGATACGATCGACTAGACCCGGATATTTTTCCGCGAGCCTATTGATTGATTTCGCTTGGGCAAGATTAAAGATGAGTCTTTTGCCAAGGCCAACTTTTGAAGAAGAATGTATTTTACCCATTCGTTCTGCCTCCTTTTTTCTTTTCACCCTTATAGACGAAAAAAGTGAGAGGATTGTGACAAAATAATTACCGAATCAATTGGAAAATCGACTGGCAAGTTATTTAGAACCAAATTGTCGTCATGTTTATGACTTTTCTTTGCCGCAGTTTCACAAAAAGCAAATTGGTTGTTTTTACCCCCCTTCGAAAAGGTGCATTTCAGAGTAAAACTCATACCCATCATCTAATGCATAAGAACGGTTCCTTATTCCGCAAAAGCCCCCTTTTCTGAAACAAATCCTCTATGATTTTTACGGTTCTTTTGTATTTGGTATACGGAGTAAATGTAAAAGATCTTTAAAGATATTTGGTGCTGAAAACAAGACATCATCACCATATAATTCTATCGGTATTCCATCGGGGACAGCATTTACATGACCTGTTAATGCCCCAGCCTCACGGGCAATAAGTCCTGAAGCAGCCACATCCCATGGAGCGAGGCTCTCAGTATGACCATGCAGTTTTCCAGATGCCACATAGCAAATATCTATCGTAGGAGCTGCAAATCGTCTAATATCTCGACAATGTGTACTTAGTATATTTACTCGCGATAGGGCAGACTTCAAATCTTTTTTGTTATGTGGGAATCCAGTGCCAATTATAGCATCAGCTATTGACTCAGAGCTGTTGTATACTTTCAGCAATTCACCGTTACAGTAAGCACCTTGGTTTCGTATTCCCACGTATGTACAGTTCAGATCCGGTGCATATACCGCTCCTGCCCAAACAATGCCATCAAATGCAATTGCTATGGAGATACCGAAATGAGGAATATTATTAGCATAGTTCACTGTTCCGTCTAAGGGATCAATGATCCAAAGAGGACCATCAAATGTAATATCCCCCCAACCATTTACTCGACTCTCTTCAGAGAGTATACGATGTTCAGGATAACACTGAGTAATCGATTCTCGTATTATTTTATCTGACTCTAAATCTGCTGATGTTACAAGTCACCAGCATTTTTAAACATTTTATCCACAATACCTTCTTCACGAATCTCTACAACACGTTTACCAGCATTTCTTACAACCTTTTCAGCAAAATTCGCCCATTCATTAGCTTTTTGATTCATCAATTATGCACATTCCTCTCATTAGTTTTGAATGTGTAATAATTTCCATCATTCAATTGAACATTACATTGTTAAAAAGGTGAGTAAATAACACTGTGAAAGCTCAACAACAAAATGCATTTCTCCTTCTTGAAGAATAGCCCCCTTTTCTGGAGTACCTCATATTACTTAATATCAAATTGAAAAGATTCGAACCTTTCTTCTCCAGTATCCATATTTTTTATCGTAATTCGATTATTTCTGACTTCATCTTCTCCAATTATGATAACATTTGGAATATTTTCTTTGTTTGCTTTTTCCAGTGCCTTACCTAATTTCTTATTCATCAGTTCATACTCAACTTTATAGCCTTGATTTCTTAAATCGCTTGCAACCAGCAAGGATTCTTTTTGTGTGTTTAACGGGATAACATAATAGTCCACATTCGAACGTTCTGTAATTGTTAATGAATTGCTTAGAGCCGTAAAAATGACATCTAATCCAAATGATATCCCTACTGTTGAAAACTTATCATTGGTTCCAATAAAACCACCGATTACATTATCATATCTTCCACCACTTCCAATAAAATAACTTCATCACATTTGTTTATTAAATCAATTTTTACATATTAAAACTTAACGACTGGTTCATATTTAGAGTATCCAGGCAATAAAACTCATTCCTTTCAATTGTTAAAGAAGTGCCTCCTTTAACGGAACAAAGGTGTAATCCAATAATGCCCCTCGAAATAGGCTTTCCCAAGGGGCGATAGAAGCTCTTCCAACCTTCGTACCGTTTTCGAAACGGTTGAATGGTCAACACCCCATGTCCGGCCGAGGCGGTTTTGTGACTGGCCATCCTGATCCCACTATTACATATCTAGAATTTCTTGGCCTTGCGCACAATCCTCTCTTACGAAGCATTTGTCCAGCCAATGCGTGGTGGGAACGTGCCAAAGAAAAAAATGGCAACACTAACCGGATACTGATCTGCCGCACTCAATTCCTTATTTTCTTTGTAATCTGATGCATTTCTTGTCTGTTCATAAGATACCCTTACCTTTTCTGTTGCTTAATAAAATCACACAACTATCGATTCATTATACATTAGCACCTTTTTCTTCTTAAACAAATGGATCCCATCCTGAATTTTTAACCCAGGTTGATAAATCAAGCAAATCGGGATGAACTTTACGTAGTGAAGGAATGTCAGCTTGATACCCATCAGTTTCTAACCATTCAAACATTTTATTTTTCTGAAATTGATCCCTGGCAGACTCCAAGACTTCACATGGCGTATCAAATACTTGACTAAACACTTTTGCCACTTCTGAAAGCGTCACTTCGTCCCCGGCAATTTCAATCGCCATTCCCTTGTATTTTTCCGGGTTGTTAAAGGCAATTGCAGCAAACGCCCCAATATCTTGCACCGCGATGATTTGTAATTTCGTATTCACATCCATAAATCCCTGTATCATCAATTTTTGTTCATGAACTTGACTAAATCCTATAAAGTTTTCCATGAAACCAGTTGGACGGAGAATCGTAAAAGGTAAACCAATAGCACGTACATATTTCTCAACTTGCCACTTTGTGTCAAAATGGGGAACCCCACTATCTCTTTCAGCGCCACCGGCCGAGCCATATATAAAATGTGAGACGCCGACCTGTTTGGCAACATCCGCTACTGTTTTCCCATGTTGGATCTCTTTTTCGGGATCCTTTGAATACAAAGGTTGTACACTATAAACACCGTAAACTCCCCGCATAGCTTCCAAGAGAGATTGCTGATCATCCATGTTCGCTTGAACGACTGTGGCGCCCTTTTTTTGCAGTTCTTGTGCAGCCGGTTGATTCGGGCGCCGCGAAACCGCGCGCACGGACCATCCATCAGCTAACAACTTCCTGGCAACTGCGCCTCCCTGTTTTCCCGTGGCACCCAACACTAAAATGGTTTTGTCTGAATTTGTCATATAGAAATCCTCCTTTTATTTTTTAATCCCAGCCTTATTGTTCCTTGAACTCTGAATAGACCATTTATGAAAATGATCTGTGGTCGAATTTTACCTCCCCCTAAAACTTAGGAGTTCAATGGCAAGTTTTGTTATTAATTTATTAATCCCTACTAAGAGATCTTCAATTTCAGAATAAGGAATGATTATCTGTACCCTTCCGATAGCTTTCTATATAATGAGGCTCTTGACACATTTGTAATTTCATAAATTTGATTTACAGTCATACCCCTCCTTCTTTATATAGCTTTACTGCATAATTCATTCCTGCGTGATTTTTTTGATATTTCTTTAATCTGCCCCTCTAGCAGGTTCTTTTACTTTCGATTGTTCTAACTTCTTAGCAGTAGGTTTCAGAACGGACAAGCTCATTACGAGCAGGCTGATGAGACCGGTATAGCCTAATATGCCAATGCCGTCGTTCAAAGGGTTTTTATCGAAGAACAGGATATCTTTGAACGCCTCTACGCTGAAACGGAATGGAATCCAATCATACAGCCAGCTCTTGGTGATGTCTGGCAACATTTCAGGCGGCAGGGTCAAGACCGGCATCGAGAAGAAGAACAAGAGTATGAAAATCGGTGCTGCTGCATATCCAATCCAGTTCAAGAACGCTCCATGAATGAAATAGAACATGAGACCGACGAAAAGCATTAGAATTAACATCCGGCCTTTGTAAGGGATCGCGACCTCCAGCACGTTGTTCGCCAACCAGAATACGAGACCCGTATTTCCGCTTACGAAAATGAATCCGCCAAGCAGTTGACTGACAAGAGACGTCAATCGTAAGCCGATCTTTTTAACCACTGTAAAAAGGATCATGGAACTGATGAATGTCGTCAGCCATATAATCTGGGTGAATACGGCTGGCGCGTTACCGTTTGCGGTATAACTTGGGACAGGATTCAGTTTCTCCGTTTTTACAGAGATGGGTTGTGCGAGCTGCTGGGCTTGCTCTACACTTAACGGCATCTGACGCTCCGACACTTGTGTATATAAATTGGTTTGGACTTGTTGGTTCAACTTTGCGATGATTCCATTAGCCACTTGCTCTCCGATTGTGGCAGCTGATTTGTTCAACCCCTCATTGATCAGAATCTCGACTTCAGCATTTTGCGGACTTGGACTTAATAGAGTAGGAATCTTTTGAGATAGATCGTTCGGAATGACAATAGAAGCATAGAAGTTCTTTTCATTCATCTCATTGATTGCTTTTTCCCGACTTTCCAGAATGGTCCATTCCACACTCTCATTGTCATTCTGCTTGATTTGCTCTTCTAACATTTCACCGAAGTTCAACTGCTCTCCTGTTGGGAGTGTCACACCTTCATCTTCCACGACGAGTGCTAACGGCATGTCTTTTGGTGTTGGATTGACGGTGGAACCCATGAATGAAAATGTAAAAATGGTGACAGCAATCAGGATTCCAGCGAACCCGCCCCAGAATAGCTTCTGCTTAAAGAAATTCATCCTATACACCCCCCTTAATAGACAAGTTTTTGATTAATTAACACTATGTTGTTTACAATGCCATTATAGAAGAATACAAGAAACATACAATAACCAATGTTTAACGATGTGTATGATAAACGACACCTGATTTAAATTTGTTGCGTATTTGATAAAAGAGGGATGATAAAATGGCTAAGAAAACAGACCTACGAGTAAAAAGGACGAGGAAACTCATTAACGAAGCATTCTTGAAGTTTATCCAAGAGAAGGGCTTTGACGCAATGACCATTCAAGACATCGCAGATGAAGCGTTAATCAACCGCGCAACTTTCTATCTTCACTATGATGACAAGTATGACCTTCTGGAAAAAATGAGTTCTGATGTCATCCAGGAATTGATCAGCGTCATCAATCCGCCTTTCGACCATGCAGATCAAGAAGTGAACATTGAGAGGTTAA
The DNA here is from genome assembly GCF_052246725.1 of Pseudalkalibacillus sp. R45. Classification (NCBI taxonomy): domain Bacteria; kingdom Bacillati; phylum Bacillota; class Bacilli; order Caryophanales; family Fictibacillaceae; genus Pseudalkalibacillus; species Pseudalkalibacillus sp. R45. The sequence continues at coordinate 151,040 of NZ_JBQQCL010000006.1, read as the reverse complement.
AAGGCAGTGTCACCAATGTTTACCAATGTATACAAAAACATCAGATGTTCTATCAAGTCATGTTCGGTAAAAATGGAATCAATGGTTTCAGGAACAATTTAGAAGAAGTGATTCGTGATAAGTTCGACAGGCACATAAAAGAAATCGTGAAGGATCCGACCCAATTCCAAATCCCCAAAGATCTCCTTCTCCATTTCATCAGCGCTGCGTTCGTAGGTGTCATCCAATGGTGGTTAAACCAAGACGAGAAGCCTACACCTGAAGAGATGGCCAACCAGCTCTCCAAACTCATCACCCAAGGACCAATACAAACTGCCGGCTTCAAAATCGAATGATAGTATTTTTAAGAAAGACTCAGGTATCGTTTCAGAAGCATTGATAATCGTACAATCCTAAAAGGTGCCTAACACTTTCGCTGTTATGGTAAAATGAGGTAAAAGATGGGAAATGGGGTAAAATGATGGAGGTCTTCAAGGTGAAAGTGCTCGAAAATCGTGGTAGCTCTTATCAGATTCGAGCAGGGGAAGCAAATAGAAACAAAGAGGCTGCTTTGGATGATGGAAAGTATACAGAAACCAATCGGTGTTACCCGTTCACAATCTTGGTAGGTTATTCAAAATAATGGCCCCTTTTGTGGATTAAATATAGCAACCTCTTATTCCAGAAGCCTGCCCAATTACGGAATAAGCCAAAATACCACCCGTTAGTTGTCCATCCTTCACCTGACCTATTACCTATTCGACCTCGACCACAATATGATCGATGTAGTGATCTCCTAGAAATACGAGCAGTGCCCATTTTCCTGTCTCCGTCACTTCCATATTGGAGGGTAAATGTGCATCTGCACTATTGTTCGGTCCTGCCAATTCTGAAGTCGACCACATAAAGTAAGTATCTTCCCCATTACTTAAAACAGGTATAAAGGTATAAGGATCGTTTTCATTGATCGCTACAACAGACAATTTCCCTTCAAGTTGGCCACCCCAGAAATGCCACATGTATTTGTTCCCCTGGTTAGCAACAAATCCAGCATCAATGAAACCTACCTTATTTTCAATTCCCCTCATCCTATAAGTGCCGGCTTGAAACTCAGGAGAGACTTCCCAATTGATTTCTTCAATCATCTCTTCAGATACCTCTACCTCCAGCTCATCAATGATTTCGTGCTCATTCATGAATGCAGTACTAGGTTGAAGTGGGCTTCCGCTATAAAACGATAGGATACCTGTGACACCAAAAAATATGAAAATACCGAAAAATAACCAGACTAATTTCCTGCCCATAAACCCGCTCCTTATTTTAAAGTCTTGTACATCAGTTTATGTGGTCCGATCGGGGTATGTCGAATACGTAACCGATTGCTTTCAAGCCCATCTTTTCATAGTATTCACTCACCGTCGTACGAGCGTTGCACCACCAGACAACCGCACCGCGTCCGCGCAATTCTTTTTCAGCAGCCTCAATCAATGAACGCCCTGCACCTTGACCTCGGAACTTTTCCACTGTTGCCATCCCTCTCAACCTATATTGATTTTCTCCAGTGATCAGAGGATTGTTTTCGTGATAAAAGGACGCGACGCTAATCAACTCATCATTTGAAAAAGCCCCTAAATGAAAAGACTCTTCAGAAGCATCGCTAGCATAATTACATTCTTCTATCGTCTGTTGCGGCCGTAAAATCTTTTGTCTTAATTCATATGTAACTTCTGGCTTGATCAATCGTATTTTTAACATGACAGCATCACCTCAACCAAATATTAACATATTTATTCATATAAAAACCGTACAAGTTTCACCCTGCACGGCTATCTCCATCTATTCTTTTACAATGTCCTTGGTGGAACAGCTTTTCCTTTTATAATAGCGATACACGATAAACCCGCTGACAGCAAAACCGAGCGCAATGAACACATACATTTGAAATTCATCCAGAAAGCCTGTCACAGATTTCAGGTTGCCTGTACTTCCGAGCCACAGCATGGTTACGGTCCAGGGAAGGATACCAATGAGCGTGAGGATCGCAAACTTCCATCTATTCACCTTACTGACACCTGCCACATAGGAAATGTAATTCCCGAGACCGATCGGCCGTGTAAAAGCGATACTCCAAATCCCGCACTTTTGGAACCAGCGCTGCGCCCTCTCGATTTTACGAGCATTCGTCTTCTCTTTCAATTTATCCTCGAGCTTATATCCGATTCCATAAGGGATGAAACTGAACACAGTATAGACACCACTAGCAAGCATAGAATAAGAGAAAACCTCCGCAAGGGAAAGGTTGAGGAAGTATCCAAAGGTAAGAGTAACAAGCCCTCCTGGAAATGGAATGGATGATGCTTCTAACGCAAGGCTTGCAAGCAAACCCCAAACACCGAAATCTTTAATGAGTTGCACGACAAAATCAAACATAGAGTCTCCTTGTAAATCGGATATTTTAATCACGTAGTATACTAGTTCTTCCACATTTTTTGCCAATGAAACATTCTTTACTCATTTTGAAAAGGGAATTTCTTCTAGCTGTTGAAAATTATACTTAGATAAACATCAAAAAAGATGTATTTGGGGGTTTTTATGAAAAAGATATTTTGGGTGGTCGGTGTGTTGGCCCTGCTGTTAGGGGGAGGATTGTTTATTGCAGAAGATGGAACGGATCTCCTTTCTGTGTTCAGCTCCAAGCACGACCTTGACGATGTGAATACAACTTACGAGGTGGATGTTGAAGTCTTTCCTGATGAGAAAACGGCTAAAGCGACTATGAAAGTTTATACGAAGAACGATACCGGCAAGACTCTGGATAAAATCTATTTCCAGGTGCTCGGCAACAAGTTTCATGACCTCGACAAATTGACAAGTGACGCCTGGCGGGACTACTTAGGCCCAGCCCCTGAACCTGGCGGAATCGGTTTTACAAAAGTCACACTAGATGGTGCAGTCACTGATTATTCACTTGATGGTACAATGCTTGAAATCCCTCTTGAAAACTGGAAAGAGAACGAGACAATCGAACTTTCGATGGAATTCGATATCACCGTTCCGTTCAATGAAGGGATATTTTCCTACACCGAAAATAACATTTATTTTGCGAATTGGCTGCCTATCCGGGCGGTATATGAGGATGATGGATGGTATATGAACGAGTTTCACCCGATCGGCGACTCAGGTTACTATGAACCCGCGGATTATACTGTCAACGTCACCCTTCCGAAAGCGTACCAAATTGCAAGTACAGGTGTGGAGACATCTGAACCGACCGAATATGAAACGAAGAAAACCTATGAATTCGAAGCTAAAAAAGTCCGGGAATTTGCGATGTGTGTGATGGATCAGACGTATCAGGTAAAAAATGAGGAAGTCGATGGCATTACCATCCGAAGCTGGTATACACCTGATTCGGAGGAAGGCTTTGAAACCTATCACCGTGCTGCAGTGGAAGCTTTTCAGCATTTTGAAAAATCATTCGGTGACTATCCTTATGAAGAATTTGATGTGGTACCCGGACCTCGTACATTTTTGGGCATGGAATATCCAGGAATGACAGTCGTCAACAGTGATTATTATCAAACGGGAGAGGCGTTCTTCATCCCGACCATTGTGCATGAAATCGCTCACCAATGGTGGTATGCGGTTGTAGGGAATAACCCGATTGAAGCCCCCTGGCTTGATGAAAGTCTGACGAACTACTCAACGCTACAATTTTTAAAAGAGTATGAACCAGGTCTTGCGACTGAGCATGCGAAGCGATATGCAGACAAAACAGAACAATTGCCTGCACTCTCGAGGAAAGGCAACACCATTTCAAGTCCGACAACGGAATTTCAGGATAACGAGCTATACGCAGCACTTGTTTATGGAGTCGGTCCACAGATGTATTACAGCCTTGAAAAAGAGATTGGAATAGATAAAATAAACGAAGCACTCGCCCATTACTATAAACATAATCTATTCGAATTTGCTACAAAGGAAGACCTTCTTGCTTCCTTTAAAAAAGTAGTCGGACCTGAAACGGAAGATTACTTCAACCAATGGTTGGAGGGGAATCCGGTGGAGTGGGAAGAGTTTCAGTGAGGATTGTATGCACAGAAAGACGCGCCCTCAGCTTAATTAGAGGAAATCATTCTGGAGTATGATCACATCAGGAAATAGCATGTAAAACTCAGGGTTCATGGCTCTGAGTTTTCTTTTGTTTTAGTCTTTGTAGGGTTTCATTGTTGATTTCCACAATAATCTACTGGAAAAGCAATGGCCTTGATCCTCTACTGTCTGCTCAATCGTTCAATTTCTGATTCGACTCGATATACTCTTTTGTTTAATACTTCTGTTTTATTTTCTACATGATCTACAATCTTTTCTGTATAGGAACCCAAACTTTCAATAAGGTTCTTTTGTAATCTTGCTTGACCCACTTCTAATCTATGTTGCCCTTCTTTTAATTCATTCATATCTGTTTTCATTTCAACCATATCTGTTTTCATTTCAACCATATCTGTTTTCATTTCAGCCATATCTGTTTTCATCTCTTTTAGTTCATTCACATCTGTTTTCATCTCTTTTAGCTCATCCAATATTTGTTTTAAAACCTGTTCCATCATCTCACCTCCTTATCGAATATACCTTATTATAGCACCCATATTAGATAGGTTTCAGTATAAAGTTTATCTAAGCTGCATTTACTCCAGCAAAAAAAGGCGGCACGAATGCCACCCTTCTTCCACTACCTCTTATTTCACTTCTTGCGGTACTGCCAATTCGAGTCCTTTAGCGATTCTTTCACCGTATTCAGGATCGGCTTTATAGAAGTGCTGGATCTGACGGAGCTTGATGTCATCCGATTCAACACCTGACATCGCACCGACGATATTTTTCACAAGTCGTTCGCGCTCGCCTTCATCCATCAATCGGTAAAGATCACCGGCTTGAGTATAGTGATCATTATGATCGTAAGGAACACTTTCAGCTACACCTGAAACAGGAAATGCCGCTTGTTTATTTTCAGGAGATTCTCCTGGTCCGCCCTGGCTGTTCGGCTCGTAATAAACGGAACCTCCGCCATTGTCATCGAATCTCATTTGACCATCACGTTGATAGTTGTTCACTTCGTTCTTCGGCCGGTTGATCGGTAGTGCATTGTGGTTCGCACCTACACGGTAACGGTGTGCATCAGAATATGCAAACAGACGGCCTTGAAGCATTTTATCTGGAGAAACATCGATTCCTGGCACGAGTGTACCTGGTGAGAACGTTGCTTGTTCAACTTCTGCAAAATAGTTCTCCGGATTCTTATCCAACACCATTTTACCGACTTCGATCAACGGATAATCTTTTTGTGACCAGACCTTCGTGACATCGAATGGATCCAAGCGATACGTGTTTGCATCTTCCAACGGCATGATTTGCACGTAAAGCTTCCATTCAGGATAATCGCCATTCTCGATCGAATTGAAAAGATCCTCTGTATGGTAATCCGGGTTTTCCCCAGCAATCTTCGTCCCAACTTCTTCTGTCAGGTTCTTGATGCCTTGCTGTGTCTTGAAGTGATATTTCACCCAAACACCGTCTCCATCAGCATTGACCCATTTGAATGTATGGCTTCCGAAACCGTGCATGTGACGGTAGGTCGCGGGAATACCACGGTCCGACATCAAAATCGTCACCTGATGCAACGATTCAGGAGATAATGACCAGAAATCCCAAACCGCATTCGGGTTTTTCAAGTGCGTCTTCGGATGACGCTTTTGTGTATGGATAAAGTCCGGGAACTTGATTGCATCACGAATGAAAAAGACTGGCGTGTTGTTTCCAACCAGGTCGTAGTTCCCTTCTTCCGTATAAAATTTCACCGCAAAACCACGAGGATCACGAACGGAATCTGCAGAACCATTTTCCCCGGCAACAGTAGAGAAACGGACGAAAAGTGGTGTCTTCTTTCCTACTTCAGACAAGAAATCTGCTTTCGTGTGCTTACTTACATCATTGGTCACTTCGAAATAGCCATGAGCACCTGCGCCTTTTGCGTGGACAACACGTTCCGGAACACGTTCACGGTTGAAGTGTGCTAATTTTTCAAGGAGGTGTACATCCTGGATCAGCGTTGGACCACGCGAACCAGCAGTGATCGAGTTCTGGTTGTCCCCAACTGGCGCACCCCAGCTTGTCGTCAAATGATTCTTAATCTTACTCATTCTTTCATCACCTCATCTATAAATTGTGTACAAGACAAATGATACCACTTATCAAGAAAAAATCAATATCTTTTTATAATTATTATAATGTAATACCTGATACAAAGAAACTTTTGTGCTTGGGTCTTGTTGTTCCCTGTTGATAGAAATGAAAAAATGTACATATAACGGAAATCTGGAATATAAAGAAATGAGGCTGATAGTGATCAAGATGTATATGCAGTTATATCCAGAAGATTCCCGATCAGCTTTGCTTGTTTCTATTAACCGATTGATAAAGAGTACAACTCCTGTTAAAAAACGAAACACTGAACCGATCGTATTCATAGGTCCCTGTTGCTAGTTTCAAGATTGCACCTTCGTTTTCACTTTATCTTGGAGGATGAATCCAATGAAATCTGGAACACGTTTTTGGAAGGCGTTGTAGTTATGCCCCGCTCCACCTATTATTTTGAATGTTGTATTGGCCACCTTCTCTTCAAGCATCACATAAACGCGTCGATTCGACTCCAGGAACCCAGTATTGATATACTCATCATTCGTTTCCGTCGTGCCGCAGTCAAGATAAATCCCTTCGAGTTTGGAGAAATCCGCTTCTTTTATCAAAGATTCGATTTCTTCCTGGTTGCGCCAAAACCCTGAGGACAAACCTGCAATTTTTGTAAAAATGCTTGGGTAAGTGCAAACGGCATATGTAGAAATCAGCCCGCCCAAAGAAATTCCAGCCATCATAGTGCGATCCATGCTCGTTTTATACTTTTGATCGATGAGCGGTTTCAGTTCATTCACAATGAACGTGATGTATTCTTTCCCTTTACCGCCAAAATCACGATCATCACCAAAGTATGTTTTACAAAGCTCTCCGTTTGTCCAAGGACAATACTGATTGACCCTCTCTTCAAATGTTGACGGCTGATCAATTCCGATCACAATCAAATCAAAATTGTTCTCGTCTAAATAGTTTTCTAGTTCTAATGATTTACCACCAACCGCATCTTCATCCCGGAATACATTCTTCCCATCATGCATGTACAGGACTGGATAATGTTGGTCCGAACCGTCATAGGATTTCGGCAGGTAAACCCGTACCGTTCTTTCTTGATTGAATGGGGTCAGATTGATCAAAAAAGTTTCAAGCATCTAGAACTCACCTTCTATGTTTGTCATCACCAAAGAGGTTCTTCGGTGTTCGTCACTTCCAAATAAAACGGAGAAATGAAAATCATTGCAGCAAAAACACAAACATTCGATACATATAGTGCCATTGAAGGTACATCAATGAATAAAAAGTCTATCGCTGCCATTACACATAATAAAATGAATGGTACAAGGATTACATAACCAACCATATTTTTTCGTGTTTTTGCTGATATGTATTGGTCTTCTCCGCAATATGGACAACTCATCTTATTCGTGAACCGGAACTGTTTTGTAAAGGCTTGTCTCCATGTCCATTCATGATGGCAATTTTGACATGTCGGCATAAAACCACTCCTCTATGTATTAATTCTACGGCTATCTTCACACCTCCTTCCAATAACTGTTAAGAAGCGGTATTAAGTTCGTAAAACCAGGAACTGAAAAACCCATCCGAAATAAAAAAGAGTGCAACCCCCAGGCTTGAGGCTGCACCCTTCCTCCAAACTATTCGATTCTCATGTGTCTGCTCTTCCCTTTCCAAACCTGGAATACCCCGTATAAGAACAAACCTACAGCAACAACACCTAGCATGATTTGTCCGTATGGCTGCGAGGCGATTTTTCCTAACGCTCCGTCCAGTCCGATCATTTCATCTGGATTTGCTGTCCATGCCGTCACCACTAAAAAGAATCCGATGATGACGAAAGTAAACCCACGGGCCATCAACCCAAGTTTTCCAATCTTTTTTCCAACTCTCAATTCCTTTGAACTCATCTCATTTGTTTTGAACTTATGCGTGAACTTTTCTTTATGTCCTCTATGCATCTGTCTCAATCCAAAACCGACAATGATTACACCGATTATACCCACCAGCCATATTCCAAAGGGCTGGCTCATCAATTTTGCCGTATAGGTTTGCTGTGAACTTCCTGTATCGCCAGCATGCATCGCATACTTGAAGGCTTTGAGAGATAAACTGGCGTAGATCACTCCACTGATGAAATAACCGAGGCGGACTCCGATTCCTTTTGGACTTGTGCCTTTATTTTCTGGATCCATGAATGTTTGAATAATGCGCCAACAGACATAACCGATCAAACCTACCCCCACGATCCAGAGTAATACTTCTCCAAATGGTTTAATGGCAACAGATGCGAAGGTGCCGCTTGTATCAGATGTGCTGCCGCCGATTCCTGCGGCAGCCATCATTGAAAGGAGCCCGATAAGTATGTATACGGTCCCTTTTGCGAAATACCCAAATCGTGCAAATCCTTTGATCCAAGGTTTCACATCGTTACTTGCTTCTCTCCCTTTTTCGCTTGTTTTGATTTTTGCACGAATTGTGTCCATCATTCTAAAAAGCTCCCATCTTCTTCCATTGCCTTTAAATACCCCCGAACCACCAAAAGAAAACTTTAACCTAAAAATATTGAAAAAGGAGAATAGAATCGGAATAGGGAAATATTACAAATATAGAAAAGAGGGGATGGGAATGAAACGGATCAGCTTTTATTTCATTATGATGCTTTTTGTTCTTTTGAGCAGCGTTCCTACTTATGCAACCAGCTGGGTGGAATTATCACCTGAACAAGTTGAAAAAGATGCGGATATCATAGTCCTTGGTACATATGACTTTTCAGGTTTACCGATAAAGGGAAAAATGATTTTCGGTGGCTATGATTTCAATGTTCAAAAAGTATTCAAAGGTGATGCGGAGGAGATCATCACAGCTGGAATCGATGCTTTTGACAAAGGCTGGGTGGAAGAGTTCCAACAAGAAGGCGGGGGATTTTTGCTGTTTTTAGAGAAAAACGAAGGATTCCGCTTCCCGACACCAGTCGGCGGTCCAAATGGGATGATCCAAGTGAAGAATGGAAATGTCGTTAACGAAAAGGTCTATAAAAAGAATTTTTATGAACAACTCATGATGACTGGCTCCACAGCCCCCTCTCAAAATACAGATGGACCAGCTAAGTCATTTTTTCAAAGTGCTTGGCCGATCATCTCAGTAGTAGGTCTTGGCTTGTTGGTATTCCTTATTGTAAAAAATAGGCGAGGGAAAGCTTAATTCCTCACGAGAGCCAATTGCACTTTCCCGTAACGGACATCTTGAGCAATTTTGGAGGCATCTTGAGCAATTTCGAGGGCATCTTGTGCAATTTTGTAAAATAGACCCGACCCCTAACTTACTGACAGTTGGCTTTTGTGTTGATAAAAAGGAAGAATTGCTCGCAATTCTTTCCATATTTGAATGTGTTTAGATGTGTAATTCAAAGGACATCTTGAGCAATTGTAAGGTCAATAGGAGTTGCCTGATTTTCTATTTATTTACAAAAATAGCGGACGCCAGCACCGAAAATTAGCTGCTTTGTTCACAAAAAACGGCTCTGGTGTCCGTTAATTTTTCAGCCCAGCCCATCGTTATCAAAAAAACAGCCTAGTCATCACTAGACTGCTGAAAAAGCATCGGGATATTGCACTGTACCTTCGATTCCGTCCAATGTACCAGATACTGCTTCATAGACCATGAACGCTTCATCCGGTACTTCGAACGGAGGATGAATCCCTTTCGTACTGGCACGGACAAAACCGAATCTTGGATAAAATTTCGAATGGCCGAGAACGACCACGGAACCGAAACCTGCCTCGACGCACCGTTTAAGCCCCTCTCGTACCAATGCAGAACCGACACCGTTGTTTTGCCAGTCCGGTTTTACAGCCATAGGTGCAAGAGCTAGCGTTGGTTCCCTTCCGCCACCTGTTTTTATATAGATTCTGCTGAATAATATATGCCCGATCACATCACCACCATCTGTATCGGCAACCAGAGACAACACTGGAATAAACGCATCCGACCGCCGAATCCCCTCGATCAATCTGGCTTCATTTTCTTGCCCGAACGCAAGGTCATTCACTTCTTTTATCTTAGGAATATCAGTTTTCATGTTCAGCTCTGATCTTGTACAACCTCGTCTCCCCATTTCATAGCTTCCCTTATTGTTGAAGTGCTTTTATGTCTTGAATCACTGTTTTATCATCTTCGTCTGATCGATTCGTCCCACTATAACGGGTTACAACAGTGCCGTTTTGATCTACGAGGTAAAAAGAGGTCCCGTGGGACACCTGGTCGGAAGCAGATGTTTTCTGGACAGCCGCTTTAAAGCTTTCTTCGGTAAATGCTTCGATTTCTCCTTGTTCATAACCGGTTAAAAAATGCCAGTTGGAAAAATCAGCATGATGCTTTATTCCGAATTCTTTCAATTTTTTCGGTGTATCTACCTCAGGATCCACACTGAATGACACGATCTGTACGTCCTCCAGTCCTGCTTTTTCAATATTCTTCTGAAGATTGGCCATGCTGTTCGTCATCGGCGGGCACACCGTGTTGCAGCTTGTGAAGATGAAATCAACAACCCACACCTTTCCCTTCAAATCTTCCAAACTGACTGTCTCACCGTCCTGGTTTGTATAATTGAATGATTGGACTTCGAAGTTGAAATCATCTGGTTTTTCCAATTTCTCTTCTCCACAAGCTGCTAAAACCATCATCATACAGATGAAACCAAATATTTTTTTCATAAGAACACCTCTATTCGTTGCTGACAATTACTTTTTTCATTGGCATGGTATGCATGTCTCGTGCCGTTACATGGGTCTGGACAACATATTCGCCTTCTTGTTCAAAAGAGTGCTTAACTGAATAAACGCCGTTTCCTTCATTTTCAGCTTCAAGAATGATGCTGTTTTCCTTGGCACCTTCCATCCATATCTCAAACTCGACTTCTTCTGCATCTTCGACTTTTTCATCCCCTTGAATCACGACAGCCTCGAAGCGACCAGTTTCACTTTTAGTAAGTGTAGCAGGAACATCGAGATGGACTTCCAACATTTCAGGTGTAGCTTCTTTCTTTTCCTTATGCTCCGAATGTTGTTCACGATCACCGCAAGCTGTCAGCGCAACAACCACAATCAAAAACGGAATCCACCAGTTCATTTTTTTCATATGTCTATCCTTCCCTATTGATCATTTATAGTGTTAACGTCCTTGCTTCCATTCTAAACCCACTGACCTTAAGAAATGTGTGAAGATTTAGAGAAGATTTTTTACCAAAACCTTCATGGAGGAATCCTTTTTCACTAGTAACCTTTCATGATAGTATTTTAATTAGCAGAGTAAGGAGGTCCCCTTATGAAAACAGTTGGCAGGAACGATCTTTGCCCTTGTGGAAGCGGAAAAAAATACAAGAAATGTTGTCTCGAAAAAGAGGATAATGTCATCGATTTCCTTCACGAAAAGAACCAGCGTGAATTCATTGGACTTTATGATAGGTTGATGGAGTATACCGTTCTTGAAAACGAGTCATTGAAAACTATTTTGTTGGAAAGGATCGATATTCCTTCTTTCCAAAAAGACCATATCCAATATATCCTTGAAGCAGCTTATAGCTGGAGCGCATTTCATATACCTGTCTCTGGTGAAGAGACGCCAGCAGAGCTTTTTCTTAAAAATACTAGACTATCAAATGAGGAACGTGAGGTGGTTGAAGAATGGCTCCAATGTAAACCATCTCTCTATCGGGTAGAAAATCATACGAACAATCAATGTACGTTAGTCGATCCAATCCAACCTGAAGAAAAGCACGTCGCAGAATTAGAAAATATTCCAGATGGTCCGCCTTTGGATGATTATTATTTGATTGGTACATTACTCCCTTTCAAAGAAAAGCTTTTTATCAATGGACCGCCGATTTTGGTACCGTTTCATGTCATAGGAGAGCTTACAGAAAAAATATGCTCGATTGATCCACAATTGCCTCCGCAAATAAACCTTGTAGATTATTATCCTGAGATTATCCAGGAAGGGTTCAAACTGATGTATGGGCTGGAGCAATCGGATGAGTTCGATGAATATGATGCTGATCTCACTCCGTTGGAAGCAGAGGTTTGGGAATGTTTTGAACGGAACACACCAGGGATGTTTACAGAAGAAGGAATGAGTATCTTATACAAGCTTTGGGTTGATTATTGCACCTACATGTTTCCGCATATCACGAAGCCTGAGTCCTATGCGGCAGGATTGGAATATGTCGCACATACGTACTTTGAAGAACGTCGGGTCACCCAAAAGGAGCTCTCCAAGAAATATGGCGTTGCTGCCCCAACGATTTCAACACGAAGCCGTTCATTCATTGAGTTCATGGAAGAAATCAAACCTGAAATCGATAACAACCCTTCATTATTAGAAGACTTGGACGGGGAGTTCGATTTGGAAGAACAGGCAGGGTTCTTTTTTGATATCATGATCAAAGAACAAGAAAAGCTCGGTCTTGATTTCATCAATGAAAACAAAGGGCACTTGTGGATGGTTATGGAAGCACGACCGTATATGACTGCGAAGTTCAATTATGCTCAATGTGAATTGAATTTGAAAGAACGGGACTTTGCACTTGATTTACTGAGAGAACTCCTTGAGGAAAATCCGATGGATAATCAAGGTGTCCGCTACGTCCTCCTCCCTAATTTGATCGAAGATGGGCTGTATGAAGAGGCGCGGCAACTGATCAAAGAATATGAGGAAGTTACAGCAAACTTCGCATTCAACAAAGCACTTTTGGAATACAAAGAAACGAGGAACTTTGATAAGACATTGGAATTATTGAAAGAAGCCCATTCAACCAATCCGCATGTAAAGGAATTCATGCTTAAGCGCAAAAATCTCCCTCCAGAACCCCCTGCTTATATTGGGATCGGCGACGAAAACGAAGCAATCGACTATGTCATGAACCACTTAGAAATCTGGATGGATGAGGAACCACTGGTCGCGCTGCTCGCTCAAGTTGAATAATGTGCAAAGCTAATAAAACCAATAGTAACTGTATTATGATCAGCTCTATTGGTTTTTATTTCATCATGTGTTGAATAACTTCCTGCCATTTAGTGTGTCTTGCAATCTCGTAAAGGTGTGGGGTTCGCCGCAAAGGCGCTCAACTCGTTCTTGCCAGGTATACAACTGGTTTGGTTCAATGTATTTTTCAAGAAGTTCTTGAAACACATCAGCCTTTCCATAAAGACTCTTAATCTTGAATTTATTTCGAATCATATCGCGGATTGACAAGGCAAAGTTATAATCCTGGAAAAAAGCAGGATTCTCGACATAGAACATTTCACTTGCCGGATGGAACGTTTCCCCCTCATACCCGAATACATACTTATAACATTCCGCTGCAATCTCTTCGAACCTTCGCTCAGGTTTTTTATACATTTCATATTCGACCAGGCTGTAATAATAATTCATTTTCACCATATTCAAATTCAACAAATGATCCGCTTCCTCAATCTGAGCATACTCTTCTTCACGAAGATCGAAGTTTTTCTTCAGAAATGCTTGATCCGTGATGATCGTTTGGAATAATTCGGCTACACCTTCTGCTGCAATACTCGAATAAAAACGATAAAGCTCTGGATATTGGAAAGAGCTGTAATGGCCATCAATTGCATGACCCATCTCATGAATTCCCGATAGAAATACAGAATACGAATCCCTTTTGTTGAAGACCAGTTTGATTTCCTTCGGATTGATATTGATGCAGAAACCGCCGTAGGGAATCTCCAAGCCCTCAATTGATACAGGAATTTGATGCAAAAGTAAACCTACACTGTTTGCTGCATCACTTAATATCTCTTTCATTCGATTTGAATCAAAGGGAATTGTCTGAAGCTGGTGAAAGTTGAAGGTTGAATAATATTGGTCATACTGATGGATCGTTTTCCAACCGAATTTTTCTTTTATTCTCTTATCCCAGTAACGAGAGGAGTCTGCTGATTTTTCTAATAGAATGTCCATTTCCGTTATGTAAGCTTCAATGTCTAGTTCTTTAAGACTGCACCTGAAGGAATAATAGTTTGAATATCCATGACGCTTCGCAAGTTTATTCCGTTTCTGGATCAACGTTCTGAATAAACCCTCATTCTCTCTACCTATTCTTTTGGATTCTAGTAAAAGTTTCTTTCGAAGTCCGCGGTTCGGATTTTCCATAATTGTTGAATGAACCGTACCGAGATTATATTCATTTCCGCTTACACTAAACGTACTCTCCATAAGGTTCGATTGCAGTCTATTTTGTATGTCAACAAGTTCGGGATGACTGTCCAACGCTTCTTGTGTCATCTTGGTCAGAAAAACATGAAGGCGTCTTTGCCACACTGGATCATCTTTTAAAACTTCTTTCCAGTAGGATAAGTTAGCTTTCAAGAACTCGTTCGTCATCAATTCATGCTTGATCCTTTGGATGTCATCGATCCTTGGATCTTGCTCACCCTTAGCGTACATCTTGTAATAGATCCGCTCCTCTTCCTGGTAAAGCTGATCCAGTTTCTCGACCTCCTCGGTATATGCTTTCTTCCATTCATCTACAGGTTTACTATCAATTAAGCGTTCAAAATCAAGTTTCATGAAAATCATGATAGAAAGATAACAGTGTTTGATGCATTTCTCTCAACGTGATTAATATTAAAAATAACATCATGAAGCTTGCAATTTCTCCGGTAAAAAACGAGATAACAGCGATCACAACAACCCAGAAATAGAACATTGTCTTATCCATATGACCTTCCTCTCTATGAGATGATTCCTCCTGAACCAGTTCCTTTTTATGGAATTATATAGAATTTCCATATCCCCATTACAGAATCCTTCAACAAAGTAGAATCAGCAAGACAGGATATGCAGAAAAATAAGGGTAAAACAGTAAAAACGACCCCTTTTTAAAGAAAGAATGGGATCGTTTTTTCAATTATTGTTTGTTTAGGATGCAGTAATCAAGCGTTGTGGATCTAAGAATGCCATAACACTTCGTTGATTCACGTATTGAACAGCTTTCCTTCAATCGCATCTACATAGCGTCGTGCCGATCGCTGCACCGCTTCGTTCGCTTCAGTGCTCACGATTTTAAGGAAGGCACTGTAGATCCGGTCAAAAGCCAAACTATGCACTTTTTCTGCAATCTCTTTCACTTTCCTTGCTGGCAGCGGGATCTGGTTTGGATAACTGTACATGAAGCTGACCCAGTTCTGATCCGCAACCACCTGAATGATGTCCCCGGTCAATAAGATTCCTTTCCCACTGTTTCCATCGGGCCAATGCAGAACCGCACCTCCTTTAAAATGACCGCCGAGACGTTGGAGAGTTATCCCAGCTTCAAGCGGCAGCTCTTCGCCTCCCCAAAATTCAATCCGCTCACTCGGTTCCATCACCCATTGCCGATCGTCTTCATGGATATAAATTGGAGCGTCAAAGGTTTCAGCCCAATCTCCCTGCGTTGAATAATAATGGGGGTGTGACAAAGCAATCGCGTCAATTCCTCCAAGGTTTTCAATCGTATCGATCGTCTCTTGGTCCAAATACGTGATGCAGTCCCACAAAATGTTGTAGCCATTTTGACGAACTAGGTAAGCCGTCTGTCCGATTCCGAAACTCGGTGTGGTGGTGATGCTGTACAGGTTTTCCTCTTCCTGCTTGATTTCATTCCGATAAGCACCGCTCTCGACCATCGATTGGAGCGTCGTCCATTCCTGCCCAGTCGGATTAACGTACTGCCGCTCCTCCTGGCATATCGAACAATTTTCAGGTGCATGGTCACTTTCCGGATATTGCACTCCGCATGTCGTACAAATGTATTTCATCATGTTCTCTCCTTTTATCACACTTCTTACCTTTATCTTAATCAAGCAAACAAAACCAAGAAACGAACAAAAGATTGAAACTGACGTACAACTTTGGATGTATTCCTATCAGAAAAATGTTGATATAGTTTTAAAAACCATCCAATTCGGGAAAACCTACAATAAGTATCCAAAAATACCCTTTTCCCATCTGTCTTGATAGGCATTTGCGTGAAAAGGTTTTTCGTATATATATATCTTTCAATCGAGGTGATCCTGATGTTGAATGAACTTAAAGAGGCGAAAGTCATTCCCGTTTTGCGGAACATGCCGGATGATGATCTGACAGACATCGTGCAAGCCCTTGTAGATGGTGGTGCCAAAGCAGTTGAAATCACGTTGGACGAGCCGAACGGCGTAGCAAAAATCAAAAAACTCAAGAAGGAATTCCCTGATCTGTTGGTTGGTGCAGGTACCGTATTTTCCATTGACGATGCGGAAGATGCCATCAAGGTGAAAGCTGATTTTCTAATCTCGCCGATCATGGTAAAAGAAGTCCTTCATTTTGCGAATAACCGCCACACGTTGTTCATCCCTGGGGTTTTCACACCTACTGAAATGGTCCATGCAACCATCCAAGGAGCATCAATGGTCAACATCTTTCCAGCCTCCGCTCTTGGACCAGAATTCATTGCATCCGTATTGGAACCGTTTGAAGATATCCCGCTCATGTGTTCAAGTGATGAAAACGTTGCAGATTATATGAAAGCCGGAGCAGAAGTGATCCGAATCGACCGCAACCTGATTACTGATCAAAACCTCGAAAACAAAGAATGGAACCTGATCAAAGAACGTTTTCACGAATATGTGAGACAGGTCCACTAAGGAAAGCTCCGTGTTATAGCTGCACAAATGTCCGTGAATAGTGTTTAAAACAAAATCGAATGAGCCACTGGGCAGAAGGACTGTGGAAGTGTCCCCCCGCCATAGTCCTTTTCCACGTGCAAACAAACGCCTGCTTTCCCTACAAGATTCCAAGTATAAAAATCAAAAACAGTGTTCAAAAACCGCATCTGGTAAGATACGGTTTTTTATGAGCTTCTTATATCAAATCTTCGAAGGCTGTACTGTTTCTTCTAATTTACTGGCTGCAATCAATCCTGCAAGGAAAGGAATCAATGCAACTAGCCCCATCGCCCAGTTGACATTTAAGAAATCAGTTAAAACCCCAGCCATTATGGCGCCAAAAGCATACCCAGCATCCCGTAAAGATCGATAAATGCCAAGAGAGGAAGCTCGCCAATCAGGATGGGCAACATCACTTATCGAAGCAATGAGTGTCGGATACACCATAGCTGTTCCAACACCTAACAGAACTGCTCCAATCAACCATAATGTATAGCCTTCAACGAGCAGGATCCACCAGATAGACAGAGCCTGGAGCCACATGCCCAATGTAATCATCCATTTCCGGCCAAAACGGTCACTCATTGGACCTGTAAACAGTTGGAAGAACCCCCATGCTGCAGGATAAATCGCAACAATGATACCAATCTGGCTAACGGAAAGTCCGACGGAAGAGAAAAATAGAGGAAATAAGCCCCACGCCATACCATCTTTTAAATTCGTTGAAAGACCGGCGAAGCTACTACTGAATAAATTCTTATCTTTCCATAACGTCTTTTTAAATACGGCTTTGGTTGAAAGATGATGATCCTTTTTCCCTTTGTAGGATTTGGATTGCAATTTCAAATGTGCATCCGTATCTTTTACAATAAGCGATAGGAGAATCCCAACAAGTGCAATGGCTATACCTAAATAAAACGGTTCTGGCCGTAATGAAAATGTTGTGGCAAGATAGCCAGAAACCATTGCGGTCAACGCGACGCCAGAATAACCGGCAAATTCATTCAGTCCAACTGCCAATCCTCTCTCTTTATCTTTCACTAAATCTACCTTCATATTGACTGTCATCGACCAAGCCATTCCCTGATTAACTCCTAACAAAATGTTAGCTACGATAATGACCCACCATGCCTGAGCGAAAATGACCAAAACAGGAACAAAAAGCCCGATGATCCAGCCATATAATAACACTTTCTTTCTTCCGATCTTATCTGAAATCGTACCGGCAAAAAAGTTCATAATCGCTTTTGAAAAACCGAAGCTCACTATAAATGAAAGGGCTGCACTCGTTGAGACAAGTCCAAAAGTTTCTTCCCCAATAATCGGAAGAATTGTCCGTTCAAGACCGACCATCGATCCGACGAACAAATTTAATACAACGAGTAAGGAGAACTGCAGTATATTCTCTTTTAAACCAATAGCTAACGCTTTGTTGTTGTCCATACCTGTTCCTCCAAATAACAAGAGAACCTGAAAACAATCAGGTTCACCTTATCGTTATTATTAAGATCGTTCAGGGTCAAGTCCCATATTTCTTGCTCTTATCCGTTCAAAGTCTTCTGGTTGTTCAGGTAAATCATTCAGCATAAATTGTTCAAACTTACGCTTATCTTTTACTTGAAGAGCCTTATTGAACTTCCTTTCAAAACCTAAGGTGGAAAGAACCTTCCCACTTAATTGGCGTCCTCAAGGCGAGCCTGAATAAGCTCCTGGAAGAATTTCAATATAGTCATCAAGATGGAGCAGCCTATTGAAGAGACTGTCATGCAAATCCTTTACACTCTCTTCCGCTACAGAAACGAGATCCGGACGGCCTACATCTCCGATCATCAGTGTATGACCGGTCAGAACAAACCATGGTTCTGGCCCTCTTGATCTATCAGTTACTAATAAACAAATATGTTCAGGAGTGTGTCCGGGTGTATGCATCACTTCAATAATGACATTGCCCAGGGAAATCACATCCCCATCTCCAACTTTTGTAAAGTTGTATTGAGCCGGGGTTTCTTCATACATGACGAGTTCCGCACCCGTTGCTTCTGCCAATTTTCTCGCACCTGAAATGTGATCAGCATGCACATGGGTATCGATTACATGCGTAATACCCAAACCTTCTTCTTTAGCCGTTTCAATATAAAAATCAATCTGATCGAGTGGATCCACCACTACACCTAATGATTGCCCGCCTCAACCAAACAAATAAGAAATAGCAACAGGTTCTTTGTGTAAGAATTGCCGAAGAATCATTTTCACCGCCTCCTTAATATCATCATAAGACAGAATGATGTATAATAAAAATGCATATTCATCATTGATTCTATACGATTTTATTATGGATCGGAGGCGAGTCACTTTGGATTTTCATCAGCTCAAAACGTTTTATACTGTTGCAAAACACAAGAACTTTACCCGTGCTTCAAAAGAGTTAGCAATTAGCCAACCTGCTGTTTCACGTCAAATTGAAAGCTTAGAGAAATATTTTGACCTCACACTTTTCCATAGGGTAGGTCGTCATATTGAATTGACAGATGCAGGGAAAACGTTGTATACAATGGGGGAACAAATTCTAGCGCTGGTGCAAAAAACAAGCGCTGTTTTGGATGGGATGAAAAATTTAGAATCTGGTTCTTTACAGGTGGGGGCAAGCACAACAATCGGGAACTATTTCATGGTCCCCGTTGTCATGAAGTTCATGGAAAGGTACCCGGGTATTCAATTAAATCTAGACATCAAATCAACAACAGAAATTCAACAACAAATCGAAAGGAACCTACTGGATATTGCAATTGTTCCAGAAATCCCTTCTTCGCAATCCTTAGTGAAAGAATCTTTTTTAAACGACGATATTGTATTGATCGCTCCAAAAAGTCATTCCTTGACGATGAAAAAGGATGTCACTTTGAAAGATGTATCAAATGAAAAACTGATCGTTCGCGGTGTAGGATCAAATACAAGAAAAACCATAGAAGAACATTTTAAGAAACATAACGTGGAACTCAATCCAGCTGTTGAATTGGGATCTACAGAAGCGATAAAGCAAGCTGTCATAGCAGGTGGAGGAATCAGTTTCCTGCCAAAAATAACAATCGAATCAGAATTGAAACTGAATGCAGTTGAAATTGTGGAAGGCAGAAACTTAATACTTTCACGAAAGTTCTTTATCGTACACCATAAGGACTCTTATCCTTCTCCTGCAGTAAAGGCATTTATCGATTTTCTTATAAAGAAAAATGATTTGGTTTAATTACGACGGTGCTTTTTAAAGTTCTGTTAAAGGCCTTTATGGGTTCTAAATCGAATTTGCGACACTCCACCTTATTATGGTGTATAATAGAGTGAATTCCATTTATTAGGAGGGGGTTGCATGTGGTTAAGTTCATGAGGTTTCTTTCCATTTTCATGCTTATAGGTTTTTCGATATCGTACTTTATTGAAAGATTTCCAGATTCATTTGCAGTTGCGTCCCCGATAATTGTTTATGCTGGAATCGTCTTTTTGATCCTTGCTGTCGGGTACCTGATCCTCCATTACTGCAAAAGAATCGTGAGACTTTGGAACAGTATGGATTAATTCCCAGATGCCATGTATATAGGAACATGTTTATCATTTCTGAAAGCCTTTATATTTTCATAGTCCTTATCTAAATCCACTTTAAATAACAACTGGTGATCTAGTGATTGATCGGAATAATCCTCGATACTTTTTTCTTCATAATAAATGTTCAGGGTATCTCCATCACCTTCCGCATGTCTCAAAATAGGAAGCTTTTTCACCCTGGACCACATTGCTGCCATTCAAAAACATATAGACAGCTTTCTTTTTATCAAAGTATACGTAAAGGCCATTTTGATCCTCTACGTGATCAATAAAACCCTGGACGCCTTTATGTACATTAACATCCTTCATTTCAGAATATGATAGTTCCTTATTGCATCCCGCCAACAAAAGCACAAGCGCAATTATTGAGATTGCCCTCTTCAAAATACCACCCCGGACCCTTTTACCATATTTTAGCACAATAAAATAAAAACCCATACTTGAATTTGGTACAGGTTCCGGTGGCCTCAACACTTCTTCAAGGACCAAGCTTAAAGTTCAAGAGTCCATATGGACCTCTACTAGCTGGCGCCAAAATTCAGGATCCAAATCCAGAATAAGATCATAAATTCCTTCCATCACTTCAATCAGTTGTGACACTTCCTCTTTCGTCAAGACATCTCGGTCGAGGTACAGTTTCAAACCTTCATAGGTGATACCGTAGCTTTCTTTATCGAAAAGGACAAGATCGATTTGTAGTCAAATTGCATGACAGAAGGTCATCCCAGCTAAAATAGACCATTCTTTGTATTGCTATGTGTTTTTTCTTCGTTTCTTCCATCTAAATCCCAAGTTTGTCTAGCAATTGAAACCTCCTCTAAAATTATTAATTATCTCTACAACCTGAGGCCAAAACGTTACAACTTTTGAATTTTCTCTACAACTTCTTGGAATTTATCTCTACAACTCAAGAATTATCTCTAAAACTTTTAAAATGACAAACTACTTGCTTGGTCCATGATTTCTTTGATGATCTCTTCTGCCGTCTGACCGTCTTTGATGAGTCGGTTCCCTTGTCCTGACCAGAGGGACATGTACTCAGGTTTGCCGTGTTGCTTGGCTGCCGCCCGGATTTCTTTCGTGAGAAGGTTCTGGATTGGATAGTTGAGGGGTTGGATTTTGTTGCTTTGTAAAAAGTCCATAAACTGGTTGCGGATGGCGCGAGCCGGTCTGCCGGAAAAAGCAGCCGTCAGTTCTGTACTTTCTTCGTCGGATTCGAGCAATGCTTTTTTATAAGCAGGATCGGTTCCGCTCTCGACCGCATTCAAGAATCGGGTTCCAAGCTGAATCCCTTCAGCTCCTAAAGCTCGTGCTGCCACAAGCCCTCTGCCATCCATGATACCTCCTGCTGCGATGACCGGGATCGAGACATGATCGACGACCTGGGGGATGAGCGCAAACGTTCCGATCGCAGCACCTTCCCCATTTTTCACATCAAACGTACCGCGGTGGCCGCCAGCTTCCCCACCTTGAGCCACAACCACATCAACCCCCGCCTTCTCTGACTGCATCGCTTCGTTCACAGTCGTCACCATCGTCACCATCTTCAACTCATGTTCATGCGCAAGCTGGATCTGTTCTTCCGTCGGTACTTCAAACGTAGTCGAAATGACGGGCACCTTCTCTTCTATTAAAATAGCAAACTGTTTTTCATAATAATCGGTGACCGCGTGCTTCTGTGTAGATGGGATGATGTCCAGGTCTTCATAGATGGGTAGAAGCTGCTGTTGGACAGAAGCTGTGCGATCGTCTTCTTGCTGCATTTCTACCTTGAAGAGGTTCACGGCAAAAGGACGATCCGTACGTGCTCGGATTTCCTTGATCGCATTCCGGGTTGCTTCCGGTGTCAAATAACCTGCGCCGAGCGTTCCTAGACCGCCAGCCTCCGAAACCGCAGCTACAAGCTCAGGCGTTGTGATGCCACCAGCCATACCAGCCTGGACTATCGGAAATTCGATTTCGAAAAGTGAACAAATTTCAGTTTTCAAATTCATTTGAATCCCTCCACTCAAATTTTTATGTTCAAATCAAGCCGGTTTCATGCAATAGGACCATATACGTAAGCAAAAGACCAAGAGATAATGCCCCATATCCAAGATTCCATTTTAACGAAATATTGACGACCTTCTCTTTCATTTCATGAGCTAAAAGATGGCTGACACCCGTCATAGGTGAGATTGATGTGGCGATTCCCCATGCACCAAGCAACAGTACGGCAAAATACATTGTTGAGAGATGGATCGCTGATGGCTCGAGACTCGTAACGTAGACAGTGATGAGCATGATTGGATGGAACCCGATCAGACTTGCGAAAATGACCGTCAGTATGATGAACAGCGAAATACTTACATAGCCGCCGTACATATGATTCAGCACACCAGCAATCCAATCACCGAAACCAGTTTGAGCAACAGCCCCGCTGAAAAAGCCTGCCACTAGGAATAAAAGGACTTCTTTTTTCAAAAGCGGTACAGTGACGGTAGCATAGCGAATTGCTTCCAGGACGAACCGTCTGAATCGTTTTTTTACTGTAAGCCAAAACATCGGAAAGAGAAACGATAGAAAAATGACGAGCGTGACCATCGACAGGCTGGTTACTTTCTCCAGTACAAGCAACGACACAATGATCAATACCAGGAAGCTAGCTAGTTCGATGAGTTTGCGTTTTTGAAGAGGTGCGGTTCCTTTTACCTCCTCTGCATTTTCGTTTCCTGTTGCAACTTCCTCTTTATCGGCAGTCTTGACATTCAATCGCCACTCGAGAAGGCTGCTTGCCAGGAAGGATAGAATGACGAATCCTAATAAAAATGGCACGCTGTTCGCCCACTCGATATGGAGATAGGTCGTTACGAGTGCCATCGCTGCAAAAAACGGCGACCAGATCAAAGCTGTCGCAAACCCCCGCATCAACGGTGTGGAAAGTCTGCGTGGAGATTTAACATAAGGGTTCGCTCCTCCTAATTGATAAAAGATCGATACCGATCCAACATTGAGAATGATCGCCATGAAATGGGTAAAAGACTGGGTCAAGAAAAAGAAAACATTAGGATTCTGCATATACCGTATGTAAACCTGTTTGAGAGCTTCCAGGTATTCCTTCGACTTGACCGGAACGCCTAGAAACGGAACGCTGATAAACAAAGCCACTAACGTATGGTTGATCGACACACTTTCAATCCATACATCAAATGTCGCTCCTTCATTCAATAAGAAAATCACACTCAAAACAATCAGGGCGAGGGTCAAATATTTGAAAACCCCTTTCGCTGATGGAAGCAAAAGGGTGATGACACATAAGAGATATATTCCTGTAAAAAGTTCGAGCCAGTCGTTGGCCATGAATTGGCTGGCAATGAACAGACCGATGATCGGCAAGATGAGCACGCCCACCAGAAATGTGCTCTCTCGAGATGCTGTCTCAGTATTACTTCCGTCAGACATGATTATTCCCCTCGATTCAACACTTGTTGTTGTACAAATGATATCATCTGAGGGAGGATATTTCATTCATCCTGATTTCTACTAACTTCATTCCAGCCAATCAGCCTTTCCACCCCTCCATAAAACAACAAAAAAGACCCACTAGGCTAAACTGCAGCAGGTCAGAGTCTTTACCAATTCTTTTTCATTCGAGACAGCTCGGAACATTCTCTTGAGACAAGATCCAAATCGCTTTATCTAAATCAGATACCTCTAGGTAGAGATTATCATTTTCACCGATGTAAATCGCATCAACATCTACTCGACAATATAAAGCCCCATAAATCGTATTGACTTGCCCGGGGATGCCAGAGGCTATATTGAGCACTTGAAGGATTCGTTTGATTTGGAATCGGACGCCAAAATGCCGGAGTGTGCTTTTGGTAACCAATAGATCACGAGTGCTTTCTCCATCTGAACGTCCGACCACTAACTTCACTAAATTACATTGATGTTCCGCAAATTGTTCATATCCGTTGATGTTAATGCCTTCTGTTGCTAGTTGATTTAAAATCTCACTTAACGTCCGTTGATCTGTCAGGAATGTAAATTGTGTTCTCACATTATAAGAAAATGCAGAATCACGTATTGTCAGCACGCCCTTTCTCAAATGAACAGTTCATACTATAGTAAATGCTGAATCAATAGGCATCGACAATGGACATACACCTATATTTTATAAATGTTTATCTACCATACGAAAATTTTACAGCTGTGTACCTGGATTTCACGCAATGAATCTTCCCAATGTACAGAAAAGAACTTTCCAAAAAGAAAAGTATCTGACGCCTCCAAAACAACATTTTTTATCAAGACCACGATTTTTCTCAAAATGTTGTTACGTTCGGAGAGACTCAGACACTTTAGGACAGCCCTTTCTAGCACCGTGGCAGAGGGGGTTTTGAAAGGATCCGGATTGCCTTATCAACATCAGAAACATCCACATACAACGTATTGTCCTCTCCAAGATATATTGCCTTCACTGTCACTTTGCACCATAACGCTCCATAAATGGCATTGTATTGACCAGCAACTCCGGGAATGATACTCAGCACCTGGATGACCTCATCAGTTTCAAAGTTTACCCCAAGTGACCGCAAGATACTTTTAACAATGCGAATATCCCAGCTGCTCTGTTCTTGAGTAATTCCGACAACCAACTTGACAAGGTTACAATGATTCTCCGCAAATTGAGCTTGTCCATTGATGTTGATCCCTTCTGAAGCAATTTCATTAAGAATTTGGCTTAACAGACAATCATCAGCCAAAAAAGTGAATTGTGTTTTTACAATATAAACAAAACCAGTTTGATTCATATTCACCACCAATTTTCTAGTAAATAGATTCTATTATAGTAGATGCTGAAATAGTAGATTTGGTGCAGGTATGGTTGTATTTCATCAAATTTCGGGTGCTATGAAAAAGTTGACTCTCTTCCATCATGCACATGAAAAAGAGGCTTATCCTATTTGGGATTTGCCTCCCGCAAATATGGAATATGTGAATTTGTATAATCGAACATTCCTGAAAACACCTCCTGAATCCATTAATTACGAGGTCCCCACAGCATTACGGAAACGCCGACGATACAAATGAATGCTCCTATCCAATCATAATAATCCGGGGTTTTTTTATCGATTCCCCATCCCCATAATACGGACAATACAATAAAAACGCCTCCATAAGCAGCATAAACCCTACCGAATGAGGGGAACGTTTGAAATGTGGCAATGACACCGTATAAAGCTAGGACAATTCCTCCTATTAAACCCCAATACCATGAATAACTTTCTCTTAAGGAGAGCCAAATAAGATATCCACCGCCAATCTCAGCAATTCCTGCTAATAAAAAAAGTAAAATGGCTACAGTCAACCTATACAACTCCTTTCTAATCGATTAATTCCATCTGGACTAATTTTGGCATAACATTCAGACCAGTTCAGCCAATCACATTTTAATCCTTTATCTAAAAAGTTGAGTATTGCTTCGATTTGATACTTTTATTCTTTTAATTCAACACGTTTTGTATTCGCCACCTGTTTCCACCTATCAAATGGCGCAGCTTGTTGATCAAAACCTTCCAAAAGAACAAGAATCTCTCGGTTACTAAAACCTGCTTCACGAATAACATCTTTGTCCGTTCACCCTCATTGGCTTAGGTAAAAACCAATGGATTCATAATACCGAATCGCCTCTTGAGTTAAAGCTTAATTTAAGTATTATACTTTTACAAATAACAGTAGGAATGTCGAGAAACAAATATTAGCAGGTTTAGGTGTATTAGATTCTGTGAAAAGGTTCTAGTAGCTTGCTCTAAATTGACTTTGAACAACTTTCATCTCGGTTTTTTCGCTGGAATGGTCGTATGAACCCCTCATACGGACATTTCTTCTGTTTTTTTACCTTGGAGTTGTCCTATGAACCAATTTGGTGTTATTCTTCGCGTTTTTTTTGCAAACAAAAAGAGCACTGAATCTATTCATCCAGCACTCTGTGGTTTAATTATAGGGATCCGATGTAGTCTAGGTGATCGATTTCTTTGGAGTCGGCGGATCCGTCTAAAATCTTCTGGACGTCAGCAAGGGTATCCTTCAAACTGACGTACTCGCCTTTCTTCCCGGTGAATGGTTCTGCTACATAAAACGGCTGTGTCAAATACGCCTCGAGGCGCTCTCCTCTTCTATATGTCAGCTTTTCAGCCTCAGGTACACTTTCGATGCCTCTTACATTGACGACAGCCCGAAGTTCACGATAGCGACGCAGTAATTTTTGTGCACGCTGCTGGATGTTCAAGTGGTTCTGATCCAGATGTGCCCCTTCAAGAACTGAAGATGTCGAGTAGATCGGGTTGATTGCCGGAAATTTATGACGAGTAGCGAGATCGATATCGAATTGCCACAGCGTTTCAAGCGGACCGTATGGCAGATCCTCATCCACCGCTTCGCCTTTCAAATCTAAAAGGAACGTGGTTACCTTCTGGACCCCAACATCCTGCAAACGCTCCTGCAGGTCATGGATTTCTCCCGTCAACACATGCGAACGGTCTGCCGTGAACATGATTTCCTTCTGGTTTCCGAAGCCAGCCATTTTTTCATACGCTTCATCCACAGTTTCTGCGACGACATCGAAATATTCAAGAATGTCATTCAGTTCTTTGTGGTCACCCTCTGGTTTTAAAAGAACGGTTGCATAGTCATTCTCCTTCAATCGATGCGTGAGTTCTGCTAGAATGACGAGCTGCCCCATCCCATGACGCGCGACGAGACCGATCGTCCCTCCTTTAGCAAGCGGTGCGAACAAATCCAATGTTTTGATACCTGTTTCGATCATATCGATCTTCTCCCCTCTGATAATCAATTCATCAAGGCTACATTCAGCCAGTGTTGCAAGAGCGACCAATGTGCGAACCTCTGAACGCCCTACCGGGATCTTCCCTGTACAAAGATTGGAAACTGTGGCAGGACGTAACCCGACGGATTTGGCTGCACTGGTCAAATTCGGAACTCTTTTGCGAAGTAACGCGACATTCAAGCGAATATTTTCTTGTGTTTCCAAATTTTACACCTCCTGTTACTTTTTATAGTATTCTATTTTACGCTCAAAAGCAACAATGAATTACGTTAAAACGTAATTATTTTTCTCCACACAAAAAAGACCCCGGAAAAGGGTCTTTTCTTCTATCCACTTATGTTACAGTTCTAATCTTCCCGTCCTGGAGGTGTATAGTATGGTGGAACTTTGACCCAGCCTCTTTTACGCATTAACATTTTCAGCTTGGATCCATAGAGCATTTTCTCACTTTGCAGCTCAATCCAAATCTTTTCTAAGTCCACACGAATGCACTGGGTCATATTTGTCGCACACATCACCACATTGGTTGCGACTTTAACACCTAATAAATTGGCAATTTCATTATCTGAAGATTTTGCCCCAAGGGGAATGGCATTAGGGTCTGATTCAGGTTTATGTGCATCGCCTCTCGATAAAGGAACCCCTTCCTCAAGCATGAATTTTTCGAGTCTTTTCATTTGAGATTCTCCGAGATCTTTCCCTTCTTTTACTATAAGACTCAATTCATCATCCGTCGTCGTGTTCAAACAAATTTCCAATGCAGGAATTTCTTCTGCTAACGCAGTGTAATATAACCAACATCCCATTGCTTCTCCTATATGTAGCGGCGTTTTGGGTTCATCATCCTTTGTTTGTTTCATGTAATCCACTATCGCTTCAAATATATTTGCCATACAGATACCTCCTTACCGTTAATATCTCTATTTTGAAAGGAGGTATGCATAAATTTATCCTCGTTTTTGGAATACGGAAATGACATCCTGTATGAACCTGGGGTAATCCATCTCCATAGCAATATTCATGAAATCATTTTTTCCAGGATCGATATTCGGGCGATCCCTTAAATCTGCCACGGTAATTCCTTTACCTAGGGCTGAATCGTTTATAACCTGTACATTTCGCTGGATATACCTGTACATCTGAGGGTTGACGATGGCCTGTATGGCGACCAGATCATGAAGCGGGGCTCCTCTCAACCTCGGCCGCTGCCTTTTATAAAATGTGTAGTAATAATTGAATGTGCTCTTCATGAAATCTCCGACTGGGTCATCTGGGTGAGCGAAGGAGTTGATGATGTCAGGTGTGAAAATTGCTTGATGGGTCACATTCAACGGAAAAAGCTTGATCGACAAGGGACTAGCATTGTTGAAGACAATACTGACAGACGAAGGATCAGCGAAAAAATTCGCTTCTGCATAAGGGGTCACATTACCTGGTACCAAGAATGCCCCGCCCATGATATAAAAATTCTGGACCAAGCTCAAAATTTCCGGATGAAGCAGGAATGCAACAGCTAAAGACGTCATTCTGCCGATATTCACAATCGTCACTGGCTCTTTCGATTTTGTCAACAAAATAAAGATATTGTTGAAGTTATACAATACCTCAGGCTGTTCTTCAGGCAAGACGGTACCGAAACCTTCGACCCCATGGACATATGGATAGAAAACCGGTTCATCCCCTAAAATCGGTCTGCTTGAGCCACTGATGATCGGGATATCCTCTTTCTCAAGTAACTTAAGTACGAATTGGGTATTACGTATCGTCCTGTCCCGAGCAACATTCCCATATCCCGCCACCACTCCAATCACGTTGATGTCCGGATGGCGTAACGCATATATCAAGGCGAATGTATCATCAATCCCTGAATCGGTGAAAAAGAGCACATTCATGGTGTCACTCCTTCATGCCAGGTTATTATTAAGGAGTTTATAAAAGAAGCATCCAGATTATGTCTTTTTCATAGTAAAAAGAGCGATCCATCAAATCGATGGATCACCCTATCACTGCCATTTAGTTTTCTTCCATCAACGCGAGCATGATCGCTTTTTGCGCATGTAGTCGGTTTTCCGCTTCATCAAATACAACGGAGTGCGGACCATCAAGGATTTCAGCTGTCACTTCTTCACCGCGATGTGCGGGCAAGCAGTGCATGAACATGAAATCGTCCTTCGCTTTTTCACAGAGCTTGCTGTTCACCTGATACGGTTTGAAAGCTTCGACGCGCGCTTCGAATTCATCCTCTTCCCCCATGCTTGCCCAAACATCTGTTACGACGACATCCGCGTCCTGGATTGCTTCATCCGCAGAGTTCGTAATGATAACGGAACTGCCATTCTGTTTTGCCACGAGCTTTGCATGATCGCGAATCATCTGATTGGGTTCGTATCCGAATGGACTTGCGACCGCGATGTCCATCCCTACTTTCGCTGCCCCTTCCAAAAGGGAATGCGTCATATTATTATTGCCATCACCGACATAGCACAGCTTCAACCCTTTCAGCCTTCCCTTATGCTCTAAAATCGTCATCAGATCCGCCATCACCTGTGTCGGATGATGCAAGTCCGTCAGCCCATTGATCACTGGGATATCGGCGTGCGCTGCAAATTCTTCAATTGTATTATGTGCAAAAGTCCGGATCATGACAGCATCGACATATCGGGATAAAACCTTCGCCGTATCGGCTACGCTCTCTCCACGTCCGAGCTGAGTGTCTTTTGTGTTCAAGTAAATGGGGTTCCCTCCAAGCTGGACGATTCCAACCTCAAACGAAACCCGCGTACGTGTCGACGCCTTATCGAAAATCATCCCCAGAACTTTTCCGTTCAAATGCTTATGTGTAACACCGAGCTTCTGTTCCTTCTTCAGCTTTATAGCCTGTTTCAGTAAGTACATGATTTCTGTGGAATGAAAATCGGATATCGTTAGAAAATCCTGACCTGTGAAATTTGAAGCAGTCAATCCTTTAGTGTGTAGTAGTTCAACGGCTTTAGCCAATTTGCATCTCTCCTCGACTCTTTTTCTCTTTCGAATTATTATACATACTTAATAATATTTATTCAATAGATATTATAAAAATACTTCAATTACCTTATTTTAGTGTATTAATTATGTATAATGATGTATATTTTTATGTTACAAAAAACAAAACTGACCGAAAACATCAACGTTCATCAATGTTTAGGTCAGCCTGTTTGGTTTCCATGATTTTTCTGATATCGTAACGGACATAAGAGACGTTATTTGTGAACAAAATACGGTGTTTCAGGATTTACCGGACACCAGAGACGTTATCTTCTAATAAAAGGGCTAAATTACTATGATTTTAACGAATTAAGGGCCCTGGTGTCCGCTATTTATTATCAATAGACGATTTTTTGTGAAAAAAGCTCTGTGGTATCCGTTAATGTTTTCACGAACTGTTCAAACAAATCCACCGCGATTTACTCATGGTATCAGATTGGTGCTTTGGCACGAGCGATCTTTTCCAAATTTGAGCCTACACCAACAGCTCCACTCAATAGAAAAAGCAGAACCCCATCGGTCTGCTTTCATCTCATCTTATTTAACCAAGGTTTTACTCATATCGGCGATTTTCAGTACGGAGTTCCAGTTGCGTGTTGTCGCATGTACTCCCAACTTTTTCTCGATAAGGGCATTGGAGAAGAGCGTTTTGTGGTATCCCTTTCGACAAAGGATGTAGACCGTATCCCGGACGATGCGGATCTCATCCACATCACTTTTACACGTCATGAGCTCTTCCACCACTTCGGGCGCAGGCTCTTTTACCAAAAAGGTTACGTATAGCTTTTCATTTTCGTTCAACGTCTCAACATCATATGGATTTTGTTCAATCGCCATCGCCCAATCTTCCTGTGCTTTGATTAGAACTGGCACCTCGAATCCTAATTCTTCTTTTAACCTCCGTTCAATCTGCACAGTATGCCCTTCTGACTCATCTGCTTCAAAAATGACATTCCCGCTTTGGATATAGGTTTTCACATTCCGGAAGCCGAGTGACGCAAAGATTTCCTTCAACTGATCCATCTTTACTTTTTTCTTTCCGCCAACATTTATTCCGCGCAACAGGGCAATATAAACTAGCATTCTCTTCCTCCTTTCAACGCACCAACCGCTCATAAAAGGTGATCAGATTGTTGTCTGGATCCACTACGGCAAATTCCCGGACTCCCCAAGGGCGATCTCCGAGCGGTGCATTCGGATGTAAAATCTCATGTTCTGCCAGGCGTTCGTGAAGTTCATCAACACCATCCATACCGATTCGGCAGCTCGCTGTCCCAGCAATGAACGACTCAGCGCCAGAAATGACCGGAGCCGGCCTGTCTACCATCCGCCACCGTTCATCATTCGCGAGCCAGAGGTGGATCTCGACCTCATCCCAGGTTAGCACTGCAAAACCATCCTCTTCATGAACAAGCGCAAACCCTAATGTGTCTCGATAAAACGCAATACTGCTCTTAAGATCCTTTACAGGCAAAGCAGGAATGGCTTCGAGCATCTTCATTTCGTAAACTCCTCCTAGTTCTTTATAATTAAACAATTCTGGTTGAAATGGATATGTCCTTTTAAAAAATGAAGAAATGTTCATCGGAGTCTTGAAGGTAAGAGGAAAGCTCGACCATACACAGACAAGCTGAAATCTATCAAATATTTCTATTAATCTAGCAAACGCACAAACACATTCTATCAATCTGCGTAAGATAGAGTATGAAAAGGGATCCTCCCCCTTTTCAAACGACTTTTTTGCGTCGAATAAAAGCAAAGCCTCCTCTCCTTTACCAGGGTTGATGCTGACCGCCATTGCATCAACCATAAAAAAACTCGGCAAAGCCAAGCCTTAGGCGTAGGCTGAACCATTAGTTGCACTTATACTGAAGAAAGTATTTTTATACTTTCTTCAAGTGTAAAATAGAAGCACCCCGAACGCCATGAGCACTCGGGGTGTTTTTATTTTTATTCACGATGAGTTACGGACATTAAACCTAGATATTCCTGCTAGACTGGTCATATGGAGCTTTAATACGGACAAACGAACCCTTCTTTACCCCTGGATTTGTCGTATGAGGATTCCATATAAAGAAAACTTGGCAAAGCTCAGCCTTTGGCGCAGGCTGAGCCTTAGTTGCGCTTATACTGAAGAAAGTATTTTTATACTTTCTTTAAGTATGATTAAACTCATTGAACAATGCGTTTCTCCTTATTGATTATTCAAGCTTCAGCAAAGACTTCTTTCATCACCTCGACGAAGGCATCGATTTCTTCCTTCGATGTGGTGAGTGGTGGCAGGATCCTCACTACATTCGGTCCCGCTACTAAAATCAGCACGCCTTTCGCTCGCGCTTTTTCCACAACAGAGATCGCCTTGCCGTTGATCTCGATCCCGAGCAGCAATCCTTTTCCACGCACTTCTTTTATATCCGCAAACGCACCCTTCATCTGCTCTAGCTGATTTTTCAAATAGTGACCAAGGATGAACGTTTCATTGATGACATCGCTCGAAACGAGATGGTTGACTGTCGCAAAGGCAGCCGATGATGCCAACGGATTCCCTCCGAATGTGCTGCCGTGCGTACCCGGTCCGAAGGCTTCCCCGACTTTTCCTTTCGCAATCACCGCACCGATCGGAAAACCAGAACCGAGTCCTTTTGCAACCGTAATCACATCTGGATCGATGCCGTACTGCTCATAAGCAAACAGCGTCCCGGTCCTACCCATTCCCGTCTGAATCTCATCAACCATCAACAGGATGCCGTTCGCCTTACAGATATCCTCAAGCTGCTGCATCCAGTCCGCGTCCGCCGGAATCACGCCGCCTTCACCCTGGACAAGCTCGACCAGCACCGCACACGTTTGATCGGATGGAAGCTGTGGCAGTGCATCGACATCGTTAAAAGGAAGATGCCGGAACCCCTGAAGCAACGGGCCGAAACCATCCTGGATCTTCGCCTGGCCGGTGGCAGAAAGCGTGGCCATCGTCCGCCCGTGGAACGATTGGTTAAAGGTCACAATCTCGCACGCTTCCTCTTCACCCTTCATCTCACGCGCATACTTCCTTGCCAGTTTGATCGCCGCCTCATTCGCCTCAGCACCGCTGTTACAGAAGAAAACCTGATCACCGCAGCTATGTTTCACCAACAGCTCAGCAACCGCCTCCTGCTCCGGAATATGATACAGGTTCGAACAGTGCCAGAGCTTCTCCAATTGAGCATCCACCCTTTCCTTGACAACATCGGGAACGTGACCCAAGTTGCATGTCGCAATGCCTGACGTGAAATCGAGATACTTGTTCCCTTCCTGGTCCCAAACGTGGCTTCCCTTCCCTTTTTCAAGCGTAATCGGAAACCGGTTGTATGTTTTCATGAGTGGCGAAATTTCTGTGAGTAGTTCAGTGGACATGTGCGACCTCCTCAGCTAGTGTGATTTTCGTTCCGATCTCTTTCCCAGTACAAAAATCGATCAGTGCATCTACGGCCATCCCGTTGATGATCGACACCTCAGGTACTCCGTGCTCAAGCGCATCGACCGCCGACTTCACTTTCGGGATCATTCCACCAGTGATCACCTCGGACTCCATCAGTTGTAAAATATCATCCTTCGTCACGGAATGGAGCACCTGCTTTTCGTCCGCTTCCTCTACATATATTCCTGGTATATCGCTGATCAGACAAAGCTTCGCACCAAGCGCTTTCGCCACTTCCGCAGCAGCGATGTCGCCATTGATGTTGTACCGCTGTCCCCTTTCATCAATCCCGAGCGGTGAGATGACAGGGATATACCCGTGGTCACCGAGCTGCGAAATCAGCTTCGTTTCAACATGAAAGATTTTACCGACGTATCCCAGGTCCACAACGCTTTCCAGCTTTTTCGCTTTCAAAAGGCCACCATCGATCCCGCTCAAACCATAAGCGGCACCACCGGCTTCAACCAGGTGCCGGACAATCTGTTTATTCACCGAACCGCTCAGCACCATTTCGACGACATCGAGCACTTCTTCGGTCGTCACACGCAGTCCGTTGACAAAGGTCGTTTCCGTGCCCATCTTTTTCAAAAGCGATGAAATGAGCGGGCCGCCGCCATGGACGATGACCGGCTTCACATCAAGCTCCTTCTGCAGATGGACGATATTTTTATAAAACGATTCGGGTAACGCTTCCAAAACACTTCCGCCACACTTGATGACAAGATAGTTCATCAGCTTCCTCCTTATGTTCGATACGATGCATTGATTTTCACGTAATCATAGGACAGATCACAGCCCCAGGCCGTCGCTTCATGCTCACCTTGATTCAACTCCACATAAATATGCACATTTTCCTGTTTCAAATAGTTCGATGCTTCCTCTTCGCTGAAAGGACATGGCAGACCGTTGATGACGACTGGAATCTCCCCCAGGGAAACACTGACTTTTTCCGGTTCGACCTTTTCACCGCTATAACCGATCGCACAGACGATTCTTCCCCAGTTCGGGTCCGTCCCGTAAATCGCTGTCTTCACGAGGTTGGAGGAAATGACCGCCTTCCCTACAGCACGGGCGGCAGTTCCGCTTGTCGCTCCTTTTACGTGGACCTCGATCAGTTTCGTTGCCCCTTCACCATCACGGGCAATCTTTTTCGCAAGGGACGCACAGACTGTTTTTAACCCTTGTAAAAACACATCCCAATCAGGGTGGTTCTCGTTGAGCGGTTCATTGTCTGCCTTTCCGTTTGCCAGCGTAAGCACCATGTCGTTCGTGCTCGTATCACCATCGACCGTAATCATATTGAACGTCTCGTCCGTCACCTTTCGCAAAGCTGCCTGCAGGTTGTCATGCGCGATATTGGCATCGGTCGTGATAAAACCAAGCATCGTTGCCATGTTCGGGTGGATCATCCCAGACCCTTTCGCAGCACCACCGATACTGATCAGCTTCCCATCGATCTCAAACTGTACCGCATGGTGTTTGACCGTCGTATCGGTCGTGAGGATCGCCTCCTCGAAGTTCACAGCCCCTTCATGTTTTTCCGCCAGAATATTTTTCACACCGGACTTGATCTTCTCCATCGGTAAATGGACACCAATCAAGCCAGTTGAGGTAACCGCGACATGATGGTTTGCGACACCGAGTTCCTCCGCAAACACCTGCTGCATCTCATACGCATCCGCTAAGCCTTGCGTTCCAGTACACGCATTCGCGACCGCCGAGTTCACAAGCACCGCCTGGATTTTCTTCTCAACCGCGATGCTTTCCTGCGTCACTTTTAACGGAGGAGCTTGAAATTGGTTCGTCGTATAAACACCCGCGGTCACAGCTGGAACGTCTGATAAAACGTACCCGAGATCAAGACGTGTCTTCCGAAGTCCGCAATGGATCCCGCCAGCTTTGAAGCCTAGCGGCGTAGTGACACCCCCATCTTTTACACCGACGATTTCGTTCGTTTTAACTGCTTGCATCATCGTTCCTCCTCTCGTTTATGGATAAATCGGTACATTGGTGAGTCCTGTTTGTTCATCCCATCCCTGCATCAGGTTCATATTCTGGATCGCTTGACCAGCCGCACCTTTGACGAGGTTATCGATCACAGAAACGATCGTCACCCTGCCAGTCCGGTCATCCACTGTAAATCCGATGTTGCAATAGTTGCTTCCGTACACCTCTTTGGTCGCTGGGATGACACCTTCCGGCCGGATGCGAACGAAAGGATGATCTTTGTAAAATGATTTGTATAACGCGATGAGTTCTTCTGTCGTTTGTCCTGTTGTCAACTTCGAATAGATCGTACACATGATGCCTCTTGTCATTGGAACAAGATGAGGTGTGAACGAAACCTGGAGATCGACGCCGCTTTCATTGGCGAGAACCTGTTCAATTTCCGGGATATGCTGATGCGCGGCCACTTTGTATGCTCGAAAATTTTCGTTCGTTTCTGAGAAATGCGCGGTCAGTGATTGGCTTCTCCCTGCCCCTGAGAGTCCAGATTTCGCGTCGATGATGATCGATTGCGGCTCAATCAGCTGTTCTTTTAAAACTGGAATGAGTGC
This sequence comes from Pseudalkalibacillus sp. R45, assembly GCF_052246725.1. Classification (NCBI taxonomy): domain Bacteria; kingdom Bacillati; phylum Bacillota; class Bacilli; order Caryophanales; family Fictibacillaceae; genus Pseudalkalibacillus; species Pseudalkalibacillus sp. R45. Next base: position 114,686 of record NZ_JBQQCL010000006.1, on the reverse strand, counting down.
GAGCAAAGTCGCTGTCGGATAGCATCCCGGGTTCGCAATCAGGGTCGCATTTTTCACATCGTCCGGATAAATTTCGCTCAATCCGTAGATTGCTTGATCTGTATATTGCGAAGGTGGCGCGGTTTTCTTATACCACGTTTCATAGATGTCAGGGGACTTCAATCGAAAATCACCAGCCAGATCGATACACTTCACTCCGTGTTCCATGAATTGCGGGATCAGTTCTGAACTGACTCCTGATGGTGTTCCGAAAAATACGAGATCCACTTCTTCACTGACTTTCGCCACGTCCATCTCAGCAAAAGAAGTGTCGATGATGTCTGATAAATGCGGGTAAATCGATTGAAGCTCCTTGCCGCTGTTCGAGTGGGAAACAATAGTGGAAATTTCAACTAGGGGGTGGTTATGCAGCAACCTTACAAGCTCAACTGCCCCATAACCGGTTCCTCCGATAATCGCTGCTTTCAACTGACTCCATCTCCTATCTGCTCTTCTGTCTTCTGTTTCGGATTATTATACATAGTTAAGTATTTTTATTCAACAGCTTTTATGAAAATTCTTTATTAAAGCGCTTTCATTTTATTGAAGTATACATTTATTAAATAATAATACATTTTATGGGATTGGAGATTGTGAGATTGCGCTTGAATATCGATCGATAATTCCAGAAATCCAACCCATAATTCTAGATTTGCAATTTTTCCACATAAAAAACCGATCCACTAGTCTGGATCGGTCTTTTTGATTCACTTTTGATGTTGATGGTTTAGCGGGCGTTAGGGAAGACGCGTCGGATCGTTTCGTTGAATTCATCGAACAAACCTTGTACAGGCTCTCCGCGGCCGAACTTTTCAGCGTAAGTCTGTGAGCGATCAAAGAACTCTGGGTTTGTCGAAACGAAAACATTGTTGATGTCAGGGTCAGTTGATTTGACTCTCTTAGAAATTTCTTGCTCAATTTCCTTCGTCACTTCGCCTTCTGTTTTTACAGCAGGAGTGAACTGTGCTGCAACATATGCATTCTCGTTTGTAACGAATACATTTGCATCCTCAATTTGTTTCATAGCTTCAATCTTTTCTGCAGCTTTCTCAGCAACTCGGACACGTTCGTTGTTCATGATACCGGCACCATTGTTATCATTGTCATCAATGATCCCGTTATCGCGATCGCCGATGTTCTCCGTTTCAGCGCCGTTTTCACCCATATTACCGTTATCGTTATCGTTGCCCCCCATGTTACAAGCTACCAATGCCGTAGCGAAAAGACATGCAACCAACAAGAACTTTGCTTTCAAGAACATGTAGATTCCTCCTTAAATTTTGATTCGAACTTAGTTTGAAAACATTCTTGGAAAATTATGCATGTCTTATTAAATTTTAGTTTTGTACAAAAAAGCTGCCTGACAAAATATCAGACAGCTCCTCATTATTAAGGCGTTATAAAATCTCCTTGAATAGGCTCATTTTCTTTATCAGACGTGATCCGAATCGATTGTGCTTCCCAAATATCCGGGGAGTCCATCACCTGGAAATGGATATGCGGCTCACTTGAATTTCCTGAATTCCCGCATAATCCGAGCAGATCGCCTTGTTGCACCCATTCACCAACCACAACCGAAAGCGAATCCTCTTTAAAATGGGCAAGCAAGCTATATTCTCCATTCTCATGTTCAATAATGACATGGTTTCCAAGCGGCTTCTCCGAATTCATTTCGCCTGGCACATTATCCTTAATGCCATTGACGACTTCGACCACTTTGCCAGCAGCCGGTGCAGTCACTTCCTCACCGAAGGCATAATAGTGCTTATTTTTCGCAGGGTTTCCATGATAGCTGCTGCCGTTCTTCATCATCACTAGATCATAGGCATACCGTTGATTTTCTGAAGAGTAATGATAATTGAGCAATTGGTTGGTGCCTCCCCAAAAAACAAACCATTTGTCCTGGATCGGCATATTATACGCATTTTCAGTATACGTTTGATCTGTTTCTGGATAAGATTCAAGCGGGGCTAGCTGAAAACCTTCAATTTTGTTGTGTTTATTATAGACAACCTGCATCCCTTTTGTATTATGGTCATCGATCCATACATCCCTTTGCATATGTTTGTTGAATGTAAAACTACTTGCCAATTTATAAGCTTTCACACCGTGATTGAAAGATTCTGCGAGCATTTTAAAGTCTTCATATGGAACGTTATTCTGAAATTCTTCGCTCATCTGCTGATAAATCTTCTTGAATTCACCATCCAAGAAAGCATCACCGAAGTCCTCTGGTGAAATTTTGTAATCGATCTTTTGACTTTTGTTTTCTTCGTATTCCGTCTCTCCGGCAATTCCATACAGAGATTGACCAGGATTCATAGAAAAGATGAGTAATCCAGCAGCGGCAAACGTCATCAGACTGCTTTTTATTTTCAAAAAACACCCTCCTAAATTTAAAACGTTAGTACATTTACGAGGGACACATGGAAAAGTTCCAATACTTTTGAACTGACTTATTTTGTTACGCGTATCCTACATAATAATACCCCCGACATCGATGCCGGGGGTTGAAACAATCATTTATTCAGCTTGCTTTTTTGACGACTAAATCTGCTTGATCAGCATTTTTCCATTTTACAAGTCTGGTGATGAACCAGATGAAAACGACTGTCCAGATCGCAGCACCAATCACCATCGATGTCATGTAAGTCAATCCGAACCCTTCTGGTGCATAAAAGAGATATGTGCTCACCACGGCTGTCATGAATAGGGCCGGCACACTACAGATCCAATGAAACTTCTGATGCATGATCAAGTACATAGCACCTGTCCAAAGCATGACAGTCGCAACGACCTGATTCGACCAACCGACATAACGCCATAAAAAGCTGTAATCGATTTGAGTGAGCAAAAAGGCGGGTGCAGCAACTGGAATGACGAGCAATGCATTCGTCTTCTTTCCGGCTTTTTTGAGAAAAGGCTTTAAAAGGTCCACAAGCATCATACGGGATGACCGTAATGCTGTATCCCCTGTGGTAATCGGTAAAATGATCACACCAAGTACAGCCAGGATGCCGCCCAGTGTGCCAAGGGTCGTCGAGCTTATTTCGTTTACGACACCTGCAGGACCCCCTGCCGCAAGAGCCTCCTGAAGCCCCGCGGTACTGCCAAAGAACGTCATTCCGGCAGCTGCCCAAATGAGCGTGATGATCCCTTCACTGATCATGGCACCGTAAAAGACTTTCCGCCCTTCACTTTCCTTCTTCAACGTCCTGGATAAAATCGGACTTTGGGTACTATGGAAACCTGAAATTGCCCCGCACGAAACCGTGACCATCAGCAGCGGCCAAATCGGCAGTTCCTCAGGGTGCAGATTTTGAACAGTTAAATTAGGAATCGGGTTATCGAAAAAGAACATTCCAACCCCGATCGAAAGCGCCATGAAAATGAGGATTCCACCGAAAATCGGATAAATCCGTCCGATAATTTTATTGACAGGCAATAATGTCGCTACAAGAAAATAAGCGAAAATGATCATGATAGACACCGTGAAGCTTAAAGGTGTGATCTCAGCCATCAGCTGTGCGGGTCCAGCAGTGAATGCTGCTGCGACCAGAATCATCAAACCAATGGAGAGTACATTGATCATGGATTGCGCTGGTTTTCCTAGATATTTGCCTACAATGGTCGGAAATTGGGCACCGTTGTGGCGTAGTGATAACATCCCCGAAAAATAATCGTGTACAGCACCTGCAAAGATACTACCGATGACAATCCAGATGAATGCCACTGGTCCATACAGTGCCCCTAAGATGGCACCAAAGATCGGGCCGAGGCCTGCGATGTTGAGCAGTTGAATGAGGGTGGCTTTCCACCAGCTCATAGGTGTGTAATCGAACCTGTCATTCTTCCTATAAGCAGGGGTCCGATTTAGGTCGTCGATGCCGAAAATTCGTTCAACCACCTTTGCATAGAAAAAATATCCTAGAAGTAATAACATGATGGATGCAAGAAATGTAACCATCGCTAAGCCTCCCTTCAAAATAAACGATAGGGAGTATTCTATACGGAATCTTGTCGAATGACAATAGGTTTTCTGAAAATTATATATATTTCCATTGTTTCGTCATATTTGAAGCGTTTTCATCTCAATGAAAGGGTTTTCGCATTGTTGATATCTACGAAATTCACCCTTTTCCGGGAGCCTTCTCCCTTGTACAGGATGTCAACACAAAAATGAAATCATTTTCGTGTCTGCGAGTAGAATTCTTAGGAGTTTTCCTTATGGTGGCCTTGACGTTCACCACAAGGCCTCAGACTTAGATCCATCATTGTAGTTTTGCGCCGAGTAACCGCAGGCGACGTCGTGGCTTTTAGTCGAAGTTCATCATGATCCGAAGATACTTAATTCTCCGGGGTCTCGCTTGCTTGCTCTTCCAGCAGGAATGTCGCAAATGTCGCTTGAAATCAAAAGGGTCCTTAATGAGAGTCTTAATTAATGGAAAAAGAGGGTTTTGATAAGTTCCATGGTTGCAAATAAAATTTAACGGACATAGGAGACCTTATTTCGTTCATTCCAATATAATTTATAATAATAGCGGACACCAGTGCTCTTATTTTGTGGTTTTCATTGAAATTCAGCTGTATTATTGACAAATAACGGCTCTGGTGTCCGCTAAATTTCCGAAACACGCCATTTTGGCACAAATAACGGCTCTGGTGTCCGCTAATTACTTTTTCTATGTTATCAATCGTATAATCCTCTACCAATCAAATTTGCCGTGACTGGTTTTCTTCCCAATTCACGTGCCCACACAGATAACTGACCGATGTGGTGGATTTCGTGGGCAATGACATGACGCATGACCTCACCATGCTTGAAGCTGACCGTTTTTCCATCGGCATCGGGTTCTGATAGAATCCGGTACTCCATTTCATTTGTCCAGGCTCTCACAAAAGGTTCAACGTCGGCATGACATCGACTTGAAAAATCCTTCACTTTTTGCAAGCTTGCAAATTCTTCAAAAGGAAGTTCTGGCTCCGGTTCACCCTGTAAACCAAGAATCCAACTCCATTCGACATCCACAATGTGAAACAATGTATAAAGGATACTTCCGACTCCTCCAACCCGCTCTTTCAACAATTCTTCCTCAGGCAAATCTTCACACCATCTAAACCAATCCTCACGAACCTGCCAGTTATATTCAAACATTTTCAACATCACACTAACCTCCATTTTTTAAAATCCGTACCGCTTTGTTGTTGTCCATATGATCAAACCCGTGACCCAAAGGATCAGAGCTGAACCAAAACCAAGTAAAGCCAACGAAATCAGTATAGTTCGGTCTCCAACTTCAATGGTCGTCGATAAAAAGGTGAATGAAATAAGCGCAAGTAAACAGAGAAGAGCACCTGTAACATGGTAGAGTTTAACCTGAAAAAGATGTGCTAAAGGAAAAAAGTGAATGCCGACGATAAGCGCGATCATCCCTGGAATAAGATCAGTATGATTGATGAAGTTACAGACTGCAATGGTAATACCAATCGCGATTCCTTCTCCCAGAAATATCATGTTGAACCAGAAGTTGCGCTTTCCTCTTTCATGACCTTCTTTAGACGTTATGGCTGGAAATTCCTTTGATTTCCTCAATAACGAGATGCCTAAAGCCATCACGACCAATCCTATAAAAATCACAGAAACTGAAACGAAAGGAGACCCCCATCCTTGCAACCCCATATTTCCAGTTACCGACCATAGCATCCCGAAAAAAGCCATGAAGATAATGCCTGATCCAGCTCCTATGAGTTCTGATTTATCTATTGTTTTTTCCGTCATGATTACCTCCCTTTCAACATCGTTGCATTTCAATGGACTTTTACCTTTTGATTTTTTGTGGTTTTCACATTTGATAACTAAAAAAATCCTTTCACGCGAATAACTATCTCTACAATTGGAATTATAAAGGTGAACATATTGATAAAAACGAAATAAATCAGGAGGTAGAATGACAATGAAAATTCTTTTGTCTGTCCTTTTTACGCTGACATTAATCCTTTCATCAGCTTCGATTACAGCTTTTGCAGAAGGCAATAACAATCAAATGGACACAACGGACGATGGAAACTATGGTGAAAGGCCACTGAACATTAATGAGGACGATGGTCCATTAAGAATCGGTGATGAAGCAAATCGAGAGGACCGTAATGGCCGAGCAAATGTGACTGCTACTGGCGCTGAAAATGATACGAACTGGGAATGGCTTGGTCTCTTAGGATTAGCAGGACTCTTAGGACTCCGAAAGCGAGATAAAGAACCCGCAAGATAATACTATTTATAGCCTTCTATTACAGAAGGCTATTATTTTTATAATGAATACATATTACGCCTTTTGTCGTATTTACTCCCCATCGATTATCATCTATACTTTAACGCATAAATCCATTAAAGACCTATCCCCCTCCCCCTAAAAGACAGTGATGACCGTCACTGTCGTAGGCTGCCGACGCGATCGGCAGCCTCTTTTTATTTCACATAAAGTTTCAGTGCAACTATGACTGACCTTTCGCTAATTCGCCAAGTTTCTTTTAAAATCTAATATTCAGGACGGACTTTATTTTCAAGCACGTGGTCAGTATCTAGAAGAGGCGCTAATCTGTGTTTTTGCGTTTGGAGGGCAATACCGTCAATGTGACGGCGGTCCATCATGATCACGCTATTCTCGAATTCTTCCATATATGCTTCAGGTCCGACACCACAGAGGATTTTAAAACCTGATTCCACAAGATCCTTAAATTTCGCTCCTCCTGTTTCGACCCTGCTCCCATACGGATAAACATACACATCTGTCTCGCCGATCAACGGCTCCACTTCCGCTTTCCATTGGTCTGTATCGTCAGCCAGACGTTGAAAACCTACTTTGTTTGCATCCAGATGCCCGTAACCATGAGACGCAAATGTCCACCCCGTCTCTTTTAGTCGCTTGATGACCTTGAGTGCCTCTTGCTTTCGATCTTCAATTTCCGCGTTATTCAATTCATTGGTCCGATAGCCTAGAACACCCTCATACCCGGTCAGTGCTATGAGGCCCTTCGCTCCATTGAAAGAGAAATCCGGATGCTCTTCTACAAATTGATCTAAAATAGGAGCAATCGCATGATCACGTGTAATCAGCTCTTTACCTTCTGGTGTCTTTTCATAGGAGGCAACCTCACCCTCTTCATTAAGCACCAGCTTATAAACATTCCCGTTCTTCCTCATATAGTCGTAGTAATTCATATCATCGATTGAGAGGACCAATGGTTTCTTACCTTCAGGAAGCCTCAATTGCCTCGAAACGATTTTGCCATCTTCTTTTTCCTCGACCAGTGAGTTGATGTCGATTAAGATATAGTCATTTTTGTAAAGTTCATCAAGCGTTCTCTTAAATTCATCTACAGTGACAAAATAATCGTTGTATCCTTTAGCCATAGCATCAAAATCGAATGCCAATTCTGGATAGACGATTGTTGGATGAAAAAAGATATGCTCCACCGGTCCGTGATATTCGACCAAATCCCCATCCGGATCCTCTGTTTGAGGTTGAGAGTCAAGCTCCACATTCTTGTCTCTATTGCTGGACTGTTCACGAGTATGTTCCGGTTGCCGTTCAGTCTCTTCGTCTTGATTTTCCTGGAAACCTGCTACTGGAAAAGAACAAGCCACCAAACTCATAGTCATGAACAAGCAAGCAACTGCAACAATAAATAAACGTCTCATTATTTGAATCTCCTTACATACTTTATTCAACGATTTAGACGATATCTGTCAAATAATGTTACGTTAGTTTCGGAAAATTCAAAAAATGAGTCATATGTCTATTCTTCTTTTGGCCTATATCCCTTGCAAGTTTTTATCAGTTCATAATATTGGGTATCACCTAACCCATAGTCCTTGAAGTTTTCTAAGAGTGAGGATACGAGTTCATCTTCAGAGAGATGCTTATGATCCTGGATATACCGCATCAGATCACTGTCAGGGTCGCGATAATCCAAATACAGCTTGATCCCCTTCTGTAAAGGGGCCAGATCAATAAAATCGGGCATATTTTTGCCGATTAAAACCTGTTGATAAAGCTCATGATACCCGTCTGCCTTCACACGATAATGCTCCACTGGTTGAAAACGTTCTTCGACAATATGAAGCTCAACGGCCTCCGTATAATCCGTCTGATCCAACCAGGCTAAAAGGGTCAAGAGATTAATTTGGCAAAACATATCGGTATCAAACCAGAGGTGCAGCTTTGTGAAATTTCCATTCAAAAGGGGCTGCAGCGGTTTTTCCGTAATTTCAGCATATTGTTCTCGGGTCACTTGGTGGACATCGGTACGGATTTTAGAAAATTCGTCGGAAAAGACATCCTTGCATGTTTCGCCATAGCACATCGCCTCGTTGAAAGGGATCATCCGCTCACCCTCAAGGTAACGTGTTTTCTCGAAATAATCATACATCACCTGGCCATTTAAAATATGAAGGGGGATTGTCTGGTTCATAGAAACACCTCCTGATTGATAGGATTAACTCTACATTTTTTAGGGTTTTCAGGGAAAACTATCTGTAAAATTCACAAATGAAAGGATTTTACCTATGATTTGGACCATCTTATGGATCATACTGATCATCTGGCTGCTCGGTGTCATTTTCAACATTGTAGGCGGGATCATCCATATCCTGCTCGTGGCAGCTGCAGCGATCCTCGTTTATAAGTTTTTGAAAAAGCGCGTTTGATGGTGGGAGGCTGGTCCGACAAGGACAGCCTCATATCACTTTCAATCAATAATTCTGCCATGCCTTCTCATAGATATCGATCAAAATCGGACGGATCAGCGTATTCGGTTTGAGTTCGGACTTTTTCCCCTCCTTATTTGTAAAAGAACGATCTTCGTCCTTTCCGAATTTCGTTAATGAAGGGATGATCTCAGTGGTTAAGTACTCTGTCTCAACATCGATCTCGATTTCATTAACATTGATCGGTTTCCTTGAGGCGAGCACAAATCCCCAGTTGCCGAAGCTTGGTATATCAAGGTGGAAGTTTTCCGTTTTCAAACCCGTCTCAGCAAACGTTTGATCGATCGTCCAATACACTTCTCTTGCAAATACTGGACTGGTCGCTTGCGCCATGATCATTCCGCCGGGATCCAGGTGGTTCCGGAGCAAGGAATAGAATTCGAGTGTGTAAAGCTTATTCAGTGATTCATTGTTTGGATCAGGTAAATCAACAAGAATGACATCATAAAAACCTTCCGACTTTTCCATAAAATCATACGCATCTTGATGGTGGACCTCTACTTTTTCATTTTCAAAAGCATTTCCATTCAACTCTTTCAGAAGCGGATTGGTTTCTGCAAGTTCAACCATTCTAGGATCAAGATCGACGACGGTGATTTCTTTGATATCGTTATACTTTTCAAGCTCACGGAGTGCAAGGCCGTCACCACCACCGAGAATCAACACCTTTTCTCTACGCTCTGCCAATGCCATCGGGATATGGACCAACGTTTCATGATACCGGTATTCGTCCGCGGAACTGAACTGGAGCTGGCCATCCAAATAGAGCCTCAGATCACCCTGTTCCTTCGTCAAGACGATATGCTGGTATTTCGTCTCTTCTGTATAAATGATCGGATCCTTATACAACTTCTGTTCAAAAGAAAGCGCCATTTCTTCGCCGAACATCACTCCACCGATCAGGAGCACAAAAAGGATCCCCCCGATGATCGAATACGTCTTCAGACGAGCGATTTCTTTCCTGAAGGTATACAAGACCCAAAGCGCGACGACAAGATTGATGATCGCCACAAGGAATGCTGATTTTACCAGACCGAATTGTGGACGGAAAAGGAAAATGAATAATAAGCCGCCGATCAAGCCACCCGCATAATCCGAAAAAAGAACCCTCGCTGTACTCTTGTTGATTTGAACGCCGATTTCATTCGCTTTACGGATCAGAATCGGTAATTCCAGCCCAGTGAGTGTACCGATGGTGAGGATGACCGTGTATAAAAAAATCGCATCCGAACCATCCGCGAGATACGCCGTTACCCCAAACAGAAGGAACGCTGAAAAACCCCCGATCAAGGCGACGGAAAATTCAATGATGATGAAGGCTTCAATCAGCTTTTTCATCACCTTTTCACTTAAGAAGGATCCGATCCCCATACCAGTAAGAAACAGGGAAATCGTCAACGTGTACTGTTTCACGCCGTCCCCAAGGATATAAGAACCTAACGCCCCAAACAGGACCTCGAAGATGATGCCGCAGATCGATACGATTCCTGATGCCCAGTAAATCCGATTACTTTTGATTGTCCCGTTATCTATCATGATTTCACCTACGTAAATACTAAAATTATGAATCTATGTGCAAAAAAGAATAGGGGAGCCAATGGTCTGGTCCTCCCCGTTCATCTCATATTCCAAATTGTTGATTTCCCACTACACCTTAACGGACACAGGAGACCTTATTTGACCAAAACCACTGGATTTTTTAAATTTAACGGACACCAGGGACCTTATTTCGCAATTATCATAGAAAATCAGCTACTTTATTCACAAATAACGGCTGTGGTGTCCGCTAAATTTCTGAACACGATATTTTGTCACAAATAACGGCTCTGGTGTCCGTTAGCTGAATACATGGCTGCTAGTGTACGTTTCCTGCAGCAGTGTTGCAAATACGCCAATCAATAAGACACTCTATTAAATGCTGATTGCTTTTTAAGAATAAAATAATTGCTTCTTACGTAATCGAAGCACCAACGACAAAAGCCAGTCCGATTGAAACACACATTGAAACGATCCCGACAGAGACGTTTCCATTTTTCAATTCCATTTCCACTGTGAACCTGCGCGTTAGAAAATCGAACAAGTAATAGGCCACCAATTGCAGGACTACGCCATAACCGCCCCAGATCATGGTTTGAGGGATACCATCATTCGTATAGATCGAAAACGCCAGAATGATACAGATACCGATGATCTTGCCGCCGATCGATAAAGCGACAGCTGAATTTCCTTGTTTGATTTCCTCCCAGTCTTTGTACTTTGTCGTCACAAGTTCAAATATGACAAGGCCGATGCCAACAATTACAACAGCTGCAATGAAATAGAGTAAAGTTAAAATAAATGGACTCATGTTAAACCTCCCAAAAGTTATTTACCTGTACCAGGGCCCCCGCCGCGATTTCCTGATCCTCTGAAAGAAGAAGGGACTGCAGGACCTTTATAATTTCCACCTGATTTGTTGTAGCCTTCATAGCATTTTCCGCCACAACGCTTATTCTGCTTATTTTTCCAATCATCCACGTCGAGAATTTCATCTAATATGTAATAGGCGATAAATCCATTGAAAAAGCCCGGTCTGTAGTTGTCACGGACAAATTCATCCGACGCCACTTCGATATTGGTACTCTCAGCATCATCCTCATCTTGGGTCAACGTTACAAAATGATCATCGTACACCAAGACTTGTTTGTTCTCCTTTATTTCGCTGGCATTATTCGGCTCCATATGATCCTGGATCGCTTTAGATACCTCTTGGATACTTTTGTCCTTGGCAACGTATAGCCTTGCAACATCATCCGGATTCGTGCTGCTTTCGACCACATCCTCCAATGGATAGTGTTCGGCGATCCAGTCTAGTATACTTCCAGAACCACACGCCACCAACAGGAGAAATATCGCTGCTATGAAGATTCCTATGGCTTTCCTTCTCATCGACACACCCCCAATAAAAAGGGAAAGAAGGTTATTCTTTCCCCAGTTTTTTCTTTAACTCCGCTAGTTCATCATTCACACTGTCCTTCGTATTCATCGCCTCAAACTCATCATCGAGGGACTTGTTTGAAGAACGCATGTCATCTGTCGTTTCGGCTTCAGCTTCATACTGGAGTACTTTCTCCTCCATCCGCTTGAAGCCCTGTTGGGAACTGTCGGTGCCGATATTCGACATCGTGCGGTTTATCTTGGTCTTCGTCTTCGCTGATTCAGCTCTTGCCTTGAGGGAATCCTTTTTCAGATTCATCTCATCGTATTCCGCTTTCATTTCAGCCAATCTCTCACGCAAGGAATCAGCATCGTCCTTTGCTTTGGTATGCGCTGCGAGCAGTGTATCCGCCTGTTGATTGTGTTTCTGCTTATCTTCCAGCGCTCTGCGGGCAAGGTCTTCATTCCCGGCTTCCAATGCCTGAACCGCTTGTTCTTCCCTCTTCTCGACCATGCTCTTAGCATCTTCATACTTTTTCTTGAGCATCTTTTCATTAGCGATTTGTTTCGCGACAGCCGTTTCAGCTTCCCGGATATCCGCGGACATTTCGCGCATGTACTGGTCAAGCAGTTTTACCGGATCCTCCGCTTTATCAAGTGCTGAATTCAATTCGGATGAAACCATTGTACGTACTCTCTTAAAGAAATTAAACATGCTTTACCTCCTGATTTTTGTTTTTGCGAAGTCTAGCTTGCTGCAATGATCTTTATTTCATAGCTTTCGATTTCATGACCTTCACTGACTTCGATTTCACTGCCCCATATTTCAACGGAAAGGAAGCGGTCATCTGCATCATTGGCGAAATCAAAATACTTCACTTGCTGGCCGTTCACGTTTCTACCTCGGCCTTCTCCCCGCACTGAAGCGGTTCCTTTTTCATCAAGCGTAAATTCGGTCTGATTGATCGTCACCTTATTCGGGATCGGCTCGGTCAGTTTTTCTTTCGTGCTCTTATAGATGCCGAGTTCAAGCTCGTCATCCATTTCTGCACTTAGCCAGATCGTCTCATTCGTTCCGACAAGCTGATAGGCATACCACTCATACCCACCGTCATTGTAGATCAATTTACCGCTGACCTGATAATCCTCAAAATTGTAGGTGATGATGTCGTTGATCTGGATGTTGAAAAAATTCCGTTCTTCAACCTTTCCAATTTCCTTTTCTTTTTTATTGAACAAACGTGAGAAAATGCTCATAATCCCCTCCATCAGTCTATACTTAACCATTTTCGGATAAATCAAACGATGTTCTGCTCACCCGCCATTATTCCTACGGATGATTTCTTAAAAGGTTTCAAAAATCGTATGAAGAAAACTTGGCAAAGTCAAGCCCTTGGAGCAGGCTGATCCTTAGTTGCGCTTATACTGAAGAAAGTATTCTTATACTTTCTTTAAGTGCAAAAAAATCCTTAGTCGACTTTCTGTAAGGCGACCTGCTCTTCCTTTTGTTCGACTTCTTTAACAACTTTCCTCTTTTTCAAATAGCCGGCTGCGATTACTGCCCCTACAACGAACAATTCGAAACCGTATTTAATGAAGCCGTTGTCGAAAAAGCTATGCAGGAATGGCTCTCCGACTATCATTTTCGAAGCCGTCCAGGCAAGGATCGCTGCTCCGATCGTGATGATGATCGGGAACCGGTCCACCCACATCAGAATCAGTTTGCTTCCAAACATGACGACTGGAACCGAAATCAAGAGCCCTAAGACAACAAGAAGCATATTTCCGTGAGCAGCTCCTGCAATCGCCAATACATTGTCTAATCCCATAAGCGCATCCGCAATGATGACAGTCCGGATTGCGGCCCAGAACCCGCCTGCCGCTTGAACGTCATGGTCTTTATCATCGACCAAGAGTTTATACGCGATGACCACAAGCAGTAATCCACCGACTAAAAGAAGTCCCGGAATTTTGAGCAGCCAGACAACCGCGAGTGTTGCAGCGACTCGAATCAAGATCGCCCCGAGCGCACCCCACATGATGACTTTCTTCTGTTGCGATTGCGGTAAGTTTCTTGCTGCAAGGCCGATCAGGATCGCGTTATCCCCAGCTAGGACCAGGTCAATAATCACAATCGATAATAGTGCAGTGAAAAAATCAGCACTGAATAATTCCATTTCCTTCACTCCCTTTTTAATATGTAAAGTAAACTTGGCAAAGCCAAGCCTAGCGTAGGCTGAGCCTTAGTTGTACTTATACTGAAGAAAATATTTTATACTTTCTTCAAGTGTAAAACAAAAATGGCCTCTACCGTCGATCTGGTAAAGGCCATCAAAAAAGACCTCTACCCGCACAGGTAAAGGTCTTGCTAACAACAGTTTCGTTGCCAACAAAGCCGAGAGCGTGAACTCTGGAATGACGACTTTGCTGTAAAAGCTACTCCCCTTTAGGAGAAACGATTTTCATTTTATTAATTAAAGAATACATTGAATTCCCCTCGTTGTCAATATGCAATCATGGAATTGAGCTTGTTCATTCTCTCAGATTCACTTCAAACGCTGCACGGATACCGGATTCGATCGCCCCTTCCATCCACCCATGGAACGATGATGTATGTTCACCCGCAAAGTGGATTCTTCCCTCTGGCCGCCTGATTATTTCTTCAAATTCCTCTTGTTGTCTCGGTGTGAATAACGTAAAACACCCTACAGAATATGGATTTTCACTCCAGTCGAACCCCACAGCATTCTGAAATTCTGTATATACGACATCCCCATATATTTTCGCAAGATCTTTTAACAGGGTGTAGACGAGTTCTGAAAAGGACAAACTGGTCCACAATTCAGCATCGGCTCCCCAGCTATAGCTTGCCAAGAGTACCGCTGGACCCTCTGAGCCGATATTGTGGCTTGGAATATATGAAAATCGAGTCGGTCTATCAGATATAGCATTCCCGATCCCATTCGCTTCCCAAAATCGACGTTTGAATTGGACTCCGATTTTTACAGCTGGTACATTGTATAGCTCCCGAATCACTTGCCATTTTTCAAAAGGAATCGAATTATACGGAATCACATCGATAAACTGAAAAACAGTGAAAGGAACGGTGGCGATTACATAATCTCCATTGTATTGGCTGATTTCCCCGGTCACAGGGTTACGGGCTTGGACCCGTACACCGTTGTCATTTTGCGCAATCCGAATCACTTTTTGGTTGAATTTGATGTCGTTTTGAAGTTGCGGGAAAAAAGATAACGGTAGACGATCATTGCCGCCATCAATTTCATAGAATTTCAAATCTTCACTGAAGATCGGATAAACGATATCGGTCAAAATATCTAAGAAAGCAAACTCCGGAAAGCCCTCAATACCGAGCATGACATTGATCATACGGATTGCAGGCAATGAAAGGGATGGTCCTAGAGGATTGAACTGCAGAAACTCACCCATTGAATAATCTCCGTACTCTTCCCTCAGCTCTTCCTGTTCTTCTGGAGTACTGATTGCATAAAGGTCAACGAAAGGCTTGGTCGCTTCTAAAAGCAATTCCGTTGCTGTCTTCCCTTTTTCTTCAGGTGCAACGGGAAATTGGAGGATATCCGGGTTTTCCTCATACACTTCTCGAGTAGTCAACACATTGTTGACAAAGATCACGTCCCTAGGCGTAGCGTTGATAAATCTATTCAAAGGCAGTTGGAATTGCTTGATATATTCAAGCACCAATGCATGGTTTTCGGGAATTCTCATTGCACCAACATCCAGATAATTCCCCTCAGTAAATGGTTCCCTTAAAGTCAGCACCCTGCCTCCGATCCGACTGTTACCTTCGAGGATCGTGACTTGATGGCCTGCCTGTTTCAAGAGAGATGCGGCAACTAATCCAGAGAGACCCGCTCCGATAATGATGACCGATTTCGAGGTTTCAGCTGGATCCAACCCGTTCCTGATAATCGACAGCATGCCCTCTGGGTACTGCAGTTCTGCATAAGTCTGTCTCTTCATCGCAGCATCCCCCCTTCTCTAGCTATAAATATGCTTGGAAGGAAGAGGAAATAACTGGGACTATACCCTTGGATCGGGTGGACAAAATAGGAAAATCAGAAGGACACTTGTTCGTTTATTCAAACAAGTTTGCGTTTCATCAGCCTTGCAATGTTCTGTTCTTCTGAGTTTAGGCTTTTTTCGAGTTCTTTTATGATACGTTTCTGTCGGGCCATTGGATGGTTCTGACTCAATTTAGCTTTTGCTTCAATTTTGTCAATTTTGATTTTGAAACCCTGGATCCCTTTACTCATCCCAGTGAGGTATCCATCATCCAAATCCTCCAAACTATAAGGACTATTTGGTGCTTCATAATTCGCCACCATTTCTTGCAAGGATTCCATAACCTCATCCTCCTGAGTCACCAACTCCACTTTACCGTAAACATGCACCGTGACATAGTTCCAGGTTGGGACTGCTGTTTTTGTTTCGTACCACGACGGGGATATATAACAATGCGGCCCATGGAAAACAGCTAATATCGTTTGATCCTCAATATCCTTCCATTGTAGGTTCGGACGTGCAAAATGACCGTATAAAGATTCCTGATCATTATCCACAAGTAACGGCAGATGAGTAGCGTATGGCATTCCATTATGTTGAGAAAATAGCGTTGCAAAGCTATTTTCTTTCATTATGTCAGAGGCAACTTGCATATCGGAAATTTTAAAATGCGACGGAATATACATCTTTTCCACCCCTTTTCAAATGTTAACGGACACAGGAGACGTTATTTCCTCTAAATGTGCTCATTTCATGATTTTAGCGGACACCAGAGACCTTATTTTGTAATTTTAGGATGAAATCAGCTGTTTTGTTCACAAATAACGGCTCTGGTGTCCGTAACTTTTCGAAAACGGCCAAATTGTCACAAATAGCGGCTCTGGTGTCCGTTACGAAAAAATCAACCTCAAGTATTTCCGACCAAGGCTTTGGTCAGCTCGAAAAACTTACCAGCAGCAGGCGATAGCCGCTTGAATGCCGGTGCAGCGATCCCGATCGTGCGGTAAACCTCTTTACAAATCCTCGTCGCTTTGATCATATCCATGTGCTTCGGCAATGTCAGTTCAGGCATGATGCTTATTCCGATTCCGGATTTCACCATGGCAATGATCGAATGGACATCCTTGATCACAAAACGGACATCCGGATCGAGATCCTCCGCTTTGAACATCCTACGAACTTGTTCATCACATCCTTTTTTCGGCATGATGAACGGATACGAAGCAACCTGCTCGATCGAGGGCTCACGTTCCTTGCTGAGGGGATGGTCACATGGAATCAGCAAGGATAAATGATCATCTTTAAGCGGTTGGAATTCCACGTTCATCCGTTCCGTTTCAAGGATGAAGCCTAAATCGAGCCTCCCATCAAGAAGCCATTGGATGATATCCTGGTAATCCCCTTCGATCAGCTCCACTTCAATGTCCGGGAACTGTTGTTGAAATTGTCCAATGATATCTGGCATCCAGTTGATCATCACACTTTCGAATGAGCCGACCCGGACTTTCCCTTTCTGTAGGCCCATGATGCTCTTTGCGTCCTGCTTCATAAGCTCTGTATGCCGCAGTATATTCCGTATATGCGCCAGCATTTTTTCTCCGTTTGTCGTAATGACGGCACCCGAACGGTTACGGATGATCAATTGAAATCCCATGGCGGATTCTAAACTGGATATGGCATGGCTCACTGCGGACTGCGTCATGCCCAAATCTTCCCCTGCCTTAGTGAAGCTTTTCGTTTCAACGATTTTTACGAAAACCTCCATTTGGATAATCGTCATATTCATCCCTTTCCCACCCTTCATTAATTTCATTCATATTACTCATTATAAAGATTCATTTTACTAATGTGAAGAGTTGGCGTATGTTATTACTAAACAATCATTAGGAGGTTCATTTTATGTTGAATAGACTGTCTGATTCTGTTGTCGGAATGTTTTATACCCTTGCAGCCTTTATCGCCTGGGGTGTTCTGCCGATCTACTGGTATTTCCTCAAGGGAATACCTGCCTATGAAATTTTTGCCCACCGGATTCTATGGTCCTTCCTTTTTGCTGCATTCATCCTTCTGTTGATCGGTGGTTGGCCACAAGTGAAAAAAGTGCTCGCCAATCGGGTCCAGGCTTCATGGGTGTTCTTGGCAGCTGTTTTAATCAGTGCGAACTGGTTCATTTTCATATGGGCGGTCACATCGAATCATGTAATCGGAGCAAGCCTGGGGTATTACATCAACCCGCTACTAAGTATTGCATTAGGTGTAATCATCTTTCGGGAAAAATTGAACCATTGGAAGATCATTTCTCTGTTGCTTGCTGCAACCGGTGTGTTGATCATGACGATCCAATTCGGTCAAGTTCCCTGGGTAGCATTGATCATCGCATCGACATTCGCTTTATATGGTGTGGTCAAGAAAGTCGTCAAGGTCGAACCACTCGTTTCTGTAACCCTGGAAACGCTTTTCATTTTGCCGATTGTCCTGTCCTATCTTCTTTTCCTCCAGGTAAAAGGAACCGCTGCTCTCGGTCATGTCTCCATTCTTGAAACGATCTTCCTACTAGGTGCTGGCGCTGTCACTGCGCTCCCGCTCTTATGGTTTTCAAAAGGGGCACAAAAGATCCCATTATCGACGATCGGCTTTCTTCAATACATCAATCCGACCATTCAGCTGCTCGTCGGAATCTATTTCTTTCATGAGACATTCACGAACACACATCTCATCAGCTTCGGATTCATATGGGTTGCGCTCACACTCTTCTCCTTATCACAAATCAACTTTAAGCGGTATTTACAGTTCAGACCACGGTTTAAAAGAACATCTCCTGTTATAATCCAGGAATGCGAAAAAAGCAGCTGTCAATAAAGACGAAGCTGAGCCTTATACGTTCGTTATATGCAAAAAATACCGAGGATGCTTGACTCCAATCAGGAAAAAATCTGATGTATGCCGAGTCCCTCGGTATTTTTAACTAATTATGAGTTTACCGCAATCACACAGACACAGTTCACTGGTTTCATGGCTTTATAATGAAACTCAATTTCTGAAAAACCTGCTTCTTTCAAATAGCCCTCGATTTCATTGGCGACTTCTTTGACGGTTTCGTCGTTAGCCCCCTTCATCAACGGTTGCATCGTGATTGCGATTTTTCCATTGGGATTCATTAATTGCCTTAGCTTGTTCAGAGCAAGGACCGGCTCCTCCCAAAAGATGATGTTATTCACACTCATGATGTGATCAAACTTAATATCAAATGATGGCGGAGACGAAACATCAGCCAGCATTAGATCCACGAGACCTTTAGAAATGGCTTCCCGATTTCTGTCACTTGCCTGCTTCAGCATCACTTCAGAGATATCAATCCCGGCAATATAGCCTTTATCGACCGTTTCGGCCAACGCCTCGATCCCGACACCAGGCCCAAAGCCAACCTCCAAAACATGATCATCACGCTCAGGATTCAATAGCGATACCGTCCACCTGCTTTTCTTCCCGCCTTTGGACATCAGGTAGCCCGCAACCCACCCAAGAAAACCATGCGGCATTCGAAATTGTAAGGTAAAACGCTTCAGCAAGCCCACGTGAGCACCCTCCTATTCCGTATGACTACAATATTAAAGTTATCATACCATAGGTGGGTGCACGATTTTATCGGTCTTCGAGCTTAGATATATACTCTTTCACAACTTCATACACATATTCCTGGTTGGCGGCTGCCGTATCTGGGTTATATTCCCCGTCATTCGTCTTATTGTTGGAGAGGATACGGATTCCGAGGAACGGCACATCATACGCTTTTGCAATTTGTGCTGCTGCTGCGCCTTCCATCTCTTCAACTGACGTCCCATACTTCTCGTGGAACCAGTTGATTCGATCGACTTCATTATTCCAGACATCCGCAGAACCGATCGTCCCTTCGACAACCTTACCTTTTTTATACGTATCCTTTACAGAACTGGCTGCTGCGAGCAAATCTTCATCGCCTTTGTAGTATCGGATTTTCTCGGCATTCGGGTCTTCCCCTGCACTGCCTTCTGAAGCCATCAAGTCCATCGGCTTCCATTTCGTAGGCTCGATCCCTTGCCCTTCATCTCTGTCACCCGTTTTCAACGAGCCGAGGTTGGTCGTTCTTTTTCCTAAAACAATGTCAAAAACCTCAAGCTCAGGGTCATGTCCGCCTGATGTCCCTTGATTGATGATTGCTGCCGGATTGTACTTTTCAATTGCCACAGCGGTAGCTGCCGCCGTATTCTCCATGCCCTTTCCAGTCTTCGCGACAATCACTGGATAACCATCAACAGTCCCTTTGTAAAAGACGAACGTGCCTGATTTTTCTTCTTCCACATTTTCAAGCCTATCCGCAAATTTTTCCGCTTCAATCGGCATTGGCCCTTCGATCAGGATCGGCTGTTGGGCTGTTTCCTTTTCGCCTGAGTCAGAACCTGAAGCAGTACTGCACCCCGCGAGTACAACCAATAACAGTCCCGAAATGATTGTAAGTTTTCCAATAAAGTTTTTCATGATGATTCCTCTCCTTCTTCTGATCGTTCGTAGTTGTGGCATTCTCGTCCATAAGAAAACTTGGCAAAGCCATGCTTTAGCACGGGCTGAGCCTTAGTTGCCCTTATATTGAAGAAAGTATTTAGACTTTCTTTAAATGTAGAAAAAGGCCTAGAAAAGTAGAATTCTACCTTCTAGACCAATCAAGTCAAAGTATGGATTAACCTCACAAGCTATCACGGAAAAAAGCATAAAAAAAATGCGAGACAGCCTGATACTTTAACTCGTAGTCCGATTCTTGCATTGGGAACCTGGTAGAAACACTCGGACCATATCACCGAGCATATACGAGAAATGCTATATAAGATTTCTATGCAAATATAGCAAACTCACAATCAAATATCAACGGAAAACCTGAACTTTAATCCGAAAATGACACAAGAATGTTCGTGTTTACCAGAAAACAGGTCCATTGTCCCTTCAACAATGCTAAAGTCTCGGGTACAAGGAATCGACACCCTCTTCCTATTTAAATTGTAGATTGTAAAAAAATGTAGGTTGATAGAATGATTTAGCTTGGAATGTATTGTAAAATGATTTTCCGTATAGTACCCTGACTTCGATTTAAATCACACCGCTTCATAAGTGGACTAGTTCATTGGTGGTATAACAGCTGTTATCAAAAATCAGGAGGAATCATGATGTCCAGGTTACAAAAGCAACTCTTTTCATCCATCCTCACCCTGTTTTTGGCCATAGGGATCATTGCCCCAAACCAGACACAAGCGAGTTCTGACGGCGGAGGCTATTGGCTTCCGGAAGACAAGGTTGAAAAAGCATCGGAACTCATGAAGGAAGGTAAATCCATAGGGGATCTCGGAATCAAGCAAGATCAGATCCAGCAAGAAGATGGTTTTCAGACGTTAGACAAACTGGAGAAAGCAGACCAACAAAGTCAATCAACCTACAGAGCAAACTTGTCCCCTCCGATCAAGACAGCAGTCGGATGGACACCTCCGGAATTCGACTATGATCATATCCAGACGGTAGAAGAATGCCGCCAAAGTCCAGACAGCGGTTCTCAAACCGGATATATCAAAAACCGCTATTCTTTCTGTTGGTCCCACGTAGCGACCTATGAAATAATCGATTGTAGAGGTTGGATCTGTAATACCGAAGCAGTCCAATTCCAATTTACCGAGATTGGATATGGTTCCAATCAAAGCCGGAAGATGAGGGTCTTTTATACGATTGATGACATCCTTGTCACACACCCTTCGTTGAACGGAGCCAAACTGAAAATCGATATAGTATGTGAATCGAAACTGAACCCAGGGGACTGTCGAGAAGATCCTGATTTCCCAGCAACCGAGCGAACGATCGCCCAATGGAAAAACACGAACTTCAGCCTAGAAATGTTCACCTCGGAAGCACCACCAGCAACAGATGCCAATCCTGACCGACTTGGATACATGGATTTCTGGCCAGAACTCACCCTTACACACGCACCAAACAAGTTCAAAAAAACGATTGATGGCATTAAACAGACCGTCCGTTATGACTCTGCAAGATACATGTTCGCGTTCCCTGATCAATATTTCCGCCAAGGTGCCGTATTCAGCAAGGCTACACCTATTTTGGATGTTCCGATCACAAAACCAGAATTCGAAATGTTAGATGAAGCCGGGGAGCATTGGAAATTCGCGATGGATCATCCGGAACAGACAGTACCACAAATCCCTGGTAAACAGATACCAGGAGCAGTGGGAGAAAGTACGCTGAGACGGATGTATACGAAACGCCATCAAGACGATTATAACCGTAATCGGAATAAGACAAGAAGGGTATGTGCTCGTGAATTTGGCGATGAAGACAATACGGGCAAGCAATGCGACGAATATCCGTTTGCTTCCACTTGGCAAGGTTCCGCCACAAACGGTGCAGACGATTTTTCTGTGAGGATGATTTCGGCAGACTCCAATCAAGCTGCAGGTACATGGCTCGGAGCCTGGTACGCATATGATCGTATTCTGGATGGAGATGAGTTTCACGTGGAGGTCGAAGCACCGGAAAAAATAGCGACGATCCGATCGGAAGGCCAGCCTCAGGACGGACAAGACAACCGATCAAGTGATAACTTCACAATCGATAACATTCCTCCATACGCGACCAAGTTACAGTGGAAAATCGTCGATGGGCCTAAGGATGCCAAATTCGATGTCATGAAAGACATCAGCTTTGGCGTAGACGAAACAATCTTCTACGACCTTACAGATGGATCCGAATCAGAAATTGAAACGAGCGAAGATTTCTACATCGCCAGACCGGAAAACACCGGAGGAGAAAGCTTTACAGTCGAGGTCTATGCCATCCCATAAGGATTGCGTTATCCAATTCAATACAAAAAGAGATTGAAGTCCCGATATCTAACGATTCCAGTCGTACCATGCACATATGTAAACGCATGTGATTTTCATGTCCTAAATCACATGCGTTTTTTCTTGGAGCATTTAAGCCTAATTATTATTAAATAAATGGATAATTCCTTTACAGGAATATTCCTATAATGGTATATTACAAACATGGATTAATAAAATTAAAAAGGTAGGTGTTTGTATGGAAAATGAAAACTAGAATCTTAAGCGCTCTTGCCGAGTCCAGTAGGTTGAAGATTGTTGATTTACTACGCGAGGAACGCTAACAAAATTACGGATCGACTGCACATGCGCCAACCTCAGGCGTCCAAACATCTCCGTGTATTACATGAAGTCGGAGTGGTAGAGTTTAACGCAAAAGCGAATCGTCGCATCTACAAACTGAGGCCAGAGCCCTTCAAGGCTTAGACTTATGACTTAAAGTATATCGTGATATTTTGGAAAAAACTAAAATTATTGGGGGAAATACAATGTCAACTCAAGTCAAAATCACTCATACTTTCAATGCTCCACGTGAACTTGTGTTTAAAGCTTTCACAGAATCAGAACATTTACAGAACTGGTGGGGGCCAAAAGGATGGACGTTTAATGTTTCTGAATCAGATTTCCGCGCGGGTGGTGTGTTTCATTACAGCCAGAAACCTGCTGAAGGTGATGCAATGTGGGTTAAATTTGTATACAGTGAAATTATTGAACCAGAGAAAATCGTTTACACCAGTTACTTTTCTGATGAGGAAGGTAACATTGTACGTGCACCCTTTGACGCAAATTGGCCTTTGGAAACCATGAATACTATGACGTTCATCGAGGACGAGGGAAAAACAACTGTTACAGCGATTGTGACTCCTGTATCAGCAACCGAAGAGGAACTTAAAACCTTTGGAGAATCACAAGATATGGTTCACGAAGGATTTTCAGGCACCTTCAATCAATTAGAAGATTATTTGTCAAAGGAATCAGAATCAGCAGAACTGCGGTAAGCAAATGGTGAACCACCTACCACAAACGGACGCAATTCAAGAAAATCGGATTGCGTCCATTGTTCCGTTAAAGGGGGCCGCCCGACAAGTTCTGTTTTAAGTGTTCAGATGCATGAAATACAGAGGATTATGGTGAATGATCTCAACTTTACAACGGAGGATGGGGTTAACGACTCTTCCACCTGTGTAAATTCTCCGTTTTTTTGCATTCAAAACAGAACCCACTTGAAATTAAGCTCTTTTTGCATAGGTTTCTAACGCATTCTTGGGAACACCCCTTCTTATTCAAAATGGCACATAAGGAAAACACACTAATCATTTAATCCTTTTCCATCGAGGATTTGCTTCATATATTTTTCAACCCTCGACGCTCGAGTTTTGGATTGTTTGGCTTTAGAAAAATAAAGAATGTATGCTCTTTGCCGTCCAGGCGTCAATCTTTCAAAAGCAGTTTTCAAATCAGGGATTTCATCGAATTTATTTTGAAGTTCTTCAGGAATGTTGAATTCTGTATTCTTTTTCACTTCCAAACCGGCTTTTTCAACTTCAATGGCTTCATGAATATAAGCTTTCAAAATCGTTTCCATTTCAACGATCTCTTGGACATTAGTGAATCGAATCTGGCGCGCAGCCTGTACATTTTCCGTTTGTTGGACCAGAATCCCATGGGCATCCTTCAACAAGGCACCTTTGTGAAAGAGAAGTGCACAATAATCTTTAAAGCCATGTATTAAAACGATGTTTTTATCCTCATGCATGTAACAAGGATGCATCCACTTAATATCTTCGTCCAGTCCACATTCAAGAACGATCTCTCTCAACGTCTCAAATTCTTCTTTCCACTGTTTTGTTTTCTTTAAAAATCCATCAACCTTACGACTCTTTTTACTAGTTGTCATCAAAGCACACCTCTTTTTAATTTTTCGTATAGCTGACAGTCAAAAAATGAGGCTGACCTTGTCTCAAGATAAGCCTCATTGCTGGTAGTGTTATTCATATTGGAATTCGTCTTTTAATAAGCCCATCACGATGGTGTCATAATAGTTCCCATCGATAAAGGCATCCTTCCTAAGTCGTCCTTCCACGACAAAACCGCATTTTTCGTAAGAGCGTATAGCTTGTGCGTTTCCACTCCAGGTATCGAGCTGTACACGGTTCAAATTCATTGACTGAAACAAATAATGAATAAGTGTTTTCATCGCATCTGTTCCATAACCCTGACCCCAGTAGTCTTTGGCTCCGATTCCAATCCCTACCGTACATCGTCTTGAAACAATATTCAGATCCCGGTACCCGATCAAACCAATATGTGTCGGATTGTCTCCAATTGTATAAATGGAGAATTCTCCATCCTGACGTTTATCTAATTTCTTAACCGCTTTCTCATAATCGTCTTCGATTTTTTCCATAGGTACATGACTATGGCGAAAGAAACCACTTCCTGCTTCCAATTTTGCGGTTTCTTCATCGTTCCGCCATTCATACGTTCTTTTAAAATCTTCTAGCGACACAGGTCGCAATTCTACTTTCAACCCAGTGATCATAGGTGTGATCCCATCCTTTGTATTGGTTTTTAGCTGGTCTGAAGGAACGAGAGATAGAGTGACTACGACGAACCATCAGCACCACACCCTTTTCTTGAACTACCCGCCACTTAGCACTCTTGCGAGTGGCTTGAAGTGGGGATTCCTAAGAACACCAGCGTAACCGCCGGTTATGGATTAGGCGATCCCCGCAGTTCCTGCGGTTAATCGTAAGGCTTCCTTACGAAGATTCCTACTTGCGTTAAGATCTCGATCATGATGCGTCGTGCATTTTGGGCAGTCCCACTCACGTAATGCAAGATTCTTAACGTCTTTATGCCGGTAGTCACAATGGGAACATAGTTGACTGGAAGGAAACGTCTTGGATACCACCACGATCTTTTTCCCGTACCACTTTGCTTTGTATTCAAGCATGGAACGGAAGGTTGACCAACTCACTTCACTTATGGCTTTGGCGAGGTTGTGGTTCTTAAGCATATGGGACACCTGCAAATCTTCCATACCAATAAGGTCGTGGTTTTTGACAATATGGGTAGAGATTTTATGCAAGTAATCGTTTCGTGCATTTGCAATTTTCTCGTGCATTCGGTCAATTTTAATCCGTTGCTTATGCCAATTCGAAGAGCCTTTTTGACGTCTGGACAGGACTTGTTGGGCTTTCACCAGTTTCTTTTCTAAGGTTCGAAAAAACGCAGGGTTCTTATACACCGTTCCGTCTGACAATATGGCAAAGTCCTTTAGTCCGACATCAATCCCCACTGACGAGTTGGTTTTAGACCCATCACCTACTTCTGTTTCAACCAGAATGGACACAAAATAGTTACCACTTCGGTTTCGTCTGATTGTGGCATTGAGGATCCGTCCTTTAACCTCACGACTCTTTGCCAATTTGACGAGGCCCAGTTTGGGCAATTTGATTTTGTTTCCAACAATCGAAATATTTCCGTTTGTATATTTGGTGGTATAGGATTGGACCTTATTCTTTTTAGACTTGAATCGAGGAGGGGTGTTTTGTTTCTTGAAGAATCGTGAAAAGGAATCCGCAAGGTTCCTCAATGAAGATTGAAGGGCAATACTGTCTACGTCGTTCAGCCAAAGGAATTCCTTTTTCAGTTGCGTTAATTGCTTCGAACAAGTCGGATAGGTCAATCCTTTTCCTTTTTCTTGGTAGGTGGTGTTCCATCGTGCTAAAAAGTGATTAAATACAAATCGACTGCAGCCGATTGTCTTCGCAATTCGAATTTCTTGTTCTTTGGTTGGATAGAGTCGAAATTTATAGGCTCTATGAACCAACATGGATTCCACCTCCTGAAAACGAACGTTTGTTCCTATTATATCATAAGATTTCTTTTTAGGGATGAAAAAAGGAACAATTCCAAAAAAATGAGACAAATCATAAGTCGGACAATTGAGATGGTAAGATCCATCCCTTGTCCGAAGGCGATTCATCCCCACCCTACTCATTGGGCTATGCCCTTCCCATTCCTTGAGGATGGGGTCTTCTCGCCTGCTTGATAAAATTTGGAACGATGTATATCTTCTGTATAAACTTTTGATTTCCTTCTCATAATTCTTCGATAAAATCTTTTCGTTCTAAAATAATTTCGGCGTAACTAAACTAAAATAGCGATTCTTTTATGAGAGGAGGGAATTATGATGAATAATAATCAACCAACCCCAGGGCACTTTTATTTGGATCCTAAAAACCCTATGCTTACCCCACCTGAAAAGCAAGCAGCACAACCTGAAGCGATAACGGAGAGGACATTCATCGAAAGGTCGTTAGCCGAAAATAGGTTTTGGCTCCGAATAATGAAGGAACATGCACTCTTCTTAGGAGAAGGCTTCAATCGGAAAGATAAGAACTTGATTCAGCAAACAGATCGATTTTTCCAATATTTCGAGCAACTAGAGAAACGGGCACTTCAAGCACCTACATCTGTTCAGGCAGTTAGAAAATTGAATGAAGACAGCATACAACTGGTCTATGGATTCCGGAACTTCAAAAGGAATCTCTTGATCCTGATTGTCAACTGTAAAATCGCAGGTTTCAATTTTCCGCTCTTGGTCGATCATATCGCCAGGGAAGCAGAGTATTTTATGAGGACATTACAAAAGTTCAATCAAGGTGTTCTTGATCCTGTCCAGGATGCGATCATTAGTGAAAATGTGTTTTGGTTACGGATCATGATGGAGCACTCCCGTTTCATCTCGGCTTTACTCGATCAATCGGAACGTAATCTTGTAAACACTGCCCGAAAATTTGGAGATGACTTTGAAGTGCTTTTAAATCAGGCAAGAGATGTTGAATCGATGTTATACAATAAAAAACCGACCTATCCGATCATTACCAGGATGAACCAGGAAAGCGAAAGTGCAACAGAAGAGTTACGAGATTTTAAAAAGGCTGGATTAGAATTGATAAAAACATGCCAAATCAGGAATGTAATCAATCCGCTACTTGCAGATCACGTTGTACGTGAAGCAGAACACTTCCTTTACATGATCCATGTTTTAGAAGACAGATTAACGACAAAAATAAATCAGGAAAAAGGATGATCCGACGATTTCGCAGAAACACTTAACCCAATATCCTAAAAACCTTGAATTTAGCCGAAATCGGTTGAATTCAGGTTTTTTTATGTAGCAGCAGGTTTGTTGTAAGCTGAAAGATTAAGATAATAACCTTATTCAGATTTAAAGGAAAGTTTATCCGGATTGTTTCATACAATTAGTGCAATTGATCAATAGGGGGAATTACCATTGAGAAAGATACCTGTATCGGGGTTTGTTTATGAAGATGATGAAAATCACTCCGGATCAGAACATTCGCATACTTTGTATATAACACACTGGGATGGTAGATCTGTCCATATTCACGAGTTTGAAGGCGTGACATCTTTTAACGTTGGACACCGTCATGGATATGAAGGAACAACAGAGCCTGCTCCTAGTGGTGAACAACATACCCATCGGTTTCATACCATTACAACCTTTGATGATGGGCATCAACATGAAATGATAGGTGTCACCGGACCGGCTATTCCCGTTCCTGAAGGCGGGCATATCCATGAGTTTGAGGGTGAGACTACGGTAGATGGAATGCCACCACATGAACATTCCTATAGTGGCAGGACGAGTGCCGAATGATAGACCCCATATTAAAAGCAGCCTTTGCAAAGGCTGCTTCAAATTATCATTATTGTTTTAAATCAGGATTTTCACGTTTTGCTTCTTTTACCTTAGGTTTGCGATAACCGCCAGCAATGTCCGCTTGTTTAAATTCTTTCGCATATTGGACTTCTTGCGCGTCTGATAGTTGGATCCCATCTCCTCGGATAGGCTGATACTGAGCTTTACGTCCCATAGTGCTCATCCTTTCTGTTGGAATTGGGTTACATGCATGTTTTACCCGTCGTAAAAAGGTGTTAAACATATGAATAATTACACCGATTGTTTTGTTTATTAATTTAGTAAAATTTCTTCTTGCCCAGTGGATTTAGATAATTTACACCGCACTTAACGAAAATAATGGAATTCGTTTTTGATAATGTTGAATTAATTTCCGGTTATGCTCATCAGCCCCCTCAATGTTCCCGCTTAAAAATATGGGAGGATCCAACTTTTTGTCTGCCAACGATTTGATAGTCTTGGCGAATATTGCATTCAGTATTACAGCACCACTCACTGTAGAGGTTGGGGCAAAAGGAACTGGAACTTTATCATATTCTAGGACCGCATCACCTTTGACTGACTTATTATCGATCACAAGATCAACCGAGTTATATAAATGCTTGCCACTTTTATGGCGAGAAGGTTGACTTTGGGAATACTCAATAGAGGTGATTCCGATAACGTAAGCACCTTTTTGTTTCGCATAGTAAGCTACATCAACTGGAACTGGATTGCGACCTGAGGTTGAAATGACAAAAACCACATCGTTAGGCTGTATATCCTGTTCTTTCAAAAAAGTATCAGCATAGTCATTTTTTCTTTCTAATTGTGAGGATCGAAGTGCTCCTTCATGGATCATAAGCGGTTCATGAAGAATCGGTTTGATTGGGACTAATCCTCCGGCGCGATAGAACACTTCCTCTGTTAATATATGAGAATGCCCACATCCGAATAATTGGATGATCCCTCCGTTTTGAATACCTTCTGTGACTTTTTCAGCAGCTTCATTTAAGTTTTCTCGTTCTTCATTAAATAGAACTCTTAATTTCTGCTCAACTTTTTGAAAATAAGCCTCCAACATATTATCACTCCATTGCTTTCATTACGTTTTCACTTTACCTGGGATGGTTGTTCCTATCCTTTGACCACACAATAAATGTGATTTATTCGAGATCATTTCTAAGAATTTCTTATTTCTTGAATCAACTTAACCATATTTTCCACGGCAACTTCAATTACATGTTCGCCCTTATCTTTCGTGGCCAGTGTCGCATCTCCGAGCACTGCAGATTGGGTAAACTCCTCCCAAGGGGTCGGGGTCACATCTGCACTCATAGGGATGACAGGAATGTCACAGATTGCTTGCCCCATATTTACAAACTCTGGTGCCAAATAAAGCATAAAGGACGTTTCAATCTCACATGCATGAAAATAAGTACCGTGAGTAGAAGGAGTTTCCCTCACTTCTTCTACCGGCTTTTTCATTCCTGGATAAAATAAATAGAGAACCTTCAAATCGGGGTAATTTTCATAAAGTATCCTAGCTGCATCCTTTAATGCTACGGCATTACCCAAGTGACCATTGACCATCGCAAAAATTTCAAATCCTTGATGATAGAGACTCTCTCCAATATCAACCAGAAAGCTGCTCAACGATTGATTCGAAACACTAATGCTCCCAGGGAAGTTCTTCAAGCTCCAGACTTGTCCATAAGGTAGTGTAGGCAAAACAAAAGCATTCGTCTTTTTAGCAACCTTTTCACTCAACTTCTCTGCCAAAAAGTTGTCCGTCCCTAATGGCAAATGTGGACCATGAGCCTCCACTGCCCCGATTGGTAGAATCGCTATTTTCTTTTTTGAAATTTTTTCTTTTACTTCGAATGAATTCTCATGTTGAAAATGCAAAATAATCACCTCATGATTATGTCTTGAACGTAAAGCAACGTGCAGGATTATCCACAAAGATTTTTCGTATCAACGTTTCTCCATCAAAACCATATCTGTTCGCTTCATCAATAAAACGCGGCACCCACTTTGAAATGATATATTCAAAACCTAATCCATAATCATAATGCTTGAAATAGGTTTTACGAGCTGTATCGCCTGAAACCAGGATTTGATCTTCATAGCCCTTTTTAACCAGTTCTAATATACAATTGATTCTAGTCGACTCAGGTGCGTATTTGATTTTTGCAATTCCATCAAAACTTAAAAAGGCCCCTGTCCTTGCAATCTGTTCATGATAATAGGGATCAGGATTTCGATCCATGTGACCGATACTAAGAAAATTCAAATTGATGTCTTCAGATTTCAAAAAATCGATTTGTTCCAATGCCATTGTGCCAGCTTCTGTATGGGAATGGATCGGCGCTTTCGTAACATGATGAGCCCGAGCCACTGCCCGTAGGGTTTTTTCTTCTAAAGGAGTTATACGGTTATAACCTGTTCCAAATTTCACCTGACCAGCTTTAAATGGTGTACCCTCTAGCCCTTCTTCTACTTCCTTGACCACAAAATCAGTTAATTCTTCGATCGTTGCGTTTTCAATCCACTCAGTATACGTTTTATAATCTCCGACTATCGGTTTCAGCTCTTCTTTAATGTCTGCATCCCAAAGGAAACTTTTATTAAATCCTGCGGTTCCGACAATATGAATGTCCAATTCTTCAGAGATTTCTTTGACTGCCTTTACATCTCGTCCATAATCTACAGCTGTGGCATCAACGATCGAATTTCCGCCATGACTTTTAAAATCCTCGACGTCTTTCTTTGATTTTTGCTTATCATCCAGCAATAAGTCACCTTCCCCGCGTTGTTTCCAATAAGCAGGACGACAAACAATATGCTCATGGGAATAAGTAAAACCTAAATTCTTTGGCTTGATATCCCCACGTAATGTCCGGATAAAACTCATGACATTTCCTCCTCTATTTTTTGTTAAAAAAGGG
This sequence comes from Pseudalkalibacillus sp. R45, assembly GCF_052246725.1. Classification (NCBI taxonomy): domain Bacteria; kingdom Bacillati; phylum Bacillota; class Bacilli; order Caryophanales; family Fictibacillaceae; genus Pseudalkalibacillus; species Pseudalkalibacillus sp. R45. The sequence goes on along the minus strand of NZ_JBQQCL010000006.1, from coordinate 83,345 downwards.
CTGTCCCATAAGTGTCTAACACTCTCTTACGGGCAGTCCCTCCCTTACTTTAAAACAACAATTGCGCTAAGAACTTAATGATTGGACCCAGGATGAACATGTCAGAGTCTGCTGCCCACATTGCTGTATCTGGAATGGTACTTCCAATAAAGAAGGTGACCATCAAATATTGACCCCATGCTACAACAGTAGCTGTGATGAACCCGCCGAGTACCGCCCCGCGCACACCTCCAGTTGCGTTACCGAAAACCCCTGCAGTAGCTCCATGGAAAAATAACACGATCATGGTTGGAACGAAAATGTAGGCAACAGTATTTCCTATAACTAACAACCAAAGTAATGAACCAGCAAAAGCACCCAAAAATCCTAAAATCACAGCATTTGGAGCAAATGTAAATACGACTGGACAGTCAAGGGCCGGCTTTGAACCTGGAACTAACTTAGTGGCGATTCCATTGAATGCAGGTACGATTTCACCAATGAACATCTTTACACCCATCAATACGATGGCAATACCACCAGCAAATGTGAAGGATTGAATGATTGAATAGATGATAAAATCTTGATCTCCTGATTGAGCAATCAGTTTTTCTGCGCCTGGAGTCCCTTTGCCTGCAAGGATAGCAGCACCAACAAAAAACAAAATTCCCATCGTCAATGCAGTAATGACATTCGAATCACGCAGGAACTCCAAACCTTTTGGAAGCTTGATTTTCTCTGAATCATTGTCTTTATTTCCTAACACCTTACCTCCTAAAGCCGCAAGCAGCGCAACGGAAGCTGAGGTGTGCCCTAAAGCGATGTTGTCATTCCCCATGATTTTACGCATGAAGGGCTGGGTGATCGCAGGTTGAAGTGTCCAGTATAGACCCATGAAAATCGCCAGGAAGGCGACTAATTTACCAAATGGTACATCACCAACTGAATCGACTATGATCCCTGCAAATATCGTTGTTGTCCAAAACATCATATGACCTGTCAAATAGATGAATTTAAATCGGGTGAACCGTGCAAGTAACACATTTATAAGAAACCCTAAGAACATGGCTAACGTTACAGCACTTCCAAACTTAGCAGTGAATTTCTCCTGACCGAGAAAGTCGCCTAAATCTTCGGTTTTTAAGTTGAAAACTTCTTTCCACATTGGCTGGAATACATTCAACGCTTCAATAATGACAGCTGAACCAGCACCAATTATCAAAAATCCAATGATAGCCTTGAATGTTCCACTGAAGATCTGACTAATATTCTTCTTTTGTAATAATAAACCTAGTAATACAATGAATCCCAACATTATTGCAGGTGTACCGAAGACATTGGTAGCAATCCACTTAATCGCTTCCATGATTTACCCTCCTTAATAGATGGTCAACGGACATGGTTTTCAAGGGCTGATTTTATTTCATCTGAATCAAAAAAGTTGTTGACGATTATGACCTTTGCAGGATGTCCTTCCAACGATTGGGCAAGTTCATTACTTGTAATGATGAAATCAGCACTTTCACTTGATGCACTGGATACATCAGTATTTTCAACATCAGCTTGAATACCCATCTGTCCTAAGACTGTTTCGACATTCATTCTTAAAATCAAACTCGTCCCTTGTCCTAAACCACAAACACATAAAAACTTCATAACACGATACCTCCTAGTAAACTTTGTAAATCTTTTTTACTATTTAACCTTATTAAGCTTGAAACATTATCGGGATTCCCTAGAAGTTTCATCAATTTTTGCAATACAATCAAATGTTGATCGCTCGAAGTCGCACTTAACGCAAATACGAGTTGTACAGGATCGTTCGAAGCATGTCCGAAACTGATCGGCTTTTTTAATCGGATCAATGATACAGCCGATTCCTTCGCACCATCTTCTGGTCTAGCATGAGGCAATGCAATATTCGGAGCGAGGACAAAATATGGTCCATTCTTCTTGTACGAGTCCATCATTGCTTTTACATAACGCTCTTCAGCTATATCAGCCTCAACTAATAAATATCCCGCTTGTTTTATTGCTTCTTCAGGACTGGAAATATCGACATCCAGTCGTACTACTCTTTCATCTAAAAATCTCATTCTCATTCCCTCTTCCATAGGCGTAGGGTCAAGTTAATTAAAATGTCGTTCCAACTTGTTGGAAAGGTGGAAAAGCGATTAAATGCCGCAATCGCCTTAAGCATTGACATGTCGATCGATCAATTCCATCATGGTGGTGCTGTCTTCCGCTGAAATCAATCGTTCCACGTTTTCTTCATTTGATAAAAGCTCTGTCAATTGAGCCAGCGCTTTCAGATGCGTCTGGTTGTCGATCGCAGCAAGCACGATGATCAATTGCGCCTGATGCTTCGATTGTGAAGAGAAATAGACCGGTTCCTTCAATCGCAACAGGCTCATCCCCAGCCGTTCCACGCCTGCCTCGGGACGTGCGTGAGGAATCGCGATTCTCGGAGCGATGACAATGTAAGGTCCAAGCTCCTTTACATTTTCGATCATCGCTTCCACGTAATCTGCCCGGATCGACTCCAATTCGATGAGGGGTTTTGCCGCGACTCGGATCGATTCCTCCCAATCAGCAGCTCTGCCTTTCAACTGGATCGTTTTCTCTGTCAATAATTCATTGAGCATAGGTTTCCGTAGCTCCTTTGTGTGTGGTGACTTTGCTTTCAACAACTCCGATAATTTCCTTTTCAATTCCTCTCTTCCATAGACGGTTGCATACCGTTCCACAATTTCCAACACCTGATCTGGCAATTCCTTTCGTCTCGACTCTTGTCCGAAAAGCTCATTCATCCGATGGAACACGTATTCTTTTTCCGAGGTGGATAAGATGGCCGGTACATGGATGACTGGAATTCCCTTCGGCTTGATGAAATTCGTGGAGAAAATCACATCCACGTTGTAATCCTTCTTCCGGAACTCCCTCATAGAAAGCGTTTCGATCACCTCTAGTCCTGTAATCAGGTTTTCTAATTGCGCCTTCAACATATTGGATGTACCGATTCCATTTTCACATACGATGATTGCTTTAAATTTTGTCTCGACCTGCTTCTTTTCTTTCGATAGCCAACCGCCAAAGTGTAAAGTGATATAGGCGACTTCCTCATCAGGAATCGGTTGGCCGACATAATACTCGAGGTGAAGCATCACCCTTTTTGTCAAATGGAACAGGTCCTTATAGTTCTCCTGGATGCTTTCAGATAATTCGTTTCCGATCTTCACTCCGTACTTCAATCGGTAATAGGTCGGTTTTATATGGGAGATGAGATTCTTTTCAAGTCCTCTACGGTCATCAAAAATGACACACGCATACGTCTGGAAGTCGGAAATCATCCTGCTGACAACCTGTTGGAGACCGATCAGTTCACTTTCAGCATAACGACTGAAATCATCATGATGCACTTTCGACCCAAGGAGGTTCATCGTTATGAAACAAACTTCATCATCTGGAATCTCGACCTCCCGCATTTCCTCAAGCTTTTTCGTGATATGCAATGCGGCCTGGTAAGCCTCCGTCTGTTGGAGCACCCTCTTCTCTTCCGGGTCGACAGCGACAAATTGCCGTAGATGGATCCGTTTCAACATGATGAATATTTTGAGGGATAAGATCTCGACCATCTCATCCGTAAGGGTCAATCCTAGTTCTTTTTCCGCTTCATAAAGCAGCGTTTTGACGGATTCTTTCTTTCCTTGATCCTTTCCTTCATCGCCCAGCTGGATCATCCGCAGGATTTCATTGCGTACATTAACCAGTTCTTTATGTGAAAGGACTGTGGACAATACGTCTGACAGCATCCGTCTTTTGCGATCTTCTGGTCCATCCAATACATAACCGTATCCAGGTTTGTACTGGAGCCCAAGATCGTTCCGAGCGAGTTCCTCCTTGATCGACTTGAGTGTCTCAGCGACCGTTCCCCGGCTCATACCTGTAAGTGCCATGAAACGATCCATAGACGCATCTTGTTCTTCTAATAGAATCGTAGCTTTGATCAGCAATTCACGCTCTTGTTTGGACAATTGATAGTGCCAGCCAACATATCCCTCTTGATGATGGACCTGATCCACCTTAGTCCGTGTATTACCCGGCAAGTATAGACCTTTTCCTCTGATATTTTCGATCGGTTCCAAGTGTTGTTCTTCCAACCAGTGGTTGATCTGATGCAGGTCATAATAGATGGTGCGTTGTGAAACCCCCATCTTTTTGACCAATTCTTTTGTCGGAATGGGACTATTCGATTGTTGAATGATGGATAACAAGTGTGCACGCCTTCTATCCAATACCATGGGGATCCCCCTTATCTCTGAATCTCTCTTTGCAAAATTATACTCCAGTTATTCCGATGGCCATCATTTGTTTCTATAGTAACGCTTATACCAAGCTGTTGTAAGGGTTTTCAATGTGTAAATGTTGTAAATTCAAAGTTTGCAAAAATATACTCTGTTTGTACGAAAAAAAGACCATATTAGATTGCCTGCCTCTAACATGGTCCGTATGATAGCTACCTGTGGATTTTTTATGTGTCAACTTCTCAGTCGATCCCTTTCCTTTTTAAAAAGAAAAGTCCTATTCCATTTATCAATAATAACCTAGTTTAATAGTAACCTGGTACGAGACAAGTTTACAGTTTTTGCTTCTTCCCTGGTCCCAATAACGCCGGTTTATGGACAGGTCACCATTCTTTTCTTCTCCTCCTGTCCCAATAAAGCCCCGCAGGATACACTCCAAAAAAATGCGCCTCAAAAATATTTGTTTCCATAACAAAAACTACCACAGTGGTATGCATGCTGTGGTCTAGCCAAATTTCATCTTTCTCTTCTTAAAGAAAGCAGCCCCTAATATGGAGCTGCCTTGGTCTTTTATTCTCTTTTGCTTAATGCTTTCCTACCTACCTCGACGATTATGGGCATACCCTACCTTTCAAATACAAGGTCGGCAACCTCATTGTTCTGGTTGGGGCGCACAACTATTCTATAGCTGTGCTCGTAGTTCATCTGTCATTTGTTCTACTAATTCAGGTCTTCCATGAAATTGTGCTGGAGTATTTTGAAATAATTCTATATGCCACTTATGATTGTCATGAACAACAATAAGAGTGTGATGTGCATTAACTTCTGGCTTAATATCCGACCCACCGGGTGGTACCATACCCGCTATGGCTCTTAACATTGCCACACTTTCACCCAAGAAACGAATATCTTTTACCTTACTGACAAATTGTGCAGTAGGATGATCCCTGAAAACAGGACTTAAGTGGGAGAAAATTTCTTCAGGACCTTTAGAATGGCTTCCATCAAATCCTATGCTCTCCCCATTTTCACTAAACAAACTTGCCATTCGCTCAGCATCACGATTGTTCCATGCCTCAATAAGTTGTTCATAAACTTTTTCAACAAGTTCTTTACTTTCCATACTAGTATCGCTCAATGGAACTACCCCCTCTCTGGAAAAAACTTTTCAGATCCTCACCGTGTTATATAAGCATCCGTTTCAATGAGGTCCGTATCCGGCGGGATATACCCGAGGTGTCTGCCCATTTTTACGATTTGTCCTTTATGGTGAAACTCATGTGTGATCGTGTGTGTGAAAAGCCATAAGGTCGTGAATTCCGTCTTACTGTCTTTTTCAAAGGACACTTGAATGGTTTGGTCCCATTTTCCTTGAAATTCAGTCAGAAATTCACGAACAAGGTCATCCATTCCCCTAAAAACCTCACGCATTTCCTCGACGTTGTTGATGGACTCCGCATTTAATCTAGGAATTGATTTTCCAAGCGCACGTCTTCCCAACCATACCCGGTAACAATCGGCAACATGAGCATGCAAACTGCAAATCGAATCTCCTCCAAAGGTTTCAAGCTCTTTAACATAATCGGCGGGGGACAATGTTTCGCAATAACTGAATAAGGATTCCCTTGTTCGCTGGATCCAATCATACTGGGTTACGAATACTTCCATCTTCTCGCTCTCCTTTTTAAACCGAATTTAAAATCACTATTAAAGAAATTCTCTCCAACTGATAAAACTCCTACCAGGTGTTTCTTATACATCAAAAAACCTGAGTGGGCTTATGTCCAACTTCATGTAGCTTTTTACGAGTCAAATAAAAAAGCGACCTTTTCCAGACCACTTTTTCAATCTTTCATATAGGTGTTTTAACTGTTGATTCTTGTGTTTCCCTTTTCCCTCTAGGCAATTCTATCTTCCGAACTTCTTTCGCTTGTAAATGGTTGACAATAAAGTCTGCTGCAATGATTGGGTTTACTTCAGTGCCACACGTATAAATGTCTATACTTGCGTATCCGTGTTCCGGGAAACTATGTATGGTCAAGTGTGACTCTGAAATGATTACGACTCCGCTTACACCTTGTGGGGCAAACTTATGGAAACTAACCTCTCTGATTTCTGACCCTGCTTTTAATGCTGCTTCAACAAAAACATTTTCAATAAATGTCATATCGTCCAATCGTTCATTATTACAAAACCACAATTCCATTATTAAATGTCGCCCCACAGTATCCATTTAAATCCTCCCAAGTGAACTTTTTTCAAAAAATAACACTTCACCTTTTACATATTCATCATTTTTTGAAAATGTATCGAACATCCTGCACATCTTTTCTTGTAATAACTCCTTTACTTCACTTTCAAACGGTTGATTTTCTAATTCACACAGATATTCTTCACGTTGAACGATTAAATCAATTACTTCATTTTGAGTCGTTTTATTCTGCAATGTGGGCAGAGCATAAGATTTCTTCACCTGGAAACCGCACTTCTTATACAACTTGATATATTCCTCTAAATTGTAATCTAATATATCCGATTCAAGTACCTTGGATGCTTCTTTTACGATATGTTCAGGAGGTTCTTTCTCATAATAAAGACAAGTATCAATCACAATGCCATCTTCCTTCAACACTCTTCTCATTTCACAGAGTGCCTTGTCATGTCCCTCTGATAAAAAGGCGAGTGTTCCAGTAGTTGTAATGATAGAAAATGTTTCATCATCAAAAGGCAATGCTTTGATATCACAATCATAAAACTCAGCCTTACTGCTTATCTCTTTTGCAATTTTTTCTGCAATCTGGACCAGGTCCTTCCTGATATCAATACCTACCACTTTTGCTTGTGAATAGTATTCAATGAGAAATGAAGAATGACCAGTATTGGATCCAACATCAAGAATGCTATCTTGATCAGATACATGAATATGATCAAACAAATTTCTGATGGTCGTCCACCCACCAGGTGCCACATTCGGATCTCCGATATAGGCCGAAAACGCTAAATAATCCATTCCTTTTATATCATTCAAACCTTTTCTAGGAATCAGATAAGCTAATTTGTCATACGCATTATCGATAAAATCCTCTTCATTTATTAGTGATTGCATGAAATATCCTCCTATGTAGTAGTAGAGTCGTCCTTTGAAAAGAACGACTCTGACGAGGTACATTTAGTTAAGAGCGTTCTTGATGTTGATCGGCTTTTTCTTAACTGGCTTAGCTTTCATTATGTATCACCTCCTTTGAAAAACATTTACATTTCTTATCAGCTTTAAGAGGTTCTTTCAAAAATTCAAAATTCAGCGTATTGATCGACACTATGGTGTTAAGCGTATTGGGTTGAAAGATCTGGGTTAAATACCTGATGACTTCGAGGGTTGTAATTGAAGAAACGATATTACAAATTGGTCCGATTGAAGGTGGTTGCAATGCAGAATCGAAATTGTTGACCTTTTCTATCACATCGGATGGTAGATTCTGAGCTAATCTTTCTTGTTCTTCTGTTCCGCATTCTAAACAATATGTTTCGCCTGGTACGATGAGGGGACCGACAATACCGAAATCCCCGCTATATCCTGTGAAAATAAATGGTATTCCTTTTTCAATACATGCTTCATTAACCATGAAAGGCATTTTCCCCCTCGGGGTATCCGCCGAAACGATGACGATATCAGAATCGTCTATGACTTGTTTGATTTCATCGACACTTTTCATTTCTTGGGTCAATGCCTCTATTTCTACTTGACTATTAATCGTATTCAATTTTTTTTTCGCAATTTCAACTTTTAATTCACCAACATCGTTTTCTGAATATAAAGTCTGCCGGTTCAAATTACTGAGTTCTATCCGGTCTCCATCAATAAGACGTAACTTCCGGATCCCTGATCGGACAAGTAGATCTGCAACAGGCGCACCCACTCCTCCGACACCTAATAATGTGACCTTTGCGTCCAATAACCTATTTAATTGATCCAGCTCTTGTGCCGTATTCTCATTGAAAATGGAAAAGTAACTTAGTTGCCGGCTGAATCGATTTACATTCAGTTTGGTCAGCGATTCCCTATGGTCTTGCACCTCATAGACAATATGGCTTGAGATAAGAATATCCAATACTTCTAAACAATCGTCTTTGGATATTCCATGAAGAAAAGCCATTTCATTAATTAAGGAGTCTAGTGTTATATTTTTTTTAAGTAAATTGACAAAGTCTATGATTACGTCTGGGTCTCCATCGATTTTAACCTCTTCATCCCCTCTTATTAGTAAATTTACTGAACTCGGGGCGACTTTGGAAATAAAGGTCGATCGCTTCAAGAGGTACCTCTTTTCAAGTTGAGAGCCTACATCATTGGACATGATTACCACCACACGTTCTCAGGCAATTTTCGATAAATCAAAATACAGAAACCCAAATATTTTCTGTTTTCAAATAACACCTCATAAAGTTCCAACCATCTGTTTTTAACAGCCTCTTTTATATCTTGTGGCAATTCGAAGCTTTCGACTTCATTCGTCACATAATGAGTAATATCCATATTGTCAGGGTGCGAGAGGTCACCTGTTTCGAAGAACATTTGCTGCAGATTGTCCTGAGATTCAAACCAATTTACCCAGTCATTCACAGAAAACGCTTTCATATTTGTGTTCAACGTTTCATTTACCTTTTCAAGGATTCCGTCTTCAGGGGATTCTTTATAGAAAAATTCGATTTCCGCTATGTATCCCCAGTCCCTTACTACACGAGAATATTCCTTGATTGCTGATTGTGGATCATCCATGAAAGCCGTTGATCCACCGCAGATCACCATGTCGAACAATTCATTCGGCAAGTTAAGATTAGTCGCATCCCCCTGGGTAAAAATACTCCTTCCAGGATAAGCCACATTTTGATTTGAAGCGTATTCTTTAGCTGCCTCGATCATATGTCCACTAAGATCGACTCCAACGACTGTACTCCCTGTCAGCCGGGCAATTTCATTAGTTACATATCCCGTATTACAACCAGCATCCAAAACTAGTGCGCCTTTAGTGAGGTTACAAAAATCCAATACCTTTTTAATGGAGTCGAAACCTCCAGGAGGTATATTAGGTTGGTTCAGAAACGAAAAAAACTCAACATACGACATGTTTTTAATTTCCTCGATCGTTGGAAAATCCCTGGAAAGCACTTCGGTTGTTCTTTGCCTCATCTCTATCACCCTTCATTTTTTCAAAAATGAAAATATTTTAATTATTTATCAAATTACCAAGATTTTTTAGAATATTCAACCATTTTTGTTCCTTTTTGTAATTTTCCATCTTTGGGCCTAATTAAGTAATTTAATATAATAATAGTTGCAAGGATATAAAAGCCTAATGCAACCAGGAACGAATGTTGAACACTGAAGAAATCCGCAATATTACTTAGAATCATGATGGAAAGTCCATGAATGAGGCTGTCCATGACATTATAGACAGAGAATATTTCAACCCGTTTACTCGTGCTTCCTACACCCTCGTTTTGCATGATGGAAACCTGTGAAACTTCTTTTAGGTTCGCAGGAATGCCAAAAATCAAAAAGAGTGTTGCTGCTAAGAAAAACGTATGATTAATCGTAAATAACACCGTTACCGCACAAAATACGATTCCTGAAGCGAACATCAAGGAGACTAAATGTTTTTTTACAAACTTATTAACCCTCAACACGATAAATCCACCAATAGTCGCACCTACCATATAGGTCGCAACTAAATATCCCCACCATGTTTCATTTTTTTCCAGCACTTCAATAACATAAGCTAAAAGGATTGTTCCAGTCCAAATTCCCCCACCAAGCAGAAAAAAGAATTCTGAGGTGAAAACCATCCTCAGTGTTTTATTTTTGAAGATATTAGTCAACGGAGTAAAGATATCCGATATTTTTTTCAACTTTACCGGGTCCTCACCGTCTGGATTATTTTCTTTGTTTAAGATATTACTATTAATAATGCTGAATGAGATCACTGAACACAATATTAAAAAAATGACGATAACCATTACCTTGACTTCCCCGATCCAACTTACTAAGGCTCCACCAATCCCCCAACCAATCAGATTGACCAGGTTCCTGACTACTGCTAAAATGCTGTTTCCTTTCACCTCATTTTTTTCAATCAGGGGTATGATCGGAAAATTTAAAGCTGCATTAACCCCTCGGAAAATAGGAATCAAAAATACTAGACAATAATAAAAAACAAGTGAATCAGTCAAGAAAATCAAGTTCAACAAAAATAAGAGTGTCAGAACCAGGATTATGATTGTACTGATCAAATAAAGTGCTTTGATATTAGGGTATAAAAGGATAACTTTATTGGTTAATAGACTCCCTAAACTGTATGCAATCATGGCTAACACAATCGGGATCGATGCCAAAGTTAAAGAATCAGTCAAGAAATAAATGAAAGTTGTAGATACGACTATGTAAAGAACATCAGCAATTGTTGAAAAGAAATAAGCAACGATGAATTTCTTATAATCACGGGACATTTTTTCATGCTCCTTTTCTTGAAGTACGACTTCACTTAACATATTTTCATTCATACATGAGGTATCTTCTTTAAAAGGTGCTATATCCCTTTTTTGGAACAAAAACCATAAAACAGGATAATAACCGGATGTACATTTTATTGAGTAGTCATTTTATCCTATTCGCCTAGGAAGTAACAACTATTAAATAAACCAGTAAGATCGACATAATAAAGAGCCCTGCTTGAGACAGGGCTAAACCCGATTATATGCGGGAGTCCATTTTAATATCGACATAATTGAAGGGTTGTTATTAAGCCGAAATGGAGCATAATGTTATAAACTTCTTGAATCATAAAATTTAGAATTGTGTTTTTTACCGGGCATCATTCATATCAATGCCTTTTATAAAGTTTACAAATTCGCGGACCATGTTCAATCTCAAGGTTTCCTTGTGGTATAACATCCACGTTTTCCTCAATAGAGGCTTATCCTCTTTTGTTTTCAGGTCGATTGTAAATAATCCTTCTGTATCCCTTAAGATCATACTCGGAATGATGGCATAACCTAAGCCATTAAGAATCATCTCTTTACAGGTATCGACTTTATCCACTTCTATATTGATCAATGGTGGATGAGAATAATTTTCAGACCACCAGTTATCGATGACACTCTTCAAGGAATACTCAGCACGATAATCAACTCTAGGCAAGTTAGGGAGATCCTTCAAATCGATCGGTTCCCTGGAAACGATGCAAAGTGTTTCTTCGAATAACAAATGCTTTTCGTCGACCCAATTGAAATTACCCTTCACCAGTGCAAGGTGGATCTCCTTTTTCGGCAACAGCGGGGCGATCTCGCTGCTCCATCCTGACGTGACCTTGTATTCAATGTCTGGAAACCGGTCTTTGAACTCCTTCAAGAGAGCGGGTAATTGATAATGGGAAAAATAATTCGATACGCCCAAACGCAAGGTTCCTGACACACGATCCTCCATGTCGTGGACATGTTCCTTAATCTTTTGGATTGCCAACAACATCTCATCCGCACATTTCGCAAGGTACTCCCCTTGTGATGTGAACTGGATGCCGCGTCTTCCTCTGTTGACAATCGTGACACCGAATTCTTTTTCAATCTGTTTCAGCCGGTTGGTCAGAGCGGGTTGTGAAATATAAACCCTTTTCGCTGCTTTCGTAATGTTTTTCTCCTCGAATAGTACCTGCAGAATCAGCCAATCACGTGTCTCCATCATCATCACTCCCTGACATAACGAAAACTTATCGATATCCATGCGATACCAATATTTTATTTATATCATCCAGTATACTATACTTTTACATAGAGGGAGAGAAATGTATGACAAACATGAATAACGAATTCTTACGTAACGTCGTTTTCATTCTATTGAGCAGTATCGGTGGATTCCTGCTCTCGCTGACCGGGATGTCGATCGGCTGGATGATCGGAACCTTGATTGTTTCGGCGATGCTTTCGTATCGGACACCGGCCTTCCTGCAGATGGATAAGAAAGGGATTGCAAAATATTGGCTATGCATCGGACAATGCCTTTTAGGGATCGAGTTAGGGCAAAAGATCAACCTTTCCGTCCTCAATATACTGGCAAATAATACGTTCACGATCATCTTCATGTTGCTCATGTCGATGGTTTTTTCAATTCTTTCAGGCTATATCCTTTGGAAATACAGCAAGACGGACATCCTGACAAGCTTTTATGGTACTGCCCCTGGCGGATTGATTGTCATGCCCACCATCGCCGGAGAAGCAGGAGCCAATACCGCAGTTGTGAGCATCATTCAGACAATACGTGTTTTCCTCGTGATCTTGATGATTCCCATGATTGTTTCTTATCTATTGGTTTCCCCGCACACCGCAGCAGGGAATGCCTCTGTGATGATGGTGACAGCTGATTTCCAATTCACACATCTTTTATGGACGTTTGTACTCGCATTTGCAGCGTGGGGAGGAGCTTTGTTAGGAAAAAGGGTGAAGCTCCCGGCTCCATGGACGATCGGAAGCATGCTCTGTGTCACACTCTTCCAAACAGGCGGATCTTCAATTGCAGGGCATGACCTCATTGCCTGGTGGCCCTCTACGATCATGGTCCTCACACAAATCTTGATCGCTTCAAGCATCGGCGCGATCTTCCATAAGAAGATGCTGATCGGGGTGGGGAAAATCATCAATCTTGCTTCAATATGTACGGTAGTCTTCATCCTTGCCATGTTCGGATGTTCGTTTCTGGTATCAAAGCTTACAGAAATCTCTTTCGTGACTGCCACCTTAGCTTTTGCACCAGGAGGGATTGCAGAGATGGCAACCACATCGATTCTGTTGAATGGAGATTCGACCTTCGTCGTTGCAGTGCAGGTTCTGAGGATCATCGTCGTCCTTATCCTTCTGCCGCCTTTTTTCAAACTCATCGAACATCACGAAAAGAAAAAGGTTGGATTATCCGGTTGAAGAGCTAATCAGGTTTCAAACAAATTCTATGTAATTTCGCACATAGAACAAATAAAATGAGCTTTAACAGAAAAAACACACCACTGTAATCGTATGAGAATACGTTTATAGGTGGTGTTCTTCTTATCTACTAAATTTTGCAGATAAGAAATAGTATTACTCATACGGTGCATGAAATTCTCTAATAGCAATTCAAGGCCGGAACAAGAACAAAAACCTGCAAAGGGACCATTGCAGGCAGATTCAGGATATGGATTGGTTAGTTGTGTGTACTTAGAAACCAAAAATAAGAATTCACTTTATACTACTGGATATGAACATGGAGGCATCCTGATTCATAAAAATACGATTTCCATGATAGAATGTCTTCATTTCAATTGATTTGAATCCAACTTCGGATAAACTTTTTTTCAGTTCTTCATGCGAAAAACCGTTATGGACTTTCGGATGATTTATTTTATCGTTTTTGTCAAAATCAATAATAATCAGCTTGCCACTATCATTTAAAATGTTGAACAATTCTTGTAAAATTTTTTTAGTGTCCGGAATATGAAGAAGGACGAGTGACATTAAAACGATGTCTGCCTTAAGTTCAGGAGTTTCTTGAGTGAAATCTGAATAAAGTACTTCTGAGTTGGTAATTCCTTTGTGAGAAATTTTAGCCTTCGCAACCTCCAACATTTGTTTTGATGAATCGACCAACAAAATGGAATCTACTAAATCTGATAATTCTAAACTAACCAGACCAGTACCACTCCCATAGTCTATTAAGGATTTTGGTTTACTATTTCGTAATTCTGGTCTTACTTCCTTAACGATCACTTTAGCTAATTCAATTCTTTCTTCTGTATCATATCTTTTTGCCATCTGTTCAAAAACGTTATTTTCCATATTCACTCCCCGATTTATTAAAAATTAAAGGTACATTAGAGGTCATTAGTCTTCATATCCTCCACCATTTTAAACATTTCTAAATTCGCCTTGGGATTTTATTCAAGTTATCTAATCATTCTCATATTCAAATTTAAGATCGTCAATTTGGAGACTAGGAAGCTGCTGGTCGTTGTACACAATTTGTCCACCAAGATGTCCAGTGAAAGATATAAGTCCTGCACCAATAAGTGAGAGCACTATTACAAGTATGCGAATACTCTTTTTATCTCTTAAAGTTAACTTAATTAAAACAATACTACTAAAAACAATTAAAGTGGTTACACCAAGTGTTTCATGTATCTCGATTATGTCTTTAACGTCATCCCCAAAATAGTCTTCTGCATAATCCTCATCTAACTTCCCTGTTAAATATGTGGGAATCCCGCTAACTACTCCCCCTAGAAATAGGTAGGTTGCCATTTTGTCATAAAAAGCAGGCTTCCATATTACAATAATTTGGATCAATACACCAAATAAAAATAATGCAATCGGAAAATGTACAAGAAGCGGATGAATAGGAAAAGTAATGATAATGTTCTCCTCCTTCACAACTTATTAGAATTATTATATTCTAATTTCAAAGAAGGAAGTATATCGTTTTTCTGAATAAGTAATTAACTTAAAAGCAAAAAGATTCCTCCGTTCAAGGAAATCTTTTTGACTTTATTAAACAGATTGACCAAAACTTGTCTTTCATCGGTTATTTAACTTTCATTTATTCATCTTCTGCTATGCGCTTAATCCAATCTAACTTTCTATCCCAATCCGTAGCTAGATTTGCCATCCACTCTGCTGTTGAAGATAGTTGATGTGGACACACCTTATATCTTACTTCCCGCCCGACACGGTCGCTGGATACAAGCCTGGCATCTTTTAAGATTGTTAGATGTTTAACAACTGCCTGACGAGATACAGTCACCGTAGTTGCTAATGTTGTTGCTGTAGCTTGTCCTCTTAAAGCGATCAGGTCAAGTAACTCTCGACGTGTGGGGTCTGCTAAGGCGATCAAGACATTTTCAAAATTACTACTGTCTGTGGTTTCCAATTTATTCCTCAGCACGCTTCCGCAGTACTTCCATTTGCATCTCCCAGCCATGGACATTTCCATTAAAGAACTTTATTCGCTCTTGTTCGGATATTGCAAGGTGTGAAAAGCCACTTTCAACTACTCTAAGTAAAGTTCCCCCATCTTTTGAAGTCAAGTTGAACTCAACTAGCGTAGAGTTTTCTCCTTTTGGTTCCTCTCCTGGAAATGAACTTGCCCACCTACATGCAAGGTAGTTTGGCGGTTCTGATTGTTCAATCAACACTGGGAATTGTCCGTACTTCGTGTCCGCCACCACACGTGGGCCATCTACCTGAACCTTGTCCGGACCAGGTGCATCACCAACCCACCATGCCGGTTGGCTTATTAACTCCCATACCGTTTGGATAGGTGCATTAATAAAAATTTCTCTTTTAATTTGATCATTATCCATTACTACCCCTCCTTTTCACAAGTGCAACCAAAGTGTAGCACATATTGACATTTTAGTGCAACCATATAGTTGCACATTTAGGATGAAATTTTCGCAAAAAAGTATTTATTCCTTTCTATAATGACGCTTTCCTTACTCTGCTAAAGCCCTCCAATTGTGGAGGATCCGACTATTTTATTAAAGGCGGTTGAGCATGCTTACGCTTTAATATAGATCAGCGAACTACTTCCGTACCAGCTAACCAGTCATAAACATTTTTCCTTCTTTTATTAGTGAGAGGGATTATTAGATATATTAATAGTGCAAGATTGACAGCATTTAAGATCACATAAACAGAAATCTCAGAAAAGTCAGATGGTAGCATTAGGTGCCATATCCCAAAGTGCGCAACCTCCCAAGGGAGAAACTTGATAGCTGTTCGAGAAACTGAGCGACCGATTCCGATCCGCTGACCGACACCATCAATAACACGGATGCCCATTTTTCTCTTCCCCAATGTTCCTTGCCAACTAGAACATTCGCATAAAATAAAATAAAGCGAAACCGGTAACGTCATCATAAAAAAACCTGTCAGTTCTGCTGTTAATGGGGAATTTGAAAATAAGGTGTTAATAGATGATCGAAAGATGAAAGAAATAGTACCTACAATAAAAATACTGTATATTACGATAACGAGATAATCTAATAAGAAAGCATAAATACGGATTTTATATGACGCATGAGACATAGCGATCGACTCCCTCTATTTCTGTTTCATTATCTCCTATAAACCACTCTTTTCTAATGATATTTCTATTAATATCTAAAACTTGATTCCATATAATGACCCTAAAATGAAAAATAAGGGCTTATCACCTAGTATCCATTTAACCGGAAGACTAATTGTTGAGCAGTTGGATTCCGCCCCAGCT
Source organism: Pseudalkalibacillus sp. R45 (assembly GCF_052246725.1). Taxonomy (NCBI): domain Bacteria; kingdom Bacillati; phylum Bacillota; class Bacilli; order Caryophanales; family Fictibacillaceae; genus Pseudalkalibacillus; species Pseudalkalibacillus sp. R45. The sequence continues at coordinate 66,776 of NZ_JBQQCL010000006.1, read as the reverse complement.
GCTTACATCGCATTGGCTATATTCGTTATCCTACCCACAGCCGCCACAGTACTGTCAATTCAAGACCGATTGTATGAACTGTTGTTTGTTTCCATATGAACATTACCAATACCGCTACTTGAGCTTATTCACTTAGCCTTTTATATGAGAATCCTATCTAGATAACTGCCCTCTTGATCAATACCAATTATTTCAAATCACCATATCTAACTCAATAGCTATTTTGATTATAAGCCACCGATTGTTGAAAACTCGAAATTAAGATAACTTTGAGGCTGACAGTAATAGTTGTTTTTATCTCTCTCCACTGACCGTAAAGTTTCATATGTGCTTTTAGAGGATACCGTCTTTTCATATTGCATGCGAGCTGATTTAGGTTTAGGTATGAGAAATTAAAGGAATTACCATTTACACCTTTTAAAAAAACATATGTTTGATTAGGAACGTAACGAGGATTGTTTGGTCCTTGAATTTACATTATTCAGGCCACGTTAGGTTTCTAATAGCGTGATCAAAATTCGTACCATTACTTATCTTTAGGAGGCACACGATGAGATTTGCAGGTGTAGGCTTAGTTATGCTAGCCGCTATATGCTGGGGCATTAGTGGGGGAATTGCCGATATTTTAATGAACAAGGGCTGGGATCCTATTGTGATTTCCCTTTACCGAGGTGCTGTTGGTTTTATATGTTTTTTCGCGTGGTTTCTCTTTCGCTTCAGACAAAATTGGATCTTCTCTCCTCGTTTATACATATGGTCCCTATTGGCGGGTGTTGGTGTTGCTGGGAATTTCACTTTTTATTTTCTCAGTATCCAAGCCTCAAGCATTGCTGTTGCCGCTACTTTAATGTACACCGCACCTGTGTTCGTCCTTTTAATCTCCTTTTTATTACGAATAGAACGTTCGACCTGGTTTAAATGGGGATGCATTTCCGGTGTGCTTATGGGGATTATCCTGCTCACGGGTGCCTACAACACCGATTCGATTTCAGTGAGTTTTCTAGGGGCGGCAGCGGGACTTGCTGCTGGCCTTTCCTATGCATTGTTTATATTCGGGTTTAAAAATGCTTCTTCAATCGGAAAGCCTCAGACCATCTTAACCATCGCCTTTTTTTCATTTTGTCTCATCCTTTTTCTTTTTACGGACAATGATGAAGCAGCTAGTGTGGTGACGTCAAGCTACATAGGATGGTTTCTTCTATTAGGGATAGTGGGGGCTGGAATTTCATTTATAGTTTATGTGATTGGCATTCGGTGGACTACCCCGACAACAGCTTCGATGGTCGCTATGGTAGAGCCGGTGACAGCTTCATTATTTGGCGTTCTGCTAATCGGAGATCATTTGACCAGCATTCAACTTCTTGGAATGGTACTCATCCTGGTTACGATCACCATACTTAGTGTGAAGCAGTCTGACTGAGAACGTTTATTTCCAGTAAACGAATTAATTTAAAAGGGCAATCCACGTTACAGAAATTCCCCCTTTAACAGAACAACGGAGGCAATTCAATTCACTTGAATTGCTCCCGTTTCTTAAACATCTGTCACATAATATTTATACATAAGTGAACGACATTGATTACTAATCGCTCTTATTTGAGTGACAACAAGAATCCGATGCACAAGAGTGTACATATTCGTCATGACGACGAAGCCATGTCTTGCCGTTGCCGTCACTACGTCCAGGTGGCTGTTCCCAGTCCTCTTGCCTGCCAAGAGCTGTTAAATCGAGGTAGTTGAAGGTGTTAATTATTAGGTCAGTTCCGCGGGCGTAAGTCGTATACGTGTGAAAAATTCTTTCACCGTCACGAAGAAAAGTACTAACGCCAGGCACTTCCATTGACTTACCGGATTCAAGGGGTACGCCTTTCTGAACAAGTTCATCCCTGGTCAAGTAATTGTATTCAATCGGAGCGACGGATTCGTCCAATGTAACATGAAAGTCATAGTTGAAATCGCTATCGTAGGATGAGTACCAGGGAAGGTTCCAACCCATGCGTTCCTTGTAGCGTTCGAGCTTGGGAAGTGGAGCACGGGATATTAGAGCTAGTGACGTATTGCGTGCATGCAGGTGAGAGAGATGGCCGATGTTGTCCGCAGCGAACGAGCAAGCAGGACAACCCGCTTCCCAATCAGGGTCGAACATAAAGTGATGCACGATAAGTTGAGGACGACCTTCAAACAGATCAAGCAAACTGGTCTTACCTTGCGGGCCATCTAAGACATAGTTCTTATCAATCTCCACCATTGGGAGTCGGCGACGTTCAGCATTCAGCGTATCCCGCGCCTTAGTGAATTCCTTCTCTTTGGCCAGTAATTCCTTACGCGCTACAAGCCATTCGTCTCGCGACACGACATTCGGTAGTTGCAGATGATTTTTCGTTTTTTTCATAGCTTCTTCCCCTTCTTTTATTTTCCTAAGCTTATACAACACGATGGCTACTCGATTTCTTCTCGATTGCTAAAAACAATTCCTTTATTTTTTTGGCATTATTTATTCAATAAATGGCCCTTTATATGGAAAACGGACACTTCTTATTCCAGAAGTGCCCCCCTTTCTTGAAGACTTGAATTAAAGATCAGATAGATTGTTATTTTTCGTAAATAAACAAAAAACATCTCCAGATTCATATGGACGAAACATGATAAAATGAATAGGAGATATTTAACAATCGAAGAAGTGATTTCTTTTCCCGACCTTTCAGGATATGGAAGTTAGTGAATCAATAGATGAAATGCGTAATAATCTTAAAGATCTACGTGAAAAAGAACTGAACTTCGGACCCTAAGGAGGAAAAACATATGTCGCATAATTATTTGGAGGATTCCAAGTCCTCGGAGACGTTTGGAATGAAACTTCTGCTAACTTCCGCGGGCGTCAATAACTCGACTATCCACAACGAGCTGGTTGACATGCTGGGCAAGCCGATCGCCGACTCCAACGCTCTGTGCATCCCTACCGCTATGTACGGACACCCCTGGGTCGGTCCTGGCGTCAAAGCCTGGCAGTTCATCAGCGGGAATTCCGAGAATCCCATGGTCGACCTGGACTGGAAGTCTGTCGGCGTTCTAGAGCTCACAGCGCTGCCAAGCATCGACGAAGACCGTTGGGTGCCTCTTGTCCGGGAGACGGACGTCCTGCTGGTGTCGGGAGGCGACGCCCTCTACCTGTACCACTGGATGCGGCAATCCGGGCTGGCAGAACTCTTGCCATCACTGGATGCAGTCTATGTCGGAATGAGCGCTGGGAGCATGGTGATGGCCCCGAATATCGGTGAAGAATTCGTAGGCTGGCGTCCGCCTACAGGGGGAGATAAAACACTGGGTCTGGTGGATTTTGCGTTGTTTCCTCACCTGGATCACGAGATGTTACCAAACAATACCTTGGCCAATGCAGAAAAGTGGGCTGCCGGCGTCTCAGTACCAGGGTACGCGATTGACGATCAGACGGCCATCAAAGTGACCGATGGGGCCGTTGAAGTTGTTTCAGAGGGGCAATGGAAGCTGTTCACCCCTTAACACCGAGATGGTCAGCCCATTAGCTCGCGATTTTTTGGTTGCAATGAAAAAAGCCTGATTTCTTCACTTAAATTGAGAAATCAGGCTTTTTAATATTGCTGTAAATCCGCATTTTCCTGACATTCCCCCTTTTTGCTGTATTATCTCGAAACTGAGTCTTCAAGAATCCTGCCCTTTCTTATAATAAGGTCCGCCAGTCAAAAGTTATTCTGTCATTCGTAATACATTGCCTAATTAAATGTTTGTAAGACCTTGATATTAACGCAAAATGTCCTGTGTCAAATCACAGGACATTTTAGTGGCATTTAAAACTGTAAGATATTCAGCAATTATAATATTTCGATATACCCTTCTGTTCCATGCACGCGGATTCGTTGTCCATCTTTTATCTCTTTGGTGGCATTTTCCACTCCGACAACTGCTGGCAAGCCATATTCCCGTGCGATAACCGTTCCGTGGGTCATCAGTCCACCGACTTCGGTGACCAGGCCTTTAATGGATACGAACAATGGTGTCCAACTCGGATCAGTGAAGGAGGTGACCAATATATCGCCATTTTCCAGATCTGCATCTCCCATGTCCAAGATGACACGAGCCCGCCCCTCTATGACTCCGGTGGAAGCAGGAATTCCCACAATCGCTTCGGCTGGGAGATTTTCTCGTTTGAACTTTCCATTCATGATTTCACCATCAGAAGTGATGATACGTGGCGGAGTCAATTTTTCATATACTTTGTATTCGTCCTTCCTGTTGCTGATGATCTGGTCATCCATTTGATTTGTGCGTACGACCTCGCGCAGTTCCTCAAGAGTGAGGTAATAAATATCTTCTTTTTCATGAATGACACCCGCCTGGACGAGTTGTTCGGCTTCTTTCATCAAAGCTTGCTTATAAATGAAGTAGTGATTCACCATGATGTATTTTGGATATTCCCTATACCCGCTGAAATTCCGGATCAGGTCGATCCTACGTTTTGTTTCTATGGCTTTTTGTTCCCCATCCGGTAATTGCTTCAATCGCTCCAATAATTCTTGTTCCTTTTTCAAAGCTTCTTTACGCCCTTGCTCAAATTTCCGCTTGCTAGCATCAGGCTCAAAGTTCTTGATATTACTGAGTATCATTGGGACAAGCGTGATCGGTTTTTCGCTCCAGCGGGTTTTCGTAATATCGATTTCTCCGACACATCGCATTCCGTATTTATTAAGATAAGCATGGATCGCATCCTTGGTTTCCTGTCCTCCATCAAACTTGACCAATCCATCCAAAAAGTCATCCTCTTTTACTTGTTGCAGATAAGAGACCACTTCTGGATATGGTCGGATCACATCGGCGAGATCCAATAACGCCAACCCCATTTCCGAAGTGATGTTGTTCGGCACAGATTGAGAAAGCGTGTCTGCTACGTTTTTTTCACCCAACCACTCGTTCATTTTTTCATTGATCCATGATGAAGCGTTAATACCAACCATAATCATGCCCAAACTTTGAGGATCGAATAAAACCTTCTTCAGTAGCTGGATATCTTCCAGTATAAAGTCAAATAAATCCGGTCCTGATTTCACCTGGATGTCATGCTTCACCTCTTCGATCGATGTTTGGCTGCGTTTGATCAATTCAGAAACGAGTGCCGGATCGTCATCGATTTGTGTTTGAAATCCAGCAGAGGGCGTACCTTTATTGCTGTTATCTTTTTTATCATCTGGTGACGTTTTAATAAAATCGCCCCGCTCTAGGATGGTCATGAGTGCGTCTTTAATGAGTGGATCGGATTGTCCCAGGTGATTCAATATCATCCCTCTGCGTTCTGGTGAAGTCAGATTAGGTGTAACATCCACAAACAACCTTCCGCCCGCTTTACGCATTGGCGCATAAGTCGTTAACAGCCAAAAAGACAATCCCAATGGTTTTATGGGGTAAGTCATCATCTGCTGATGCCCGACAGATACATAGACGTGATTTTCTTGATCATTCGCTTCAGGGATGGGGTATAAGGTGGTGATTGGTCGGCTCTGGAGGATATGAAATGTATCATCGACGATACACCATTCGATATCTTGTGGACAACCATAATGAGATTCGATTTGTCTTCCTATGTGTGCTAGTTGTAAAATCTGTTGATCAGTAAGTGTTTGTGCCTTTTGCTGATCAGGATCGACCTGTTTTGTCTCTGTCCCGCCTTCCTTTTGTCCGTAAATAGCCAATTCCTTGGTTGCGATCCTCTTATCGACGATTTCCCCTTCTTGTACTTTATAACAGTCCGCAGAGACCAGGCCGGAGACCAGTGCTTCCCCAAGCCCGAAACTGGCATCGATCGATAGCAACTTTCGGTTTGAAGTAATAGGATCAGCGGTGAATAAAATCCCGGAAGCTTGCGGGAAAACCATCCTTTGAATGATAACGGATAAATAAACTTGGCTGTGGTCAAAACCATTTTGCATGCGGTAAATCACGGCACGATCTGTAAATAAGGAAGCCCAACATTTTCGGATATGCTGCAAGATCGCTTCTTTGCCGATGATGTTTAAATACGTATCTTGTTGACCAGCAAAAGAGGCATGTGGCAAGTCTTCAGCTGTCGCACTAGAACGCACTGCATACGCATGTTCTTCTCCATACTGGAAGAGATAGTGTGTAACTGCTTCCACGACATCGGAAGGCATTTCTACTTCCATGATAAGTTGTCGGATCTTCCCGCTGATTTCACCAATTTGGCCGCGATCATCTGATTTCAGCATAGTCAGTCGAGCCAACAACACATGATATGTTTCGTTTTGGCCGATGGCTTTTCGAAACCCTTCAGTAGTAACACAAAATCCTTCTGGAACTTGGATTCCTTCCATCCTTGATAATTCTCCTAAATTCAATCCTTTACCGCCAACAAGTGAAAGCTGAGTCTTCTCCATTTCTTGAAAACCGAGAACCGGACAACTCATTCCACATCACTCCCAATTATTAATATTCTTTAGATTTTAGCAGGATAAAACCGTAAGAAACAGTCTATTTTTACCATTTTCTATATGTTATAATTAAACTGGGAAGAGAGTCAGATTATCGAATGATAAACATTTTTCAACTGATTCATTTGCCAGGGAAACATTATGAATCCCACACCTAATAGGCTTAGAGGAAACCCTCCAAGCCTATTTTTTATTCAATACGAACATCATCCCGACTAAACATCCAGTGAATTTTCATCGATTACATTTTTTTAGTTAGCGGAAACAATACACAGTCTTTAATCGTCTCACAGTCAGTTAACACCATCAACAGACGTTCGATTCCAAACCCCCAACCTGAAATCGGCGGCATCCCATATTCCATAGCTGTCAGGTAATCTTCATCCATCTCCATAGCTTCCAAGTCCCCCTCATTCTTAAGAACTGCCTGGGCTTCTAATCGCCTTCTTTGCTCAAGTGGGTCGACCAGCTCTGAATAAGCATTTATGATTTCAGCTCCATTCACCACTAATTGGAACCGATCCGCACTCGCAGAATCATGGTCATTCGCTCTAGCTAGTGGAGATAAATCAATAGGGTGCTGCACTAGAAAAGTCGGTCTTACAAGATGAGGACGACACATTTTCTTGTAGAGCAGATCAATGAAATTGCCCCTCCCTAAAGATTCGATATCACTATCAGCGTAATCTAAATCAATATTCCTTCTCTTCGTTTCTTCATACAAATCCTCAACATCTGGATACAGGTCCATATCAATCCCTGTGTCCTTTACTATCAAATCTCTGAAGGAGACAACATCCCATTCCTTTGAAAAATCAATCGTTTGTCCTTTTATGGTAATGGTAGTTGTAGTAAATGCTTGATCAAGAATGAAGAGAACCATATCACGCATTAATTTCATTGAATCCTCATAGTTCCAATACGCTGCGTATCCCTCTACCATGGTAAATTCCTGAAGATGTTGAGGGCTGATCCCTTCATTCCTGAAACACTTTGCAAATTCAAAGACTTTCGTAAAACCACCTGCAATCAATCTCTTCAAGTAGGTTTCCGGTGCTATTCGTAAATTCAATTCCATATCTAAGGCGTTATGGAAAGTCCTGAATGGCTTAGCTAATGCACCCGAGGATGTATGCTGTAATACTGGCGTTTCCACTTCCAAGAAATCTTGGTCCTCAAGGAACCTCCGAATCGCACGCACCATTTTAGTCTTCATCAGCAAACGGCGTTGTGTATCTTTCGTCATTAATAAATCCAAGTAACGCTGTCTGTATCGAAGTTCAACATCACTCACCCCGTGCCATTTTTCCGGAAGAGTCCGTAATGCCTTCCCGAGAAATACATAGCTCTCGATTCGTAGCGTTTTCTCATTCGTTTTGGTCGTATACATTCGACCTTCTACTCCTATAAAATCACCAATATCTATAACCTCAAAAAATTGTTCAAAGAGGTCTACGTCTATTTCCTCTTTTGTTAAAATAAGTTGCAGACGTCCCTTAATGTTTGAAAGCGTCACGTCATAAAAGCAAATTTACTGAACTTCCTAATCCCCATTATTCGTCCAGCGACTCTGACACCTGAAGTTCCATCTTCAAGTTGGCCGGCTTCAGACAAATCAAAGTTGATTGTGAATTTTTCAGGATATGGTGCAACCCCATGGGACCTTAAAGTCTCTAACTTTTCCATTCTTTGCGTTCTTTGCTCATTGCTCATTCTTTTTCCCTCCAATTATTAAAATCAAAATTCATGAAAAACAAAAAACTCCCACCCCCAAGACTGTTCATCTTGAGGACGAGAGTTATAACTTCGTGGTACCACCTCAGTTAGTTGATAAGTTGCCCTATCAACCTCTTCGGGTACAGCAATTGTTCAAAAATTGAGTATACCCTATCTCTGTAACGGGAGATCACGTCGCAGCATCACTAAGGATAATCTCCTAGATCCGTGCGAAAGCTCCAAGACTTTTTTCATTAAGATCATCATTACTCCTTCCCACCAACAGGAGCTCTCTGGAAATAATTAATTAATGTCTTTAATAATGAATAAACAGTATATTTTGGGTGCATAAGTAGTTGCTAAAATTAAAAGTTAAGTGTGCTCAATGTGACGGAAATGACCAACAATACGAACGCTGGTATGGATTTACTAAACGGATCTTTTACTCTGATATGAGCGATCATTCCAATCAGCATGGTAATGCCAAACCATAATCCTGCAATGACCACAACCCACGTCACCCAAAAGCCAATAATCAATCCCACGACACCAACTAATTGTACCCAGCCTGTTACTACCCGGAACCACTGGGGAAGTTTTAGGTTCTTAAAGATGTTAACTTGTTGCGGATGACCCGATATTTTCTGCAGGCTGACACTTAAAAATAATGCAACTAGAATACTTTGTAGCACAAATGAGGTAATCAAGTTAATTCCTCCTTACAATTTGAATCCTAAAAATGACATATTAAGCTTCACAAATTATTTCTCCCCAATATTTTCCGCTGTAATAATGGAAAGGAAAATACTGAGACTTCCCAAAACTGACAGCACTGCTAAGACTAGATTAAAATTAAGGTTAATTATTGATGAGAGATATGGTGACTGCATCACGATAATTGCGCAAATCACTGTTGGAACTGTCGCTCGTTTCCAAATCCCTAAATAAAAAAGCGGGATAAAACTAATCAAAGTAATCATTAATGAATGAAAAATCATCTGACTAAAAAACGTGATGAGATCTGTACGAGTCAGATCGCCGGTAATAATAGGTTGCACCTGGTCAATCGTATAAGTGACAATACCTGTTAAGAAATAAGACATCATCGTAAGTAGAAACACAAACGTCGAGATAAATAGTATTTTTCCCGCAAAGAGTTTTTGCCGGCTTATCGGATACCTAAAGGATAAAGAGATGGTTCCGTTTTTATATTCATCAATAAAAACCTGGTTGATTAAAGAAGCTCCAAATAAGATAAACCCCATTTGAATCGACATGTTCAAATCAATTACTTCAGCATAACTTTGGCCAAACTCAGGACTGACGACTTCTATGAAAAGCACAGGCAAAAACATTATTATGAGTGGGTAGATAAACACTTCACCGATCACCGATTTTTGCTTTAGCTTTTTCCACTCTAATTGCATTAATTTAATTATCGACATCACCCCCGTTAATTTGTTGATAAAAATAGTCTTCCAATGAGTTTGAATGTTTCTGTATTTCTTCAATTCCGATATTATGAAGAATAAGCGTTTTCGAAATGTCGCTTTGGGTATGACTCATATCATAAATGCGAATTCTACGATCTTGAATCATTTTCAAATTTGAAATGTGGAGCTCGTTTTCCAACAAATAAACGGCTCGCTTCACATCCGTCACCACAAGCTCGATATAATCGGACCTTTCTTTTCGAATATCAGCCAGAGTGACCTCATTTAATAATTTCCCATGATGAATGATACCAACTCTGTCAACAATTTGTTCCAATTCTCCTAATATGTGGCTAGAAAGAAGGATCGTCATCCCATATTCCTTATTCAGCATCCGAATTAGATTACGCATATCTTTAATTCCGATTGGGTCGAGTCCATTTGTCGGCTCGTCTAATACAATCAGTTCAGGCTTAGTGATGATTGCTCTTGCAATACCGAGCCGTTGCTTCATGCCAAGCGAAAAATCCTTCACGATTTCGTCTTCAATTCCATTTAAATTCACCAATTGTAACGCTTGTTTCATGTCATGTTCATCATAGAACCCTAAATACTCACAATGTAACTTCAAGTTCTCCATTGCGGTTAAATGTTCAAAAAAGACCGGGTATTCGATAATGCTTCCAACTCTGACTAGTACAGATTTCGCCTTTTCCGTAAGCCTCTTGCCAAATAACAAAATTTCTCCCGTTGTTGGCATGGTTAAACCAGTGAGCATTTTCATAATTGTTGTTTTACCAGCACCGTTCTGGCCAAGAAAACCGTAAATCTCACCCTTTTTGATGTGAATATTTATATCGGTAACAAGTTCTCTTCCTTTGATTGTTTTTGTTAAGTTGTTGGTTTGAACGACATATCCCACGATTCGACCTCCTTTGTATCTATCATAATCATTAAAATTAACTTTTTTCTTTCTCGTTCCTTACAAATTTCTTAATTGTGTTGTAACAAAAAAGAGGCTGTTCCTGAAGAACACCTCATGCGAAAAGTGCTAAAACGTAAGTCTTTTGAATAAACAGGTGAACACTGTTTTTTCATACGGGGTGCTCCGTAATCGAATAGCCCCATTCATCGCCTCAGTTAATCGTTTGGTAATGCTTAAGCCAAGACCGCTTCCTTGGAACTGAGGATTTCTTGCATCATCCAACGTATACAGTCTTTCGAACACGTGATCAAGGTGGGCTTCAGCAATGCCTTTGCCGCGGTCCCAAATATCAACGGCGATATTTTCGCCTTCCTTCCGAATGGTTAACCCGAATACACCTCCGTCACTACCATAACGAATCGCATTGGAAATCAAGTTGCTTAAAATCCGATTTAGCGCATTCTCATTACCAAGAATGTAATAATTCTGTTCTGGAATTTCCACCTCTACATGAAGACCTTTAGATTGCAATAAATGATAATATTCCAATACATTCTTTCGACAAATTTCGTTTATCGATAGCCGGCTGATTGACAATTCAACATCACCTGACTCCAGTTTTACAAGGTCAAAAAATTGGTTCATTAGATCGATGACACTTAAGGTTTTTTCATGAAGGCTCTCCAATACTTCGCTTTGCTCTTCTACTGACATTTTCTCATGATGATTTAATTTCTCGACATACCCAAGTATAACGGTTAAAGGTGTTTTCAAATCGTGAGACATATTTGAGAGCATTTTTCTTAAACTTTCTTTTGTTCTTGAGTAATCAGCAGCGACCTTCTGGTTATAACTTAACAGACGATTGATTTGGATAAGCATTTGCTGAATAGGCTGATGATTCGTTTGTAGCAACACTTTTTCAGCCGTTTCTTCTTCTATAATATCAGCTAATTTGTCGCGCATTTGATGGAGTTCACTATTCGTTTTCCGTATTGATAAATGTTGCCTTGCGACGACGAACAGCAAAATAATGATGATGGCTATAAGTAAAAAGTCCATACGCTACTCCCCTAATTTGTAACCGATTCCCCAAACCGTTCGTATATAATACGGATTTGACGGCTCCTCCTCTATCTTTTCGCGAAGCCTTCGAATATGTACATTGATCACATTTTCATTGCCAAAATAATCATCTTCCCATATCAACTGATAAATTTGTTCTTTCGTAAAGACTCGGCTTTGATTCGTCATGAAAAGCTTTAGAATATGAAACTCTTTCGATGTGAGCTGTATATTTTTCGAGTTTATTTGTGCAGAAAAAGTATCCATTTCTAGTGTCAGTGCTTTGAATCGAATGATATTTGGAGAGGAATGTTCCGTTGCAGCAAGATACTGCGTAGCCCTTCGAATTGCAGCATGAACCCTTGCTGTCAATTCGATGACGGAAAAGGGTTTGCTAATATAATCATCCGCCCCAAGACCAAGACCTAACGTTTTATCAACGTCACTTTCTTTTGCTGAGATAATAAGTACCGGAACGAAGCTTGTTTCTCTAATTCTCTTCAAAAACTCCATGCCATTTAACTTCGGAAGCATTAAATCAAGCAATACAAGGTCAATTGATTTATTTTCAAAGAGTTGGATCGCCTCTTCTCCGTCAAAAGCAGTAAACACTGTGAAGTTTTCCTGTTCTAAATAATTTGAAACAAGTTCATTTATTTCTAAGTCATCTTCAACAAGCAATATCTTCTTTTGCATAATAAAACATCCAATCTTTAGTGATTATAATTTTATTATAAGCTATTGACGTAAAAAGATGGGTCAAATATATTCAGTTGAATCATCTTTCAACAATACAGACTTTTTCAGGATTAGCGATAATCCAAAGGCGTTTTTCCTCCCAAAAAAACCATACTAGGGATTCCCTTGGCCCCTCAGATGAAGCAGTTGATAGATGAGCAATTAATGGTTTCTTTAAGAATCATACGAGCCTCCATCTTTTTTTGACACGATTGATGACCTAGTTTCCTGTTTCAAAGACCCGCTATCCAGATTGAAACTCATAAGAAAATCTGTAGTTTTTGATGGTATATCCTTTTGCATTATAACTATCCGGTTCTATTTTAATCGATGAAATGATTTTGTTTGAGCAATTTGTTGAAAACCAATAGACTTGTAAAGCTCACTTGCATCTGAGGAAGTACAAACAACAACTGCCGTTTTTGCCCCCTTATCACACAACGCATTTAGAGCAAGCTTACAGACTGAACTGGCTAACCCCATTCTCCTAAATCGCGGGTCTGTTCCAACAGGTTCCAGTAACCCCACCTTGTTAACTTCATCAAACCAAATTAAACAAGATGCTACGAACTCACCATTTGGGGATTCTATTACCCAATCAAGAGAAGAATCGTAAGGATAGGTATTCATAACGTTCACGTAACTTTCCTCTGTGACTTTGGTTTTATGAAAAGCAGCCTTATGTACTGCCACGCGATTTGTTAAATCCTCTGAACCCTTGATATGGCGACCTTTAAACTTATCCGGCAATTGAACAGGGAATGGACAACCGTCCAATGAAATTTTGTTGAGAACTTCAGGTTTTTGTTCTGATGGCTTGAATAATGAGTCTTCTAAGGCTGAAATCAGATGGGTCTCCTTTTCTAAGACAGTCACTTTTTGCTCAATGGTTTTAGTTATTTTATCAAACCAGTCAATGACATCCTTGGCCACCTCAGGAAATTTCGGATGAACTTGACATATTAACTCCCCAGGTATTTGAATCCATCCCCAAGCAACGGGTTCTCCATCCATTTCCAAAATTGCAGTATCCCAATCATCCTCCCTTCCAACATGTCGATAGCGTTGCCAGGCAAGATCACCGATATGGAAATTAGGCTCCAGTTTCCATATAGCTTGTGTGAGTTTCTGCATCCGTTTTAAATCATTTGAATCCTTGTAAGTTCGAAGTATAGGTTTACTCATTTATCCGACCTCCTCCAGAATTGTTTCTTCCTATCTTAGTATTTATTTTAAAATATACATAAGCATTTATATATATAAATAATGACTAGAAAACAAAGTTACCATAAAAAAGCACTGTGTTATTTTTAATAAAAAACCAGTGCTAGTTGCTACTTTACCGTATTTGATTTATTAAGATCCACTCACCTCTCTACGCGATTCCGATAATGGTTGTGGTATGCGAATAAACATCGAAAGTATTGTTGCAGTAATCGCTAACGACATTATGAACATAAATGTATTCCCAAAAGCCAAAGACCATGCTTCCAGTTTGGGGGTGCCGGTATTCAAATGCTTTGATAGATTTGTCATTAGAAGGGTTGCTGAACCTGCCACTGCGAATGATGACATGACCTGCTGCATTGCACCTGTTAATGCTGAAATACGACCTGATAACTTTTTAGGAGCACTTTGAAATAAATGAGTATTGATTGGCATCATCGTTAGCCCTACCCCAGTTCCAAGCAGAATCAAAGCAATTATGATCTTCCCAATACCGTCTTCCGGTGTGGTAAAAGTGAATATCCAGGCGGATATGGCTACTGAGACCATACCTAAAATTGCGAGAGGCCGAGCCCCGAATTTGTCAAATAAACGACTGGCAATCGTAATGACAAGTGCTGAAGTTATTGCTTCTGTTGCCATGGTGAGCCCCGTTTCGAACGCGGTAAACCCTTTTGCATTTTGTAAAAACTGAGGAATAAGAAACGAACTACCATAAAGAGCGAGAAAAGCGACCCACTGGACCAGGATCCCCTGTGTAAAATTGGACGAACGGAACACTCGCAAATCAAGCAATGGATGTTTACGTCTTAATTGAACGAAGACAAACAGAATCAGAGCGACTCCCCCAACCAAAAGGCCCGTAATGGTAGAAGTAGATCCCCTATTGTTCACCCCTTGATTGATGCCAAAACACAGCCCTGCAAAAGCGATTGGAGAAAGAACCATCCCCAACCTATCAAGGGGAGTCGCGTTATGCTCCATCGTTTTTGGTAACTTATAAATTCCGATCCACACAGCAAGGATCCCTATTGGAATATTGATAAGAAACACCCAATGCCAAGTGATGAAGTCGATCATCCAGCCAGACACCACTGGTCCTAAAGCAGGAGCCAGTAACATAGGGGCTGTAACGATGCCCATAACAGCACCCTGTTTATCCGGAGGAGCGATCCGATAAGTGAAAGCGAATGCGACAGGCAATACCATTCCGCCCCCTATCCCCTGAACAGTACGAAACCAAATCAATTGCTCGATAGTAACTGATAATGCACATAATAGAGAACCTATTGTAAACAGGGCAATACTGATGAGGAAAATCTGCTTGGTTCCAAAGCGATCAGTCATCCAACCTGCAATGGGAACCACAGCAGCTTGGGCAAGCGTATAAGCAGTTATGGTCCACTGGACCGTGGTGTATGAACTTGTAAAATCTGAAACCAAGCTTGGAACCATTACATTCAAAGCTGTGGCATCCAGAACAACCATAAACATCCCAAGTACAATTACTATTAATGGTCCTAGAATAGACTGAATCGTTGATTGTTGATCTATAGATGTGGAATTGGACATCTTATTTTTCTCTCCTTTTTTTATTTGTATAAGGCGGGTTCATTGTTATTGTAATCTGGTAAGTGTATCATTTAAAGGAGGCAATTATTTTATATATTGTTTCATAAATTAAACTTACTTTATTTTTTAAAGCGGGAGGGAATCTTTATGAAAACATCTCCAGATGAAAAGAAATGTTGGTTTGCGGTTGGCGATGTATTACAAATTTTAGGTGGGAAATGGGCTTTTTTGGTCCTTGCAGAATTGTATAAAGACTCTCAAAGATTTAATGAATTACGGAGGAGTCTGGATAATATTAATACAAAATCGTTAACCGATACCCTGCGCCATCTGGAACAGAATGGTATGATTCAACGCAAAGTGTTTCCGACCGTTCCTGTTACAGTGGAATACTCTTTAACTACAAAAGGGAAAGATTTTCAAAGCGTATTGATCGAAATGCGCAATTGGAGACAAAGATGGGAAAAGGATAAATGAAAAAATCAAGCCAGCTTGTTCTAATGAATAGAATAGCTGGCTTGATTTTATCTTCCGAACTTTTACAATAACAGAAATACGTATTATGGTACCGCACTCTTCCATAACCTTGCCCAATAGTTAGATATTAAGCAAAAAGAGGCGGAATCCTTTTATAGCATAAGTCTACTGCCGTCTAGTCTCTCTAGTTTTCATCACTTCTGCTAATTGTTGAGAATTTGAATCTTTTTCCTCCTTTAATTTATCAATGATGTTGTAATAGTCCTCCTCATTTCGATTTTGACTTAATTTATAAGCAGCTTGAACTTCTTGAACTTTAACTTTAAATCCAACAATACCTTTGATTTGTTTTCTAGTTTCTGGAGAAAGGTTTTCCCATAAAGCTGCATTTTTCCGATTTCGTTCATATTTTCGCAATAGTAGTATAAGATCTTCTTGCAATTCTTGTTCACTCATTATATTAGCTGTTCCATATACATGGACTGATTGATAATTCCATGTTGGTACATTTTCAGATTTGTACCAGGATGACGAGATGTAAGCATGTGGACCTTGATACATAACAAGGACGTTATCATTATCTTCCTCGAACGTTTTCCATTGAGGGTTTGCATAAGCCATATGTCCAGTAATATAATAATCTTCTCCTTGTTTATGTAACTCCAAAGGCATATGTGTAGCAATCGGTTTTCCTTGTTTTGTCGTAACAATCGTACCAAAAGAATTATTCTGAATAAATTCTCTGATTTCATCAAAGTTTGTGACTTTAAAATGCTTAGGGATATACATGATCATCCACCTTTCAAAAGGTTATTTGAGAATTTTGGTCATGATAAAGTCGGTTTGTTCGTCATCCCCCATATAAAAAGAGTGGGATCCAATTTGAACAAACCCCATTTTCTTGTAAAAGGCAATCGCATTTTCATTTTTCTCCCATACGCCTAGCCAGATGCTCTTTTTGTAACGTTCCCTCGCAATTTCCATAGCTTTATTCAGCAGATATTTGCCAAGCCCATGTTTTTGAAATTTGTTTATGATATAAATCCTCTCGATTTCAAGTGAGTCATCATCCATTTCTTCAGATTGAGCATCATTGGTATTGACCTTTAAATATCCAGCGATTTCACGATTAAGATAAACAAAATAGAATTCCGAAGAAATGTTGGATAATTCTATTTCTACCTGATTTAAGTTAAATGCCTTTTCCAAATAAGCATTCATAATTTCTGGTGAATTCTCATGCTTAAATGTCTCTTTAAATGTTTCATAACTAATTTCTTGAAGTTTGCGTGAATCTTCAACGGTACACTTCTTTAGATGTATAGTCATTTGAATATGTCGCTCCTCTATATGATCAATAACTTCTCTTGTTTCCCTTTTTTACAAACTCCCAGTCTTTTTCTATGTTTTTCCTAACTCTTTGAAGAAGATTGAACATGGCTTCTGCTTCACTTTCAGAAAATCCCTCTAATGCCACATTATTCGCATACTCATTTTCTCTTTTTATAAATGGGTAAACATTGTTCCCTTTCTCTGTTGGAAAGAGTTTTTTGATTTTCTTGTTTTGATGATCTTCTTTCTTTTCAATAAAACCATTCATTTCAAGTTTTTTAATAGCACGAGCTGCTGTGGTCCGGTCTACTTTGATCATCTCAGCTAACTTTTCTTGAATGATTCCTGGGTTTTCACATATTCTCACAAGGTACAGATACTGCCCTTTTGTAAGGTCATATTCTTTAAATTCTATATTGCTTATGGAATCTAATGCCCTTGCTATCATTCCGATTTCACGAAGAATTTCGATCATAATCAACTCCTAAGCTCATATTTTTGTTGCAAATGCAATAAAAATGGTCTATATTGAATTTAACTTAAATTTGTTGCATTTGCAACAAAAAACAGAACTAAGTTTACCAGATAACTGCCCAATTTTTCAGTAAGAAAGCGATCACCTTATGCAGCAATCTCTCATCGAAGAACCCGAACATAGAGAAAGAAAAACACCACTTCAGCATAGTGGTGTTTTTCTTGTTTTATTTACTTTTAAATGACACGTACGGTTACGATGCCCTCAATCTGTTTGATCTCTTCTTCCAAACCGATGATGTCATCTCCATTCACTTGATTGTCGATGTCGATCATCGTATACGCATAATCCCCTCGGCTTCTGTTCACCATGTCGGCAATGTTCAAGTTATAGTTTGAGAGAGCGGTCGTCATCTGGCCAACCATGTTCGGAACGTTTTTGTGGAATCCGGCGATCCGCGGTTTTCCCGTATACGGAAGAGAAGCGTTCGGGAAGTTGACCGAATTCTTGATGTTTCCTGTCTCTAAATAATTCTTCATTTGACGGGCAGCCATGACGGCACAGTTTTCCTCCGATTCTTTCGTAGAAGCGCCAAGATGAGGGATGGAAATGACATTTTCCACATTGATCAATCGTTCATTTGGAAAGTCTGTAATGTATTTTCCTATTTTTCCATCTTCAAGTGCCACTGCCATGTCCTCATCATCCACAAGTTCACCCCTGGAAAAGTTCAGGATATGGGCGCCATTCTTCATGATGCCAAAGGTCTCTTTATTGAACATCCCTTTCGTATCAGGCGTTAACGGGACGTGCACCGTGATATAATCCGATTCAGCAAACAGCTGTTCAATGGTCATCGCCCGTTGGACTTTCCGGGACAAGCTCAGAGCAGTATCGACAGAAAGGAATGGATCGAACCCGAGCACGTCCATGTCCAAATCGAGCGCATCATTCGCAACATGCGCACCGACTGCTCCCAGACCAATCACACCGAGTGTCTTTCCCTTTATTTCATTACCGACGAATTGTTTTTTCCCCGCTTCCACAAGTTCAGGGATTCGTTCCCCTTCACCTTCCAGTGATTTCACCCAGTTTATACCGGTAAAAAGATTGCGGGATGAAGCCATCAATGAAGTTAGCACAAGCTCTTTGACCGCATTCGCATTCGCTCCTGGAGTATTGAAAACAACGATGCCTCGTTCCGTACACGTATCAACAGGGATGTTGTTGACTCCTGCTCCCGCACGAGCAATGGCCTTCAGGTTATTGCCGAATTCCAAGGAATGCATATCATAACTGCGCACAACAATGCCGTCAGGATCTTCACTTTCGCTGTTTATCGTATAATCCTCTTTATTGAATACATTCAGTCCGCTTGCTGCAATCCCATTTAGCGTCATGATCGTTTTGACTTTCTCTAATGTCAGTAAGCTCATTGGATCGTCTCCTTTTTTATAGTTAAAAGATTATTGACCTTTCATCTCTACATCATAAGAACCGGATTGTATGCCTTTAAGGGAACCTGATTGCTCGTTTTATGACGGTGGTTTCTTGATGAACATCCCTCCTATAAACATAAAGAGGCAAGGGATCAATATCCCTTACCTCTGCCCAGGCGAACGGCTAAACGTCACTATGTGCTCCCTCACGGTAATCCGTGTTCGCCAGTTACACATAGCCTATCGATTAATAGCTATAGTATCAATTTTCCGACAATACTTCAACCCGGGAAATGAATAAAGTATACCCTCCGTCCATATCGACTTTCACCGCTGATATTTCGTCGGCTAAATCCGCGCGTAGTTCACTCTTCTTTATATTTATCTTTTACAATTCCGGAGCCGATTCCCCCAACGAGCATCAAAATCAAGGAGCCGAAATTCCAAATGAATGAGCCTCCATACAAAGGGACGTCTAAAGGGGTGAATTTGTTCAACATGAGCAACCCTAATTTTATCGCCAAAAATACAGCCCCTAATAAAAAAACAACGTCAAACATGTACTTCAATGTCGGGTACGCCAATTGTCTGCTATCCTCAATGACCTTCTCTTTCAAATCCTCATCACTCCTCAATAATTCATCAATGGTGACGCTGAAGAGATCACTTACCTTGATAATGATTTCGATACTTGGATAGTTCTGACCATTTTCCCACTTCGAAACAGATTGCCGACTCACAAAAAGCTTTTCCGCTAATTCTTCCTGAGACCATCCATTCTTTTTTCTCTCTTGTTTCAACTTTTCACCAAAAGCCATTTCTCCAACTCGCTTTCCCTGTAATCTATCATCCATTATGTTGAAATGGGCTGCGATATGTAAAGATAATAATCGTTGCGGTAGCCCTGCAACCTTTAGTTGCGTCCCTCTAAACCTTGGTATCATCATTCTTAAGAACCATGAAAAGTCAGTCATAAAATAATAAAGAACCCTCCCCCTCATCAGGACAGAGTTCCGTAAGATTGAAAAAGTATGGATATAAAATAACGTATTATTCCTTATATTCACGTGGATCCCGCTTCTTTTCCACATTCCGTTCATAGGGTGGAATCCGCTCATCAGAATCCCATTGCAAAAACTCACCGCCTTGCTTGCATATCGGACATTTTCCATTCAATTCGTAAGGCGGACACATTACATGGTATGGACACCATCGAAACAAATTCATAGAGTATCACCTCCAAAAAAGCGTAATACTCTATCCTATTAAACTATCAGATGATGCGCTTGTACTGATAGAGGGGTGCTGAAAGAAAATGAGCCCAAAAACCATACAGAAGTTTTATTCCATATCACTGGAAGGCAACAGATAACAGGAAGGAGTTATGTTTAGGTAATCTCAGTAATATAATTAATATCATGCTATTTGAGAAGGAGGGAGGGTATGAGGTATGTTTTTGACCAGGGAAAAATTCTGGATGAATCGGAAGCTTCGGTCAGTGTAAGAAATAAGGGTTTGAATTATGGAATGGGATGCATCGAGGGGATCAGAGCTTTTTGGAATGGATGAAGCTATTTTATTAACGGAAAAAGGAAATGTAAGTGAGGGACCAGGCGAAAACATTTTCATTGTAAAAGGGAATAAATTGATCACTCCTCCTATTTCCGATAATATACTTCCAGGTATTACCCGCGATACTGTCATGCACATCGCTAAAAACGAATTGCATTTGTCTGTATCTGAACAAAGTCTGGTAAGAGCAGAACTCTACTCAGCTGACGAAGTATTTTTTACAGGCACAGCCATAGGGATCAAACCGATAGTAAATATTGATCATAGGATTATAGGAACTGGTAAGGAAGGGACTGTCACTCAAAATATCCGCTTTCATTATGGGCAAATCGTTAGAGGAAACAACCCAAGATATTCAGGCTATTGTACACCCGTTTATTAAAATAACAACAGTTCCGACAACAAAGACCTTTTAGACTTCTCTTGCTTTTGGGACATCTTTTATTAAATACTTTTATCTCTCCTAAATTTCAGGTGACTATCAATCTGGAATTTAGTTCAATCAAATTAATTTTTAGAGACGATAAGATTAGTCCATTTAAAACGAAAAAAAGCCTAGTCAATAAGACTTTAGGCTTTTTTACAGCTTAGCCATGATCAACGGTGTTATTCGTTAAACTTGGTTGGTCCATGAAGAACAGCCCGGCACCGCCTAAAACACCTCCGTCTTGGTCCAATGAGGAAATGGATAGTTGCACACGCTTGGTTAAAGCTGATATTCCTCTTTCATTGATCGTTTCTTGTATTGCAGGAAGTATGAATCGTTGAGCTTTCATGACGCCACCACCAAGGATGATTACCTCAGGGTTGAACAGGTTGATCAGATTGGTTATTCCGATCCCAAGATAGAAGCCTGCCTCCTTAAAGGCATTCAATGCAAGCTCATCTCCTTGATCAGCTGCTTCTTCTACTATTTTAGAAGTTACCACCCTCTCATTTTCATAACCGAAAAACGTTTTACGATGCGGCTCAGCCTTAAGTTGATTTTGTACCCTATCAGCAATGGCTGTCCCTGAAGCATAACGTTCAACACATCCTTTGTTTCCGCATACACACAATGGCCCATCAGCGTTGATCGTGATGTGTCCGAATTCCCCAGCGCTATCATCGCACCCCGTAATCAAGCGGCCGTTGCTGATGATACCTGCACCAATTCCAGTGCTTACAGTTATATAAATCATATTTTGATAGGCTTTTCCTCCTCCCCAAACCCACTCTGCGATAGCGGCTGCATTTGCATCATTCGTCAGCTTGATAGGGAGAGCAAAACGATCACCAAGCAACCTGCCAATCTGAACATTCTGCCAATCAAGATTATTGGCAAAAACGATTACATTTTCTTTCGAGTCGATAACCCCAGCCGTAGCCACACCTATTCCAGCTACTTCGTCTATTGGTATTTCACTCTTAGCCATAAGTTCATCTATCATCATATAGACTCTTTCTAAAACCTCATCAGCAATGGTTTCCGGATTTGTATCAATTGAAATTTTCTCAAGTATTTCACCGGTGTTCCTGATGATCGCTCCAGTAATATTCGTTCCACCGATATCCAGTCCAATCGCGTACGGCCGGTTATTATTCATGCACATCCCCCTGTTGTCTTTGGAAATGGAAGATCTCATCCATCGTATCTGCAAGGTTTTTTATGAATTGCTGATGAAAATGTTGATGTGGCGTAATTTCAGGACTGATGAATCCGTCATATCCTATATCATCAAGTGCATCGGTTATACTTTTCCATTTGATATCCCCAGCCAAAAGAGGGACAAAGCCGTTTATATTTCCAACGCTTTCTTTAAAGTCTTTAATATGAACCGCTTTTATTCGGTCAGAAAGAATCCTGATCCATTGGTCTGCATAGCCGTATGGATACACATTGCCTACATCGAAATAAATACCTATGGACGGACTTTCAAATTCATCTACAAACTGTCGTATCTCCAGAGGACTTAATAAAAATTTATTCCAGACATTCTCAATTCCGATTGTTATATTCGCCCTTTCGGCAAGAGGAATCAATCTATGCAATGATTCTTGGGACCTTTTGTAAGATGTTTCATACGATACTTGCTCATTGACGATCCCTGGTACGATTAAGATAGTCTCCGCTTTAAAGATTTCCGCTATGCGAATCATCTCTTCCGCAATGGATGACCCTTTCTCACGCACATGATCATCATCATGGGTGAGTGGGTATTTCCAAAATAAATCTGTAGATAAGCTTGGAAGTGAAAGACCTGCGTCCGTAGCCTTCTGCTTGATGTCCATCAAGTGTTTGTCCTTCATATGCAGATACACTGGTGCAGAGGGGTTTTCAGAGAGATTCAACTCCACCCCTTCGAATCTATGGTCTCTTGCTGACTTGAAGAGGTCATTTATTGAATAAGATTCTGGGAAACACCAAGCATTTATGCCTTTATTCATTTACACCCTCTCCAATCCATTTCGAAATGTAAAATCATCGCAAGCTCTAAATCAACCAATACTTACGGGCTCTTTGAGAGATGCGGATTCATAAGCGGCGATCGCTACTTCCACCGCTCGCATCCCATCCTCCCCAGTGATAGAAGGCTCTTGCTTGTTGATTACGGTTGTGACAAAATCCTGGATCAACCCAAAGTCCATGTCATCTCCCCAATAATCCCAGGTTAATCCTTTTTCATCACTGTAAACATTCACTTTTTGGGATAGTGCATCGATCGAAAGTGTACCTTCTCTGCCGACGATCTCAAGAGTGACGTCACCCCAAGTCGGATATTCTTTGTTACGGCTCCAGCTGCAATCCAATGTGGCAAATACGCCATTTGTGAATTCAAGTGTAAGGATGCCGCAATCGTCAATTTGTTCATCAGAGATCAGCTGGTCCACTTCAGCATAAACTTCATTTACGTCTGCATTCATCAACCAGCGCATAATATCAACAACATGAACAGTGTGGTCCATTACAGCACCACCGCCAGATTTTTCAGGGTCAATAAACCAGCCCCCAGGATTGGTTCCCCTATTCGTTCCTCTCATAGCAAGGATCCTTCCCAGTTCCCCCGCTTCTACAAGCTGCTTCGCCCTGATGATCGAAGTATTGAAGCGGACAGGAAACGCGGTTTGTAGGATTACTCCGTTTTCCTTACACACGGAAATCATTTTTTTGGCATCTTCAATATTGATTGCCAAAGGTTTTTCACATAGAATGTGTTTTCCAGCTTTAGCAGCAGCGATCACATGATCCACATGATGCACATTTTCCGAAGTTACAATCACTGCATCGATTTCCGTATTTAACAATGAATCGACATCTCGATAGTATTTGGTATGGAAGGTGTCAGCCATTTTTGCACCACGGGTTGCATCGTCGTCTGCAATCCCTGTCAATTCCACTCCATCTATCTTTTGAATGGAGCTGGCATAACTGTATGCGTGCATGTGCGCGAAACTTATGATTCCAATTTTCATGAAAAACGCCTCCTTAAACTTGCGGGTGGATCTTTTCTGAATTCATCGTAACCGGCTTTCCTGATTGGATCGATTCCAAAGCAGCGACAGCAATTTCGACCGCTTTATACGCATCTTCTGCAGTCACTTTCGGTTCCACTTTCCGTTCGATGCATGACAAGAAGTGCTCAAGCTCTAAATAATATGGATTCTTTATCAATGGACTTTCCGGAACCGCTACTCCTCCGATTCCATTTGCAGCCTTCTTGCTCTTCATAAGAAGAGGCGTTTCCTTTGAACTGTCGTAGTCAATAATTCCCGTCTTTCCAGCGATCTCGTACTTCGTCGTAAATCCTTCATGAGCCCAAGAGCCTTCCACATGAGCGATGACCCCTGATTTAAAACGGAGGGTAACCAGGGCGTAATCAACCTGCAGGAAATTCCTTCCCAGCAAGCTTTTCGCATAAACTCGTTCGACTTCTCCGAACATCCATCGTAAATAATCAAAGTCATGGATGATCATATCGAGAACCAAGCCGCCGCTGTGATTGAAATCGGCATACCAGTCGTTCCAGCCCTTTGGAAAAATCCCCCCACGGAACGTTCGAGCAACCGCAGGCTTGCCTATGGCTCCTTCGTCTATCCGCTGTTTCGCCAGTTCATACTCCGGGAAGAAACGGACGACATGCCCGACAAACAGTTTTACGTTCTTTTCTTTACAAAAATCGATGATCTCTCTCGCATCCTCAAGGTTACGGGCGATCGGCTTTTCACAGATGATATCAATGCCGATCTCTGCAAACCGCAATACATTTTCCTTATGCAAAAAGGTCGGCAAGCATATATCGACTACAGTCAAATGATCAAGTGAGACTAGTGCATCATCGACCGATGAAAAGACTGGTGCACCAAGCGGTGAAGCTATCTGGCCAGCTTTTTCCGGGTCATGGTCCACGATACCGACTACTTGGACGTTATCCATCTCAGCATAGGCCGCTACATGCACACTTCCCATTGTTCCTGCTCCTAGAATTAGTACATGATGCATTGAAACCTCTCCCTTCTATTCTTTCACTGCTCCAGACATGAAGCCTTTAATAAAATATTTTTGCACAAAACTGAACATTACCGCGATCGGCACTGTCGAAATAATGCTTGCAGCCATCATTTCATGCCAATAGATTACGTTTTGACCAACAAAGTCTGTCAATGCTAAACTGATCGGCCGCATTTCTGATTTGGAAATGAAAATCAACGGGATCAATAAGTCATTCCACGACATGATGAAGGCATAGATGGACGCCATTGAAATCCCTGGTGCCGACAATGGCACAATGATCTTGATGATACCTTTTACACGTGAACAGCCATCCACTGAAGCAGCTTGCTCCAACTCAACAGGTACATTTTTCAGATAACCATGCAACAGCCATACGGCCATCGGCAACGTGAACGCACAGTTCGTAACGATGAGTGCGGTATAGGTGTTTAATAGATTATAAGCCTGCATGAGCTGGTAAAGCCCGACAATTAAAACGATAGGGGAAAACATCTGGGTCACAAGGACAATGAACAATAATGCATTTTGACCGAAGAATGTGAACCGAGTAAGTGCATAGGCTGCCGGAAATGCCAGTACAATCGTAATGACAGCCGTAAAGGTTGATATGAATAAACTATTGAAAAATGGTAAGCTGAATTGATAGTCTCCAAACCAAACATTGAAATAGTTCACCCACTGCGGGTTAGCTGGAATCCAATCCGGTGGCCATGAAAAAATATTTTCAAAGGTTTGAAGGGATGTCGAGAACATGACGACGACCGGAAACAACAGAAGTGCGAATATGAACAGGAGCGTCGCATGTATGAGCAGGTGGTTCAAGGTTCTTGTCTTCCTTTTTCACCTCCAGTTGTATTAAGTTTCCTGCTTCATTAATAATCGTTTATACGCAATCGTAAACATAAGCAAAATGAGGAAAATGACGACAGCGATCGTTGCACCCATCCCCAGATCGAAGGAGCCGAAAGAACGCTTATATGCATCAACAATCAATGTCTCTGTCGCGTTGACTGGTCCCCCTCTTGTCAATGGCCAGATGACACCAAAGGAATTGAAAGTCCAAATTGCTGATAATGTCGTAGCAACCAGTGTGATCGGCTTCATCAACGGGAAAATGATGTAGCGCAATTTATGGAAAGAAGACGCCCCATCTATCTCAGCGGATTCAATCAGTTCGACGGGAATTGCTTGCAGCCCTGCAAGGAACACCATCGCCATGAACGGAATGCCCAACCACATATCTGTTGCAGCTGTTGCAAAAAAGGCGGACATTTTGCCTCCCAGCCATATGACATGTTCGTTGATTATATTGGCTTCCAAGAGAATCCAGTTCAGCATTCCGAACTGTCCGTCATACACCCATCTCCATGTGACGGCTGCAACGACCATCGGAGTCACCCAAGGAATCAACAACAATAGAATATAAAACTTTTTAAAGGCAATATCCTTCGCCAGCAACCAGGCAATCAAAAATCCGACCAACGTCTTGCCAATAACCGATACTGATGTCCAAAGCCCCGTCCTCAATGCCGTTTCCCAGAATTCAGCGGATGTGAATAAGGTCAGATAATTATCCAATCCAACGAACGAAATACCGAGATCAGGCCTCGTCAATATATTTTGTGTGAACGAAAGGTAGATGACACGACCAATCGGGTAACCTACCATTACAGCCATGAATACAAGCATCGGAAGCAAATAGAGTACAGGAGAATGCTCTGGAGAAAAGCGCCAGCGTCCCTTATCCGATGGGAGGGGCTTGATCGGTTTTACCTGTTCTGTTTTCAATTTGAAGACCTCCTATCAGGTAGAAAAGGGGACAACTCATAGGCGCCCACTTCCCCACTCAGCATTCAATAGACAATCTGTCGTGTAAATGGAAATGCTAGTGGAGATGCTTGACATTTATGAGCCAACCCCTTGAAGAACTATTTTGTTGGTGCTAATTTCTCTTTCTCGATTTTCTCGACTGCTTCATCCAATGCTTTTTGCGGGTCTTCACCATTCAACGCTTTCTGGACCGCTTCAGAGACGATATCCTGGAATGGTTCCCAAGCTGCAGGTACCGGCTGTTCTTTACCCATCGTAGCCATTTCTACAAATGGAGAAAAATATGGATCCTCTTTAAAGAACGGATCTTCAGCTTCCTCCTTTTGAATCGGTACCAAACCTTGTTCTTTGTCACGTTTCTTCTGCTCTTCTGGAGATGTCATATACTCGATCAGTTTCCAGGCTGCTTCCGGATGCTCTGTCTTCGAAGACACCATCAAGGAGTCGGAAACCAGAGTGTTGGACATTTCTTTTCCTTTTGGCAGCACTGCTGTTTTATATGGCGTATCCGGATTGTCCGGCTCCAATCCCATGATGGCCTTTGCCCAAGGTCCGCAAACGAACATGGCGATCTTACCTTCTTTAAACAAAACCGGAAGCTGTTCACGGTTATATTCAATCGGATTCGGCACCACTTTATGCTCTGTGTACAGATCTGCATAGTATTCAAGTGCCTCGACTGCTTCTTTGGAATTCAGCACGGGGTTTCCATCTTCGTCAAAAATGTCCCCGCCATTCTGGAACACATAGTTGAAAAATTGTGTTGTCGTAGAAACGTGTTTTGCACCTGCGACCGCAAAACCATACATGCCCTCATTCTCATCCTGCACTTTCTTTGCAACCTCCACCAGTTCATCCCAGGTTTCCGGAGGTTCTTCTATCAAATCGGACCGGTAGATGATAGCACGTGCAGAGAAAGATCTTGGAATTGCATAAATATTATCCTGGTAGGTCACTGCCTTTTGAAGTGGATCATGATAGAGAGAAAGTCTTTCTTCTGCATACTCTTCCAGTGACATTATTCCGTCCATCGCAGCGAAAGCACCTACCCAGCGAGTCCCACCATGGATCACATCAGGGGCAGTCCCACTGCTGAACCCCGTCACAAGCTTCTGATACGCTTCTCCCCAGCCAACCGATTGGATATCAACCTTTATGCCTGGATTTTCTTCCTCAAACTGTTTGATCATTTCTTCAACAGGTTCCTTGGCATTCGGCTGTTCAAGTCCTGGTTGGAAAAATGAAATCGTGACAGGATTGTCTGGTGTCCCTTCCTTCTCATTGGATGAGATGTTATCAGCTGGCGTACAAGCAGCCAACATGGTCAACATCAAGATCATCAATAGCGAAACCATTCGTTTCATTGGATTTTCCTCCTTTGGATTTTTAAATGATCGAACTGGATTTGTTCAATGTGGATGTTTACATAACAAACTTTTTCCACTGCAAAAATTAAGTGGTCAATGAAAATTGAAATACTTCATTCAATAGGATCGCTGCAGCTCCTACTAGCTCAAAATTTCCACCGAGTGATGATGGTTTGACCTTCAAACCATCCGTCAAAATCGACATCCCGTTTTTCTTTATTTGGGTTTCCACCCTATTCAAATAAGAGTGATCATGATAAAACACATCCCCTCCAATGATGATGACATCCGGGTTGAACAAGTTGATCAGATTGATTATCCCCGTGGAAAGATAATCAGCTATTTCACACATGATATCTTTTGCCAGCCCATCTCCTTCTCGAAGAGCTGCTATGAAAGTATCAATCGTAACTTGATTCATATCTCCCTGTGTCATTTCAGAAATCGCGGTTTGTTTGCCTCTCGCGATGGCGGATAAAATTGTTGAATAAATGGCCGGCCAATTCACATAGTTTTCTAGACAACCCCTGTTTCCACAGTCACAACTGATGCCGTTCCGATCGATGCTGATATGCCCGAACTCGCCCGCACCTCCATGGAACCCTCTGAAAATGGAACCGTTTACATAAATCCCTGCACCAAGCCCTTCACCTACTGTAATATAGATGAGGTTCTTGTGATCCTTGTAATCACCGAAGTTTTTTTCAGCGAGTACGAGTGCATTCGAATCGTTGTCAACAATCGTTTTCAGATGGAACTTCTCCTGGATGATGTCTTTCAATGGCACGTCTTTCAGGTCCAGTTTCGGGTTATAGCGGATCACACCGTTCTCCGGATCGACAATACCAGGTGTAATGATGGATATTCCGATGCATGGAATAAGATCAAGATAGTACGATAAAAACGTTTCTAAGCTTGTTGAAATGTGATCGACAAGCTTGCTTCCTGTCAAGGTTCCGACCGGATAGATTTCTTTCCGCGAGACCTGGGCATCCAAATTCATCTCGGCGATCGTTATGTTGGCATTTGTGATGGACACTGCTATTATAAAGTGCCGATCAGGAACGAACCTGACTAATATCGGTTTCCGGCCTCCTTTTGATTCACCGGTTCCTCCCTCTTGGACAAGGCCAGCCCTGATCAATTCGGAAACAGCTGAAGTGACCGTGGTCGGGCTTATTTTATTCAATTTGGCAATGTCACTCCTTGATATCGGACCCTTTTGCCGAATCGTATCCAGAATGATGAAGCGGTTCAATTCCTGGATCAACTTCAAGTCGCCTGTTCTTTTCATATGAATTCTCCTTGAATAACTTACTTTTTCCAATGACTTTATTAACTCCTTATAAATGCTATTCTCTATGAAAGCACTTTATCCTTTTTATTTTTAGAATTTTTTAAATTTTATAAATACAAAAATAAAAACCCGCCGATTGGCGAGTTTTTTACTCTGTGAAACAAATGATCAGGCTGTCTCAAACTGTGCTTTTGGTGTTTCTTTAGAGTTATTCTTTAGAGTATCGAAGTCTCTTCTTTCTATAAAATAGGATACGATCACTCCTCCTACGATTGCCCAGAAAGGCGAACTTATAGCAAAGAAACTTACACCTGACATCCCGATGACAAGAGCAAAGAAGGAACCAATTTGAAATCTTGGTTTTGAGAATGCAGATTGTAGGGAGCTTAGTAGCACGCCTATCATGGCAAGACCAGCAACTGTACCGATCAAGACACCTGGCATGGCGGTTACAAATGGTACTGCTACTCCTGCCAACAACCCAAAAGCACCAAATAACACTCCATTTACTACAACAGAAGCATAACGGGCATTCTTATCTTTTCCGGATTCTTCGGACGCACAAATAGCTGTCATTGGACCTGCAACATTTGCATTATGGCCGCCAAATAAAGAGGTTACAATTCCACCGATCCCACTATATATCGTCATTGCGTTAATCGGCGGCTTGTAATCTTGAGCTATTAATACACCAGTTGCTTGAGCATTTTCTGCTCCAATAACCAGTAAAGCTAGTGGAATTGATATGGAAATAATCGCGTCAAGACTAAATGTAGGAATGACCAATTGAGGAATAATAAAATTTGGTTCCATCGCACCCATATGAAACTGGTTCGTAAAAACTGCAAGAATTATTGCAACTAGAAATGCAGATAATATAGGTGGAACTTTTTTCACGAAACTTGAGGAAAGTAAATAAACAAGGATAGCTGAACCAGCTATTATTGGAGCCTTTTCTAATGAAGTAATCATTCCTGTTCCAAATTTAATCATTGCTCCTACGATCATCGCCATAACGATCGGGACAGGAATCCAATGCATCACTTTGCTGATTAAACCGCTGATTCCTAAAATAAATACGATGATCCCCGCTACCAGATAAGCACCTGCTGCTTCATTCAATGAAAAATGAGATAACGCTCCCGCAACAAGGACAGCTCCAGGAATTGAGTATGCTCCTGCAATTGGTTGTTTATATCTAAGAGATAAGATCAACCCTAATAAACCACCGAAAAAATAAATTGCAAAGAGCCAAGAAATGGTTTCAGTTTGCGTTAAGCCTCCATTCTGAGCACCGCCGATTACGATTAATGCAGGACCTGTACATCCAAATATTGCAGCCAGAGTACCTGCGCTAATGGTGTTGACGTTTAAATGTTGAAGAAGACCTTTTCGATCACTCATTGTTATCCTCCTCATAAAATATACAGAATATTCTGTTATTTTAGTTCAGATAAATTCTATGTTTCCTGCGGAGTAGACCCCCGCAGGAAATCAACTTACTTACCAGTAAAGTTTGGTTTTCTTTTTTGAACAAAAGCTTCTACGCCCTCTTTAAAATCATCAGTCGACCTAAGCATTCCATATGCACGTCCTTCAATTTCCAAGCCTGTACGAAGCGGCCCCTCTTCCGCAGCATTGAGGACCTCTTTACATACACGCTGTGCTAATGGTGAGAATCTCGTTAACTCTTTTGCTAGATTTTGAACTTCTTCTTCTAAACGTTCTTTTTCTACGACTTTTGTTAAAAGTCCCCATTGATACCCTTCCTCAGCTGGAATTCTTCTTGCTCTCATAATCATATCTTTTGCTCTTGTCAAACCTACAGCTCTCGCTACCCGTTGCGTTCCCCCACTTCCAGGGATCATACCGAGGTTCATTTCTGGTAAGGCAAGTAATGTATCATCAGCCGCTATACGAAAATCACATGCCATTGCGATTTCAAATCCGACTCCGAATGTAAATCCTTGCAGTTGGGCAATAACAGGTTTATGGGATCTCTCAGGAGCTGCAACATTATCCGCAAGATGGGATAAAACCTCCGGATGAGTTTCCATGAATTGAGGAATACTCCCTCCTGCACTGAATGCTTTATCTCCTTCCCCTTTAATAATAATGACACGGACTTCATCATCCTTGTTTAACTCATCAAAAATTTCGGAAAATTGAGAGCGAGCTTGCATGCTGATATAATTCATCTTCTCTGGTCGATCAAATACGATTGTAGCTGTTTGATCCTCAATATTCTTTTCTACTCGTATGTGGTCATATTTCAAAGTCGTTGTCATCGTAATATCTCCTTTCAAGTATGGGCTTTAAACAACCGTTTCATCTTTAAATAATTCAAAATTTCCTTCACGCAATTGTCTTCGAAGTATTTTTCCTACAGGGCTTTTAGGTAATTCTTTTATGAAGACATATTTTCTTGGACGTTTGAAATTGGATAGTTTAGGATGATTTTTACAGAACTCGTCTAGTTCTTGAATAGTAATGTAAGAATCGGTCGGAACAACATAAGCTGTTACAACTTGTCCCCATCGATCATCATCTTCACCTACTATCGCTACTTCAGACACTTTCGTGCATTTCGACAACACATCTTCCACTTCTAAGGGATGTATATTTTCTCCACCGGAGATGACCATGTCATCCACCCTGCCCACGACATGCAAATCCCCGTCCTCATCAATAACGCCGAGGTCTCCAGTGAAGTACCACCCATCTCGTATCGCTTTAACATTGGCATCTGGTCTATTCCAATAGCCTTTAAATGCTTCATCAGAATCTAAATCAGCGATAATTTCACCTACCTCCCCGGTTCTTACAATGTCCGAAGGATTGGTTTCATTCGTAGGATCCACTTTAATCACACGAATGTTTTGATGGAATCCAGGTTTACCGGCACAATTGGGCTTCAACGCTGCATTAGGATTAATTGTGAATGTATACACTTCTGTGCTTCCATAATGATTCACGAAAACATCTGGTTTAAAATGTTTCACACATCGTTCTGTTAACGCAGTGGTCATCGATGCCCCCGCGTAACCAAGTTTGTTCAATGTAGAAAGATCATAATCAGTGAAGTTCGGATGATTTAACATATCATGATACAAGGTAGGTACAAGGTATAAGCAGGATAATTGTTCACTGCTGATCCATTCCAGGGCTTCTTTTGCATCGAAATCAGGAAGAAGAACATATTTTCCATTTAAAAATGCAATCGAAAGCAGCGATCTCATTCCCATCGTATGATATAAAGGCATGGTTCCTAGCGTGCTCTCGCCTTCTTTATATTGATTCTGGATAATGTGAGCAATCGCTGATGAATACTCATTTTTATGACTGCGCGGAACGCCTTTCGGACGTCCAGTCGTCCCTGATGTATAAAGCATGATGGCAATATTTTCGTCCTGTATATTCGGTTCTTCAAAATTTCCTGGACTTCTTTCAATTAATTCCGAATAGAAAATATCAGCTCCATCAACTTCCCCAACCCCGATATACACGGGCCTCTCATCATATTTTGCTTTTAAAACAGAGTCCTGGCTCACCTCCTCATAAATGACAGCTTTAGCTTCGGCATCATTTACGCAATATTCCACTTCTTTAGCAGAAAGTCGAAAGTTGATGGGTGTATAGATGGCCCCCAACTTTTGTAACGCCCAATACGTCAGGACATTTTCCAGCCGATTCTTTAAGCAAACAATGATACGATCCTGTTGTTTAATACCAATTTTTTGGAGGGATGAAGCAATCAGGGATACTTGTCTCTCTAATTGGGAATACGTTAGACGTTCCTTACCCTGTACAACTGCCGTTTTGTTTGGGTGCCTCTTAACAGCGAACTCAAGCAATCTCCCAAGATTCATTTATCTAATCAACTCCTTTGCAGTGCCGGTCTTGTTTTCTTCAATTGTCTTTTCTACAGCTTTCACAATACCGTCATAACCCGTACATCGGCATAGGTGGCCCGATAGCATTTCTTTTATTTCCCTGGTGGAAGGATCAGAATTTTTTTCTAGAAAGTCAGTTGTTGCCATCAGGATGCCTGCCGTACAAAAACCACACTGTAGACCATGGCATTCAGAAAAATTTTTCTGTAGAGATGACATCTCACCATCTTTTGACAGCCCTTCTACCGTTTGGATTTCACAACCATTTGCTTGAACAACAAAAAGCAGACAACTCCTGACTGCAGCCCCGTCAAACACAATTGTACAGGCACCACATACTCCATGTTCACAACCAATATGTGTACCGGTTAAACCGCATACCTCTCGAATAAAATCACTTAAAAGCATTCTCGGTTCAACCCATTCCTGATACAGCTTACCGTTAATCGTTACTTCGATTTCCTGTCTAGCCATATTGTTCACCCTTTGCTCTCTCATAAGCTTGTTGTAAAGATCTTGAGGTCAACACCTTTGCAAGATGGCGACGATATTCCTCTGAGGCATGAAGATCGGATTCAGGTTCAACACTTTCTTCAACAACCTTTGTCAACTTATCAATGAGAGAACTTGATAGTCTTTCTCCATGTAATAAGTCCTGAGCATCTTCAATTAAGAATGGAATGGCTTCCACACCACCAAGAGCTAACCTTACCTTTTCAATTCGATCCTGATCATCTAACGTCAGCTGACATGAAGCAGCCACAAGAGCAAAATCACCATGTCTTCTAGCAATTTCTAAAAATGAATAGCCTTTACGACCGTGCCAAATCGGCAAATGAATCTCTGTCAAAATTTCGCTTGGCATCAAATCAGTGGTGAGATAGGTAATAAAGAAATCTTCGGCATTTACAGACCTTACCTCACCGTTAGCCGAAATTTTCAGCGATCCACCGAGGGTCATGAGGACGAGGGGAAGCTCTGCACTAGGATCAGCATGAACAATACTTCCACCTACAGTCCCACGGTTTCTTGTCTGAACGTGACCAATTAATCGGACAGCTTCACTTACAAGCGGACAATTTTGTCTGATGATATCTGAGGTTTCAAGCTCACTTTGTCTTGTCATCGCTCCAATCTTGATAACATCTACATCCTTCACAATATAATCAAGATCGTTTATACCATTTATATCAATCAAGCATTCCGGTGTCGCCAAACGCATATTCATTATGGGAACCAGACTCTGACCACCAGCTATGATTTTGCCGTCGAAACCAACTTCCTCAAGTAATGAAAGTGCTTCAGATAGAGTTTCTGGCCGGTAGTAGTCGAATTTAGCCGGTTTCATTTGATCCACTCCCCCTTCCAATCAAGTATTTTGTTCGATTCTCGTGAGCTCTTTTTTAAATTTTTTAAAGAAATCCTGAATAATTAGCTTTGCTACTCCACCTAGCATTCTTTGCCCTACCATAGCAACTTTTCCCCCTACTTCTGCTTCATAGGTGTAATTTAATGTAGTGGTAGTTTCATCTACTGCTATTAAATCGATATTTCCGACAGCCTCTACATTTCCAGGTCCACCTTCTCCTTTTACAATCAGTTTATAGTGACTCGGTTTTTCCATATCTGTGAGTTCAATAATTGAAGAATACTTGCCTTTTACAGCGGCGATCCCCATAGACAACTCAGCTTCATATTTATTGTCATCGATTTGATCCAGCTTTTCACAACCCATAATGCACCTTTGCAGGACATCAGGATCCAGAAGAACTTCCCACGACCTTTCAATTCCTGCATCTAATGTCAAATATCCTTTTCCGTTCATTTTGCCTTCACCTCTTTGTGTTTTTTATATAATTCTGCTTGTGACAGAAGACTCCAAATTTTGTTTGGACTTAGCGGCAACGTATCAATTTCAATGTTATATGGAGATAGAGCATCACTGACCGCGTTTGCAACCGCAACGGGTGCGCTCATTGTATTTCCTTCTCCCAGGCCTTTTGCGCCTAGTGGTGTTAAAGGGGATGGTGTTTCAATATGCTTGATGGTTACATTTGGGATTTCCGGAGCTGTTGGACATAAATAATCCATAAATGAACCGGTTAAAAACTGACCATTGCTGTCGTATACCAACTCCTCATATAACGCACCACCTAACCCATGAGCTAGACCTCCAAAAATCTGTCCATCAACAATTTTAGGGTTTAATAATTTTCCAGCATCATGGATCGTTACGTAATCCAGGATTTTGACTTCTGCAGTTTCACGATCAATTTCAACGGTTACGAGATCAGATACAAATCCGTAAGTAATCGATGAATTGATCATGTCATTTTCATCAGGCGGCTCTGCTATTTTGGCTGTATAATAATAGGTTTCATAAATTCCTGGTTCCATTCCGTCTGGAAGTGATAAAGGATTCCAGTGGGCAGTCCCTACAGCTCTTTTTAACGAATATTTTTTGTCTGGGTCATTTTTCAAATAAATGTTTCCATCTTTCAAATCCAGTTCATTATCAATAACTCCTAATTGATGGGCCGCAATTTTTAAAAGTTTAGCCTTCACTTTATGGGCTGCATAATATACAGCACTGGACCCCAAAGAGGCAAAGCGGCTTGAATAACTTCCCGAAGCAATAGACCAGGCACTAGTGGATGTGTCCAATTCTGCAACTACATTGATCTTATCCATTGGGATCCCAAGTACATCTGAGATAATTTGTGCGGCTACTGTTTCATGCCCTTGACCGGATGGAGTCGTACTTATCCGTACATTCACACTCCCAGTCGGATCCATTGAAATGGTAGCGGCTTCGGCACATCCTGATTTAGGCAAGGAATTGGCTCTTTCTTCCGGGGTCAAGGCAACGGTTATATAGCCCATGTTAGAGCCTGATGGTTCAACGATATTCGCAAGTCCGACACCGAAGATTTTACCGCTTTTCCGTGCCTCCTCTTGTTTCTTCCTGAATGCTTGATAGTGTCCCGTTTCAAGCGCCAAATCGAATCCTCTCACATAGTCGCCGCTGTCATATATTCCGCCAGATGCAGTTGTATAAGGAAACTGGTCTTTCTTAATTAAATTTTCCCTGATGACATCAGCCGGATCCATCTTCAACTCCCTGGCCACTCGTTGCATAATCCTTTCTAATGGAAAGTAAAGTTCCTGACCGCCATAGCCTCTGATCAGTCCAGTCGGCAACTTATTTGTCATGATTGCATAGGCATCGATATGAAGATTCGGGATATCATAAGCACCCGTTGAGTTTGCATGGGTTCGGTACAAGCAGGCAGGTTCAGGTGCACGAATGTAAGCCCCAACATTATCAATCATCTTCATTCTTAACCCAGTCACTTTTCCATTGTTCTTAACCGCTGCCTCTATATACGTGACACGATCCGTTCCGCTTGAGCTTGCTGATAAATGCTCTTGACGATCCTCGACCCATTTAACCGGGTAACCTGCTATCCGGCTCGAAACCGCTAACAAAACCATATAAGGAAAAATTCCAGCTTTAATGCCATAGCTTCCACCGATATCCTTAGGAACAATGATTCTTAACTTATTTCCTGGAACCTTAAGGGCTTGGGCCATAATGGCTTGAATGACGAATGGGCCATGGAAATTTGCGTTGATTGTATATTTGTCCTCACTATCTTCATAGTTTGCAAGTAAACCATACGTTTCAACTGGTGTTGCAGAATACTTTGGAAAGGTGTATTTATGTTTGACGATCCGATCAGCTTCCTTAAATGCTTTGTCCACTTCCCCATAGTCAAATGTACGGTGATTGGCTATATTAGAACCGACATTTTCATGTAGAATCGGTGCATCAGGTTCGAGTGATTTTTCAATATCTACTATTGGCGCATAAGGTTCATATTTCACCTTGATTTTTTCTAAAGCATCTTCTGCGATGTAGCGATCTTTCGCCAGGATGACCGCTACCGGCTCCCCTACATACCTCACCTTCTCAACAGCAATGGGATAATATTTTACAGGCGCACTCACCCCAACACTAAAAGGGTTTAGATACTTTTTTACTTGTTCTCCTGTGATAATAGCTTTTACACCAGGCTCTTTCTCTGCTTCCGTTATATCGATTGAGACGATCTTTGCGTGGGGATACGTACTTCTTAGTATGGCAGCATGAACTGTATTTGTCGGTATTCCGATGTCATCAATGTATTTCCCTTGTCCGGTTAAAAGGCGTGCATCTTCTACTCTTGTGATTGGCTTTCCAACTATAGTACTCACTTATGAAACCTCCTCATCAAGCAGCTTTTCATAATCATTTCTTGTATCAATATCAGAAGGATTTCTTTTCCTCATTTCTACCAACCGAACATGTTGATGATATTTTTTTAAAACTGCCCGTCCACCCTCATCACCTTGAACGTTGTATAAATCACCGAACAAATGTCTTTTAAATAAAACGGGATGCCCCTTCTTTCCTAAATAAGAAGATTGATAAATGGGGGCTAAACGTTCTTTCTTAAACCGGTGTACTATCCTATCAATTTCCTTATTGGTTATTAAAGGCTGATCACCAAGCATGAATAACACAGCCTCAACTTTCAAAGGTAGAAATAATAATCCGGATTTAACAGAGGTAGACAGACCATCATCTGTCCTACTATTTAAAATAACTTTATTGACACCATTTACACTCGCTTCATCTACTAAACCATCGACAGCAGGGTTTACGACAACAACAACACCGTCAAGCGCTGAACAGAGTGCATGATCGATTACATGCCGTATGATTGTTTTTCCCTGAAAAGGCAGGAGCATTTTAGGGCTTCCCATCCTTTTTGACATTCCAGCCGCCAAGATTATCCCCCAAACTTCTTTTTTTAAGTCTGAAATATTAACTCCTCCTCTCGATCTTTCTTCCTATCAATTTGATAAGGACCCTTCATTACTTTTAATGAGACTCCATTACCTCCTCGATAAACGTCTACCATCTCAGATAAAATACTGAAAGAAATCTCCTCGGGCGATTTTGCACCTATATCCAAACCAATAGGATTATAAAAATTGACGAGGGTTTTTTCAGTAATCTCTAAATCCCGATTAATCTCTTCAAATAACTGATACGTACGTTTTCTAGGACCAAGAATGCCAACATAAGCTGTATCTGATCCTAAGACCTCTTTTAATATCATTTGGTCTTGCTCAAAATGATGAGACATGATGATTATAAATGTATTTTCCGTCAAGGAAAGGGTTGGCATAGATCCCTTTGGACTGTAAATTAACTGGTCGGCATTTGGAAAATGTTCTTCATTTACAAACGAAGGTCTATGATCCACAACACTGACATGCCAGTTTAATAGTTTAATACCATTTACGAGTGGAACTGCATCTGGACCAGCGCCAAATACGATAACCTTCGGAACGGGCTGACAAAACTCATAAAACACTTCGGCCTTTTTCCCGCATATTTCTACTATGGTAAGTCCAGACATTTCCTTTTCTTTACGTTTTTTATAACCTATTCTGATTTGTTCAAATGGAATGCCCTTTTCTAAAGGCAGCTCGTCGCATACAATCCACTTGTTACCGACAAGCGAAGCGTCTTCCGAACCTACAATCGTGACAATACAACTTGATTTTGTTGAGGCTATTGTAACTATTTCTTCCTTTTTAAAGGCATCTACAGGAGAATTTATTGGATCGATAACTTCCAAAAAAATCTCAATAGAGCCATTGCATCCAAGTCCAAGGCCCCACAAGTCATCTCCTTGATCCCTAAAATCATAAAATACACGTTTGGAAAATCCGGATTCTAAAACTTCTTTACAATGTTCTTTCAGATCTCCTTCTACGCAACCACCACTCACCAAACCAGTTAATACACCATCTTCTGAGAGAAAGCATTTGGCTCCAGCTTTTTGATAGGTAGATCCTTCGGTACTGATGATCGTACCCAGTACACCTTTTAACCCATTTTGTCTACAACGTGTGATTTCATTATAAATAGGAAGCATTCTAGAACCTCCCTCTTAATTTTTTTGTAATTGCGTCTCCCAATGAAATTGTTCCCGGTATTCACTTGGAGTAATTCCGATCAGCCTCTTGAAGGTTGTTGCGAAATATCCAGCTGTAGCGAAACCGACGTTATTTGCAATCACTTCAATTGGAAGGGATGACATCCTTAACATACTTTTAGCTTTTTGAACACGGACATCCGCTAGATATTCCACTACTGTCTTGCCCGTCTCCTCTTTAAAAAGACGGCTAAAATAAGAAGGACTTAAATATACTTGATCAGAAATACCTTTCAAAGTGAGTGATTCATTATAATGCTCTTGAATAATGTAGATCGCACTCTCAATCGGATTACTCAGATCTGAAACAAGATTCGTGTTACGTTTTTTCATAATACTATTTACATGTTTACTTAACTCTGGTGTTAATACTCTTTCAAATGTTTCTATTACTTCCGTTTTGGTAAGCGCTTTCAGTAAATACGCAGAAAAACCAGCATTGATTGCTTCTTGGACGAGATGAAACATTTTCAGATGAGTAACGATAATGACTGGTAGATCAGGATACATTTGCAGTGCTGTTCTGCCAAATTGCATCCCATCCATATCAGGAAGTGATAAATCAGTTATCAAACACCCCGGTTTACTCTGTTTTAATAGCAACATAGCTCTCTTAGCTGTACTTGATTCATAAATAGATAGAAAACTATATTTGCTATCCTTAATGATCGATCCTAATTCTTGGCGACTTTGTTTATCGTTATCAACAATAAGAACCTCAGACAAAGTTATTTCCTCCCTATACATAGGTTACTGATAATGTCTTAACTAGTGTTTTAAAATATTGCTTTACTATTTTGAGTTTTTTGTTATGTTTAGAAAGTTCTGATAAATGTGTGATGTAATTCGTGTTTTTCATTTTAAACGAAATTCTTTTGATAAAGACCAGGTAATAATCACCATTTCAACTCTTGAACGCCTATTTTGGAAAAAGAAAAGGATAGAGATAAGCTCCTCCCAGAATTGCTTATATATCCTTTTCCTTTGAAGTTCCTATACTTTTGGCCGTCATTGACGAAAATTCCCCATAATATGCCCAGGTTCCACAAATTTTTGTCTCTTCGATGTCTCCCGAGACGGATTTTTGTCCAAAATAATGCCAAGATGATTTCAGGATCGCACTAAAAATATTAATAAAAATGCTAGGTTGATGGTCCTGCATGACCCAATTGCTAATTGTAAATAGATTTCTTACTAAGTTTCTCATTTTTACAAAATAGTAGCTACGTAAAAAACCTCTGCGTCTAATAGCAGAGGTTTTTTGAGGTCTCTTAAAAATTCATTATGTTGTATTTGAACCAAACATCCCACACGCTATTCCTTACCTTATGAAAATGGATATTGTCTAGATTCCTTTTGAACGGATATCCATTTTACAGTTGTAAACTCTTCGAATGCCCATTCGCCGCAATATCTGCCTATACCTGAGCTTTTCTCTCCACCAAATGGAACATTGGACTCGACATTGATTGTTTGATCATTGACATGAATCATACCTGTCTTTATCTGTTTGGCGACATTGATGCCTCTTTCAAGCGAACCTGAAAATACTGCGCCACTTAAACCAAATGGAGTATCATTAGCCACTTTAATAGCTTCTTCTTCATTATCGACTGGAATAATACAAGCTACAGGAGCAAACACTTCATCTTGGGCTATTGTCATATCATTTGTTACATCTACAAGAACAAACGGCTCCATAAGATTACCGTCGACATTTCCTTTTTTAATCAATTTTGCGCCTTGGTCGACACTTTTGTCGATGATACTCAATGCTCGATCCACCTGTTTTCGATTGATCATAGGTCCAATGATCGTATCACTTTCACGTGGATCCCCAACTTTAACATTTGCAGCCTGGTTTAAAAATTTCTCAATAAACGATTCATAAAGCTTACGATCGACAATAATACGATTAATTGCAATACAAATTTGGCCAGAATGCATGAATTTACCAAACGTTGCTGCAGAAACAGCTTCGTCAATATTTGCATCATCTAAAACAATGAAAGCATTGTTTCCTCCCAGTTCCAAGGCAGGCCTTTTAACATGCTTGACTGCAAGTGAGCCTACATGTCTTCCAGCAGCAGTCGAACCTGTAAATGAAATGACACTTGGCACTGGATGTTCTACAAAAGAGTCGCCTATTTCTTTAAGATCCGCCACAGTGACGTTTATGACGCCTTTTGGAAGCCCCGCTTCTTCAAAGATTTTGGCAATGATTAGGCCACCACTAATAGGGGTTTGCTGATCAGGTTTCAAAACAATGCTATTTCCAGTAGCAATAGCAGGAGCAACAACACGCATTGTCAAATATAAAGGCCAATTCCAAGGGGTGATGGCGCCAACAACTCCTGCAGGTTCATAGTAAACTCTGTTTTCTTTTCCCGGAATGGCGGATGGACGAATCGATCCCCCCATCATTGACGGAAAAGTAGCAGCCAGTTTTATATCGCTGATGCTGCAGTCAACTTCAACGCTTGCTTTTAAATGTGAACTTCCGGTTTCTTCTATAAGAAGTTGGACCAGTTCTTCTTTCTTATCTTGCATAATTTGAGCAGCTTTTTCAAGAATGCTGATTTTTTCGAAAGGAGCAACTTTTGCCCACCGTTTTTGCGCCGCTTCAGCTGCCAAATATGCCTCATCGATATCATTTTTACTAGCAAACTTCAATTCTGTCAGGATTTCATCATTATAAGGATTGGTTACTGTACAAGTTTTTTCACTAGACCCTTCTCTCCAGCTACCATTAACCAGGTTATTGCTCCATTCAAAGTATTTATGCGTTTTTACAGTCATTTTCAGTTCCTCCCTCAAATTTATCCTATTTTTAGAACTGGTTTAATTGTCGCACCTGCTTCCGAATCTGTACTGGCTTGATTGATTTCTTCCAAACTATAAAATTTAATCAATTTATCAAACGGGAATTTCCCTTTCTTATATAGTTCAATTAATTTCGGGATGAACAGCTGAGGAACAGCCGATCCAAGTAAAACGCCCACCACCGATCTTTCAAATAAAATGGTATTTACATCTAAATGAACTTCAGTCCCTACCGGTGGAGCACCAATGACTACGGCTTGTCCTAATGTAGCTAGGCAATCGACGGCTTGACGTAAAACCTGAGGATTGCTAGTGGTTTCAATCGAATAATTCACACCGCCTCCTGTTATTTTCTGGATTTCTTCAACCGAATTTGTATCTTTTGGATTAATGGTGTGGGTGGCACCAAGTTCCTTTGCTAATTCCAAGCGACTTTCGTTCAAGTCTATTGCAATTATAGTTGTACAGTTTGCCACCTTTGCTCCCATGACAGCACTTAAACCCACCGCTCCGCATCCAAAAATAACGATGCTTGATCCAGCTTGAGGCTTCAATTTATTGAGGACAGCTCCACTCCCTGTTTGAATTCCGCAACCTAATGGTCCCAATAAATCAAGTGGAACATCCTTTGGAACTTTGACAACATTTCTTTCAGAGGCGATGGAATAAGTGGCAAAGCTTGATTGACCAAAGAAATTATGAACGTCCCTTCCATCTTGGTGTAACCTGCAAGATCCATCCTTCATCGTACCTGTAAAGTTCAGCTCAAAAAACTGATTACATGCATAAGGATCGCCACTACGACAATTTGGACAATCTCCACAAGAACTATATGACATAACCACATGATCACCTGGTTTAACGCTGCTGACTCCCTCTCCTACCTTTTCAACAACACCTGAACCCTCATGACCCAATACAGCAGGTAAAGGAACAGGATAATATTGATCTCGGACAATCAAATCAGTATGACAAATCCCTGTAGCCTGAACACGAACGAGCACCTCTCCACCCTTCGGATCATCTATCATAATGTCCTCGATTTTGAATGGCTCTCCTTTACCATGAGTAACAGCTGCTTTAGTGCTTAACATACAATCATCACTCCCTTGTTTTGCAAGCGTTTTCATAAACGATACTAACAGATTCAGTATTCTAGAGTTTTAAAATATTGCTTTCTTACTTATAAAATTACTGTAATGTGATTTTATAAGTAAGAAAGCTACATATGTTTATGCAAGCTTTTTGGTGATCTTATAAACATTCAATATACCAGTTATGAATGTCTACTATTAGATCGTAAATACAATAAGGGAAAGGATATTATTGTTGATATAATTAGTAAACTTCGTTGCTTTGTAAGTGTCATTTCCTTGTAATAAAAAATTCGGGCAATCACTCTATTGAATCTGTTCATATATTCTGTTCAAAACAACTTTTAACTTTTCAGGGATTGCGCAACTTTCCTTTTTGTTATTATCAATTACAACTCTAGTTGTCATTGCTTCAACAATAAGATGATTATATTGGTTATATATCTTTTGCGATAGCGTGAAACTGGATCTACCGACCCTTTCTAGTTCTGTGTTTATGGTTAAGATATCCCCTTCAAGTGCTTCTCTTTTAAAGTTGATATTTATATTAACAGTAACCAAATTGATCCCTAATAGATCGAGTTTTTGCTTGTCTATCTCACTAGTTTTACTCCAT
Source organism: Pseudalkalibacillus sp. R45 (assembly GCF_052246725.1). Lineage (NCBI taxonomy): Bacteria > Bacillati > Bacillota > Bacilli > Caryophanales > Fictibacillaceae > Pseudalkalibacillus > Pseudalkalibacillus sp. R45. The sequence continues at coordinate 22,864 of NZ_JBQQCL010000006.1, read as the reverse complement.
TCCTGTCTCGCCCATTCTAAATATTCTAGAAACTTTGCATTATTTACATGTCCATTACCATCAATTTCTGTAGAGCGAACAACAATTTCAAAATTTTTGGCCATATTAGCTTCCCCCAGGTTCCTTACTTAAATGATTAATATATTCTCCTCATTAAGTAAAGGTGTTATAATCTTTGTTTTTAGTCTGAAGTTTGGTCCTATAGTAGTTTAGAATAGTTATGGGAATACCTTGTCTGGAGACAATAAAGAAATGCATACTTTTTACAAGTCAAAAGAAAGAGAAGAATAGCGTCGTGACTTATTTTGCATGACACTTAGAAATTCATTTAATAAACGGTTAAACTCTTTAGGCTGATCTACATTAGCAAGGTGACGCGCCTGTGGAATCACCACTAATTTTGAGTTTGGGATATTTTTTGTAATTACTTTTGAATAAGAAATTGGAGTCTTTTGATCATCCTCTCCAATCAATACAAGTGTTGGAATATTCAATTCCTTTAGCCCTCCCTCCAGATCTACCGTAAAACAGGCCTCCGCAGATTCTTGGTAAGCTGTTACATCCATTTGTTCGATACTCTCTCGTAAAGGATTACGCATAACTTGAGCAGTAAACGAGTGTGATAGGGTTAGGTCTAAATAATGGTTTGCATATTCATCCATTCCAAGCTCTTTGGTAATTCCTCCAGTTAACCTGATCTTCTCTGATACTGACTCTTTCTCAATCTTTGCAAAAGTGTCCGCCAATATAAGACCTCTTACTCTTTCAGGAAATTGCTGGGCAAAGGAAAGCGCCTGAACTCCCCCCATTGAAAGACCGCATATAACCACCTTTTGTATTCCTAAGAAATCTATTAATTGTAATATGTCATCTGTCCAGAGATTTAAACTAATTCCCCTATTCCAGGTTGAATTTCCATGTCCCCGTGCTACAGGGGCAATCGCTACCCACTCCATCCCTTCCAAATCGTCCAATTGGTATTTCCAAAACCGATGATCGGCACCTAAACTATGAAGGAATAAAATCACATCATTACTTCCAGTGTTCAGTAGATCTTCGTTTTGGATATGATAGAAAAGGCTTTCTCCATTGTTTTTTAAAAAAGGCATAAATCATCCTCCAATTTTTAATTTAGGACCAATTATTCTAAAATTCGAATATAAAAATACCCCTGCCTGCTATGTTAATAGGCAGGGGTATCTCTAGGTGCATTTTATCTGACTATTCGTTAACGACACGATAAAGTTGATTCTTACTATTTTGATTTACAACCCTACCCTCTGATGGGGAATGGTGTCCAAACTTAACTTTGCACGTTGTTTTTGCAATAATAGTAGAACAGCAAACATCCCTAGGCCAATCAAGCTTGTAATCAATTCTGGAATGATTAATAGAATTGCTGTAATAATCAGGAATATCCTTTCAAAAATACTAGTATTAGTAAATACATAACCGATAACTCCAGCTGAAAGTGCAAAAATCCCTATTATAGAAATTATAGTAACTAGAACGATATTTGATAGCGAACCGATCAGCAGCATCGCGGGATTGATAACAAAGGCAAACGGAATTAAAAACGAGGATGAAGCAATTAATATCGATGTCCATCCCGTAGTTGATAGGTCTGAGCCGGCAATCCCAGCAGCACTGTAAGAAGCTAGCGCAACTGGTGGTGTAATCACTGATAATACGGAAAAATATAAGACATACATGTGGGCAGCGAGTGGTTCAATCCCGAGTTGTACAAGTGCTGGAGCCATTAAAATTGCACCCATGATATATGCTGAAGTTGTTGGCATCCCCATTCCGAGAATGATACACCCAATGGCTACTAAAATAAGTGCACCAATTAAATTACCAAAGGAAAGGTTAATGATTAGACCAGTGAACTTTAGTCCTAATCCCGAATAAGAAATAACCCCGATAATTATCCCTGCTATCGCACATGGAATCGCCACTTGCAATGATTGCTTTGCACCCGTTTCCAAAGCTTGAAGAATGTCTTTAAGCTTCATCCTTGTTACCTTCCGCAAAAAGCTTAGCAAAATAGTCGCTACAATAGCCCGAAACGCCGCAGTCAAAAGGGAATAACCAGATAAAACATAAAACACAAGAATTCCTAAAGGTATTAAAAGGTGAATCCTTTGCTTAACGGCTTGTTTTACATCAGGAAGAGCTCCTTCATTTATCCCTTCGATTCCATCCTGTGAAGCCTTTAAATGGACCATAAAAAATGCAGCTATATAAAAAAGGATTGATGGAATAATAGCAGCCAGAATGATTGTAGCATATGGCATTCCTAACATTTCTGCCATGACAAATGCCGCAGCCCCCATTATCGGTGGCATTAACTGCCCTCCAGTAGATGCAACAGCTTCTACTGCCGCAGAGAACCTTGAGGAATAACCAATCTTTTTCATCAGTGGAATTGTAAATATTCCAGTACCTACTACGTTCGCTACAGCACTACCACTAATACTTCCCATTAAGCCGCTGGAGACAATTGCAGCCTTTGCGGGCCCCCCTTTATATTTACCGGTAAGACGGAAAGCAAGGTCGTTAAATAATTTACCCCCTCCCGACACCTCAAGGAAGGCACCGAACAAAATAAAATAGAACACATAATCTGCGGACACACCTACAGGTATACCGAAAATTCCCTGAGGTGAGAGCACTTGTAGGTCCACAAGATGTTCAAGTGAAAGCCCGCGGTTTGCTAAAATCCCTTTAAGGTGATCTGCAAAAAGACCATAAACTAAAAATATACTAGCTAGAATTGTCATAGCACGCCCGACTGTCCTTCTAGATGCTTCCAACACAAGAATTATCAGGGCCAATCCGAATACTAAATCTGCTTCTGTAATTTTATCAACAAACCAAATTCGGGTACTTAATCGGTCGGCATGAAAAAAAAGATATCCTGCGATTGTTAAAGATAATATTGCAAAAAAGTAATCCAAGGATCGAAGCAAAATTTTACTTCCATCTTTGGTAATCCGAAAAATCATGAAAGTAAGAGCTAGGGCAAATCCAATGTGAATCGCCCTTTGAACCAGAGCTGGATACGCTCCAAAAGCAGCTGTATAAACATGAAACAGTGACCATGCGATACCAATGATTGGGGCTGGTTGCAAAAAAATTTTCATTTTACTTCAGCCAACTCTTTTCCTTATAATACTTTTTGGCACCAGGATGCAAAGGAATTCCCAATCTCTCAGGTTTCCAGGCTTCTTCTGGTTTAAAGGCTTCCAACGCTTTATGACCTGCTGCTAAATCATCCTTATTTTCAGCAAGTATTTTTGTAATTTGATAAGCTGTCTCATCTGGAAAATCGTCTGAAACTATAAGCGTGGTTGGAAAACCGATCGTCTTGACAGGCTTGTCTTGTCCCTTAAATACCCCAGCCTCTAACATCGCAGCCTCATTACCATAGGCTTTCAATTTTTCAATAACGTTATCTTCAAGAGAAACGAATGTTACTGGTGTTGTTAAAGCGATTTCCGTAAATGCCGGATGTCCCTTGGTCATGACTTGAATAAACATATCAGCTTGTCCGTCCTTTAATGCTGTTTGCACGACATCGAAAGTAGTATGAGTGACAGAGCCTCCATTAGTTTTTATGTAATCGTAACTTAAACCATTCGCCTCTAATATCTGTCGGGCTGCAAATTCCCCCTGGCTCCCCACATTAACAGTCATGAGTTTCACGGGGACTTTCTTTTCTTTAAGATCCTTAATTGATTTCAAACCATATTTCTCAGCAAATTCATTTCTCCATACAATCCCAACATAGTATTGATCAAAACCTCCTGCTAACGCCCGTAAATTTGTAAATTTTTTATCATACGCTACATTGCCGTCGTAACCCCATTTATTATTTACACTAAAGGTTAGTCCCAATCCAGCTTGTTTATTTGCAACTAATTTAATATTACCAATTCCACCTGAGTAAGGTAGTACATCAATAACCGATCCAGCTGGGAGATGCTTACGCAAAAGTTCAGCCATTGTTGCTCCGTATACATACCATGAACTACCCTGTGAGAGGGTTGCAATTTTTAATTGCACAGGAGATCCTTCTATGTTGGATTTTTCTTTGGCCTCTGCAGTAGGGTTTGATTTTTTACTGCTATCAACCTGATTATTTGGCAGGGCTGAACAACCTCCCAATAGTAACAAAGCAGCGAAGAGAATCAACATTTCAATCTTAATTTTCCTAAACATTTTCAACCTCCTGTTTCACCAAATTTATCCAACACTTGAAAACTTTTATTACTATTTGAAGATGGATCATATTTCTTTTTATATGTTGCTACATTCCACTCCATCTTTGAAATAACTTAGCCTCAATTCCAAACTGGTCCAAAGCTTTTTGCACACTTTGGTTAACAATCTCATTAATTGTTGTTGGAAGGTGGTAAAAGGAAGGAACAGGAGGGAGTATAACACCACCCATCTGGGTAATCATTGTCATATGATTAAGATGGCCGAGGTGTAGTGGAGTCTCCCGCACCATGAGCACCAGTTTCCTTCGTTCTTTTATGTTTACATCTGCCGCTCTGGTAATTAGCTCATTGTTATAACTATTTGCAATTCCGGAAAGAGTCTTAATCGAACAAGGTGCAATCACCATACCGTCCACTTTAAATGATCCACTTGATATTGCAGCTCCCAAATTCGTATTGTCATATACTTCTGTTGCCAATTCGATTACTTCATTTATGCTATACTCTGTCTCATACTCGATCGTCTTTGTTGCTGTCTCGCTTAGAACAAGGTGGCTTTCTACATTTACACTTCTTAATGCCTCAAGCAATCGGACACCATAAATAGCACCGCTCGCACCAGAAATCCCTACTACGATTTTCATATATTTCCCCCATTCAAAGATGATGAAGCCAAGTTCATTTTTCAACGTGTTCCTTTTTTAACCCGGAAGAGATCGAACTGATATATTCCTCGATGTTCATGTCCTCACCTGGTATTTGGATACGTTTAAATCGCATTGGCTCGCTGTTTAAAGGAACTGTACAGTCGAATCCCATTTTTGAACCAATCCCATCATTTGTAGATGGGTCTAGCTTCGATCCTTGAGCACTGTGAACCAAGACAAGATCTCGCTCCGCTTGAAAACGTGTTGCGATAGCCCATTCCACCTCTTCCATATTAAAAATGTCTACCTCTTCATCTACTACAACCACGTGTTTAATGTCGAAGCTATTTGCAAATGCCGCTAAAATGGCATTCTTTGCTTCGCCTTCGTTCCGTTTTTTAATAGAAATAATGGCATGATACCTACATGTTCCACCTGGACTCATATGCACAGCCTTTACGGAAGGAACCGTTTGACGAACACTTTGAAGCAAGCTTGCTTCCCGAGGTATCCCCCCAAGTAAAAGATGTTCGTAACCAGCTGGGACAATCGTATAAAAGATCGGATTGTCCCGATGGGTTATTCCCGTTATTTTGACAACTTCCTTATCACTACGTGGTCCGTAATATTTAGGGAACTCCCCAAACGGCCCTTCAGGTTCTCTTACATTAGGGAGGATTTGACCTTCTAATACAATTTCTGAGTAGGCTGGAACATCGATATCAACTGTTTCACATTTCACTACTTCAAGCGGTTTTCCGTGTAGTGAACTTGCAATTTCCAATTCGTCCACCCCAAAAGGCGTACTGGCTTGTGATGCAAGAAGTGTAGCAGGGTCAACCCCTATCACAATTGCACATTCCAATGGTCTACCTGCTTCCTCTGCTTGTTTATATAAATAAGAAGTGTGACGAGGAAGAATTAATGCTCCCAATCTATCTTTCCCTGAGATTTGAAGTCTATGAATCGATACATTTTGTTTTCGTGTAACCGGATCTCTGACAATGAATAATCCTGCCGTAATATAATTACCAGAATCGTCCTCATGGTGAACAGGTATAGGTAACTTATTCATTAGATCTATATTTTCTAGAATAATATTTTCTTTTACTGGGGCATCTTTAGGTTCAACAAGCCTGCATACAGTAGGTGCTGATACTGCTTCTGTGAATTTAGGAATAAGGTTAAACTGATCTGTTTCTAAAGCTTCCGCAAAGTCTTCACGTGTTGAACATATACCAGATACAACAGGAACTTCATAATCTTCTACATTAGTAAAATATGTGGCCATTTTTCCGTCCAATTTTTTCGCAATGCCTGCTACTTCAAATTCTAAACTGACTTTTTTATCGATTGCAGCTAAACGCCCCCTTGTTTGCAGGTGTGTTAGCCATGACCGAAACGTCTTTGATCTCATTTAGTGATTCCTCCCTTATTCCTTGAAAACAGCAATTCGTGTATAGGAGTGCAACATAGATGAATGCCTTATCATAAATTTTATTACATCCATAAATTAAACGGTTTGAACACCTAATATATCTTTTAGTCGTCTGTCGAATAATTTGGTCAATCGTTCCCTTCCACGGACTTCCGGTGGGGTAGGTATCTCTCGTCCGTCTATGACTATAGGTTGATCATATCGAATCAGAATAAGAGGTAAGTACTCCTCATAGAGAGCACGTATTCTTTCTGCGTGATTTGGATTTTGTGCCAAAAGTTTTAACATTCGCAGGCCGAAACCAACATGACGTCCCTCATCCTCCTTAATTCTCGCGAATCCCTCAGCAAGTCCCGGAAACAACCCTTTATTTCCGAAAACATCTTTAAACACGTCATAACCTGTCATTGCCTGAACACCCTCAATAATCCCCTGATAATGGGTTAATCCTTCAACAAGAGCTTCTTCTCTTTCCTCGGGGCCGGCTTCTAAGGCTGCTAACATTTTTTTAGAGCGTTCATCAAGCTCTTGTTGCACTAAGTTTTTCACACCATGTGTACGCTCACGGCCAAGAACTTCTTTGAAATAACGCATAAAAAACTCTGTATGCTTAAATTCTTCCACTAATTGCGTACTGAGAAATGCTTGTTGTTCAGTCGATGAACCCAGCATAATCCATGGGCAAAATTTTAAGGCAACATTTTCTTCTGCATCCAGGAACCCTGTACAAAAATGAATAAGGTAGCCCTTTAAATCGTCATCAAGTGAAGCAAAATCCTCCTTGTCCTGAGTCAAGTCAATTTCCTCAGGGTCCCAGGTTCCAAATCGTATTGCCTTTCGATACAAATTCCATGCTACTTGATCTGTACTTTTTTCTAAGTTATAAATTAGATCTTCACTCATAAATGATACCTCCAATATTTTTCTTTAATACACTCTATTTAACAGCTCTAACACTTCAACCTCACTCGGTTGGCGAGGATTAAATTTCATCATTCCACTTTTGAAAGAGTCTCTTGCAATGTCAGGAAGTTTAGTTTCGGAAACGTTTACATCTCTAAGACGGGTTGGAAGACCAATATCCTTTACCAACTCTGTGACTGCCAATGCTGCTTTCTGTTCTAATGGCTCCTCATTTACCCCTAACAATTCAGAAATCGTTGCTGCCTTATCTGGGCAAACAATAGAATTAAATTCAATAACATGTGGAAGAAGTAAACCGATCGCTATCCCATGAGGAACATGACAATGACCAGAAAGTGCACTTCCAATGGCATGAGCTAGACCTAGGAAACCATTGTTAAATGCCATTCCGGCAAGTAGGCTCCCATGTGACATGCCAATCCTTGCTTCCTCGTCATTCCCTTCATGAACGGCACGTTTTAAGTGATTACCAACTATTGCAATTGCTTCTTTGGCCAGTGCGTCTGATGATGGACAGGAACGGACAGAAAAAAATGTTTCAATCCCATGTGCCAATGCATCAATACCAGAACCAGCCGTCATTTTTTGCGGTAACCCCATTGTTAACTTTGGATCTACAATCGCAATTGTCGGAGCCATATGTTGACTTGTAACTGTAACCTTAACATTGTTATTCCAATCAGAATAAACACCGAAAATAGTTACTTCACTTCCTGTACCAGAAGTGGTTGGTATCGTCACTAAAGGAATTTCGGATGCTTTATCAATTCGATTGACACCTGCATAATCCCCAATACTTCCACCGTTAGTTGCAACCACACGGATGCCTTTAGCAGTATCAATTGCACTGCCACCGCCAACCGCCAGAATACAATCATAATAATTGGAACTAAACAATTCCGTACCTTTATCAATCGTTTCTATACTTGGGTCTGGTTCAACGTCCAAATAAAAATCATAATGGATATTTGAATCTTGTAATGATTGAGTCAATGGCGTCAAAAGTCCCGTAGCTTGTACTCCACTGTCACTCACGAAAAATACGTTTTGAACTCCTAATTGGAGAAGACGTTTTCCAATGTGAGAAGTTTTTCCATACCCAAACTCGATCAAAGTTGGCAGATGAAATGAAAATTCAAAGTCATTCGTTTTGACTGTTTCCATGACCACCCTCCTCTCTTATTCCATTTCGAAGTGTATATGTTTCGTTTCACAGTATTCCATCAAACCATCAATCCCTCGCGTCCGTCCCAATCCACTTTTCTTGTAACCTCCAAATTCGGTCTCTGGGAAATTTTTATTATACGTATTAATCCATACTGTTCCAGCTTTGATTCCCTTTGACATTTTCATCGCTCGGTTCAAATCTGTAGTCCATACGCCGGCAGACAATCCAAACTCGCTGTCATTCGCCATTTCTAGCGCTTCTTCATCATTGGAAAAAGTTTGCACAGCCAGTACAGGACCAAAAATCTCTTCTTTTAATACCCGACAGTTAGAGGGAAGATCATCAATAATGGTAGGGGCAAAGAAATAACCATTATCATACTCCCCTCCAGTTAATTGGTAACCACCTGTAATCATTTTTCCTTCACGACAACCGATTTCGCAGTATTCTGCCACGATATTAAGCTGATCTTTTGAAACGAGTGGACCCATATCTGCTGTTTCTAATAATCCATTTTCCACTCGTAAACTATCAGCGTAGTCTTTCAAACGTGATACAACCTCATCCTTGATAGATTCGTGAATCAAAACTCTCGAACCCGCCATACAAATTTGTCCTGCGGAAATAAAAATGGAACGACCGATGAATGGAATCGCTTTGTCCAAGTTTGCATCATCAAAAACTACATTCGGAGATTTACCCCCTAGTTCTAAAGCAATCTTTTTAATTGTATTGGCTCCCATTTCTAAAATAGATTTACCGGTGGAGGTATCACCAGTAAAACTGATCATATCGATTTTCTCGCTCTTCGCCATCTCCGCTCCAATAGAGCTTCCCGGACCTGTGATAATGCTAATAATACCTTTTGGAAATTCAGGTATTTCCGCAATCAGTTTAAATATTTCCACCGATATCCCAGGGGTGAGACTTGCAGGTTTTACAATTACTCCATTCCCTGCAGCAAGGGCAGGAGCAAGTTCACGGATCATAAGAAGGGCCGGCCAATTCCATGGTGAAATAATAGAAACTACTCCAATAGGCTCTTTTGCAATAACACCGAAATTATTCGGTTCTAACTGCATTGAACGACCAAACACAGTTCGAGCAGCTCCTGCAAAATACTTAAGTGTATCAATACAACCCGTAATTTCAATACGTGATTCACGGATTGTCTTACCTTGCTCTATCGTAAGAATACGGGAAAGATGTTCGATATTATCCGATATCTTGTTTGCAAGACTAAGTAAAGCCTCATAACGGAGTTTAGGATTTACTCCCCAATCACTTTGATGAAAAGTATAATGGACTGTATCAATAATCTCTTTTACATCATGTCTATTTGATTTCTGAGAATAACTGACAAGTTCTCCTGTCGCCGGGTTCCTGGATTCCAACCTTTCTTTGGAAGAAGATTCAACCCACTCACCTGCAACAAAGTTGTAATAAGTTGGTGCCTTTTTATTAACTGCTGTGGACATATTTTCACCCTCCTATTTAAGATTTCCTTTTGTTTCTGGGATGATAAGGCCCCCTATGATATATACGAGGTAAATGCCGATTGCAAAATACATAAGTGTATACGGAATATTATCAATTGAACCACTTGATAAAGTTACAAAAGTCGGCATGACTCCACCGAGTGCAAATCCCATGTTCCATGATAGACCTGTACCCGTAGAACGAATCGCTGTTGGGAACCGTTCATTTAGAAAGATTAAGACCGGGGCATATGCAGCGTTTCCTAAAAATATTAAACATAAAGCATAAAAGTATATAGTAAAAGTAGTGGTTGCATCGGCTAATGCTAGATAAAAATAAGGAAGACCTATTATATTCATTACACCGATTAACAAAAAAGTTTTCTTCCTACCAATAATTTCACTTATTTGTCCAAAAATTATCGCTGAAATAATGGTTACTATGCTTGCAGCAATCAAAACACCTGATAACATGTTAGGTTCGACCTCATTTATCACCTCAAGGAAGGTGGGAAGAAAACCTGCAGTTAGATAATAACCAGAGCCACCACCTAGAACGATCATGACATTGACCAGTAAGATACGACCATATTTTGTAAATAAAGCTTTAACTGGTGTTTGTTGTATCGCAGTATCCTCTTTTTGTTTTTCTTCTTTACGTGTTTCTGCCCAAAGTGGAGATTCTTCAAGAGTACGAAAAACAAATAGACACGCGATCGCACCAATGATTCCCGTAAAGAACATCACTCGCCATCCCCAATCCTCGAATGCTTGACCAGGGAATAAGGCAGAAACAACCGTAAATACAATCGAAGCAAACAAAGCACCTAACCCTGCTCCACCACCACCGATAAGACCTGACATTAATCCACGCCATTTTGGTGGAGCAGACTCTGTCCCAATCGTATGGGTAGAAGCAACGACACCACCAACAAATATTCCTTGGACAAGTCGTAAGAGTATGAAAATAATCGCAGCTATAAACCCGATTTGTGGAACAGTAGGTAAAAGGCCGAAAACAGCTGTACTGACACCAACCCCTATTATCGCAACGGTCATTGCTTTTTTTCTCCCATTCCTGTCAGCGTAAGAACCGAAAATGGCAGACCCAAGCGGTCGCATCAGTAATGTTACAGCAAAGGATGCGTATACAGCAGCTAACGAAAGCGTAGGGTTAGTAGAAGGGAAAAATAATACTCCTATAGTAGGTGTTACGTATAAAAGTATAAAAAGGTCATAAAGATCAAAGGACCATCCTAAAAGAGACGCGGCTGTTGCTGAAACCACTTGACGGTTATTAACCTGGGGTTCTTGAGCATCAGTAACACTCGGTACCCGTGCCGTATCTGACATATTTCATTCCTCCTATACTCTGTTTTTATTAAATCGTATGTTTACTGCGATACTTACAAATATAAATTCACGATCTCCGAGTGGTATTTATTGTGAGCATTGATTTATAATCTTTCTTTTTATACTTGGGTCTGAATTTTTCGACTAAACATAAAATGACATTCCCCATCGATTTGTCTGCGCGGGATAAACTGGTAGAAGTTAAACTTTTTTATGGGGAGTAGATGGAAGCCAAATAACTCCTATAGGGAGTCAAATTTTATATCCATTGAAACGGAGACTGATCCTAAAACTGAATAATCCTTTATAAATTCTTAATAAAACAATTGCACCACTCCTTTTTTAAGCTTCCAATAATCCATTATTTGAAAGCGGTTTCATAAATACGAAGAAAAACCAGCATTGATAGGTTCCTGTACCATTTCAAACATTTTTCGTGTGTGTAACCACAATTACCGGTAAATAATGGTTTAACCTAGTGCTGTCTTCCCATCAGTAGTGTCAGATCGATCAACAAAGCTGTTTGCTTTGCTAAACAGAAGTAATTTTTCCCAGAGGTTTTTTTTCAATCTCTATAACTAACTTTGTCATGGGTTTTCTCTTGTCCACAATATTATTAAAAAAAAGAGATGAATTGTTTTAAAATCTCATTCTATACCTTTAAATATTTTGACTTTTAAAAAATTTAAGAATCGTCCAATAGTTCAAACAACAGCAAAAACTGCCAAGACAAATACATAGCCTTGGAAGCCAAATAGTTATTTTTTTCATTATGGAACAGATTTGTCAACGATTAATCAAATACATAAGATTATTGGATAATTGCAGTATGGTTTTACAAAAATACTAAGGGGTTTAAGGGGGAAGGAACTATCTCTTTGTGGAGAAGAAAATATGATTAGTTGGATGATATTGTGTATATCGATTTCATACCTGCACGGTTGCCATATTGATGGGCAAAAGAATGGTAAACAATTAAGAAGTAAGAAACATAAATGATTTTTTAAAAATAAGTAGTACTTACATTCACTAGCCTCTTGAATCATGTATTGATCTAAAGAAAACAAAAAATCTTGATAGACATTTTTTTATCTAATATCAAGATTCTGAAAGGCCCAAACATTAATTTTATCACCTCCGCCTTTTATACATTTATGTAGTGTTTTCCACAATTGATTTTTTTCATGTTGTCGTTCCTCCTTATATTTCTGGTACCGATCTATATTTTCTACATGAAACTCTTCAACAAATAAATAAGGTTGATCAGTACCTTCAAAAATTTGAAAATCTTTAATACCCCACTGTTCTTTGTGATATTTCAAAACCTCACCCAGTAAACAACGATAATAATCTTCTTTTTCACTTATAATTTTATACTCGATAAATACCTTAATTGACATATTATCACTTCACCTTCAACATAATTTTCAAGAAGAGAAACACCACGAGATTTAATAATTGTATCAAAACCCCTGTAGTTAAGCTAGAATCCTTATTCTATAAATCTGTTCTTATTCTAAGCCCGGCTGATGTTTAAATATTTATACCCTGCTTTTCGCGGCATTTAATAATCCTAATCTCTTCTCATAAGGGAACGGTCCTACTTCAATGGTAATTTTCACCTCCCCTCCAAAGGCATACCCCTATATAGACGGGATTCCAAAAGAAAAAGAAGCCCAATTCCATTAACAGGCTCCTATTTATCGATTGAAAATCATTTATTTATTGTTAATGTTTAATATAATCCCACTTTAATTCTCCAGATCATGTGGTCATATCCTTCGCCCCAATAATCTTTTAAGAAGTAATCCGGTTCTCCGAATTTCTTTCGCCAGATTTTTTGTGAACGACGATATCCGCTATCTAAACAGAATTCTTCAATGCGTTTTTCATCGAACGTACGATAGATCGCATCCAATAGCAGATTCCCTATACCATTCCTTTGATAGCCGGGATGGACAAATACAGTTCCGAGTTCCATCAGCCCGTGATAAGCATTATTTGTACAAGTACGGATCAGTTCGCTAGCAGGTCCATATTCAATGCAACCAATAATTCTATCCCCATCTTCTGCTATCAAAAAGTATCGGTGTTCCCCATTACTCTCAAGATCGCTTTTTAGGTATTTTTTCTTAACTTCTATTTCCTCAAGAAGGTCATCCTCCATGTGTTCGATTCCTTCTTTGGAGAACGTATCTGTAATCACTGTCTTAAATAATTGATGCAACTCTGCGATGTCATCCATCCTTGGTCTTCTTAATACCACATTAAACAACGTGAAATCCCCCTAATCCATATGCAGCCACTCATGACAGGTGTCAGCAAATTGCTGTAACTCGGAGAAAAACAGACTGGCATGATACCCGTCGCAAACGGCATGATGCATTTGTACTGAGACAGGCAACAATACTTTATCGCCCTGATTGAAGTATTTCCCCCCAGTTATTATCGGTAATAAATAGTTGTCATCATTGTTGATGTTCAAGTTAAAACCAGTAAAACTGATCCAAGGAACACTGGAGATAGGAAATGAGTTTCGAGGTTCATTTTCTTTCGGGAAAAGCCCCTTCACATCGCTATATTGGTTTATATCGTCCTGGTAATTTTGATAAAAGACATCAAAATCATCAGAGAAGTCAGACCAGATGCTTGAGAAGGATTTATCATCAGGGTGAAAGATCGTATAACTTGGAACCATATTGTCCCAATATCCTAGAACGTCTTCATCTTTAAAGCATGTCCTGAACTCTTTATGAGCATTTACAGTTCTGATCACCATATATATAAAAGCAGGATAAATCTTCAGCCCTTTATTTTGAAGATGCTCCAGCAATATTGTGATATCAATATTCGATGTCAGATTGAAGGTACATTTCAAATTCAAATAATGCTCAAAATACTCTTTTCTATCCCACTCTTCTTTATTAAGGATATGAAAGTTCATGATCAGCCTCCTAAAATCGTTTTTATTTTTTGATTTCAGGAGGCAATTTGTCTGCCTTTCCCAATCGTTTCACCCCATTCGATTCATTTCAGTTTCTTACCCATGATCAGCTGTTGTTTCCCTACATTCAATACATCCACATTCTCCCGGATGATTTCCCAGCCTTTGTTCAGATAAAGAATCTTTGCCGGTTCCATCTCGACTCCAGTCGTTAAGATGGCCGTTTGGTGAGGAATACTACTCAAGATCGTATCATGCAGCACCTTGCCAATTCCTTTTCGATGGTGCTCCGGATCAACGGCCAATTCAACAAACTCAAAACAATCTGTCAGCCATTCTTCGATCTGCTCCTCTGTCATTTTAGCCCTGAGCTTCCCATTGTAAAACTGACCAGGTAACGAAGTATAGCCATAAACAAAACCATGAACCTTATCGTTTTCATCCACCGCTACCAGACCCTGATACCCTTCATATGTAGCATGACGTTCAAAACGCTCCTTAGTAGAATCAAAATCCCCATTATGAACACGGCAAAAAATTTCTACAACCTGGTCTAAATAAATCGGTGCTAGTTTAATAATCTTCATATCCATCAGTAACCTTTCTTTAGCTCCCACTTATTTAACCACCATTTTTAGATTACATACTTTACAAGGAATCACAGATGGATCCATTATTTCTTCAAAGTTATCTACTGGATAATAATAGCCATTCTTCCCTTTATTTTCATTAACTTTTTCCTCGAAATTCTTTTCTGTAACATATGAACAATCCGTTATGCAACTTATTCCCAGTCGCACTATCATAAATGATTACGAAAGGATATTTTAAGATTTCTTCAAAAGATTTTATAGATATTTTATTCATATATTCCTTCATAGCTCCATTATAGTGATGTCTCTTATTCCATAAATTTGGTCTTTTACTCTTATCATCTCTTGGTAGAGTCGAGTATAAGTGTCTATCCTTTATAGCATAATGTTTTTCTTCAAAGACTCCCGCAAGTAGATTGTCCTAATAAGGTAGCCTCTCCATAATGGCATTTTCTGTTCGTTTATGTAAGATAGGATTTTGTTGATGTATTTCGTGAGCTAGTTTTTCTAATAGCCGCTTTGCTTCTTTTGAATCTTTTCGAATTATTTTACGGTAAGTCGGAACTGAGTTCAATAGATGAATTTGTTCTTCTTCACTCCAATGGCTTGGCATTTTGATCCTCCAGAATAAATTATTTATTTAAATAACTTCCTAATCTCCATTGATTCCATGCATTCTTTAACCTTCCTGGTTTAACACAACAATCGGTGATAATTGTTTCATTATCAACCTTATCCATGGGTAGTTGATCCTGCATTTCGACAATAAAACTAGCTATCCATTTTCGCGAGGCTTGAATACCACTTAAACTATTTATTAACCTTTTTTTTATACCATCAGATAATACAATATCAACAGAGTAACCCTTTGTATCTTTACTCCCAGTTATAATAAAATGTATTTCCTCTTCAATATTCCTGCCGCCTATAATCTCTTTAGGCATACCGGATGATTTTCTTCTTACCTTAAAATCGTCACTAGAGGTAATAAATTCATCTATTAAAAATCGTTGAACTTGGTTTCCATCTTTCTTTATAAAATGTAATGCTTCAATTACATCTGACCATTTTAAACGAATCGTCCCTTTATAGTTAGGAAGTTTTTTCTTATGAGCAGCCAGTTGAGCTTCATCTAGATTACCTCTAATTTTAAATTCAAACAGTAATGTAAAATTAGATCCATAAACCCAGGCATCAGGTATAGAATCTATATTGTTTTCCAGAGTATTGTGTTCTTGATGAAATCCATATGGTGCTATCCCAATGATGTATTCATATTTATTTGAGGACCTTGGAGGCATTTTCGTGAAGAGACCAATCCCAAGTTGATCATAATCAAAGTCTTTGGAATTGTTTCCAATAAGTTCATGGATGAAAAGAGGGAGTAATTTATAGTTATCGTAATTTAGAATATACATGAGAATGTTAGTATAATAATCTTCTTCCATTTTTCTAAAAGTAAACAAATTCATATGCTCCCCCCTTTTCCACTACAACATTATTATAACAATACCTCTTAAAAATGGATATAATTTCAAAAAGAAGGTTCCAAAATGTTTAACGGGTTCTGTTTTGAGGTACAAAATCGGAAATCGCAGCTAAAATCGCAATACAAATCACGCGTTTTTCACAGACAGTTTCACAAAGGAATTCAAAAAAAAAGAGCTCAAATTTGAGCTCTTTTTTGCATTATATTTTTAAGGAGCTTACTCCATTAAAGCCCCCCTATAACGGAACAATGGCTGCAATCCAAAACTCTAGAAATACGATCGTTTGTTGAATATTATTTTCTATAGTATCGTTGTACTGTGCAGCAATAGATCATTTGTAAATGATAGCTCTTGTTCAACTAGCGCAACCCGTTAATAAAAAATTGCTTTCGTCATTTCATTTTTATTTGCAACTTGTACTGCACGATTAAAAATGTCATATAATAATAAGCTATAAACGTCTAGTTATTCGCAACCGGAATTAAATATCATTAAACAACTTCATAATCACGCAGAAACGCCGCTGAAAAGCGGCGTTAAGTGCTTCTGTTTCGTTTAGTGGATAGCAACAAAGTGTCGTTAATATCACACAAATCTTTTGCTTTATTTTTGCTTTTTAATTGATATTCGATAATATGATCATTCCATATCCTTATAACATTAACTTCTGTAAGGTACTGTAATGACCTCATTATTCTTGATGGTCTATACATATAAGTGTCCGGAATAAATCTTGATATTTCAATACTTCCTGCTTGTACTTCACCTTTCAACAGCTTGATGCCCTCGCTCTCTCCATCTAAAAGATTTATATAATTGTCATATAAATCTTTTCTTTGAGCTAACAAAAGCGCTTTGACATTTGGATAGACATACTTATCAACCATCGATAAGGCAAAATAAGGGGTTACGGTTCCATCTTCCGGATTCACATAGATGTGATTAAAGAAATCTATATCAACGATACATCCGTGAATTGTCCCAACACCGCCAATTTTTTTAATACTATCAGATATGGATTTTAGTGCTTTATTGTAATCGCTAAATAACCCGCTGATGGCATCTGAATAATACGCCATCCTCTCAAAGTAATAATTGATATCGTTATGTTCTAAATTATTAATCATACCTCCATTTAACAGATACTTTTTCCCTGTATTCTGATTTTCAAGTATAAAACAATATACATTATTGTTTTTAAGCATATGTATAGTTCCTGTCCTATTAAAAGTTACTTTAATCTCAACGCCCCGGTTAAAGTCCAAATACTGCTCCCTCGAAATAGAATATATTCCGTCAGGATAATGCTTAAAAATATCATAAACTCTTGATAATTTAAAATGTTTTAAACCTATGTTTGTAGAATAATATCCAATTTGATTGTCAGAATAAAAAGTTTTTTCATCGTCACAACAGTAATCATTTCGATGAGTATGTCCATTCACATATATCCAGTTACGGTTGTATTCTTCATTCGACCAGTTTTCTTTTGGCGTATGAGTTAAAATAATAACTTTATCGTTGTCTAAAACACTTTTCACTTTATTGTAAATGAATTTAAATTGGTTAGTCCGTTTGATGTCCTCATCTAAAGACATAATGGTTTGCCGATAAATTCCTTGTGTGGCGTTATATTGTGAATTTAAGCCGGAAAACCCTAATCCACCCAGTATTACAAAAGGATTTTTCAAGCAGATATGCTTCAAGTCGTCCTGATCAATGGATTCCAATTGTTTTTCTGAAATAATCGTTCCGTTTGAAAGCAGCAAATCATTTTGTAAAAAGCATATGCCTAGACTTGAAAACAAATCGCGGTATTGCTGGATAATTTCATCTAATGTAAGCAAATTAGAATGTGTGACCCCGCGTCGATTGAAATCCCATAATTCGTGATTCCCAAGCACTACTACTATTTGATGAGGATTCCAAAGCTTCGATTTCATATATTTGACTAATTCTGTATAAAACAAAGTTGATATTTCAAAGTTAAAAGATATATCCCCACCTATTAATAAATAGTCGTCATAAGAATGATCTGTAGCAGTTTCAATCATTTTTTTTACTAACTGTCTAATATACATTTGAACTTCCAATTTAGTTGCATTTGTCGGGAATGCTTTTAATAGCTTATGGTTGAGGTGGATATCACTAATATAGTATATCTTGTGAGAAGTGTCAGTTAGTGAGCCATTTGAAAACAAATCGTTATCATGAAGAACAGAGCCAGCCTCTACTATCTCATTTTCTGCAGAAATCATAAGCTCTGTGTAGCAATTATAATCTTTGATGTTTTCAGCGTAAAAAGAATCATCATATAAATGTTGTTCGATTAATACAGAGCTGTTAATATAAGCACCTTCAATGTTAAGGTCACCGAGACTTACCTCTTTAAAATCATAATCATACAGATTGGCATTTTTCAAATCTCCATCTAAATGATTATAAAAGTCAACAAATAAATCAAATTCTTTTACTTCATCCTCTTCTCTATACCATATTTTTTCTATCGTAATAAATCTATGTGTTACTCTATCAAAGTACTTTCTCTTAAATTCCCTTACCTGTAATTGTCTCTCTAACCTGACAATCTGAATATCCTTACTTAAACTATCAGGCAAACGGTTTACTATCTCTCTTACACAAGAGCGGTCACTATACGACATCAAAGAAAGATCGTCATATTCCCTTAATATCCGTTTAAATAATTCAAGGCAATTATTTAAAGTGTACATACTCTCCGGCACATAAAGAAATGCTTTCCAACTTGATTTTACTGCAGCATTGCACAACTCCGTCTTTTTATATCTGTTCGGTACATGCTCTAATGCCAATACATTATTATTAAAAGCAGCATTACATAATTCTTTGCTTCTATTTTTATATGGTACATATTCCAAGGCCAATCCGTTTTGCTCAACTGCCAACATGAATAGTTCTTTTGACAAAATATTTTTAGGAACAAATTCGAGTGCTAAACCATTTTGCATAATAGCTATTCTGCAAAAACTATCTGACTTATACTTATCGGGCACATATTCAAGGGCTTTGCCGTTTTGCTTTATTGCCTCAAGATAAAGTTTTTTTGTTCGGAATTCATCAGGAATATACGTGGAATTGGCTATTATTGTTCCCTTATTTCTAACGGCTTCTATGCAAATATCATCCGTCATTATTTTTCTTGACACATATTTTATAGCTGAAGCATTTTGTTTAACAGCCTCAAGACACAAAGGTAAAGAATGTAAATTTTTGGGGATCAATTTTAATGTACGACCATCTTGCTTAACAGCTTCTAAGCTTCTTTCAGGCGTTTTTTCTACCTTATCAATATACCAACCATTTTCTTGAATGGCTGACATTATATCTCGATCACTTATGGTATTAATTTCAAAGGGTTTACCCATACTACCCACCTCCTAAAAACAAAATTGCTCCTGTCGATTAGGTACATTACTTCACAATAGAATCAAATTGCTGAGTATTTAAAATCTTTCCACAAATACTTTCACTACACTTCTAAACCATATTTTTAGTCATTCGTTATCCCAACATAGATAATCATACATTTTGTTAATCGCTTGTTTTTTAGCTATTTTTCTGAAATCCATGAAAGCAACTTGCATAAGTCTATTGTGGTCTTTTAAAACTGTGTAAACAGGTCACCGCTTGTTTCATAGTCATTTATCCTTCACATCAAACACTTTACTCTTAGCAATCTCAACGATATTTCCTAATTCTGTTTTAACACGTAAGTTCGGGCCATTACCTTTAATAATTGTTCCAATAACAGTTTTAGCTACAGGATACTTCACTTTACTACTTGAAAGTCCACTATATATAATCACTTTCACGTTATTACCAGCCATTTAAACATCTCCGTTACTTTTTTGTTTCAAATAGAATTATTCGTTTTTCTTCTTCAACTAAAATGCTCCGTTAGCACCATAAGCGATAGCTATTGTGCAGCTATCTCCCCCAAGTTGAAATCTCAGAACAGAGGATAAGAACCTTCATTTTATATGTTTATTTTGCTAGTAAGTTCCTGATAATAATTTTTGTTGCTCTTCTCTAAAAATTCCAATAGAGCCAGATGCATCCCAATTAAAATTCTCAAACAATTGTAGTAAAGTTTCAATTGCTATTTTTTCACTATCTGCAATTAATTCCTCTATTCCTACACTTACGATACATTCTGCAGAATCTTCTATTGTAGAAACATAATCGCTGAATAGAGTCCGCATTGGTTCAAAGAAAAAAAGTTCTCTATCCTTAATACCAAAACATTTTATGCTGACTGTTATCTCATCCCCAAGTATATTCGTTTGTGAGAGCCTAGATGCAAATTCAAAAATCTCACTAAATAGAAATAAGGTATTCATAATGGCCAACCCTCTACCTTTTACATTCCTCAAGTGTTGTTTATCTATGTAGTCTTCTCTCATAGCCTTAAAGTAAACAAAGTTACCGCTTTTATATAGCCTCAGTAGTTCCTTGTGCTCCCCCCAATTTTCTGATGCTTGGATAAAATTATTTCCATTTTCGATACCTCTAAAATGAGGAAAATTCCATCCCCTAAGACTAAGCTGGTTTTCCATAATTGCTTTCCTGCAATTTGTTAAAGAGTCTATTCGGTTTTCAAGATAATATCTAGGTCTAATAGTAATTCTCCAGTATCCTGTTTCACGTATAGTATTTAATACATCTATATCTTTAATCATTTGTATTTCTTTAGCATATTTTTCGTCGCTAGAATCACTATTCGTTACTTGTAAACCAGAGTCTCTTACACGTTTATAGAATTCTTTAATCCCTTTATTTATTGCGATATCAATTAACTCTCTCATCTCAGACTGACTTCTAATTTGAGCAGATTCAGGTTTTATTTTCGATCTAGAGAATACTGCCCCTTCCTTTAACCCTTGTTCTCCACTTCTTTTACAAACAATAGGTAGCTCGTCAAATTCAGGAATGCGTAACAATACAAAATGCTTCCCCTCTTCTTGTACAGGGTACATGTGGAAAGAAATTGGTGGATCGGCAAACTTATTTACCTCGACAATTATGTGGTCGTAGTTTAATATATCAAAATGCTCTAGCTCCATACCGGTTAATTTTTCTTCACCATATTTTTCTTCATCTATCCCTAAAACTAAGTAACCACCATCTTTAGTATTACTCATTGCCAAAATACACTTTACAATCTTCGCCTTATGCTGTGGGTTATTCCAATCATATGTCTTCTTAAATTCTATATTTCGAGTCTCCCCCCCTGCATCTAATAGTTCTAATATCTTGTTATACATAACACTTCACCCCTTCTTAACCTTACACAATATATGACTCTACGAGATTTTATTAAGAGAGTTTATTAGTTGTTTTCCTTTTGTATTTATATAATAATTTTTACATGTATTGTATTAATTTGTAACAATACTTATAAATTTATCTCGAAACTGAGTCTTCCATTATTCTGCCCTTCAGATTCGAGCAGGGGAAGCAAATAGAAACAAAGAGACTGCTTTGGATGATGGAAAGTATACAGAAACCAATCGATGTTACCCGTTCACAATCTTGGTAGGTTATTCAAAATAATGCCCTTTTGTGGATTAAATATAGCAACCTCTTATTCCAGAATCCTGCCCTTTTCTTGAAGATCATACATAAATATTTCATATCTATATTTTAACATATTTTTCTAGCGGTCCTTTGTTATTCACAATTCACAAAGCAAATCACACAAGAATCACACCACCTACATAAATTATTTCTTACCCTGTGAATCGGGGTGTGAATTCAAGTGCCTTTTTTACTTTAAAACAAGAAAAACGCCATGTGATGGTGAAATCACATGCGTTTTCATGTGTGAATTATACTGTGTGTACTTTAAAATAGAACCCGTTAAAAAATGTTGGAACCTTCTTTTTTCAAATTTATGCTACAATGCTCAATAGCCTTTGGTGTATTTTTCTCCAATCCTGATTAAGGTCCACAGTACATACCTTAACTTTTGAACCGAGAATCTTATAATATAAATCTAAATCTTTATCAACTGTTGGATATAACAAAACACCCGTTAAATCTTTCTTATCTTTATTAATAAAATTACTTAAATAAGCATGCAGCTGATACAAATTTCCACTAATTAATTTTTCATTATTAAATCTAGAGGAGGTCGCATTTTGATAATACTTGGTGTCCATAATTATCTTTCTATCATACATTTCAATTGAAATATCAGTCTGCATAATGGGCAAATAATCTAAATCTTCTCCTTCTGCATTCCAATAAATATTCTCTCTGTACACTCTACTCTCTGGCAATTCTTTTCTATAAAAGTTACGTACAAAATCCTCATATAAATATACCATCGCTTTAGAATCTTGTTCAAAATTAATGAACTTGTCTCCTCGTGCATCTTCATTCATTAAAAGAGATTCATGCAAAAACCTGCAAATATCAATTAAAAATCCATAATAGGTATAAATGCTAATTTTAAGATGTACAGAAGTGATCGTTTAAAAATGTACAGTTTTGTCGGATAACTGCATAATATTCTTGAGGTGAATATTGTGCATATCGCAGTCAACATAAACACAGATCTAG